>NZ_JBFRGV010000006.1:0-440814 GCF_052115525.1 Leifsonia sp. 2MCAF36 | reverse complement strand
CGCTCGATCACCCACAGCGCCCGCGAGTAGCCGATGAAGTAGGTGCCGAACTCGCCGTGGCCGGGTCGCCCGAACGGCATGTTGTCGCGGAGGATCTCGTGCTCGACGCCCGCCTCATCGACGATCGTCGCGAGCGTCTTGTGCGACTTCTGGCCGTGCTCGGCGTCCGGGAGCTCGATGTTCTCGACCTTGGTCCTGCCGATGACACCCTCCTGGGAGGGCACAGGGAGGCCGTTCCAGCGGGAGAGGTCGTGCAGGTATTTCTGCACGACGACGTAGCTGCCGCCCGCATGCTCCGGGTCCTCGTCGCCGACGGTGGTGGCCTGTGCCATGTCGCCGGCCGCCGGGTTCGCCGTGCCGTCGACGAAGCCGAGCAGGTCCCGGGCGTCGAAGTAGCGGAAGCCGGTGACCTCGTCGACCACCTGGACCGCGTCGCCCAGCGCGTCGAGCAGCTGCCGCTCCAGCTCGAACGTGAAGTCGCCCCGTTCGGCCCGGATGTGGAAGAGCAGGTCCCCTGGCGTCGACACTGCGGTGTGGACGGGGCCCGCGATCTCGCGGAACGGGTGCAGCTCGCGCGGCGGCGGCGTGTCCGTGAGCCGGGACCACAGGGCCGCGCCGATCCCGACGTTGCAGGAGAGGCGGGCGCCGAGGTCGCGGAAGCCGACGGTCTTGACCTGGTCGGTGATCCCGCCGAGCACCGCCTTGACCGTGGCGAGCGCCTCGGCGGAGTCGCCGACGGTCACCACCAGGAAGACGGCGGCCCGGGAGAGGGGCGCGTCGACGCTCTGCGGGTCGATGGGGACGCGCTGCCAGGGCTGGTCGCCGGTGTTCGCCATGCCGCCATGCTGCCGTATCGCGGCCCCCGGTCGCCACTCCACCGGGACCGTAGGCTGAAGGGATGAGCCTCCCCAGCAGCATCGATGTGAGCACCGACACCGTCGTCACCTACCCCGACGGCGACCTGACGTCGACCGGGACCGTCCTCCATCTGGAGCCGCTCGCGGACGGGCGCACGGCGGTCGTGCTCGACCGCACGGCATTCCACCCGGTCGACCCTGTCTGGCCGGACCAACCCGCTGACGCCGGAGAGCTGACCGCGGACGGGCGGTCGTACCCGGTCGTGGCTGCGGTCGTCGGCGCGACCGACGGGACGACACTGTATGTGGGGGATGCGCCGGTGCGCACCGGGACCGCGGGCTGGGCGTTCGTGGTCGCGCACCTGGTGGACGACGTGTCCGGTCTGGAGCCGGGGAGCACCGTCACGGTGGCGGTGGACGCCGAGCGGCGCCGAGCGCTCTCCGCCGGGCACACGGCGTGCCATCTCGCCTCACTCGCCCTCAACGACGCCCTGGCGCCGCTGTGGACGAAGGAGGCGCCCATGGATGGACGCGGGCGCCCGAATTTCGACCAGCTCGCGATCACGTCCTCCCGCATCCTGGAGGACGGCTCGCTCGACGAGTACCGGATCGGGAAGAGTCTGCGCAAGAAGGGCTTCGCCGCCGCCGAGCTGGCTTCCCGGCTGGCGGAGGCGACCGAGGAAATCGACCGCACACTGGCCGGCTGGGTCGCGAGCGGGGCCGGGGTGTCCATCGTCCGCGATGGCGACGGACGGGGGCTGGGCGAACGCCGTCGCTGGCGCGCCGAGCTGCCGGAGGGGATCGTCGAGATCCCGTGCGGCGGCACGCATGTGCGCGGCCTGGACGAGCTGGCTGCCATTACGGTGGCCCTGGAACTCGGCGAGGCGGACGGCGCGCTCACCCTGACGATGCGGACGACGGCGCGCCGCGCCTGAGCTCAGCGCCGCGGCCGCTCCGGCCTCAGAGCGGAAGAAACGGCACGGCCACCGCGAGCGTGGCCAACCCGCCGGCGACGCCCCACCCGACGCGCACCAGCCGGGCACTGCGCACTTCACGCTCGATCGCGTCGAAACGCAGCATCGTCTCCGGCGACGAGACGACCGGTCGCCAGGTGCCCGGATCGTCGAAGAGGCTCGCCGCGCGGGCGACCGTGTCCGCATCCACCCGATCCGGTCGGCGGGACAGCCAGCGGACCAGGTCCTCCGAACGGAGCACGGTCGCGCGGGCGGGCTTCTGCCGCGTTCGCAGCTCTTTGGCTCCCACCACCACGACCACCGGTTCCACCGGAGCCTCGATGCCGGCGCGCAGCAGCAGGCCGCGCACGCGCGAAGCCTCGAGGTCGGAGTTACGGAGGTACGGCTTCTTGGCGCCCTCCACCAGCACCGAACGCGAGTAGATGGTCAGGCGCGCCCCCGGGTGGCGCTTGGTGTTGAGGACGAAGACACCGCCCGGGCCGACCACGAGGTGGTCGACGTCGGCGTCGCCCGAGCCGACAGGGACGGCGTGGAAGGCGCTCCAGCCCTGCGGCAGCCGGGACAGCAGCGCGCCGACCTCCCGCTCGCCGAGGGCGCCGGAGAACCACGGCTGGGCATCGTGGCTGAGCGGATGCCGCCCGAGAGCGCGGGCGAGCCCGGAACGACGCGGGCGGGCCTCCTGAAGCCGGACCACCTGCTCCATCACCGCAGCGCCGGGCGCCCGGTCCCGCATTCGTTGTCCGCTCACCCGGCAACCGTACAGAGGCGAGGAGCGCCGCCCCAGTCCCCAGCCGGGGCCAGGGCGGCGGGGCTACCCCTTTTCCGGGGACCCGTGCGTGCGGGGCAGCTGCTCGTCACCCGGGAGGCGCTCCTCGAGCGATTCGTTGCGCCCGCGGACCGCCTCCAGGCGGTCGGTGTCGGTTTCTCCCAGGTCGCTGACGGCCTCGTTCAGCTCGTCGGCGTCGCGTGGTGCTGGGGTGTCATCCGGTCGATCGCTCATGCCCGGCACTGTACGCGCGTCACACCTCGATGCTGACCTCGTACACCTGGTCGGTCGGGTGTCCTGCCCGCTCGTGGATGCGCATCAGCGCCTCCTTCGAGGGTCCCGTCGAGAGGCAGAACACCTTGCCGCTGACCGGGTCGAGCCAGGCGCGTTCGATGTGAACACCCTCCTCGCCCTCGATCGCCGCGTCCGCGTCGTGCGCTTCCGCCAGCTGTTCCCGCGTGACTCCCACGAATCCGTCGTGGACGTCGATGAATTGCGCCATGATCGGCTCCTTTCCTTATGACCACATTGTGCAGCGCTCGGACGCCGCTTGGCATCGGTCGTCCTGCCATCGGTGGCGAGGCCGGCATCGGGAAGTCCCGGTTCCTGGACGAGCTGACCACCGCTGCAGGCGCTTGACCGCCACGGTGCGCGACCGGCTACCATGCGGAGCATGAGCCGCATCGAAACCGGAATCGTCTCCTACACCGTCTCCGGCGACTACCTGGCGCGCGTCGGCGCCGACTTCGACACGGAAGCCGTCGACGACGCCATCCTCGCCGAGCTCAACCGGATGGTGCCGGAGGGCATCGTCGTCGAGCGCAGCGGCCGCGTGCTGGCCGAGGAGGACAAGGTCGACGAGGCGCGGGCCATCGACTGGGAGGCGCTGCTGAAGCGCATCGACGTCGACCAGATCCTGGCCGAGCACGGGCGCTGACTCCTCTCGCGTCCGTTCGTCCATTCGCCTCGCTCAGCGTGAGTGCTTGACGACTTCGTAAGCCGCCAGAGCCGCGCGCCGCGACTCCGCCAGGTCGACGATCGGGGCCGGGTAGTCGCCGGTGTCCCATTCCGGCACCCAGCGGCGTACGTAGTCACCGCTCCTGTCGAACTTCTGACGCTGAAGCTCCGGATTGAACACCCGGAAGTAGGGCGCGGCGTCGGCCCCGCTTCCGGCCATCCACTGCCAGTTGAAGGCGTTGTTCGCCGGGTCGGCGTCGACGAGTGTGTCCCAGAACCACTGTTCGCCGAGCCGCCAATCGATGAGCAGGTTCTTGATGAGAAACGACGCCGTTACCATGCGCACACGGTTGTGCATGACGCCGGTTCTCCACAGTTCCCGCATCCCGGCATCCACCAGGGGCACTCCGGTGCGACCCTGCTGCCAGGCCTTCAACGCCGACGGATGCAGTCGGGGCCACGGAAAGGAGTCGTACTCGCGATGGATGTTCACGGTCGCCAGGTCCGGGTGCTCGAAGAGCGTGTGATAGGCGAATTCGCGCCATCCCAGCTCCGCAGCGAAGGTGGCAGCGCCTTCCGCGGTGGAGCGGTCGCGTCGCTCCTCGGTCGCGTGCCAGACCTGGTGCGGGCTCAGCTCTCCCCAGCGCAGCCGCGGGGAGAGCCGAGAGGTCCCATCGACCCCAGGTGCGTCGCGGTCCTGGCGGTATACACCCAGGCCGTCGGCCAGAAAGTGTTTGAGCTGGTGGTGCGCCGCCTTCTCGCCCGGCTCCCACGCGGCGCGGAGGCCGTCCGCCCAGTCGGGATGGGTCGGCAACAGGCCGAGGTCGTCGAGCGCCAACGCATCGACAGTGCTCGGGAGGCTCGCGGGTCGCAACGTGCGAGGCGCGGGACCCGGCCTGCGCGGCGGGGGAGCCGCGAGGCAGGCGCGCCAGAACGGCGTGTAGACGGAGAAGGCGGTGCCCTGGCCGGTCCGGATGGTCCACGGCTCGAAGAGGAGGTTCGCTCCGAAACTGGTCGACTCGATGCCGGCCGCGCGGGCAGCGCTCTTCACCGCCTCGTCGATGCGTCGCTCGGCGCCGCCATAGCGTCGGTTCCAGAACACCGCCGCCGCGTCCGTCTCGTGCAACACGTGAGCGATGACCTGCTCGGTCGGCCCGCGCAGTACCGCCAGGCCGGCACCGAGACGCTCCAGGGAAGCCGTCAGCGACGCGAGACTGTGGTGCAGCCACCAGCGGCTCGCTGCGCCCGGAATGCGCAGCCCGCGGGTCTCCGCATCCCAGACGAAGACGCAGAGCACCGGCCGCCCCGTGGCAGCGGCGGCGTGCAACGCCGGGTTGTCGGCGATCCGGAGGTCGTCGCGGAACCAGACGACGGCGGGGCGGTCTGCTTCTCGGTCGGCGCTCACGGTCGGGCGGCGATCACAGGTCGAGCGAGTCGCCCGGCTCGAGGGGGAAGAACCTGCCGCCGTTCTGCTCGGTCGCCCACTGCAGGCGTGTGTTGGCCATGTCCTTGCCGGCCCGCGAGAGCACCATCTCGTGGATGGGGAAGCTGCGCTTGGGCTTCACGGCCAGCACGTAGTCCATGGCCTCCGAAATCTTCATCCAGGGGGCGCCGGCGGGTGCAGCGAGCAGATCCACTTCGACCTCCGCCGGGACGAAGAACGAGTCGCCTGCGTAGTACAGCTGCTCGTTCACCAGCACCCCGAGGTTGTCGACCACCGGGATGGACTCGTGGATGACCGCGTGGCGGCCGCCGAAGAAGCGGAGGGTGAACGGTTCTGCCGCGATCGTGTCGCCGGCGTGGACGACGGTGACGTCGAACCCGGAGGCGGCCCTCGCCACCCCTTCTGGCGCAAAGATCTTCGCCTCGGGGGAGACGTCGAGCACGCGCTTCAGCTGCTCTGGCGTCCAGTGGTCGGGGTGCTCGTGGGTGATCACGACGGCCACGGCGTTCGCGGTGTCCGTGAGGGGAGAGGTGAAGTTGCCGGGATCGACGAAGAGCTTGCGTCCGTCCGCTTCGAGCTGCAGGCCGGAGTGTTCGAACTTCGTGAGTCTCATGGCTCAAGGAAATACCGGTTGGGATGCACACGCAAGCGCGCGGGCGCCAGGCGCCCTATCCGCCCCGGCGCAGGCCGCGCCGCGCCGGGGTCCGGACGTGCGGTGTGTCATTATCGTGCACTGTGACCGCAACTTCGCGGGCCGTGGTCGTCGCGGTCAACCCCATGGCCTCCTTCGGGCACCGCCGCGACGTCGGGCCGCGCGTCGTCGAGCGCCTCCGCGAGGCCGGCCACCGGGTGGTCGCCGTGGACGAGGCGAACATCGAGCTGCTCCGCCGCGAGACGGCGAAGGCCATTCAGGACGGCGCGGACGCCCTGGTCGTGGTCGGTGGCGACGGGATCGCGAACCTCGGCATCGACCTCGTCGCCGAGACCGGGCTGCCGCTGGGGATCGTTCCCAGTGGGACCGGAAACGACCTCGCCGACGGGCTCGGTATCCCCATCCACGACACCGAGGCCGCCATCGAACGACTGCTGGATGCTCTGCAACGTGAGCCACGGGCCATCGATGCCGGAACGATCCGCCACGGCGAGCTGACCACCTGGTTCGGCTGCGTCGTCTCGGCCGGCTTCGACGCGACCGTCAACGAGCGGGCCAACCTGATGAGCCGCCCACGCGGCCGCAGCCGTTACATCTTCGCCCTGCTGCGCGAGCTGGCGACGCTGAAACCGCGCCCGTACCGCATCCACGCCGACGGGCGCCTCATCGAGGTGGAGGCGATGCTCGTCTCAGTCGCCAACAACCGCTCCCTCGGGGGCGGCATGCGCATCGCGCCCGACGCCGACCTCTCCGACGGCCGGCTCGACCTCTTCATCGTGGAGCGGATGACGCGCCTCCGCTTCCTGCGCATGTTCCCGAAAGTCTTCCGCGGCGAGCACACCGACCTGCCCGAGGTCACCCTCCTCCCGGTCACGAGCGTCCGCATCGAGGCCGACGACATCATCGCCTACGCCGACGGTGAGCGGATTGGGCCCCTCCCGATCGACGTGGCGGTGGCCCCGGGCGCCCTGCGCGTCCTGGTCTGACGCGGCTCCGCGGTGCGGCGCCGACTCGCCCGGGTGGCCGCCCTCGTTTTGGCACCCGCACCCCATCTGTGGCATGATTTTCTAGTTGCCAGACGGCCCCATCGTCTAGCGGCCTAGGACGTCGCCCTCTCACGGCGGTAACGCGGGTTCAAATCCCGCTGGGGTCACCATCAGCCCGGATACCAGTCATTCACTGGTTTCCGGGCTTTTTGCGTGGAGCTGCTGCCGCACCGCGTGACGTCCGGATCGACTTAGCTCGGAGTCGTCTTCGACCGCGTGCGTCCGGATATTTCGACGGGAAGCCCGCGCGCGAAAACGAGGGACAACAGACTGATAGAGATCAGGCCGACGAACGCAACCCGCAAGGAGGCGAGCTGAGAATCGCGGTAGATGCCCGCGAGCTTCTGCGCGTCGGCGCTCGAAAGCCCCGCGGACGTGGCGATTTGGTCGACGCTTGCGGACGGGACGATGGCCACGCCGCCCTGTGTTTTCGCCTGGACGATGGAAACCGTGGTGGGGGAGAGGCCGCTGGTCGCGACGCCGGAAGCGAACGAGCTCGACAGCGCTCCGATGAGGATGGATCCGATGAGGGCGGTACCCAGGGACGACCCGAGGTTCTGGAACACCCCTTGGAGGCCGCCTACCTCGCTGGTTTCCTTGTCGCTGACGCTGGACATGTTCACGTTTCCGAGCTGCGACGCAAGCAACCCGAGCGCGGAGCCCGTGAGGAACATCCCGGCCGCGAACAACCCGCTTCGCAGGTCCGCCGTGACCGACGCGAGCAGAAGGAACCCGCTCAGCACAAGCACCAGTTGACCCACCCAGACGATCCTGCGTGGAGGCCACCGGCGGGACAGCCTGGTTCCCACAATCGAGAAGATGATGATCGCAATCGATAGCGGGAAGATTCGGATACCTGTCTCGAGGGCGTCGAGGCCGAGCGTCATCTGGAGGTAGACCGGGACCATGAAGAACAGGCCGGCGGTGACGGCGTATTGGGCGCCGAGCACCGAGAGTCCGCTGCGCAGCCGCGTGATGGAGAACATCGAGACGTGGACGAGCGGAGGCCTATCGCGGGCGACGAGCCACTGTTGACGCCGGACGAACAGGAAGAGGAGGACAGCGCCGATGGCGATGAACCAGGCGGTGAGCGAGACTCCGAGTGGGGCCACCGGGACTCCGCCGATCGTCGGTGAGGACAGCGGGAGGATCCACCCCCAGGTTTTGCTTTGCAGCATTCCACCGACGACGAGCACGAGGCCAACAGCCGACAGCAGGGCGCTGAGGACATCTATTCGCACCTTCTGCCGAACTGCCGCATCGTTGACGAATCGGGCCACGATCGCGACGACTGCCATGATCACGACTTCGCCGGCGAAGACGAAGCGCCAGCTGAGGTAGGTGGTGATGAATCCGCCGATCAGCGGACCGGCTGCCACCGCGGCACCCGAGACGGCGCCGATGATCGCGTAGGCGGTGATCCTGTCCTTGCCCGAATAGTTGTCCGCGACAAGTGCGGCAATTGCTGGGATCACCAAAACCGCGCCGAGGCCTTCGATGATGGACCAGCCGAGGAACAGCACCTGGATGTTCGGGCTCAACGCCGTGATCAGTGACCCGACCCCGTAGACGCACGCCCCGATGACGAAGGCTCGGCGCCGGCCCCAGATATCGCCGAGCTTGGCGCCGAGCAGCATCACGGCGGCCATCGTCAACGTGTAGAACGTGATCGCGGCCTGCATCGCAGACACCGTCGTACCGAGATCCTTTACAACGGTCGAGATCGACACGTTCATGACGGTTCCATCGAGGACCATCACGAATTGGGCGCAGCCGAGAATGATCACCACCGACCACTTCTTCATACGACGGCACCCACCATCACCGCTCCGTTCTGGGTCACGCGGCCTCTCGCGCCACAGTAGCGTCGCCCGTGCAGCGGGTGGAAGGCGGCTGAGTCCGACGGCGGGACTCGTCGTCCCGTGGCCCGCATTGTGTACACAGCGTACTTAAGAGTTACAATGACCACATGGACACACTGACCGGCGAGGTATCGGCTCGCGAACTGCGCGGCCATCTGGCTGACGTGCTCGGACGCGCCATGTACGGCGGTGAGCGGGTCGGGGTAACGCGTAACGGCAAGCTGGCCGCTGTGGTTGTCAGTGTCGCCGACCTTGAGGCGCTAGAGGCTTTCGAGATGGCCCAGGATGTCGAGGCCTATCGCTCGGCGAAGGCGGAGGACGACGGGGGTCGGGTGAGCTTGGAGGAGCTGCGTGACGGTTTGAACTCGTGACCTACCGGATCGACTTCACAACCGCAGCCGCTCGACAGGTCAGGAAGCTTCCGCACTCAGCCCGCGAACGGGTTCTCCAGCTCATCGAAGGTCTGGCCGAAGATCCGCGCCCTCGCGGCGCGCGAAAGCTGGTGGGGGAGGAAACCGCGTGGCGGGTCCGCGCGGGCGACTACCGAATCATCTATGACCTGTTCGACGACGAACTCACGGTCACGATCGTCCGGGCCGGTCATCGCCGCGACATCTACGAGAGCCGCTGATTCGACCGCCGTCGTCCGGTCAATACGATTGCGCCATGTCGGACAACTCGCCCTCTCAGTCCATCGATGCGCTGGTGCGGGCGGTGCGTTTTCCGACGACAGTGCGAGCGCTTGCGAGCCTCGGGATGCCGATGGCTGCCTTCATGCCGTTGGGGTTCAGCCTCGCGGTCGGCTCAGGACGGGTGTTGTTCACGGGACGGCGCAAGCGGGCCGTGTTCTTCGAACTGCCCGCCTCGAGCGTGCGAAATGTCGCCGTCGACGAGTCGCGTTCGCGACCGCCCTACCCGCAGATCGCTCTCGCGATCGTCCTGACGGTGGAAACAGGCGGCGCCGACGTGAACCTGCCGATCGTGCCGACATCCGACGACGGCAGGAAGAGTCTGACCTGGAGCGATGCACAAGTGCGACGTCTCGCGCAGCGCGTGCAGACCGCGATTCAGCGCGAGTCCTGCTGAGCGGCGGTCGTCACCTTCGGGGTTCCGGATCGGTCCGTGGGGTAGCTTGTGGGTGTGTCCATGCGGAAACGTATCAATGGTGCTCTCTCTCGGCTGACCGGGTACGAACTGCGGCGCGTGCGGCACAGCACTCCCCAGGAGCCGTCGGCGCCGAAGATCCCGGCGGATATCGACGACGAGGCCGCTGAGATCATGCGCCTGGTCCGGCCGTACACGATGACGAACGTCGAGAAGCTGTACGCGGGCATCATGGCCGCCCGCTACATCAACCGGTACAACATCGCGGGCGCGGTCGTCGAGTGCGGCGTGTGGCGCGGCGGGAGCATGCACGCGATCGCCCGGGCGCTCGACGGTTCGGGCGCGCACGACCGCGACCTGTACCTGTTCGACACCTACGAGGGGATGACGGCTCCCGGCCCGAAGGACCGCCGCGGCGACGGCCGGCCGGCCGCCGACCTGCTGGCGTCCTACGACAAGACCTCCCGTGTCTGGGCGTACGCCTCCCTGGAGGACGTGCAGGAGGGCTTCCGTCAGGTTCCCTATCCCGAGGAAAAGCTGCACTTCATCAAAGGACCGGTCGAAGAGACCGTCCCCGGTCAGGCGCCCGAGCGCATCGCGCTGCTTCGGCTGGACACCGACTGGTACGAGTCCACCGCGCATGAGTTGGTGCACCTGTACGACCGGCTGACACCGGGAGGCGTCCTGCTGCTCGACGACTACGGCTGGTGGCAGGGCTCGCGTGAAGCCGTCGACGAGTTCCTCGCCCGGACCGGAGCGCGGCTATACCTCGCCCGGACCGGCAGCGGGCGTGTGGCCATCAAACCGGGGGGCTGAACTCGCCACACGGGGTGTGACACGTGTACTATAACAACTAGTACAAGTGGTACAAGCCCGGAGGTGAGCATTCCATGCAGATCGAGATCGACCCGCTCTCCCCGGTCCCGCTGTATCAGCAGCTCCGGGATCGGGTGGTCGAAGGCATCGCGGGCGGCACCCTTCGACCCGGAGACCAGCTGGCGCCGGTCCGGCAACTCGCTGCCCGCTTCGGTATCAACGTGGCGACCGTGAGCAAAGGCTACGACCTGCTCCGCGCGGAGGGGCTGGTGCGATCCAACCGCTCCGCCGGCTCGGTGGTCGCCCGCGGGCCTCGGAGCGCAACCGCGGAAGAAGCCGCGTGGAGCTCGGCCGACCGGGATGCCTGGGCCGGTCGCCTCGCCACGGTGCTCGCCGAAGGTGTCGCGCAGGGAGAGCAGGACGAAACGATCGTGGCTGCGGCGAAGGAGATCCTCTCCGGGTTCGCGGCCCAACGGAGGAATGGCGGAGAACGATGAGCACAGCGACCTTTCTGATCTCCGGGGTGGTGCTCACCGCGATCGCCGCCCTGATGATCGCCCTCCCGGCCATGATGCGGCCCACCGTGCCGCTGGGCGTCAGCGTCCCGAGCGGCCACCTCGACGAGCCGGTCATCCATTCCGCGATCCGCCGCTACCGCATCCTCGTCGCCCTGATCTGGCTGGCGGGCATCCTCGTTCTCGCCGTCAGCGCTGCGTCGGCTTCACCCGCCATCGCGGTCGTCATCATCCTGGTCGTCGTCGTCGGACAGTTCGCGGCGTACGTCGTCTCCCGTCGGCTGATCATCGCGGCCAAGAAACAGGGCGACTGGTTCGAGGGCGTCCCCGTGAGGATGGCAGCCAGCGTCGACCCCGGCGGCCGGCCCCGTGTGCCCGTGGGGTGGTTCATCGCGGCCCTCCTGCTGCTCGGGGCCGCCTACGCCGTGCTGATCGTGCTCTATCCGTCGCTTCCCAGCACCGTCCCGACGGGCAACGGCGCCGGGGGTCGGTCGGAGCAATACGTGGCGAAGAGCGTCTGGAGCGTCTTCGGGATCCTGTTCATCGGCACCATCCCGGTGGTCGGCCTGTTCGCCCTCTCGTTCCTCGGGCGCCTCGTCCCGATCCGCGCACTGCCCGGCGCCAGCGCGCAGACGAACGCGCGTCGTGCTCGGGAGATGCGCGCGACGATGTCGACCCTGATCGGTCGGGTTCTCTTCCTGATCGCCGTCGTCTTCGCCTGGAGCGCGCTGACGCGTCAGCTGGCAGGAGGCGCATCCGCCCTGATCATCGCCGGACCGGTCATCGCGCTGGTGCTGCTCGCCGCATCCGTGGCAGTCTTCGCGCTGCGCTGGCGCCGACTGATGGCGAACGACACTCGGCTGATCGCCGACGAGCGTGGCGGCCGTCGACCGGTCGACACACCGGACGACGACCGTTACTGGCGTGCCGGCATCTTCTACGTCAATCGCGATGACGCCGCGCTGTTCGTCCAACGACGCTTCGGCGTCGGGTGGACGATCAATCTGGGCCACCCGGCCGGGATCGCGATCGGCGTCGTCGTGCTCCTGCTGGTCATCGGTCTGCTGACGTTCGTGCTGGTCCACGCCGCGATGCGCGGGTGAGGGAGGGCTCGCTCCGACTCACTCCCGCCCGGCGACCCCGCTAGGATGGAGGGAGCGAAGGGGAGTATCCCGGACGGACCGGCGTCTGACGAAAGTCGCACGACGGTTCGGCGCTGTGCACGTCATCACGGTCCGCCACGGAGGCAGCCCCGGGCACAGCGGCACCGCGAGGTGCGGGAGAGACTTTCGGCGATATCCGACGCCCTTCGAAAGGTCCCCCGTGGAAACCGCTCTGCCCCTCTGGTTCGAGATCGGCTCCTTCGTCGTTCTCCTGGCCATCCTCGCGTTCGACCTGCTGATCATCTTCAAGCGGCCGCACATCCCGAGCCCGAAGGAGTCGGCCCTCTGGGTCGCCTTCTACGTCGCCCTCGCGCTGGTGTTCGCGCTGCTGATGCTGCTGATCGGGGACGCGGAGCACGCCGGCCAATTCCTTGCCGGGTGGCTGACCGAGTACAGCCTGAGCATCGACAACCTGTTCGTCTTCGTGATCATCATGTCGCGGTTCGCGGTGCCCCGGAAATACCAGCAAGAGGTGCTCATGGTGGGCATCATCATGGCGCTGGTGTTCCGCGGGGTCTTCATCGTGCTGGGCGCCGGACTGATCGCGACCTTCAGCGCCATCTTCTACGTCTTCGGCGCGTTCTTGCTCTGGACGGCCTTCAACCAGGCGTTCGGAAACCACGACGACGACGGCGAGAACGACTCCTGGTTCATCCGTTTCGCCCGCAGGCACCTCAAGGTCTCCAATCAGTACGAGGGCAACAAACTGCGGACCATCGTCGCCGGCCGCCGGATGTTCACGCCGCTCATCATCGTCTTCATCGCGCTCGGCACGACCGACCTGCTGTTCGCCCTGGACTCCATTCCGGCCATCTTCGGCATCACGCAGAGCCCGTTCATCGTGTTCACCGCCAACGTGTTCGCCCTGATGGGTCTCCGCCAGCTGTACTTCCTGCTCGGGCACCTGCTCGACAAGCTGGTGTACCTCAAGTACGGGATCGCGTTCATCCTCGCCTTCATCGGTGTGAAGCTGATCTTCCATGCCATGCACGAGAACGAGCTGCCGTTCATCAATGACGGCCATCCGATCGAGTGGGCGCCCGACATCAGCACCTGGACATCGCTCGCCGTCATCGTCGGGTCGATGGTTGTCGCTACGATTGCAAGTCTGGTGAAGCTGAAGATGAGTGGAACCAGTGTCGCCGATGCCATCCACGGTGACACGGACGAAGACGACGAGACCGAGAACGCGGCCGTCGACGGCACACGGGAGGACCCGCGTACATGAGCTCTCTCGTCGGCGTGAGCATCCGCAGCGACACAGGTGCGGTCCGGCACGTCAACGAGGACAGCGCCCTCGCTCAGGACCCGGTGTTCGTGGTCGCCGACGGCATGGGCGGTCACGCCCGCGGCGACCTGGCGAGCCGCACGGCCGTGGAGAGCCTCGCGCGCACCCTGCAGGAGGGCACCCGGCCCACGCCCGACGAGGTCATCCGGGCGATCGACGAGGCCAACGCGGCCGTCCGCTCGCTTTCCGGGGCCGACGAGTCGGGAGCTGCGGTGGCCGGTACGACGCTGACCGGCGTCGTGCGGGTCCGCGTCCCGGAGCTCGCCACCGAGCAGTGGATGGTCATCAACGTCGGCGACTCGCGGGTGTACGCCTGGGACGGCCGCGAGCTCCGGCAGCTGACCGTCGATCACTCGGCGGTGCAGGAGCTGGTGGATGCCGGACTCATCACCGAGCAGCAGGCGGCGGTGCATCCCGAGCGCAATGTGATCACCCGGGCGCTCGGCGCGGAGGACTTCGTCGACACGGACAGCGCGCTGCTGGCGGAGGAGGGACGGCAGGTCTTCCTGATCTGCTCCGACGGCCTCACGCGCGAGCTCGACGACGGGCGGATCGCCGAGATCCTCGCCCGGACCAGCCCGACGGATGCGGCCGCGGCACTCGTTGACGCGGCGAACCAGGCCGGGGGCCACGACAACATCACCGTGATCGTGGTTGAATCGGTGACCGGGGAGAACGCTCCGGCCCCCGTCGACACGCGCGAACGCGTGGACGGCGGAAGCGGCCGCGAGCTGGAAGACACGCAGCCGAGGGAGTAGGTCGTCCGTGTTCGAGGTTCAGCAGGCGGCAGCCGGGGAGTGGGCGGTCGTCGCGGGCGGTGGACGAGCCCTGCTCGTGGTCGAACCGGACGCCGGACGACTGCGCACCCTGCTTCCTGCCGTGCGCGCCGGGTTCGCTGAGACTCTGGACGCGCTGGTCGCCGGCGGCCTGAGCCGCACGCCGTCCTTCGCACTGCTCGACGCCTCCACCGACGCTGTACTGCTGGCGGTGCGCGGGACGGCGTCGGCGGTCGTCACGGAAAGCGGTCGGGAGCGCACGGTGCGGGCGACCGGGGTGTCGTCGTGGGTGGAGACCCAACTCACCGACGCTGAGGCCGTCAGCATCGGGGACGGCACGTCCGAGGGTGCCCTTCCGCTGGTCGAAGGCGTGGTCCGCGCGACCGGCCTCGGGTGGGCAGCGGCCGAGCGGCCGGAGGATGTGGCCGCCACTGTCGCCGCGCCGCCGAAGCGGGAGCGCGACACCGGGCCGGTTTATGCGGTGGTCGAGGAACCGGCCCAGCCGGACCTGCAGACGAGAGTGCCGGAGGCGACCCTCGGCGGGGTCTCGGCGGAATCCGAATCCGCATCGGAAGACGCCGACGAGTCCGCGACTCCGGAGACCGCCGGCTACGACCACCTGTTCGGCGCGACGATGGTCCGCAGCGTCGAGGAGGCCGCCGTCCGGCCCGAGGACGAGGAGGCAGCGCCCGCGCGGATCGACCTCCCCGGCTTCATCACCGACTCGTTCCCGCCGGCAGCCGGCCGCCTGGAGGGCGACCACGACGGTCTGACCGTGATGAGCGGCGACCTGCCCCGGCGCTCGCCGGCGGCGGAGGCCGCCGAGACCCCGGAGCCGGTCCCCGCGCGAGAGGAGTTCGCGGTGCTGCTCTCCGACGGTCGCCGCGAGCCGCTCAGCGTACCGATCGTCGTCGGCCGGGCGCCGAGCGTGACCGCGGTCCCGTCGCTCCATGGCGCCCGCCCGGTCACGCTCACGAGCGCGGAGGACGACATCTCCCGCTCGCACGTCGCGGTCGTCGTCGAGGGGGACAGTGTGGTGGTCACCGACCTGCACTCCCGCAACGGCACGCTCGTCGTGCTGCCGGGCGCATCCCCGCAGAAGCTGCGCAGCGGCGAGCCGACCACCGTCGTCATCGGCACCGTGATCGACCTGGGGAGCGGCGCGACGCTGACGGTCGAGGCGGCCGGATGAGGCGCATGGCGTCGCAGCCGCCCGAGCTGGGCGGGTACCACTTCATCCGGCTGCTCGGGTCCGGGGGATTCTCCGACGTCTTCCTGTACGAGCAGGAGCTCCCGAAGCGCAGCGTCGCCGTGAAGGTCCTCCTGACCGACGGCGTGGATGAGGCCGCCCGCGCCCACTTCGTCGCCGAGGCCAATGTCATGGCGCGGCTGTCCGCGCACCCCTACATCGTCACGATCTTCCACGCGGGGGTGGCCGGCGACGACCGGCCCTACCTGGTGATGGAGTACTGCTCCGGACCGTCGCTGGCCGACCAGCTGAAGCGCGAGCGCATCGGGGTGGAGGACGCGCTGCGCACCGGTGTCCGCCTGTCGAGTGCGGTCGCGACCGCGCACGCCGCGGGCATCCTGCACCGCGACATCAAGCCGGCGAACGTCCTGACCACCGCGCTGGGCTGGCCGGCGCTGACCGACTTCGGTATCGCCTCGGCGCTCGAGGAACTCCCCGTGCACACGACGACGCTGTCCGAGCTGCGGCGCGAGCCGACGGACACGGCGACCTCCGGCAGTCGCAGCGTCGGGCTCAGCGTGCCGTGGTCGCCGCCGGAGATGTTCTCGGACGACCCGGACCCGGATGTGCGCAGCGACATCTTCTCGCTGGCCGCGACCGTGTACACGCTGCTGGCCGGGCGTACGCCGTTCGAGGTTCCCGGCCGGTCCAATGGGACGCTCGACCTGATGGGACGCATCGAACGCGGGATGGTCACCCCGCTGGACCGCGGCGACGTGCCCTCCTCGCTGACCGCGTCGCTGCGGCGCGGCATGGCCACCCGGCGGGAGGACCGCTACGGTTCGGCGGTCGACTTCGCCCGCGCGCTGCAGCGCGTCGAGCTGGAGCTGGGCCTCGCGCCGACAGGCATCGATGTGCCCAACCTGCAGCTCGGGGAGGTGCGGCCGACGCCGGGCGGCGGCGACGAGCAGGAGACCCGGGCGCGTTCGGTCGCGACCATCCAGGCCCAGCCGGCGCCGCCGGTCGAGCCCGCCGCCACCGTCGTGCGGGGCGTCGTCCCGATCTCGCCGGATGCCCCTGCCCGGGTCGACCGTGTCACCGCTGTGCCCGAGCACACCGTCCTCCGGCCTCGCCCGGCGGCGCCGGCATCCCCGGCCGCGGATGAGGCAGACCGCGAAACGGCCCGCCACAGCGACACACCCAGTGCCGGCGATCGCGCCAACGACCCGCGCCGACGCCTCCTCGCCTGGATCGGCGCGGGCGCCGCAGCCGTGGTCGTCCTGGGCATCGCGGCGGCCGTCGTCGCGAATGTCCTGGCCCCGGCATACACACCGGAGACGCCGGGCGCGGGCGGCGACAGCTCCATCGCGGTGACCGTCGTCCCCCCGCCCGTGCTGGTCTCGGCGGTCCGAAGTCCGGACGGCGCAGCTGCGACGTTCGTCTGGAAGACCGAGGAGGCGCAGAAGGGCGACCAGTACACCTGGGTGCAGGAGGGCACGACGAATGGTCCGTCCGTGTCCGCGGATCCCACCGTGACCGTGACCGGCCTGGCCCCGGGCGTCCCGGTCTGCATCGACATCGCGACCGTCCGCGCCGGCCGAACCTCGCAGCAGCTGAAAGCGTGCGCGTCGTGACGGCCGCCGTGAAGCCGCTGACCGTGGAGTACTGCGGCGAGTTGTACAGCGTCGATCCCGGTGTCGAGTTCGGAATCGGGCGCGAGGCCGAGCTGACCATCGATGAGAACCCCTACTTGCACCGCCGCTTCCTGACGGTCGGTCACGACTTCGGGATGTGGTGGCTGAGCAACGTCGGGACCCTCCTGACCGCGACCGTCACCGACGCGACGGGGACCATGCAGGCGTGGCTCGCGCCGGGCGCCAAGCTGCCCATCGTGTTCCAGACCATGCATGTCATGTTCAGTGCGGGCGCGACGACCTACGACTTCACGATCTCGAGCGACGAGGACTACTTCAACACCGCGGTCCAGGTGGACTCCTCCGGCGGTTCCACCACGGTGCTGCCGGTGACGCTGACGACGAGTCAGCGGCAGCTCATCGTGGCGCTGGCCGAGGGCGTGCTGACCCAGTCGGTTCCCGGGCGAGGCACCATCCCGAGCTCGGCGGAGGCTGCGGAACGTCTGGGCTGGAGCATGACCACGTTCAACCGGAAGCTCGACAACGTCTGCGACAAGCTCGACAAGCTGGGGGTCGCCGGGCTGCGCGGGGGTCGCGGAAAGCTGGCGACGAACCGTCGTGCACGCCTCGTGGAGTACGCCGTCACCACCCGCCTCGTCGGCGTCGACGACCTCCCGCTCCTCGAGGTGGCGACCACGCGACTTGACCAGTCCTCGCCCGTAGGGGAGGGTGGGGCGCACGACTGACGTGCATCCGCGTGGCCCTGCGGGGATGGGGAGTCCTCCCCATTCCGGTCGCGTCGGGGGGCCGTGTTAGCGTGGACGCGGTTTTCCAGCCCGGGGGATAGCAGAGACTTGGTTTCGTTCAGCACGTGGTTCCGTGAGCGCAAGACGCTCGCTGTGATCACCGCCCTCGCCGTCGTCGCGGGGGTTCCGCTCACGATCGCGGTGCTGCACAAGGGCTTCCCGGTCAACGCGGTCCAGCTCGACACCCGCGACGTCTGGGTCACCAACGGAGAGAAGCTTCTCGCCGGCCGGCTCAACCACCAGATCGACGAGTTGGATGCGGCAGTCACCGGCGCGAGCGCCGACCTGGATGTGCTGCAGGACGGTCAGGCGTACTTCCTGACGGATCTGCCGCACGGCACCGTCGATCGCATCGACCCCGCCTTCGTCTCCCTCGGGGGCCGCATCCAGATCCCGGAGCACTCGCAGGTCGGCTACGGCGGCAACACGCTGTCCGTGCTGGCGCCGAACGGCTCGCTGTGGGTACTGGACGCGTCCGGCCGTCTCGACTTCGACCGGACGAAGACGAAAGCCGCGGCCTCGGTCGGGGCGGGAGCCAAGCTCGCGGTCGCCAAGTCCGGGAAGACCTTCGTCGTCGCACCCCGGGGTAAGCGCCTGGTGACGGTCGATCGCCCCGGAGCCAACCCTCACATCCAGGACTTCGCTGTTCCGGGTGCGTTCCAGGTGACGGCCGTCGGCGACCAACCCGTCGTGCTGGACACCCAGCGCAACCGCGTCATCACCGGCGCAGGTACGACTGTCGACCTGCCCGCGAAGGGCCTCGAGCTGCAGCAGCCCGGGCAGGACGACCGCGCCGCTCTCGTGGCCACCGCGAACAGTCTGCTCAGCGTCCCGCTCGGCGGCGGATCGGTGACGGCGAGCCCGGCCGGCGCAACGTCGAAGGGCGGCCCCGATGCGGTCTCCGCCCCGGTGCGGCTCGGAAGCTGCTCCTACGGCGCCTGGTCGGGCTCGGCGCGCTACCTCTACGCCTGCGACGGGAAGAAGCCGGTCGGTCTCGACATCGACCAGCCGGTGCAGGGCGACGACCTGGAGTTCCGGGTCAACCACGACGTCATCGCCCTCAACAATCTCCGCGACGGCAACGCCTGGGTGGTGTCGTCGAACATGCGACTCGTGCAGAACTGGGCGCAGCTGAAACCGAACGACACGACCGTCCAGGGCGACACCGGCGAGGAGAAGCCGGTCGTCCAGTCGTTCGCGGACACCCTGGCACAGCGGACCGCGGTCAACCGTCCTCCGGTGGCGGTCAACGACGCCTACGGCGTGCGCCCTGGCCGGTCGACCGTGCTCCACGTCCTCGCCAACGACAGCGATCCGGACGGCGACGTGCTGACCGTCTCGGATGTCTCCGCCATTCCCGCCGCGCAGGGGGAACTGCAGCTGGTCGAGGGCGGCCGCGCGCTGCAGTTCACGCCGAAAGCCGACCTCAGCGGCACCATCTCCTTCCGGTACTCGGTCGACGACGGTCGCGGCGGCACGGCATCCGCCCAGGTGGATGCGACCCTCAAGCAGCCGACGGAGAACACCGCGCCCGTGTCCGCCCGGTCGAGCACCGCCCAGACGGAGGTCGGCCAGTCCGTCACCTACAACATCCTGAACGACTGGACCGACCCGGACGGCGACGACCTCAGCCTGGTCGCAGCGACGGCGACCACCGAGGACGACGTGCGGTTCAAGGCGAACGGCGACGTCACGTTCACGAGCAAGACAGGGCAGGCGGGCTCCAAGGAGGTGCGCGTCACCGTGTCGGACGGTCGCGCATCCACGACCGGCAGTCTGATCGTCACCGTCAAGCCGGCCGGCACGCTCGACCCGGTCGCAGTGACGGACTTCGGCGACGGATTCACCGGGCGGCCCCTCGTGCTGCATCCTCTCGACAACGACCAATCGCCGTCCGGAGAGCCGCTCACGCTCGTCGGTGCGAACCTGGACGGCTCAGGCGCCCAGGTGACCGCCGACGCGATAAAGGGCACCATCACGGTGAAGAGCAACTCGCCGGGGGAGTACTACATCGTGTACACGCTCGGCGCCGGCCCGAAGACGACCACCGGTCTGGCCCGGGTCGACATCGCGGCGCAGGGTGCGAGCGAGGCTCCGCCGATCGCCGTGACCGACAAAGCGTACGTGCGCCCGGGCGAGCCGACTTCGGTCGCCGTGCTCGACAACGACGTGTCTCCGTCCGGTCGCGTCCTGGCCGTCCGCTCGGTGGCGGTCGGCGCCGGCGCGGAGGACCTCAACGTGGAGGTCCTCGACAACGCGGTCGTCAAGATCACGGCACCGACAGTGCTGACCCAGCAGGTCCAGCTGAACTATGTCGTCTCCGACGGCATCAACCAGGCGACGGCGGGCATCACCGTGGTCCCGGTCCCGCCGCTCGTGCAGCACCAGCCGCCGGTCGCGGTCGACGATCAGGTGCCCGTCCGCGCCGGCGACGTCGCGACCGTTTCGGTGATGGACAACGACTTCTCGCCGGACAACGCGCCCTTCACCCTCGACACGCAGCTGCGGGACGCGAGCGGAGCGGGCGACGGCGCGACGGCCTTCGTGAGCGGCGAGACCGTGCGCTACCAGGCGCCGACCACGCCGGGGCAGTACAACGTGGTGTACGGCATCACGGACAAGTACGGCCAGAAGGCGCAGGCGACGGTCACGTTCGTGGTCGGTGGCCCGGACAAGTCCTCCGACCGGGCGCCGCAGCCCCAACCGCTGACGGTCCGCGCGTTCGCCGGATCCTCCGTCCCGGTCGACGTTCCGCTCGACGGCATCGACCCGGACGGCGACTCCGTCACGCTGTCCGGGCTGGCATCGCAGCCGACCCTGGGCCGCATCTCGGACTCCACAAGCCGGCAGTTCACGTACGAGGCGTACCCCGACTCGGCCGGAACCGACACCTTCACGTACCAGCTCAAGGACACCTACGGGAAGACGGCCACCGGCACGGTCTCCATCGCCGTCATCCCGCGCCCCGACCAGGTCCGCCCGCCGATCGCGGTCAACGATCCGGTGCAGGTGAAGCCCGGCCGAACCATCGCCGTGCCAGTACTCGACAACGACTCGGACCCGAACGGGTACGCCATCGCACTGCAGAAGAAGCTGCTCCAGGTGGATGAGGGACTCACCGCCTCCGTGCACGGCAAGATCGTGCTCGTCACCGCCCCGAAGCAGGACGGATCGTTCGTCGTGCGGTACCAGATCACCAATGGACAGGGTGGTGTCGCCAGCGCATTCATCCAGGTGACCGTCACACCGAATGCGAAGGATGTGCCGCCCACCGCCATCGACCACGTGCTCGAACCCGACGAGGTCGCGAACAAGACGAGCGTGAAGGTGAACGCCCTCGCCGGCGCGACCAACCCGTCGGGGCTCGTCGACGACCTGAAGGTGGAGGTCACCGGCCCCAACGCCTCCGCTGCCGACGTCGCATCGGACGGCACCATCACCGTGAAACCAGGTGCGCAACGGATCGCCATCGCATACACGCTGACCGACACGGTCACCGGGCTCAAAGGCACGGCTTTCGTGATCGTCCCTCCGAAGGGCGACGCGACGGCCCCGCCCCGCATCAAGGACGGCCTGCCGCAGCAGATCGTGCAGGCGGACGGGTCCACGAGCTGGAAGCTGTCCGACATCCTCACCGTGCCGTCCGGACGCGGCTACAAGCTGACCGGCGCCTCCGGCGTCAGCGCGACCAACAGCTCGGGCGGGTCGTCGTACGGGGATGAGCAGACCCTCACCTTCACGGCGGCGAAGGGCTACCGCGGTCCCGCCGCCATCACCTTCAAAGTCGATGACGGACGCGACGCCGGGCAGAACTCCGACCGCATCACGACCCTGGTGCTTCCGATCACGGTCGGTCAGCCCGATCAGTCCGATGTGGCACCCACCTTCACCTCGCCGAGCGAGAAGATCGAGCCGGGGGAGGCGCCGCTCTCCGTCGACCTGCGGGCGTCGAGCTTCCACCCGAACCCAGAGATCCTCAGCAAGCTCACCTACTCGGGTGGCACATCGTCCAACTCGAAGATCCAGTCCTCGTTGAGCGGTTCGACGTTGACGCTCTCCGCTCCGCTCGGGACCCAGGCGGGCGAGACAGCCACCATCGCCGTGACCATCAGCTCCGGGACCCACACGATCTCGGGCACCGTGAACGTCCAGGTGGTCAGTTCCAGCCGGCCGGTGGCCTCGCAGAAGAACCCTCCGCAGACCTCGGAGGTGCAGCGCGGGCAGACGGCGACGGTCAGCGGCGCGTCCAGCGACGCGCAGTGGGTGAACCCCTTCCCGGGTCAGCCCCTGACCATCACGGACGCGGCGGCCCAGAGCGCGCCGGCGGGCGTCACGGTCACGCACACTGGTTCGTCGATCAGCGTCAGCGCCGCATCCGGGGCCGCCATCGGCGCGGTGAATGTCGTCTACCACGTCGAGGATGCGACGAAGGATCCGAAGCGGACCGCGTCCGCCATCGGCCAGTTGCGCGTCACCGTCCACGATGTGCCGGCGCGGCCGAGCGCACCCAGCAACGCGAGCGCGGCCGACGGCAAGGCCACAGTGTCGATCAAGGCGCCCGCGGACAACGGGAAGCCGATCAACGGGTACGAGGTGACCGACAACAACGGCGGCCATTCGGTGAAGACCGCCTCCGTCGGAACGGTCACGATCGCCGGCCTCACCAATGGCACGTCCTACTCGTTCCAGGTGCGCGCGCAGAACGCGGACGGTTGGAGCCAGTTCTCGGCCCTCAGTGCGGCGGTGATTCCGTACGGGACACCGGCCAAGGTCAGCGGCGCGACCATCAGCAGCAGCGGCAACGCGCCGAGCGACCTCACCATGAGCTGGAAGGCGCTGTCCGACCCGGACGGCACCGGGGGCGGCAAGGCGACCTACTACTACCGCCTCAACGGGGGCGGCTGGCAGACCACGACCGGCACGAGCGCCAAGGCGAACAACAAGGGTGCCGGGAACTACTCGTTCGAGGTCTACGCGGAGAATCCGGGCAAGAAGACGGGCACTCCGGTGACGTCCAACACCGTGCAGGTGAAGGATCCACCGCCGCCGTCGCCGTCCATCGACCTGTCGAAGGGCGACCCCAAGCCGGGGTACGTCCACAGCTACACGTACGACGTGACGATCCACAATTTCGCGAAGAACGCGTCGGTCACCATGCAGGTGCACTGCAATGGGAGCACGTTGTCCACTCGCTCGATCTCGACCGATGGCAACGGGTACGGCCATTACCACGGCTCTGCAAGCACCAACTACGAACCGTGGTGCGGCTACCCCGGAGCGTATGTGGTCGTGGACGGGGTGCAGAGCAGTGTCCAGGACTGGTCCAAATAAGGAGAAGCAGCAGTGACAGTGACACAGGAGCAGGCGGACTGGTTCGCCGGAGCGTTCTCACAACTCGTGGCGAACGTCGACAAGGCGATCCTGGGCAAGGAGCACAGCATCCGCCTGGTGATCACGGCGATGCTCTCGGGCGGCCACGTGCTGCTGGAGGATGTTCCGGGCACCGGCAAGACGGTGCTCGCGAAGGCGCTGGCCAATACGGTCGAGGGCACGCAGTCGCGCATCCAGTTCACGCCCGACCTGTTGCCGTCGGATGTGACCGGCGTCACCATCTACGACCAGTCCACGGGCCGGTTCGAGTTCCACCCGGGCCCGATCTTCGCGACGGTGGTGCTCGCCGACGAGATCAACCGCGCCAGCCCGAAGACGCAGTCCGCCCTCCTCGAGGTGATGGAGGAGGGCGTCGTCACTGTCGACGGTGTCGGGCATTCCGTCGGCTCGCCGTTCGTCGTGATCGCGACCCAGAACCCGGTCGAACAGGCGGGTACGTACTCGCTGCCGGAGGCGCAGCTCGACCGCTTCCTGATCAAGACCTCGCTGGGCTACCCGGACCACGCGACGACCGTCGACCTGCTGCTCGACTCGTCCAACCGATCGCGTGCGGCCGGCGTGCGCCCGATCATCGCCGCCGACTCGGTGTCGACGCTCGCTCAGCTCGCCTCCGAGGTGCACACGGACGCCAGCGTCATGGGCTATCTCAGCGAGATCGTGACCGCCACGCGCGACGACAAGGATGCGGCCCTCGGCGTCAGCATCCGTGGCGCCCTGTCCCTCGCGCGTGCTTCGAAGACGTGGGCCATCTCCCAGGGCCGCACCTACATCACGCCCGACGACATCCGCGACCTCGCCCTTCCGGTGCTGGCCCACCGGGTGATCGTCGACCCCGAGTCGGAGTTCGCGGGCGTCACGGCCGCCGATGTGGTCGAGCGCGCGGTCGCGTCCGCCACCCCGCCGGCGTACCGGGCCGCCTGACCCCTGACCTGCTGACCTCCTCCGACTCGACGGGACCCCTCTCATGACCACCGACAGCACGGCCGGCGAACGACGCAGCCGCGGCTCCGCTGCCGGTCAGGCGCGCATCGCGGCCGGGCAGGTCGGCGCGACGCTCGGGCGGCTGTTCGGAGCGGCCGGCCGGCGCGTGGCGCCCGCAGGACGAGCCGTGGTCGCTCGGGTCCGCCCGGTGCTCGGTGTCGTGAGCGCGCTCGGTTGGATCGCGCTCGCTTCGGCGGCGGTCGGCCTGGTCCTCGCGGTCTGGCTCGGCTGGGCCGAGTTCCTCTTCATCGCGATGACCCTGCTCGCCGCCGTCCTCCTCGCACTTGCTTTTGTGTTCGGTCGTTCCACCTACCGCGTGGGCATCGAACTCAACCCTCGGCGCGTTGTCGCGGGCGACCGCGCGCTCGGCCGGCTCACCGTCGCCAACAGCGGCACCCGGCCCGTGCTGCCCACGCGGATGGAGTTGCCGGTCGGCGAGGGCCAGGCCGTTTTCGCCATCCCCCGTCTGACACCCGGCGCCGAGACAGAAGAACTGTTCGCCGTACCGACCGCTCGACGGGCGCTCATCCTCGCCGGACCGGCGCTCTCCGTGCGCGGTGACCAGCTCGGTCTGCTGCGGCGCACCAATCGGTGGACGGATCAGATCGAGCTGTTCGTGCATCCCAAGACCGTCCGCCTCGCCGCGACAGCGCGTGGTCTGGTGCGCGACCTCGAGGGACAGACGACGAAGGTCATCACGGACAGCGACCTGGCCTTCCACGCGCTTCGCACGTACGAACCGGGGGACGACATCCGGAACGTGCATTGGCGCACCTCGGCGCGCACCGGTCAGCTGATGGTCCGCCAATACCAGGAGACCAGACGGTCGCAGCTGCTGCTCGCCCTCGACGCCGAGCGGTCGCATTTCGCCTCCGACGACGAGTTCGAACTCGGCGTTTCGGTGGCCACGTCCATCGGCTGCCAGGTGATCCGTGAAGAGACCGAGATCAATGCCGTCTGGCAGGGGGGCGCGATGCGCGTGGGGACGCCGACAGCGCTCCTCGACGACTCGTGCCGCATCCAGCCCGTCGATGGAGCGCATCCCAGCCTGCGGGAGTTCCTCCGCCAGGCGACCCTGCGGCTGCAGGCCCCCAGTCTCGCGGTCACCGTCGTCGGCTCCCAGGTCGAAGCGGCCCAGCTGCGCGGCGCCGCCGCGCTGTGGGGAGGCGACACCGAGACGATCGTGATCCGTGTCGACGAAGGAGCGGAGCCACGGCTCACCCGTTTGGGCCGGTCGATGCTCATCACGGTGTCCGCGCTGCCGGAGCTTCCCGCACTGCTGAAGCGAGCGGGCCGATGACCGCGACCACGGGTGGCCGTTCCCGGGCCTCCGGTGCGTCGAGCCCGATCCTCGACCGCTTCTCGGCGACGACCTGGGTGGACGTCGCCGTGCTGATGGGGCTGAGCCTGCTCGCGGTGATCGGATTCGAGCCCGCCTTCGGGCACTACGCCTTCGCTCCCGCCGCAGTCGGCGGGATCGTGGTGGGCGGGGGAGTGGCGCTGCTCGGGCGTCTGTTGCGGCTGAGCTGGCCGCTCACGGTGGTCCTCGCCCTCGCCGCCTACTTCCTCCTCGGGACGCCGCTGGCGCTGCCCGGGCAGTCCCTGTTCGGCGTTCTGCCCACCCTCGACAGTCTTTCCGGCTTGGTGCTCGGCGCGGTCTTCGGTTGGACAGACGCCGTCACTCTGCAGGCGCCGCTCGAAGCGCCCCCGTACGTCGCGGTGGTGCCATATGTCGCCGGCTGGCTGGTCGCACTCGTTTCGGTCACCTTGGCGGTCCGCTGGTTACCCGGCGTGCGCCATCGTTCCGTCGGCCGCGCGGCACTTCTGCTGACCGGTCCGACACTGCTGCTGTTCGCCGCGATCCTGCTCGGAACGCGCGACGCCTTCTTCGCCGGAATACGCGGTGTGCTCTTCGCAGCGGTGGCCCTGGTGTGGCTCTCGTGGCGACGCGCGCGCTTCGCGCGGGATCGGATCGAGACCGACTCCGCTGTCCGCCGCAGCCGCCTGGTCGGAGGTGCCGTCGTCGTCCTCGGCGCTGTGGCCGTCGGCGCTCTGGCCGGTTCCGTGCTCGCACCGCCCGCCGCCTCCCGGTTCGTCGTGCGCGACGAGATCACGCCGCCGTTCGACCCGCTGGACTACCCGAGCCCGCTCGCCGGCTTCCGTACGTACACGAAGCAGCTCCAGAAGACGAAGCTCTTCACCGTGACCGGGCTCAAACAGGGGCAGGTGATCCGGCTGGCGACGATGGACAGCTACGACGGCGTGGTCTGGTCGGTCGCGTCGCCCGGCAGCGATACCGACGCCTCCGGCGCATTCCAGCTGCTCGGCAGCACCATCCCGGCGCCGCCGCTGTTCACGGCGGGCGCGTCATCGACCGCCGCCATTTCCGTGCTCGGCTACTCCGACGTGTGGTTGCCGACTCTCGGCTACACCGACCGCCTCACCTTCGACGAACACACCGGGGAGGACCCCGCGGGCACCGTGCGTGTCAACACGGCGACGGGCACGGCGGCCGTGACCAGCGGCGTGCGCGACGGCCTCGCCTACACCATCGGAGCAACGGCGCAGAAGATTCCCAACGACCGCGCCCTGGCGAAGGTCCCGCCGGCGAAGCTGGCCCTGCCGCCCGTCACCAACGTGCCGGATGTCGTCTCAGCGAAGGCCGAGGAGTACGCCGGCTCGGCGGACACCGCCATTCAGAAGCTGCGGAACATCGAACGCTCCCTCAAGTCCCTCGGCTACCTCAGTCACGGCCGCGCATCCGACCCGGTGCCGTCCCGGGCAGGCGAGGGAGCGGACCGGATGACCGACCTGCTCTCCAAGGCGCCGATGGTCGGCGACCAGGAGCAGTACGCGAGCGCGTTCGCCCTGATGGCGCGCCGGCTCGGCTACCCGACCAGGGTGGTGATGGGTTTCGCGCCGAAGGTCACCGGCAGCACGACCACCGTCACCGGCGACGACGTGACCGCCTGGGACGAGGTGGCGTTCGACCGCGTCGGCTGGGTGCCGTTCTTCCCCACTCCGACGAAAACGGACGCCCCGAAGAACCAGACCACCAAGCCGAAGCTGGAGCCGCAGCCCCAGGTGAGGCAGCCCCCACCCGCCGACCCGCGGGCCGAGGACCTGCTGACCCCGGTCAAGACCAAAGACAACAACCCGAAGGACAAGTCGAAGATCTTCCAGCTCCCCGCGTGGGCGTGGGTCGTCCTCGGGGTGGTGGGAATACCGCTGCTCGCCTACTTCATCCCGCTGCTGGTGATCGCCACCCTCAAGCGGAGGAGGCGCCGACGTCGCCGAACGAGTGGACCGCCCGACCGGCGTGCGGCCGGTGCCTGGGACGAGCTGACCGACGGCTACGCCGAACTCGGGCTCGCAGTGCCTGTGCGAGCCACCCGGATCCAGGCGGCCGCCGCTCTGGAGCAACAGTCGGAAGCGCAGAACCTTCCGGTCCCCGAAGGCGGTCTCGCCGTGCTCGCGCGGCACATCGACGCTGCGGTCTTCGACGGCTCCGTCGTCGTGGACGAACGCGTCGACCACGCCTGGAGCACAGCCGACGAAACGCTCATGAAGGCGAGGGAAGCCGCTGGGCCGCTCCGCGCCCGCCTCGCGGCCTTCCGCTACCGCCGCCCACGTCGCGCCTGAGGGCATCCGTATAGTGGGCGGCATGGACGACAGCGGGTTCATCGTGCCACCGCCCGGCCTCATCCCCTCGCGCCCGCAGGACGGTTCGCCGGTCGACCGGAGCTCGTCGCCCGTGCGCCCCCTCCCGACGTTCACTCCGCCGCCCGGACCGGGAGCCGAATCCGTCGCGCCGCGGCCGGTCTGGCGGCTGGTGCTGCCCGGCGATCGCAGCATCCCGGTGACCGGCACACTGCTCGTCGGCCGTAATCCGTCCCGGGCCGCCTCTGCGGCAGCCTCGTCGGAAGCGGACCTGATCGCCGTCGACGACCCCACGTCCACGGTCTCCAAAACCCACGCCGCACTGACCGTCGAGCGCGGCCGCGAAGGCGACGCGCTCACGATCACCGACCTCCACTCGACCAACGGCGTCGTCGTCGGTGGCGTCCGCGCCGAGCCCGGGTCGCCGATGCCCGTGAGCGACGGGGACGAGGTGCTGCTCGGCGACCTCCGCCTCCGTGTCGAGCGCTCCTGACAGGGGGCGCGGACCAGCGGGTGATAACCTGTCACTCGTGTACGCGGGGCTTCTTCTCCTTAGCCGCCGCGGCGAGTCCTAGTCATCAGGCCACCCTCGCCGCGGAGTCCGTCGACGGCTGATCCGTTCACACGCTTAGGAGTTCGCACGACATGAGCATCCCCACATCCGACTCGCCGGCCGCCGACATCGCGGCCACCCCAGGGCCGCTGACGCTGGCCGAGAAGGTCTGGAACGACCACCTGGTCAAGAAGGGCGAGGACGGCACACCCGACCTCATCTACATCGACCTGCACCTCGTCCACGAGGTCACCAGCCCGCAGGCGTTCGATGGCCTCCGCATGGCCGGCCGCCCGGTCCGCCGACCGGACCTGACCATCGCCACGGAAGACCACAACACGCCGACCATCGGCATCGACAAGCCGATCGCCGACCTGACCAGCCGCACCCAGATCGAGACGCTGCGCCGCAACGCCGAAGAGTTCGGCGTCCGGCTGCACTCGCTCGGCGACGTCGAGCAGGGCATCGTCCACGTCGTCGGCCCGCAGCTCGGACTCACGATGCCGGGCATCACCGTCGTCTGCGGCGATTCGCACACCTCGACGCACGGCGCCTTCGGCGCGATGGCGTTCGGCATCGGCACCAGCGAGGTCGAGCACGTGCTCGCCACGCAGACCCTGCCCTTGAAGCCGTTCAAGACCATGGCCATCACCGTCGAGGGCGAGCTGCGCCCCGGAGTGACGGCCAAGGACGTCATCCTCGCGGTCATCGCGAAGATCGGCACCGGCGGCGGCCAGGGCTACGTGCTCGAGTACCGCGGCAGCGCCATCCGCTCGCTCTCCATGGAGGGCCGGATGACCATCTGCAACATGTCGATCGAGGCGGGCGCCCGTGCCGGTATGGTCGCCCCCGACGAGACGACGTTCGCCTACCTGAAGGGTCGTCCGCACGCACCGGAGGGCGCGGACTGGGAGGACGCGGTCGCCTACTGGAAGACGCTGCAGACCGACGACGACGCGGTCTTCGACGCCGAGGTCTACCTCGACGCCGCCGAGATCGAGCCGTTCGTCACCTGGGGCACCAACCCCGGTCAGGGCGTCTCGCTCAGCCAGGCCGTTCCCGACCCGGCCGCCATCGCCGACCAGAACGCGCGCGCTGCCGCCGAGCGCGCATTGGAGTACATGGACCTCCAGCCGGGGACTCCGATGAAGAGCATCCCGGTAGATGCGGTGTTCATGGGCTCCTGCACGAACAGCCGGATCGAGGACCTGCGCGCCTTCGCCTCCATCATCAAGGGCCACAAGAAGGCCGACGGTGTCCGGGTCATGGTCGTACCGGGCAGTGCCAGGGTGCGGATCGAGGCGGAGGCCGAAGGCATCGACAAGATCGTCGAAGAGTTCGGCGCCGAGTGGCGGTTCGCCGGCTGCTCGATGTGCCTCGGCATGAACCCGGACCAGCTGGCGCCGGGGGAGCGCTGCGCCTCCACATCGAACCGGAACTTCGAGGGTCGCCAGGGCAAGGGCGGTCGCACGCACCTCGTGTCGCCTCTGGTGGCGGCGGCGACGGCCATCCGCGGAACGCTGTCCAGCCCGTGGGACCTCGAGCAGCAAGGCGACGACACGCCGCGCGATGGCGGGACGGATAGCCGCATCGGAGAGAGGGTGGGCGCCTGATGGACAAGTTCGAGACCGTCACAGGAACGGCCGTCCCCTTCCGGCGCTCCGACGTCGACACCGACCAGATCATTCCGGCGGTGTTCCTCAAGCGCGTCACCAAGACCGGCTTCGACGACGCCCTCTTCCACGAGTGGCGCAAAGACCCCGAATTCATCCTGAACCGACCGGAGTATCAGGGCGCGACGGTGCTCGTCGCCGGGTCGGATTTCGGCACAGGTTCGTCACGCGAACATGCGGTGTGGGCGCTTCGGGACTACGGTTTCCGGGTCGTGCTGAGCCCGCGATTCGCCGACATCTTCCGCGGGAATGCGGGCAAGCAGGGCCTGCTGACCGGCCTGATCTCCGAAGAGGACGCCGAGCGTCTCTGGCAGGCGATCGAGGCACAGCCGGGAATATCGGCGACGGTGGATCTGGTTGCCAAGACTGCGACGGTGGGTGAAGTCCAGGTGTCTTTCGACATCGACGATTACACTCGCTGGCGTTTGCTCGAAGGGTTGGACGATATCGCCCTGACCCTGCGCGACGAGGCGCTCATCTCCGAATACGAATCGGGCCGCGCGAGCTGGCGGCCCACGACCCTCCCGGTGAAACTTTGAACTCACTCCTTCAGGACGCCCAGGCAGCTGGAGCACACGTCGGCCTCAAAGGCGACCGCATCACGATCAACGGCGGCATCCCCCTGCGGGGCCGCATCGAGGTCCGCGGCGCCAAGAACTTCGTCACGAAGGCGATGGTCGCCGCGATCCTCGGCGAAGGGCCGAGCGTTCTGCGGAACGTCCCAGACATCTCCGACGTCCGCGTGGTGCGCGGGCTGCTGGAGGTGCACGGCGTCAAGGTGAGCGACGGCGCTGCGGGGGAACTCCTCCTCGACCCGAGCGCTGTCGAGTCGGCGCACATGGCCGACATCGACGCGCACGCCGGGTCCAGTCGCATCCCGATCCTCTTCTGCGGACCGCTGCTGCACCGGCTGGGTGAGGCCTTCATCCCGGACCTCGGCGGCTGCCGCATCGGCGACCGCCCGATCGACTACCACCTCGAAGTGCTCCGCAAGTTCGGCGCGGTCGTCGACAAGCTGCCCAGCGGCATCCGGATGACGGCCCCGAACGGCCTGCACGGCGCCAAGCTCGACCTGCCGTACCCGAGCGTCGGCGCGACCGAGCAGGTGCTGCTGACCGCCGTGCGTGCCGAGGGCATCACCGAGCTCAAGGGCGCGGCGATCGAGCCCGAGATCATGGACCTCATCAACGTCCTGCAGAAGATGGGCGCCATCATCTCGGTCGACACCGACCGCGTGATCCGCATCGAGGGCGTCGACTCGCTCGACGGCTACAGCCACACCGCGCTCTTCGACCGCAACGAGGCCGCGAGCTGGGGTGCTGCGGCCCTCGCGACCGGCGGTGACGTCTTCGTGGGCGGTGCCCGCCAGCCGGAGATGCTCACCTTCCTCAACGTCTTCCGCAAGGTCGGCGGTGCGTTCGAGATCCACGACGACGGCATCCGCTTCTACCACCCCGGTGGTGAGCTGAAGCCTGTCGTGATCGAGACCGACGTGCACCCCGGCTTCATGACGGACTGGCAGCAGCCGCTGGTCGTCGCGCTGACCAAGGCCTCCGGTGTCTCGATCGTCCACGAGACGGTCTACGAGCAGCGGTTCGGTTTCGTGGACGCGCTCGTCGACATGGGCGCGAAGATCCAGGTGCACAAGGAGTGCCTCGGTGGCCACCCGTGCCGCTTCGGCCAGCGCAACTTCAACCACTCCGCGGTCATCATGGGCCCGGTGGAGCTGAAGGGCGCAGACATCGAGGTTCCGGACCTGCGCGGTGGGTTCAGCCACCTCATCGCCGCCCTGACCGCCGACGGCCGCTCCACGGTGAGCAACGTCGGGATCATCAGCCGCGGATACGAGAACTTCATCACCAAGCTGCAGCTGCTCGGCGCCGACTTCACCCTCGAGGGCTGATCCGCCAAGTTATCCACAGATTGCGCCGTGTCTCACCCGTGATACAGTCCCAGCATGGAGACTGTCAGCGTGAGAGACCTACGCAACCACGGCGGTGACATCCTCGACAGGGTGGCACGCGGCGAACACCTGACCATCACCCGAGACGGGGCGGCGGTGGCGGAGCTGTCTCCGCTGTCCACCCCCGGCAGGGCGCTGTCCGCACTCATGGCGGCTCGCCGGACCATCCCGTCCGTCGACCCCCGAGCCCTCCTTGCCGACATCGATGAGCTGGTGGACCAGCAGTGGTGATGCGGCCAGGCCTTCTCGACACGTCCACGTTGATCCTGCTGGCGCGGGTGGCCGACCCGTCCGAGCTCCCCGACATCCCGTCGATCAGCGCGGTGACTCTTGCGGAGCTCTCGGTCGGACCGCTTGTGGCGAAGAATCAGGAGGAGCGTGCCGCGCGCCAGGCGCACCTCCAGCTGGCCGAGGCGGACTTCGACCCGATCCCCTTCGACTCCGCCGCGGCTCGCGCCTTCGCCCAGGTCGCTCAATCGTTGCGCGCGGCCGGGCGGAAGCCGACCGCGCGGGCCTTCGACGCCCTCATCGCGGCGACCGCCATCTCGCGCGACTTGCCGCTCCATACCTGCAACCCCGACGATTTCTCGGGCATCCCGCAGCTCGATGTACGGCCCGTTGCGGTAAACGCATGATGGTTGCCGGTGCGCGTGCATGCCGCGCGTGCGACGCGGGTCACAGATAATGGGATGGTGTCCCATCCTGATTCGTCCGTGACCCCTGTGCCCGCGAAGAAGCAGCGACCCGAGAAGAGCCGCCCGTCGGTCTTCTGGGTGCTGGCCGGCCTCGTGGTGCCGATCGGCAGCCTGCTGGCCCGGTTCCGGGTGGTCGACGGCGACAAGCTGCCCCGCACCGGTGCCTATGTGCTGACGCCCAACCACTACAGCGAGATCGACCCCGTGATGGTCGGCATGGTCGCCTGGAGGCTGGGGCGGCTGCCCCGGTATCTGGCGAAGGAGAGTCTGTTCCGCGTTCCGGTCCTGGGCTGGTTCATGCGCAAATCCGGCCAGGTGCCGGTCTCACGCGGCGGTAGCACCCGGGGCGCAGCGCCACTTCAGGAGGCGCGGAAGATCGTCGACGAAGGCCGGATCGTCGTCGTCTACCCGGAAGGCTCGCTCACCCGCGATCCCGACATGTGGCCGATGCGCGGCAAGACGGGCGCGGCGCGCATGGCGCTGGAGTACGACCTCCCGGTCATCCCCATGGCCCACTGGGGCACCCAGCAGGTGATGGCGCGCTACGGGAAGAAGATCAGCTGGTTCCCGCGCAAGACCATCGACGTGAAGGTGGGCGACCCGGTGGACCTGTCGGCGTTCCGTGGCCGGCCCCTGGACTCCGCGACGCTCACCGAGGCGACGGGCGTGATCATGGATGCGATCACCGCGCTCCTCGAAGACCTGCGGGGCGAGAAGGCTCCGAAGACCCGCTGGGATCCGTCGCAGCACGACCAGAAGGAGACCGGGCGGTTCGATGGCTAAGGCACCGAAAGCTCCCGTGGCCCGCCCCCGCCGGATCGCCGTGCTCGGCGCTGGAAGCTGGGGCACCACCTTCGCGAAGATCCTCGCCGATGGCGGCTCCGACGTCGTGCTGTGGGCACGGCGCCCGGAACTCGCGCGCGAGATCAACGAGGTCAAACGCAACAGCGACTATCTGGAGGGCATCAACCTCCCGCGCAACCTCCGGGCCACCCCGCGGCTCGGAGAGGCGATGCGCGATGCCGAGCAGGTCTTCGTCTCGATTCCCAGTCAAACCCTCCGCTCGAACCTGGAGGCGATGATCCCGCATCTGGGTCCGGAGACGGTCGTGGTGAGCCTGATGAAAGGCGTCGAGAAGGGCACCGGGCTCCGCATGAGCGAGGTGATCGGGCAGGGGCTGCCGATCGAGCCGGAGCGCATCGCCGTCGCCTCCGGCCCGAACCTCGCGCTCGAGATCGCGCGCGAGCAGCCCACGGCCGCGGTCGTCTCCTCGGCGAGCCTGGAGACGGCGCAGGCGGTCGCGATCTCCGCGACGAACCGCTACTTCCGCAGCTTCGTGAACACCGACGTGATCGGCACCGAGTTCGGCGGCGTGCTGAAGAACCTGATCGCGGTCGCCATCGGCATCGTCGACGGCGTCGGCTACGGCGAGAACACCAAGGCGTCGATCATCACCCGCGGCCTCGTCGAGATGACCGACTTCGCGGTCGCGTACGGCGCCAAGGCGGAGACCCTCTCGGGGCTGGCCGGGCTCGGAGACCTCATCGCGACCTGCGAGTCGTCGCTCAGCCGCAACAACACCGCCGGGCGCCTGCTGGGCCAGGGCTACGGGTTCAACGACGTCGTGAAGCAGATGAACCAGACGGCCGAGGGTCTCGCCTCGGTCGCGCCCATCCTGAGCCTCGCCGAGGCGCGCGGGGTGGAAATGCCGATCGTCCGTCAGGTCAGCCAGGTGCTCGCCGGTACGCTCGATCCGAAAGACATTGCGCCGCATCTGACGACGGATTCGGACGAGCCGCAAGGCGAAAGGACAACGGATGACGGACAAGGTCACGGTCGCGCTTCTCTTTGGGGGTCGGTCAAGCGAGCATTCGATCAGTTGCGCGACGGCGGCGGGCGTCCTTGAGGCGATCGACCGCGACCGGTACGACGTCATCCCGGTCGGGATCACCCACGAGGGTGCGTTCACGCTGCAGCCGGACGACGCCGCGCGCTTCGCGCTGAACACCGCCAAGCTGCCGGAGGTCGAGGACAACGGGTCGCGCATCCTCTGGCCGGACAGCGCCTCCACCCGAGAGTTGAGCGTCGTGGACGCGGACGGCGAGCGCTCGTCGCTCCACACCGTCGACATCGTCTTCCCGATCCTGCACGGCCCCTGGGGGGAGGACGGCACGCTGCAGGGCATGCTCGAGCTGGTCGGGCTGCCGTACGTCGGCAGCGGCGTGCTGGCGAGCGCGCTCGGGATGGACAAGCACTTCACGAAGACCGTGCTGCAGCAGGCGGGAATCCCGGTGGCGCCGTGGCGCACCGTCACCGCATACGAGTGGGCCGCGGCGCCCGGCGACATCCTCGAGTCCGCTCGCGGGCTCGGTCTGCCGGTCTTCGTGAAGCCGGCGCGCGCCGGTTCCAGCGTGGGTGTCACGAAAGTGTCCGACTGGGACGACCTGGATGCGGCCATGGCGACCGCGCTGGCGGAGGACGACCGCGTCCTGATCGAGTCGATGGTCCCCGGACGTGAGGTGGAGATCGCGGTGCTCGGGGGCCGTCCGGGGGAGCCCGCCCGAGCCTCCGTCGCCGGCGAGATCGTGATGAACGGACGCGACTTCTACGACTTCGCCGCCAAGTACCTCGACGCGCCCGGAATCGACCTGGTCTGCCCGGCCGACCTGACGGACGCGGAGCTGGCAGAGATGCGTGACCTCGGTGTCCGCGCGTTCGACGCGATCGGCGGGGAGGGACTCGCCCGCGTGGACTTCTTCCTGACCTCCGACGGCTTCGTCATCAACGAGATCAACACCATGCCGGGTTTCACGCCCATCTCCATGTTTCCGCGCTGCTGGCAGGAGTCGGGGCTCAGCTACCCCGCCCTGATCGACGAGCTCATCCAGGTCGCTCTGGCCCGCGCCTGACGCCCCCTGCCCCATCGGCGCGGCGGCCGCGGGCTACGGGGCTGGCGTCGCCGTCGGGTCGGTGTCGAGAGTCGAGAGGCACTTCTGCGTCTGCTTCACGGTGGACACCGCACTGGCGAACTCCGGGAGCACCGACGAGTCCGAGACCCCGGATACGTGGTCGATGATGACCTCGGTGGCTGGGGTCCGCCCGAACGTCTGGTAGACGATCGTCTTGGCCGCAGGATCGGTCATCAGCACCCAGTCGACCCCGTTGACGTTCACGCACGGCTTCGTGGTCGGCCCGATCGGCGGAACACCGCAGCGCAGGATGACCACTGCCGGGTCGCCCCAGGCGCCGGTCGCCTGCGCGTCCGTTTCGCGCTTGGGTTCGTCGGCGACCGTGTCCGGCAGCCGGACGCTGATCTCCGCGCAGCCGGGCGCGTTGCTGCCCGCGGCGGGGTCGAGGGAGACCGTGGGCGCGCATCCGGCGAGGAGGAGTGCGGAGGCGGCGAGCAGGAGGCCTAAGAGTGCGCGGCGACGGGACTTCATCCGTTTCAGGCTACCGTTTCAGATCATGGGAATCTCTGGGAGCGACACGTCGGGCCTCACCATCGGTGAGGCGTCGGAGCGGGAGGCGTTGCGTCGCATCTTCCCGCGGCTCCCCGAGTCTTCGGCCACGCTGGTCGGTCCCGGCGACGACGCGGCCGTCCTGGCCGCTCCGGACGGACGCTTCGTCGTCACGACCGACATGATGGTGCACGGTCCGGACTTCCGGCTCGCCTGGTCGGGCGCCGTCGATCTGGGCTGGAAGGCCGCCGCCACGAACCTCTCCGACGTGGCCGCGATGGGCGCGGTCCCCACGGCACTCGTCGTGGCGATCGCAGCACCCCCGGAGACGCCGATCGCGTGGCTGGAAGGGGTCGCCGACGGGTTCCGTATGGCCTGCGAGGCCTTGCAGCCGGGCTGCGGCGTCGTCGGGGGCGACCTGTCGGTGTCGGCGACCCTGACCTTCGCCGTGACCGCGTTCGGCGACCTCCAGGGTCGCGAGCCGGTCCTGCGCAGCGGAGCACGGGTCGGGGATGTGGTCGCGGTCTCGGGCGCGCTCGGCGAGGCCGCCACCGGCCTCCAGCTGCTGTTCGCGGAGGCCGTAGATGCGGCGGGCGAGCCGGACCCTTCCCGCTTCGCTGCCGTCTTGGCCGCGCATCCCGGCCCGATCGGCGCGCAGCTGCGGCCCCGCCCGCCGATCGCGGACGGTCCGCTCGCCGCGATCGCGGGAGCGACCGCCATGCTCGACCTGAGCGACGGTCTCGCCCTGGACGCGCGGCGGGTGGCCGAGGCGAGCGGAGTCGCCATCGACCTGGACACGACAACGCTCGGTCCGGACGTGCGGACGGCGCTCACCGGCGGCGAGGACCACGGACTGTTCGCCGCGTTCCCGCCCGAGGTCCCGCTCCCGGGCGGTTTCCGGCGGGTGGGTGTCGTCCGCGAGGGCGCGGGCCTGCTCGTCGACGGCGTCCGCTTCGACGAGCGCGGCGGTTGGGACCCCTACCTGGAGTGGGACGGCGGCCGCGGCTAGGCCGGCGTCAGCCAGTAGATCGCGGTCTCGCCGTAGTCCTTCCTGCGTTCCTGCGCGAGACCGTCCGGGAGGGTGGGCTCGACTCCCCGGGCGCTGCGCTCGAGGCAGACGACGGCCTCGTCGGAGAGCAGCGGGACGAGTGCCGTCAGCACGCCGAGCACGTCGGCGTCGCCGATGTCGTAGGGCGGGTCGATGAAGACCACGTCGAACGGGCCCGCCGCTCCGCTCAGGTACGACGACACCGACGCAGCGCGCACGTCGATGCTCGGGAGCGGGCGGTCCGGGTGCCGGATGGCGGAGCGCGCCGCCGCGGTCAGTGCGGCGGCGTTGCGTCGGCACACCTGCGCGGCCGCCGGACTCTTGTCGACGAGCACCGCGGACGCCGCCCCCCGGCTGACGGCCTCCAGGCCGAGGGCGCCGGAACCGGCGTACAGGTCGAGGACGTGCGCGCCGTGGACGGCGTCGCGTGCATCCAGCGCCGAGAAGATCGCCTCGCGCACCCGGTCGCTGGTCGGGCGCGTCCCGCTCTTGGGGACCTGCAGGGTCAGCGAGCCGGCGAAACCGGCGACGATTCGGGTCATGGCCCCCCGAGCCTAGCGGCGGGGGAGGCGCAGCCGCCAAAATGTGAGGATGGAGGAACGCCTGGAGCAGGCAGAGCTCGACGCCCTGTGGCTCCCCGGTGACCCGATCGCCTCCGCAGAACGGCTGGCCGCTGCCGCCGGCGAACCGGACCGGTCGGAGCTCGTCCGGGCGGAGCTGCAGACGCAGCGCGCCCGGGCGCTCGGCCTGCAGGGCCGGATCGAGGAGGCGGAGGCTCTTCTCGACTCGTTGGAGCCGGCCGTGGGGGTGCTGGAGGTCCGCGTCCTTTTGGAGCGGGGCGGGCTGAGGGTCGCTGCGGGCGATCCGGAGGGTGCCACGCCGCTGCTGGAGGCAGCGCTCCGAGCCGCACGGCGTGAGGGCGTCAGCGGACTCTCCGCCGAGTGCGCGCTCGTGCTGGCCGAGTCGGATCGTCCGCACACCGACCAGTGGATCGAGGAGGGACTGGCGGATCTTTCCGGGACCGACGATCCGCGCACCCTGCGCTGGGGTGTCGCGTTGCACCTGCTCCGCGGATGGGTCCGGCTCGAGGACCGTGACGCGGGCGCTGCGCTCGAGTCATTCGCGGACGCCGTCAAGGACGCCGAGGCCAACGGGACGCCGGATCAGCAGTTCGCCGCGCGGTGGGGTACGGGGCGGGCGCTGCGCGAAATCGGCCGCGTCGAGGAGGCACTTGTCGTCCAGCGCCGCCTCGCCGCCGAACGACCGGAGGAGCCCGCGGTCGCCGCCGAGCTGGCTGAACTGACGGAGCCGGCCGCTCTCGCCGCCTCCGCCGCGCCCGCTGCCCATCCCGCCGACGAGCCGTCGTCGGATGGGGCGCATACGATCGACTCATGACCTCCGCGACCGACCCCGGACCGGCCGACGCGGGCACCGTGGGCCTCGACTCCCGGTTGACCGGCGTCCTCGGGGGCCGCACCGCGTCCGCGTTCGAGAAGGCGTTCGGGATGCGCACGGTCGCCGACCTGCTCAGCCACTACCCGCGGCGGTACGCGAAGCGCGGCGAGCTGACCGCCCTCGCCAACCTCCCTCTCGACGAGAACGTCACGATCATCGCCGAGGTGCTCCGCGTGCAGGAGCGCCCGATGCGCGCCAGGCGCGGCAGCATCCTGGAGGTGAAGATCTCCGACGGGGAGGGCATCCTCACGCTGACGTTCTTCAACCAGGCCTGGCGGTCGCGCGAGCTGGTGCCCGGTGTGCGTGGGATCTTCGCGGGCAAGGTGTCCGCATACCGCGGCGCCCTGCAGTTGGCGCACCCCGACTACGAGCTCTTCGAGGCGGACGCCGAGAACGCCGTCAGCCCCGGCAGTGCTGCGGCGAAGGAGTGGGCCCTCACGCCCATTCCGATCTACCCGGCCACGGGCACCGTCGCGAGCTGGCAGGTGCAGAAGGCGGTGGCTCTGGCCCTGGATGCTCTCGGCGCTGTGCCGGACCCGGTCCCGGACGCCGTGGTCGCCGAGCGCGGGCTGGTGCCGTTCCGCGACGCCCTGGAGGGCATCCACCGTCCGCAGAAGGATTCGCAGTGGCAGCGCGCACGCGACGCGTTGCGCTTCCAGGAGGCGTTCGTGCTGCAGGCGGCCCTGCTGCAGCAGCGGGCCGCCACCCGACAGGTGGCCGCGACGCCGCGGACGGCCGTTCCCGGCGGTCTGCTGGAGCGCTTCGACGCCGCGTTGCCGTTCACCCTGACCGGCGACCAGGACGTGGTCGGCGGCGAGATCGAGCGCGACCTCGCGGGGACGGCGGCCATGCACCGGCTGGTGCAGGGCGAGGTCGGCTCCGGCAAGACGCTGGTGGCGCTCCGGGCCATGCTCGCCGTCGCGGACTCGGGCGGCCAATCCGCCCTGCTCGCGCCGACCGAGGTGCTCGCCTCCCAGCACCTCCGCTCCATCGCGGCGATGCTCGGCCCGGATCTCTCCGCACAGCTGATGCCTACGCTGCTCACCGGCCAGCTGTCGGCCGCCGAGCGCAAGAGGGCCCTGCTGCGGACGGTCTCCGGCCAGGCGCGCATCGTCGTCGGGACGCACGCGCTGCTCGGCGACGCCGTCACGTTCTACGACCTGGGCCTGGTCGTCGTCGACGAGCAGCACCGGTTCGGCGTCGAGCAGCGGGAGGCGCTGCGGGCGAAGGGCGGGACGCCGCCGCACGTCCTGGTGCTGACCGCCACGCCCATCCCGCGCACCGTCGCGATGACCGTCTTCGGCGACCTCGATATCTCCACGATCGCCGAGCTGCCAGCCGGTCGTCAGGGCATCGAGAGCTTCGTCGTGCCGCTGGCCGACCGTCCGGGCTGGGAGCGCCGCATCTGGGAGCGCGCGTCCGAGGAGATCGCGAAGGGCCGACAGGTGTTCGTCGTCTGCCCGGCGATCTCGGGAAAGGACGCGGAGGACGACGGAGAGGAGCCCGAGCCCGAGGCCGAGCCCTCCGACGGCGCGCCGCCGCGACCGGTGGCGAACGTCGAGTCCGTAGCCGCGCAGGTGCGCGCGGACCCGCTCTTCCGTGAGGCCCGCATCGGGGTGCTGCACGGCCGCCTGCCCTCGGAGACGAAGGACGAGGTGATGCGTGCCTTCGCGGGCGGCGACGTCGACCTGCTGATCGCGACGACGGTCATCGAGGTCGGTGTCAACGTGCCCAATGCGTCCGCGATGGTGGTGCTGGATGCGGACCGTTTCGGCGTCTCGCAGCTCCACCAGCTGCGGGGCCGCGTGGGCCGCGGTGACGTCCCGGGCCTCTGCCTGCTCGTCACAGCGGCCGAGCGGGACTCGCTCGCCCGGGAGCGGGTGGAGGCGGTCGCTGCGACGCTGGACGGATTCGAGCTGGCGAACGTCGACCTGGAGTTGCGACGCGAGGGCGACGTGCTGGGGAGCAGGCAGTCGGGCGGACGATCCTCGCTTCGGCTGCTCCGCGTAGCGTCAGACGGTGAGCTCATCTCGGAGGCGCGGGTCGCGGCCGAGGAGACCCTCGAGGGCGACCCCGGTCTTGCGCACCATCCCGCTCTCGCGGCCGCGCTGGCCCGGCGGCTGGACGAGAGTGAACGGGCGTTCCTCGGCAAGTCGTAGCCCGTGCACGCACGCGGCGTCGACGCGACCGCGTATGTAACGGATTCACAACGAAATGCCGGGATCCGCGGGATAGTCTGAAGGTCTATGAACAGGATCGCCGTTGTCCCTGGATCGTTCGACCCGGTCACCCTCGGGCACCTCGACGTCATCGAGCGTGCCGCCGGACTCTGGGACGAAGTCCACGTCGTGGTGGTCCACAACCCGAACAAGTCGGCGCTCCTCCCCATCGCGCAGCGGGTCGCCCTGATCGAGAAGTCGATCGAGGATGCGGGGATCGTCGGCAACATCGTCATCGCCTCGTGGTCGGTCGGGCTCCTCGTCGACTACTGCACCGATGTCGGCGCGCACGTGCTGGTGAAGGGGATCCGCTCGCAGGTCGACGTGACCTACGAGACGCCGATGGCCATCGTCAACCGCCACCTCGCCGACGTCGAGACGGTGTTCCTGCTGCCGAACCCGGCGAACGCGCACGTGTCGAGTTCGCTGGTCCGGCAGGTGTCCGCGCTCGGCGGCGACGTGAGCCCGTACGTCCCGTCGGCCGTGTACGAGTACCTCCAGGAAACGTGAGCGCAGGAGTCATGAACAGTTACGCGACGCGCCAGCCCACCGAATCGTCCGTCGCGGCCGAGGAGGACACCACCGGGGCCCCACCCGGAATGGACCTGGACGAGTTGCGCCGCGCCGCCGAGCAGATCACCGCCAACGTCGAGTCCGTCATCGACGGCAAGCACGAGGCCGTCCAGACCGCACTCGTCGTCCTGCTCGCCGAGGGTCACCTGCTGATCGAGGACGTCCCGGGCGTCGGCAAGACGATGCTGGCGAAGTCGCTGGCCAAGTCGGTCGACTGCACGGTGAGCCGCATCCAGTTCACGCCCGACCTGCTGCCCAGCGACGTCACCGGCGTCTCCGTGTACAACCAGGCGGAGCGGCGGTTCGAGTTCAAACCGGGCGCGATCTTCGCCAACATCGTGATCGGCGACGAGATCAACCGCGCCAGCCCGAAGACGCAGTCCGCGCTCCTGGAGTGCATGGAGGAGCGGCAGGTCACGGTCGACGGCTCGACGTATCCCCTGGGGGCGCCGTTCATCGTCGTCGCCACCCAGAACCCGGTCGAGATGGAGGGCACTTACGCGCTGCCCGAGGCCCAGCGGGACCGCTTCATGGCGCGCATCGCGATGGGGTACCCGGACGAGAACTCGGAGCTGGCGATGCTGACGACGAGGGACACCTCGAGTCCGCTGTCGCGCATCCGCCCCGTCGTCACCTCGGACGAGCTGCGGGCCATGATGGTGACGGCCCGGAGCGTGTTCGCATCGACCCCGGTGAAGCAGTACGCGGTCGATCTGGTGCGGGCGACCCGGGAGGACCGCGACCTGCGCCTCGGGGCGAGCCCCCGTGCCACCCTGCAGCTGATCCGGGCAGCGAAGGCGACCGCTGCTCTGGCAGGGCGCGACTTCGTCCTTCCGGACGATGTGGATGCGCTGGCTGTTCCCGTGCTCAGCCACCGCTTGCTGCCGACCAGTCGTGCCCTCGGGCACCATCATGAGAGCGCCCCCGTGATCGCCGACATCGTGCGCCGGATCGTCTCGGCGACACCGGTTCCCGTCGGCTCCGGCGCGGTGGGTGGTCCAGGGCGCTGACATGGCGAGCCGTGGTCGTGCCTCGTCGCCGCTGAAGCGGCCGCGCCCGACCGCGCGCGGTTGGACCCTCGCCGCCGTCGGCGTGGTGGCGCTGATCGCGTCGGCGATGTTCGGCCGCACGGATGTCCTGTTCGTCGGCGTCTTCCTGACGGTCCTCCCGCTTGCGGCGATGATGTCGGTCACCGTCGACCGGCCGCGGCTGACGGTTCGTCGCAGCTTCCACCCGGACGTCGTCGCGGTGGGGGACCACGTCACGATCGTGACCACGGCGCGCAACGAGGCGCCGCGTCCGAGCCCCGCGGCCCGCTGGCGGGAGTCGGCGGCCGCCGTCGTCGGCGTCCAGGCGTCGGCGCCGTTCCCACGCCTCGGAGCGCACCAGCCGGACGGCGGTCTCGGGCGAGACACGGTCGTGCTGCGGCAGGATGTCGTGCCCGAGCGGCGTGGCGCGCACGCCGTCGGGCCGCTGATCGTCAGCCGCACCGATCCGTTCGGCATCGCCTACGCCGAGTACGCGATCGGCCAGCCGAGGCAGCTCCTCGTCACGCCGCGCGTCGTCACCCTCTCGCGCGGCGAGTTGGATGTCGCGCACAGCGAGGGCACCGAGCATGAGCTCCTGCGGCACAGCATCCCGAGCGCCGACGAGCTGATCGCCCGCGAATACCGTCCGGGCGACCCACTGCGTCGGGTGCACTGGCGAGCGACGGCACGGCACGACCAGCTGATGGTGCGGCAGGAGGAGCAGCGCAGCAACCCCGAGGCGTGGATGCTGATGGACACGCGCCCGCTCACCGCGCATCCCGAGCCCGAGTCGGATGAGTTCGAGACGGTCGTCGACCTGGTCGCGTCGATCGGCGTCCACCTGCTCGACGAGGGATTCGTGGTCAGCGTCGTCGAGACCGGCGACCGCCAGCTCTCCGGCCGGAGCGGTGCCGGGCGGACGGGCACCCTCGGCTCGACCACGGCGACCTACGACATGGGCAGCGCCGACCGGATGCTGCTGGCCGACCTGGCAGCGGTCGAGACGTCCGCGGCCGGTCGCGACGACGCGGTGTCCGAACTCGGTGCGGGTCTGCGAAAGGCGGGACGGCCGGTGCCGGTGTTCGCCGTCCTGGCCGGACCAGAACTGGCGGAGCTCGGTGCGCTGGCGGCTCTGCGATCGATGGGCGACCCCGCCGTCGCCTTCGTCTCGTCCTCGACGCCTGCGGAGGTCGTCGAGGTGCTCGCCGACGCCGGATGGCTCTGTGTGACGTTCCAGCCGGGCGACGACCCGGCCGGGTGCTGGCAGCGGGCACTCCGCCGTCAGCGTGACCGGGTGGTGTCCCGTGGCGACTGAGACCCTCGCGCTCGCGGTGCCCCGCGTCGCCGTCCGGCGCCGGATCGGCTACTGGCGGATCACGGGAGCCCTGATGCTTCAGGTGCTCGCCGTGAGTTACGCGCTGGTCGGGCTCATCCAGGGCGGCGGGTGGTGGTTCGGCCTCGTCGGGACAGCCGCGTTCGTCCTCGCGACCGGCGCGGGTCTCCGCAGCCTGGGCGTGCCGCGCGGGGTCGTCCCGGTGATCCTGCTGGTGGAGTCGGCGGCGATCATGACTCTCGCCTTCGGTCGCGGGAGCGGTCTCCTCGGGTTCATCCCCACCCCGGCGACCGTCACGAGCTGGGGTCAGTACCTGCAGCAGGCGATGCTGTCGATCTACCAGCAGGGGACCCCGGCCGAGCCCCTCCCGGAGTTCCTGTTCCTCGTCGTGGGCGGTGGTTGTCTGCTGGCCCTCATGCTCGACACGCTCGCGGTCGCCATCCGCACGCCCGCGTTCACCGCGCTGGTCGTCGGTGCCGTCCTCGTCGTGCCCGGCGCGCTGCTCGGCGACGGCCTCGACCCGTTCGCGCTGGCCGCCTCCGCCGCCGCGTACCTCTGGCTGCTGCGCAGCGACGTCCGGACCCGCCGGTCGGCCACACCGCGTCCGGGCGCTGCGCTCTCCGTCGGCGCCTCGGCCGTGGCCGTCGCAGTCCTTCTCGCGGGCACCGCCCCCGGTTTCGACCAGGGCGGCGCCACCTCCTTCACAGCAGGCGGCATCTCGATCGGCGGAACGGTCACCCCGCTCATCGACCTGGGCAAGGACCTGCGCCGTCCGGCCGCCGTGCGCGCCCTGACCTACACGACCTCGGCGGCGAGCGGCCAATACCTCAAGCTGGCGTCGCTCGACCAGTTCACCGGCTCGGTGTGGAAGCACCGCGAGCGCGACACCAACCGGCTCGCGGACGGAGCGAAGATCGGACCGGTGGCCGGCCTGTCGACCGCTGTCAAGACGACGAAGATCACCACGACGGTCGCGATCGACAACATGTCGAGCCGCTGGTTGCCCACGCCGGCGCCGGTGCAGTCGGTGAAAGGACTGAGCGGCACCTGGTCGTGGGACCCGGACGACCTGACCATCGGCGGCATCAACTCCACCACACAAGGTCAGCAGTACACCGCGACCAGCCTCGTCCTGCAGCCGACCGCCGATCAGCTGAAGGCCGCGGGCGGCCTGGTGCCCCAGGACGTCCTGCGCGACCTCTTCCTCCCGCCCAACACGCCGACGATCATCGAGCAGACGGCGTTGGCGGCGACCAAGGATGCGTTCAGCGAGTACGACAAGGCCGTCGCACTGCAGGACTACTTCCGGGACAACAGCTTCGTCTATTCGACGCAGACGCCGCTCAAGCAGGGCTTCGACGGGGACGGCGCGCGGGTCATCGCCCGGTTCCTCGAAGTGAAGAGCGGGTACTGCGTCCACTTCGCCTCGGCCATGGCGCTGATGGCCCGGACGCTGGGCATCCCCTCGCGTGTCGCCGAGGGCTACCTGCCCGGGGCGACCAGCGGCGGAACCGCGACGAACCCGGGCGAATACACCGTCACCAGCGACGACCTGCACGCGTGGCCGGAGCTGTACTTCGCCGGCGTCGGCTGGGTGCCTTTCGAGCCGACGGTCGGCCGCGGCACGGTTCCGGACTACACCCGCCCGCAGACCGACGCCGCGGCGCCCGCACCGACCTCCACGTCCACTTCCGGTGCCGCCCCGCGGGCACTGGTTCCGACCGATCCGGCGAATCAGGCCGGCTCGGCGAGCTTCACAGCGCAGTCCGGCTTCCAGCCGGTCGCGACCGGGATCGGCGTCGGGCTCCTCGCGATCGGCGTGCTGCTGGTGCCGGCATTCTGGCGCAGGATGCGCCGCAGGCGACGGGTGCGCGAGCTGACCGACGAGTGGGGAGGCGCGTCCCTCGCCTGGGACGAAGTGCGGGACACCGTGCGCGACCTCGGCTGGATGGCACCCGCCACCGAGACGCCGCGCGTGTTCGGCGGCCGGGTCGCGGCGGCCGTCGCGGGCACGCCGGGGGAGGAGGCGGTGATGCGCCTGCTCGCCGAGCTCGAGCGCGCCTCCTACGGACCCCCGGCACGCAGGTGGGCCGGCAGTCTCGCGGACGACCTCGGCGCGGTGCTCTCCGCGCTCGAAGCTCAGGCGGGCCCGGCGCTCCGCATCAAAGCGGCGCTGCTTCCTGTGTCCTTGCTGCCAGCGGGGTGGCCTTCCGCCGCGCGACCCCCGAGTGCCGCGTAAAATAGTTGCTCGTGACCACGAAGAACTCCCCGTACGCCGTGAATGTGTACGACCTCATCCGCCAGCCGGGCACGATGCGCGAGCAGCAGATCAGCATCCCCGTGACGGAAAAACTGGGTGAAAGCCTGCTCAGCGTCCCGGAGGGTGAGACCATCGATCTCGACCTCCGCCTCGAATCCATGCATGAGGGCATCCTCATCACCGCCGAGGGTCAGACGACCGCCGCCGGCGTGTGCGGACGCTGCCTCATCGACATCGAGCAGCCTGTCCAAGTCGATTTCCAGGAACTTTTCGCGTATCCTTCTGAGGAAGCTTTCGATCATGAGGTTCACGACGACCACGTGGATCTTGAACCTCTGATCAGGGATACGGTGGTTTTGTCGCTGCCGTTCCAGCCGGTGTGCCGGCCGGACTGCCCGGGTCTCGACCCCGAGACCGGGGAGAGGCTGGCGGATGTACCGGACCACGAGCCCACGGAGATCATTGATCCTCGATGGTCTGCGCTTACGAATTACTCGGCGCTCGCGGCCCAGGCTTCCGACACCGATGAACCCCGACCGAACACAGTTCGACCGAACACAGAGAAGAGATAGTCATGGCCGTTCCGAAGCGGAAACAGTCGCGCGCCAACACCCACGCCCGTCGTTCGCAGTGGAAGGCTGAGGTCCCCACGCTCGTCAAGACCATCGAGAACGGCAAGGTCACCTACAGCCTGCCGCACCGTGCCAAGGTCGTCGAGGACTCCGCGGGCACCGCTCTCTTCCTCGAGTACAAGGGCCGCAAGGTCGCCGACGTCTGATCGTCGCCCAGCGATAAAGACTGTGGTCGGAGAAAACGCTGACCGCAGCGCACTTCTCGAGAAGCTCGGGGTCGCCATCGACCCCGAGCTTCTCGAGCTTGCGCTGACCCACCGCTCGTACGCGTACGAGCACGGCGGCATCCCCAACAACGAGCGCCTCGAGTTCCTCGGCGACTCCATCCTGGGGCAGGCCGTCACGGTCAAGCTCTTCCGCGAGAATCCCCACCTCGACGAGGGCGAGCTCGCGAAGCGCCGGGCCAGCCTGGTCAGCTCCGTCGCGCTCGCTGAGGTCGCCCGCAGCATCGGTCTGGGGGAGTGGCTCCGGCTGGGTCGGGGCGAGAACCAGAGCGGTGGACGCCAGAAGGCGTCCATCCTGGCCGACACGGTCGAGGCGCTGATCGGCGCCACGTATCTCGACGCGGGCGGTGACGCTGCGACCGCGCTGGTCCTGCGGCTGGTCGAGCCGTTGCTCGACGACCCTGCCCGGTTCGGCGCGGCGATGGACCCGAAGACCAGCCTGCAGGAGGCCGCCGCCCACCGCGGCGCCGGACTACCGGTGTACACCGTGACCAACACCGGGCCTGACCACTCCAAGACCTTCCACGCCACCGTGGAGGTCGGCGGACTGGTCACCGCGAGCGGCGAGGGCACCAGCAAGAAGCAGGCCGAGATGGCGGCGGCGCTCAGCGCCTGGACGGAACTGACGAGTCGGCGTGCCCGAGCTTCCCGAGGTTGAGGTCGTCCGCGCGGGGCTCGCCCCCGCGGTCACCGGAGCGACCATCCTCGGCGTCGACGTCTTCGAGCCGCGTTCGCTGAGGCGCCACGACCCGCTCGCGGGCGCCTTCGAGACCCTGCTCACGGGTCGGGTCATGCAGGGGCCGGTTCGCCGGGGCAAGTTCCTCTGGATCCCGCTCGACGGCGTCCCGCGCCGTGCGATCGTCGCACACCTGGGGATGAGCGGCCAGATCCTGCTCCGGGAGCCGGGCACCGCCGAGGCCGGGCTGCTGCGCATCCGGCTGCACATCGAGCATCCGGCGCACGGCGAACTCTGGGTGCATTTCGTCGATCAGCGGATCTTCGGTTCGATGGCGGTGGATGCGTTGGTACCCACAGCGGACGGCGCCCACGGTGGCCTCGGGACGGACGAGCCGCTCATCCCGACGCAGGTGACCCACATCGCGCGTGATCCGCTCGATCCGGCGTTCGACGACGCGCAGTTCGCGGCCGCGTTGGGGCGCAAGAACACGGGCATCAAGCGGGTCCTGCTCGACCAGACCGTGGTGAGCGGGATCGGCAACATCTACGCCGACGAGGCGCTCTGGGCTGCGCGCATCCACTACGCGCAACCGGCGGCATCGCTCAGCCGCGCGAAGATCCGCACGCTGCTGGTGGAGGTGCGCCATGTGCTCGAGAAGGCGCTGGCCGAAGGAGGCACCAGCTTCGACGCCCAGTACGTCAACGTGAACGGCGTGTCCGGCTACTTCTCGCACAGCCTCAACGCGTACGGCCGACAGGGCGAGCCCTGCCCGCGCTGCGGCACCCCGATCGTGCGCGAGCAGTTCATGAACCGCGGCTCGCACTTCTGCCCTCGCTGCCAGCGCCTCCGCCTCCCGCGCTGACCCGCCCGCGCCGAGAACAGAGGAGATCCGTCTTCGATCGGTGTCGTTCTCCTCCCTTTCGCGGCGCCACGCCGTGCCGCGTGCGACTCCGCCTCCGTTTCCCGTCGCGCGGCCGCGGGAGGAAGACGTGCTCGACACGCCGGTTCCCGGCGGCCGAGGGAGGGGTCCGGTACCGAGCCGGCAGTATCTTCCTCCCTTCGCCCAGCGTGGGCTCAGCCCAGCGTCTTCTGCCAGTGGCCGGTCAGTGCGTGCGGACGGAAGCCGAACGCCCGGTTGATCGCCAGCATGGGGTCGTTCTCGTCGGCGTTCCAGGTGAGGATGCGGCGGATGTGCGGCGCCCGGAGACCGAGCTCCTGGATGTTCCGCAGCTTCACCGCCGTGCCCAGCCGGTGACCGCGGTGTGCGCGCGCGACCAGCGTGTCGTACTGCTCCGCCTTCGTGCCGTCGGCCGGCACCGCGAGCTCGGTGTACGCGGCGATCTCGCCGGTGGACTCGTGCACGGCAGCCGTCACCAGCAGCGGCTCGCCGCGTGCGACCAGCGTGCGCTCCTGCGACCGGACGCGCTCGCCATCCCAATCCTCCGGGTCCACCGCGATGCCGCTCTGCGGGATGTCCGTCGCCATCCGGGCCTTCATCGTCGCGAACCTCTCCAGCAGCTCGTCCGGCGCCGAGCCCCACCAGGAGACCAGCCGGAAGCCGTTCAACGTCATGGTGAGTCCCGCCTCGCGTTCGCGGGGGAGCGGCAGGTGCAGTTCGCTCGAACGCTCGATCTGCCCGAGCGTGAAGCCGTTGCGCAGGGCGAAGCGCACCTCCCGCGACTCGCGGGGCAGTCCAGCTGTACCCGCGGGGGCCCGGACCAGCCGGTCGGAACCCTCCAGCGTCCGGATGGGGTGCTCCGTGTAGGTCGAGATGACACGCCGGCCGCCCTCCGCCGCCAGCTCCTCGCCTTTCTGCAGGAGTGCGCTGCCGATGCCCCGACCGCGGAGGGCGGGAACGACATCCACCAGCAGCGACACCGTCTCCGACTCCTGGTCGAGCGGGAGGATCGCCTCGACGCGCCCGACGATCGCGCCCTCCTCGATGGCGACGAAGACGATCCGCTCCGTGTACTCCTGCTCGCGGTGTTCGGCGAGCGCCTGTTCGGCGGTCTCCACGAAATCGTCGTCGCCCCACAGGTCGACGACGATGCCGTTCAAGACCCCGACGAGTTCCTCGAATGCGGCCGACTCCCGAGTGCCGAGAGCGTCCGGGATGGGCAGCCGCGTCACACGCATCGCGGGACACCTCCTCGCGCCGGTCGGAGTGGGGCTTCAGCCTATCCAGGCTCTTCTGCGGTGTGAAGCCACGGCACGTTTTGGTTTCGATCGTGTAAATCCCGCCCCCGAATGGTGTGGCATTTAGTTGCGCGCACGGTAGTCTCAGCACACCTATTCGTGGTGCGACGAGGCAAGAACGCCGCGTTCGCGACGAATGAACGTCGAGAGGCAGAAGATGCTAGGGAAGAAAGTCACCATCGGTGCGGCCGTTGCAGCGGCAGTCGCACTGTTCCTCGCGGGATGTGCAAACCAGCCGTCCACGGGAGGCTCCACCAACGGGAGCTCGTCCAAGGTCAACATCCCGGCGATCACGTCGGTCGATGTCCCGAAGGGCGCAGTGCTCCCCGCCGGCGATGGCAAGGCCACGTGTCCTGCGGGCCTGACCATCGGCTACGTCGGCGCCGAGACGGGCCCGAACGCCCAGCTCGGTATCAACATCTACAACGGCGTCCAGCTGGCGATCAACCAGCACAACGAGGCCAACAAGGGCTGCCAGGTCGCCTTCAAGAAGTTCGACACCGAGGGTGACCCGAACAAGGCCACCGGCCCGGTGACCCAGGCGGTCAACGAGACCGACATCGTCGGCGTCGTCGGCCTCCCGTTCTCGGGTGAGTCGAAGGCCACCGGCAACATCTTCGAGCAGCAGGGCATGGTGCACATCACCCCGTCGGCCACCAACCCTGGTCTGACGCAGAACGGCTGGAAGACCTTCTTCCGCGGCCTCGGTAACGACGCCGTCCAGGGACCTGCAGCGGCGAAGTTCCTCACGGACAAGCTGAAGGCCAAGAAGGTCTACCTGGTCCAGGACGACTCCGACTACGGCATCGGCCTCGGTACCCAGACGTCGAAGGCCCTCGGCAGCGCGCTCGCCGGCACCGACAAGGTGACCACCGGCCAGAAGGACTTCTCCGCGGTGATCTCCAAGATCATCAACGCGAAGCCGGACGCGGTCTACTACGCGGGCTACTACGCGGAGGGCGCTCCCTTCGACCAGCAGCTCGTCACCAAGGGCTACAAGGGCACGTTCGTCGGCCCGGACGGCGTGAAGGACGACCAGTTCATCAAGCTGGCCGGTGACGCGTCCAGCAACGCGTACTTCACCTGCCCCTGCATCCCGGGCGAGCTCATCCCCGACTTCGAGTCCGCCTACAAGAAGCTCGCGAACGCCGAGCCGGGCACCTACTCGATCGAGGGCTACGACGCGGCCACCGTCCTGCTCGCGGGCATCGACAAGGGCAAGACGACCCGCGCCGACCTGCTGTCGTGGGTCAAGAGCTACGACTCCGACGGCCTGAGCAAGCACTACAAGTGGGACTCCACCGGTGAGCTCCAGGCGCCGGCCGTCTACGGCTACAAGGTGGAGAACGGCAAGATCGTGCCGATCGGCACCATCGGCTGAGGCGACACCTGAAGGGTGCCGCGGGTCCCAGCGGCCCGCGGCACCCTCCTTTTTCGACTACGCTCGCTTTGCTCGCCGGATCGACGGAGACCCGGCACCGAACCCCCTGGATGCAGAATGCTCGAAACCCTCGTCCTTCATCCCGCCCTCGACAGTTCCTGGATCAATTTCGACGTCAACGCGCTGGTCCAGAACTTCTGGAGCGCCACCTTCGACGGCCTCACCTTCGGCGCGGTCTACGGTCTGATCGCCGTCGGCTACACGCTCGTCTACGGCGTGCTGAATCTGATCAACTTCGCCCACTCCGAGGTCTTCATCGTCGGCGCCTACGGCGTCGTCGTGACCCTGACGACGCTCGGCTTCGGCCCGAGCGCGCCGACCCTCGGCCCGGCGGCCCTCATCGGCGACCTGTTACTGGCTCTGATCGTCGGCATGTTGGCCTCTGCTGTGACCGCATGGATCCTTGAACGGGTCGCCTACCGCCCGCTGCGAAAACGGAACGCTCCACGTCTCGTCTTCCTCATTACGGCCATCGGCGCGTCGTTCGCCATCCAGTACCTGATCTTCCTCATCCCGGGTGTGGGCGCGAACGCCATGCCGGCGGTGACCATGTTCATCCCGCAGCCCATCTTCGACGTCTTCGGGACGATCGTGACGAGCCAGCAGCTGATCATCGTCATCGCTTCGGTGGTCCTGATGATCGCAACGGACTGGTTCATCCGCCGCACCCGCACCGGCCGCGGAATCCGCGCCGTCGCGCAGGACGCCGACACGGCGACCCTGATGGGGGTGAACAAGGAGAAGATCATCCAGATCACGTTCATCACCGGCGGTATCCTCGCAGGCGCCGCCGCTCTGTTCTACGTGATGCTGGTGCCCTCCGGCGTCATCTACAACGGCGGCTTCATCCTCGGTGTGAAGGCGTTCGCCGCAGCCGTCCTCGGTGGAATCGGCAACGTCCGCGGTGCCCTCCTCGGTGGCCTGCTACTGGGTGTGATCGGCAACTACGGCCAGATCCTGCTCGGTGACTCGCAGTGGACCGACGTGGTCGCCTTCGTCGTCCTCGTGCTGGTGCTGCTGATCAAGCCGAGCGGCATCCTCGGCACTTCGCTCGGAAGGAGCCGCGCATGAGCATGACAGAAGGACCCCGTGTCCTCCCCGACGGCCGCGAAGAGCAGGCCGTCGACGCCCTCGAGGCGGCACGCGCGAAGCGCGCCAACGGCCCCTTCCAGAGACTCCGCGACCGCTGGAACGGACTGTCCCGTCCCGTCCAGTGGGCCTGGCTGCTCATCGTGGTGGCCATCGCGTACGCGCTGCCCTACATCAACTTCTTCCCGCTGAGCACCGAGCCGGGCAACGACTGGGCGCTGGCCTGCTTCTCGATGGCCGTGTACGCGCTCATCGCGATCGGCCTGAACGTGGTGGTCGGCTACGCCGGTCTCCTCGACCTCGGTTATGTGGCGTTCTTCGCCGTCGGGTCGTACACCGCGGCGATGCTGACCAGTCCCGACTCGCCGTTCCTCAAGATCCCGTACCTGTGGACGATCCCGGTCGCCATCGCGGTGACGATGACCTTCGGCGTCATCCTGGGTGTGCCGACGCTGCGCCTCCGCGGCGACTACCTGGCCATCGTGACGCTCGGCTTCGGTGAGATCGTCCGCATCCTGGCCACGATCATCCCGGCGATGAAGGGCCAGGTCGGCTTCCAGAACGTCGGCCACCCGCCGGGGAACAACGCCGACGGCATCCCGATCTTCTCCAACTCGAACGGTGTGCCCTGGTACTGGCTGACGCTGACGGTGATCATCGTCATCCTGCTGCTGGTCGGCAACCTGGAGCGCAGCCGCGTCGGCCGTGCGTGGGTCGCCATCCGCGAGGATGAGGACGCCGCCGAGATCATGGGCGTCCCCACCTTCAAGTACAAGGTGTGGGCGTTCGCGATCGGCGCTGGTGTCGGCGGACTCTCCGGGTCCCTCTTCGCCGGTCAGGTCGGCTTCGTGAACAACCAGAAGTTCGACGTGCAGACGTCGATCCTGTTCCTCGCAGCCGTCGTCCTCGGCGGTGCGGGCAACAAGGTCGGCGCGATGCTCGGTGGCGCGATCGTGGCGTACATCCCGCTGCGGTTCACCGTCATCGCGGACTACAAGTACCTGATCTTCGGTATCGCACTCGTCCTCATCATGATCTTCCGCTCGCAGGGCCTGTTCCCTGCGCGGCAGAAACTGCTGGCGTACGGCACGCACGCCTATCGCCGGGTGGCGGAGGCGGTGAAGCGACGGCCAGGACCGACCACGGCGGCGACGCCGGTCGTCGATTCCGGGGCCCTCGATGGCGACGGTGCGAAGGGAGGCACACGATGACGGACACACGCGATACGGTTCCGGAGGAGGAGCCTGTCCTCGGCGCGAACGAGGACGAACTGGAGGCTGCCGGCATCGACCTGTCAGTCGCCGAGGCAGCGGCGCCGGACCGCGAAATCGCGGTCGGTGTGGGCGAGAACATCGTCGAGGTGCGCAACCTGACGGTCAAGTTCGGTGGTCTGACCGCCCTCGACGACGTGTCGTTCGACATCCGTCGTGGCGAGATCCTCGGTCTGATCGGGCCGAACGGTGCGGGCAAGACGACCTGCTTCAACGCGATGACGGGCGTCTACAAGCCGACCAGCGGCGACGTGCTGCTGGAGGGCCAGACGATCAAGGGCCACAAGCAGCACCAGATCACCCGGATGGGCCTGTCCCGGACGTTCCAGAACATCCGCCTGTTCGGCGAGATGACCGCTCTGGAGAACGTGGTGGTCGGCCTGGATGCGCGGCACCGCACGTCGGTGCCCGGGGCTCTGCTGCGCCTGCCGCGACACACCCGGGAGGAGAAGTCCGCGGTGGAGCGCGGGATGGCGCTGCTCGAGTTCGTCGGCATCGCCGACCACGCCGGATCGCTGTCGCGGTCGCTGCCGTACGGCTACCAGCGCCGCCTGGAGATCGCGCGTGCGCTGGCGACGGACCCGAAGGTGCTCTGCCTGGACGAGCCGGCCGCCGGCTTCAACCCGGCCGAGAAGGAGGAACTGATGGATCTCATCAGGACCATCCGCGCCGACGGGTACACCGTGCTGCTGATCGAACACGACATGAAGCTGGTCATGGGCGTGACCGACCGGATCGTGGTGCTGGAGTTCGGGCGCAAGCTGGCCGACGACGCTCCTGAGGCCATCCGGAACGACCCGCGCGTGATCGCCGCCTACCTCGGGGAGCCCGAAGATGACGTTGCTTGAGCTGAAGAACATCAGTGTGGCCTACGGCCGCATCGAGGCCATCCACGACATGTCGTTCTCCGTCGACGAGGGCGAGATCGTGAGCCTCATCGGCGCGAACGGCGCCGGCAAGTCGACCACCATGAAGACGATCTCGGGCATCCTCAACCCGTCGAAGGGGTCCATCCTGTTCGACGGCGAGGACATCACCAAGATGAAGGCGCACATCCGCGTGATCCGTGGGATCTCGCAAGCGCCGGAAGGCCGGGGGATCTTCCCCGGCATGACGGTGATGGAGAACCTGGACATGGGCGCCTTCGGCCGCAAGGACCGCTCCACGATGGGCGAGGACTTCGACCGGGTGTTCGCGCTGTTCCCGCGTCTCGCTGAGCGCAAGACGCAGGTCGGCGGCACGATGTCCGGAGGCGAGCAGCAGATGCTCGCGATCGGTCGCGCGCTGATGTCGAGCCCGCGTCTGCTGCTCCTCGATGAGCCGTCGATGGGTCTGGCGCCGCAGTTCATCCGCCAGATCTTCTCGATCGTGACGGAGATCAACAAGCAGGGCACGACCGTGCTCCTGGTGGAACAGAATGCCAACCAGGCGCTCGCGCGCGCGCACCGCGCGTTCGTGCTGGAGACCGGTTACATCACGCACGCCGGAACCGGCCGCGAGCTGCTCGCCGACCCGGCCATCAAGGAGGCCTACCTCGGCGTCGGCTGACGTCAGTATTGCCTGCATGGGGTGCGCCGGTCCGTCACGGACCGGCGCACTTCTGCGTCTAAGAAGTATGACCTCTCCCCTCACCTCCGCTACCATTAGTGAATTCGCTAATCGGGAGACGGAAATGACCCTCAATGCCCACCTCCGCACGGCGCGCGAACGAGCCGGCTGGACCCAGAAAGAGATCGCCGCACGCTCCGGCATCGCACACAGCGCCATCTCGCGCTTCGAGAACGGCAAAGCCAGCGTCACGACGGCCACGCTCGAGATGTTGGCGGACAGTCTCGGCGTCACGCTCGTCGCGGTACCCGGCCGAATCAACGCGGCGGCCGATCTTGCGCTGTTCATCCGCTCGCGCCTGCACGACGGTAAGACAGCCTCGGCGTTCCGCGGTCTCATCCAGTTCTCCGACGACCTCCGCGCGGGCAACGCCTTCACCACCGCGCTGAGCCTGGCGGTAGAGCCGGATACCACCGGTGACGCGCACTTCGACGCCGCGATCGCGGGCCTGGCGGAGATCCGCCTCGCGCAGCTCGGACTGGAGAGCCCGGCGTGGGTCACGGCACCCGGCCGGTATGCGGAGATCGCGGAGTACTCGCTGGGGTACCACTGGGCGACGGACGACTACGACGACACCGACCCGCTGCTGATCGCGCACGGCGTCGTCCTTCCGCGACAGACGCTGGCGAGCGTCTGATGGCCGGCGAAGTCGCCCTGGGGCGAGAAGACATCGTCTGGGCGATCGAACGAATCCGGCGAGAGCTGAAGGCGGCGGGCGCGGCCGGGACAATCAAGATCATCGGCGGTTCAGCCATGATTCTCAGCGATCTGGCCGATCGCGAGGCTACCGTCGACATCGATGCAGTGGTCGCGATTCCGGCCGCGCTCATCGACCGCATTGCCGCGGACATCACTAGAGAGCGCCGATGGCCGGATGACTGGATCAATCGGCAGGCGCAGGGTCTGTATCCGGCGTACGCGGGCCATCCGCTGTGGAATCGGTCGGCAGAGCTTTCCGATGAGACCCTGTCCATCGACCTCGCCACGCAGGAGGCGCTCTTGGCGATGAAACTCAACGCCTCCCGAAAAGGGCGGGACAATGACGATATCCGGGCGCTGATGACGGCCTGCGATGTGAGCACGGTTGCGGAAGCGGACGACCACGTCTCGGAGTACTTCCGAGGCGAGTCCATGCCGGACAAGGCGGTGGTCATGCTGCGCCGACTCGGGTACCCCGACGGCGACGAGAACATGTACCGACTCATCCCCATACCGGCGCCGCTACATCCTCAGTCGGGAACCTCACCGGCTTAGTGCGGCGTTCCGGCGCGGCAGCGGCGTGATCGTCCGGTAAATTCGCCTGCGTGTACTTGAAGAGTCTGACGCTCAAGGGCTTCAAGTCGTTCGCGCAGCCGACGACTTTCGCCTTCGAGACCGGCGTCACCTGCGTGGTCGGCCCGAACGGGTCCGGCAAGTCGAACGTGGTCGACGCGCTCGCCTGGGTGATGGGCGAGCAGGGCGCCAAGACGCTTCGCGGCGGGAAGATGGAGGACGTCATCTTCGCCGGCACCGCCACCCGTGGCCCGCTCGGGCGTGCGGAGGTGCAGCTGACGATCGACAACTCGGACGGCGCCCTGCCGATCGAGTACTCCGAGGTCACCATCTCGCGCACGCTGTTCCGCAACGGCGGCAGCGAGTACGCCATCAACGGCCAGTCGTGCCGGCTGCTGGATGTGCAGGAGCTGCTGAGCGACTCCGGCCTCGGCCGCGAGATGCACGTGATCGTGGGCCAGGGCCAGCTCGACGCCGTGCTTCGCGCAACACCGGAGGACCGCCGCGGGTTCATCGAGGAGGCGGCCGGCATCCTGAAGCACCGCCGCCGCAAGGAGAAGACGCTCCGCAAGCTGGAGGCGATGCAGACCAACCTGACGCGCCTGAGCGACCTCGCGGGCGAGGTCAGGCGTCAGCTGAAACCACTCGGCCATCAGGCGGAGATCGCTCGAGAGGCGCAATCCATCGCCGCCGTGGTCCGGGATGCGCGAGCACGGCTCCTCGCCGATGAGGTCGTCACCCTCCGCCGAACCCTCGACGACCACGGCCGTACGGAGTCGGAGCGGCACAGCGAGCAGATCGTGCTGCAGGAGCAGCTGGAGCAGAAGCAGCTGCGGCGCACCCGGCTGGAGCAGGCGCAGGTCGGCGACGCGGTGGATGCTGCGCGCAGCACGGCGTTCGCCCTCGAATCGGTGCAGGAGCGGCTCCGCGGCCTCTTCACCCTCGCCAACCAGCGGGTCGCGCTTCTCGGCAGCCAGGCGGACGCGCCCGGAGCCGGTCCCAGCGTCACGCCGCAGAACGTGCAGGACGCCCGCGACGAGGTCGACCGCCTGCGTGGCGTCGTGACCGACGCGGAAGCGTCATGGGCGGCCGCTCAGGCGGCCACCCGCAGCGCCCGCGCTCGGCTGGACGCCGTCGATGAGGAAATCGCCGCCCAGAGCGCCCTGGTCTCACGCCATGACCTCGAGATCTCCAAACTGAACGGCCAGGCCGAGGCCGCCGCTCAGCGTCTCGCGGCCGTGCGCGGCGAAGTGCTGCGGCAGCAGAACGCGCTGGACGCCGCCACCGAGCGGCGCGAGCGTGCGCGAGGGGAGTTCGCCGCCCGGGAGGATGAAGCAGCGACCGCCGACATCGGCGAGGGCGACCTCGACGAGGCGTACGAGCTGGCGCAGGCCACCGTGTTCGAGGCGGAGGGCGAGATCGAGCGGCTCCGCGAGGAGCTGCACACCCTGGAGCGCGAGCGCGACGCCCTCGCTGCGCGCACCAGCGCGCTGTCGATGGCCCTCGATCAGAAGGACGGCTCGGCGGCTCTGGTGGATGCTCGGCTCGCCGGGGTCTCCGGCCTGGTGGCGGAGAACCTGCGCGTGCATCCCGGCCATGAGGCCCCCATCGCCGCAGCCCTCGGCACGCTCGCAGATGCCGTACTGGCCGACGACCGCGCCGCGGCCCAGGCTGCCGTCGCGCACGCCGCTGCCGAGGATCTCGGCCGAGTCGAAGTCGTCATCGCAGACGCCACCGCTGCCACCGTCGACCTGTCCGGCGTCGCGGGTGTGGTGCCCGCGATCAGCGTGGTCGAGGCCCCAGAGGGTGTCCGCGGCATCCTCGCCTTCACCGCCATCGCGGACGACCTGGAGTCGGCCCAGCGCGCCTTCGACGCCTTCCGGGGCCGCCGGCTGGGGGGGCCGGTCACGATCATCACGAAGAGCGGCGACGTGCTGACCGAGCATGTGCTCCGCGGCGGGTCGGGCGCCAAGCAGAGCCGCATCGAGTTGATCGCCGACCGCGAGGCCGCACAGGACCGCCTGGCGGAGGTCACGTCCCTCATCGACCGAGCGAAGTTCGCTCTCGCCGAGCAGCGCGGCGTCCTGCAGGTGGCGAAGGAGCAGTCGCAGGCCGCCCTCACGACGCTGCGCGAATTCGACGCGAAGCTGGCCGCGCAGACCGAGCAGCTGAACCGGCTCAAGGTGCAGTTGGAGGCGTCGCAGGCGGAGTTCGACCGGCTCAGCCGAGCCCTCGAACAGGCCGCCGAACGCGTGACCGAGGCGGAGCAAGCGGCCGACCGGGCCAAGGCGGAGCTGGAGGCAGCGCGCTCTCGGCCGCGCCCGATCCTGGACGTGAGCGCGCGCGACGCGCTTTCGAGGGAGTTGGATGCGGCGCGCGAGGCGGAGGTCGAGTCGCGCCTCGCGGTCGAGACGGCGAAGGAGCGGGTGCGCGCGGAGCAGGCCCGCGGCGAGGCGCTCGCCCGCCAGCTGGAGGCCGAGCGCGCCGCCGCCGAAGAGGCGGCGCGCCGTGCCGTCATCCGCCGCCGCCAGCTGGATGCCGCGGAATCGGTGATCGCCGCGCTGCCTGCCGTGCTCGCATCCGTCGACCGCTCGGTCGCCCAGGCCCGCCTGGAACTCGCGACGGCGGAGGCGGAGCGCGCCAGCCAGAACGAGGAACTCGCCGTGCTGCGGCGCGACGAGAACGCCGTCCGCGAGCGCCTGCAGGCGATCACCGAGTCGGTGCACGGCCTCGAACTCCAGATCTACGAGAAGAAGCTGCACCTGTCCGGTCTGCTGGAGCGTGCCGGCAGCGAACTGGGACTCGTCGAGGACGTCCTCGTCGCCGAGTACGGGCCGGAGGTGCCCGTTCCGGTGGATATCGCACTCGCCCGGGGTGAGCAGGCGGACGTGGACACCGACGCCGAGGCAGACAGCGACCCCGACGCCGACCCCGGCTCCGAGCGGCCGGTCGAGACCGTGCCGTTCTCCCGCGAGCACCAGCAGAAGCGTCTCGCCGCCGCCGAGCGGAAGCTCGCCCAGCTGGGGCGGGTGAACCCGCTCGCGCTGGAGGAGTTCGCCGCGCTGGAGCAGCGCCACAAGTTCCTCACCGAGCAGCTGGTGGATCTCACCAACACCCGCAAGGACCTCCTGACCATCATCGAGGACATCGACGAGCGGATGCAGTCGATCTTCGCGTCCGCGTTCGCCGATACCGAGGCGGCCTTCACCCGGGTCTTCCCCGTGCTGTTCCCGGGCGGGCAGGGCAGCATCAGCCTGACGAACCCCGACGATCTGCTGACCACCGGCATCGAGGTGTCGGTCAAGCCGGCCGGCAAGAAGATCGAGCGGCTCTCGCTACTGTCCGGTGGCGAGCGGTCGTTGGCGGCGGTCGCCCTGCTGATCGCGATCTTCAAAGCGCGCCCAAGCCCGTTCTACATCATGGACGAGGTCGAGGCGGCGCTGGACGACGCCAACCTGGGCCGCCTGCTCACGATCTTCGAGGACCTCCGGGAGAACAGCCAGCTCATCGTCATCACGCACCAGAAGCGCACGATGGAGATCGCCGACGCGCTGTACGGCGTGTCCATGCGGCAGGACGGCGTCTCCGCGGTCGTCGGCCAGCGTGTGGCGCAGGAGCAGGCGAGCTAGTCAGCGCAGTCCCTGGAGGGCGGCCAGTGCGTCGTCGAGGCCCTTCAGCCGCTCGTCGGCCCGACGTTCCGCGTCTGCGGCGAGGAGTTCGACGCCGGGGATGTTCGCATGCTCCCGTAGGTGCCGCGCGAGCAGGATAAGGTCGCGGTGGTCGCCGAGCGTGTCCTGCACCTGCTCCGCCGCGAGGGACAGCCGGACGGCCGGGCCTCCGAGCTCATCGGTGACCGCGTCCGCCGCATAGCGCAGCCGCCTGGCGGCTTTGCGGGTCGCGTGCCGCTCCTCCAGCGTCTCGCCGTTCCGCGCCGACACGCGGGCTGTCGCCTTCCGCAGTCCTTTTCGCGCCACGCGGCGAGGATGGGCCGCGCCGGCCGTGCTGAGCGGGGGAGCGGCGGCGAACCGCTGGAGGTCGGCCATCAGCTCACGGTGCCCGCGGCTGCGCAGCTGCCGCAGGAGGTCGTCGAGTGCGCGGTCGTGGAGTTCGCGCGCCTCGGCAGCCATCGCCTCGACCGCAGCAGCCACCTCCGGCGGGGTCTCCGCGTCGATGAGGGCGGACAGGTCACGCGCTCGCACCTCGCGATCGCGCGTCTCGCCGAGCCGGGTGCCGAGCCGCTTGAGGCGCGCGCGCATCCGCCGGTTCCCGTCGCGGTCGAAGGCCTTCCGGTAGACGCTCAGGATGCTGCGCAGCCGCCGCACCCGTGTGCGCGCCTGGTGCACCGCATCCTCACCGCCCGTCTCGATCGCCACCAGCTGCTCCGCCAGCTCCGCCGAGACCCCCACGAGCGCGTACATGACCACACGCTACATCCGCGCAGGTACTCTGATTGTCATGGCTGACCGCACCCCCTGGTCTCTGTCGGGCGCCCTCCGCGGGCTGTTCGCGAAGAAGACCATCGACGACGACACCTGGGACGACCTCGAAACGGCGCTCATCACCGCCGACTTCGGCCCGGACGTGACGGAGGCGGTGGTCGACGACCTGCGGGCGAAGGTCGAGCGCTACCACACCACCGACCCGGCCGACCTGCAGCGGATGCTGCGCGAGACGCTCGAGGAGCGCCTCTCCAAGCTGGACACCACGCTCAAGCTGAGCGCGCGTCCCGCGATCGTCCTCGTCGTCGGGGTGAACGGCGTGGGCAAGACGACGACGATCGGCAAGTTCGCGAAGTTCCTCCGCACCTACGACCGCTCGGTGGTCGTCGGTGCAGCGGACACCTTCCGCGCAGCCGCCGTGGAGCAGCTGGCGACCTGGGCCGAACGCGCCGGGGCCGAGATCGTACGTCCGCAGCAGCAGGGCCAGGACCCGGCGTCTGTCGCCTTCCAGACGGTCGAGAAGGCGAAGCGGGACGGCACGGAGATCGTCATCATCGACACGGCGGGCCGGCTGCAGACCAAGGGCGGCCTGATGGACGAGCTGTCGAAGATCAAGCGTGTGGTCGAGAAGCAGTCGCCCATCGCCGAGGTGCTTCTCGTGCTCGACGCCACCACCGGCCAGAACGGGCTCGCACAGGCCGAAGCCTTCCTGGAGCACGCCGGGGTGACGGGGCTGGTGCTGACCAAGCTGGACGGCTCCGCGAAGGGCGGCTTCGTGCTCGCGGTGCAGGAGCGCACCGGGATCCCCATCAAGCTCGTGGGTCAGGGTGAGGGGATCAACGACCTGACCGGATTCACCCCGCACGTCTTCGCCCAGCAGCTGGTGGGATAGGGTCACGCCATGGCGATCGAGCACGACTTCTTCGGCCTCATCGACGAGACGGCCAGCGGCGGTCTCGCCTGGGACGACACTGTGGAGCTGGGGGATCAGTCCATCGACGTGGAGCTGCTGGCCGACGATGAGGGCCGCGTCCCCGAGTTCGCGCTCGACTCGGCCGCCGCGCTCATCCAGGCGCTGGAGGGCTTCGACGCCCGGGCTCGGGATGCGCTCGTCGCGGAGTTGAGCTCGCGCCAGTCGGCGACGGTGGGCTACATCGACGAGCACGTGGAGATGCTGGGCGACAGCCTGGTCGACCTCCTCGTCCACAACTCCGGCGACATCGCCATCGATGTGCTTCGGTCGCTTCAGCTGCTCACCGTCGTCATCCAGGCCGACCACTCCGACGAGGACGAGGTCTTCGCGACCTTCGACTATTCGATCGCGCCGGACGAGAGCGACGCTCTGCTGACCGTCTCGTTCGACGTGCGCGGCGACGTTGTCGCCGTCGAGACGTCGGGCGACTGACCGAGTCTCCGGGCGACCAGCCAACGTCGCCCGATAAGATACACAGATCATGGCTACTTTCGGCTCGCTTTCCGACCGCCTTGCGGACACCTTCAAAAACCTGCGCACCAAGGGCAAGCTGTCGGCGGCCGACGTCGACGGCACCGTGCGCGAGATCCGTCGCGCCCTGCTCGACGCCGACGTCGCCCTCCCGGTGGTCAAAGAGTTCACCGGCAAGGTGCGCGAGCGCGCGCTCAGCGACGAGGTCAACAAGGCGCTGAACCCGGCGCAGCAGGTCGTCCAGATCGTCAACGAAGAGCTGGTCGCCATCCTGGGCGGTCAGCAGCGCCGCCTGCAGTTCGCCAAGCGACCGCCGACGGTCATCATGCTCGCGGGCCTCCAGGGCGCCGGTAAGACCACGCTCGCCGGCAAGCTCGGCAAGTGGCTGGTCAAAGACGGCCACACCCCGCTGCTCGTCGCAGCCGACCTGCAGCGCCCGAACGCCGTGACCCAGCTTCAGATCGTCGGCGAGCAGGCCGGCGTCCCGGTCTTCGCTCCCGAGCCCGGCAACGGCGTCGGCAACCCGGTGAAGGTCGCCAAAGACGCTCTGAAGTTCGCCGAGACCAAGCAGTACGACACGGTGGTCATCGACACCGCCGGGCGCCTCGGCGTCGACGCCGAGCTGATGAAGCAGGCGGCCGACATCCGCAGGGCCACCGAGCCGGACGAGGTGCTGTTCGTCATCGACGCGATGATCGGCCAAGACGCAGTCGCGACCGCGAAAGCGTTCCAGGACGGCGTCGACTTCACCGGTGTCGTGCTTTCCAAGCTCGACGGCGACGCCCGCGGCGGTGCTGCGCTCTCCGTGACGTCGGTGACCGGACGTCCGATCATCTTCGCCTCCACGGGCGAGAACCTCGACGACTTCGAGCCGTTCCACCCGGACCGCATGGCGTCGCGAATCCTCGACCTCGGCGACATCCTCACCCTCATCGAGCAGGCCCAGGAGGCCTTCGATGAGGACGAGGCGCGCAAGGTCGCCGAGAAGTTCGCCACCGACAGCTTCACGCTCGACGACTTCCTCAAGCAGATGCAGCAGCTGCGCAACATGGGGTCGATCAAGAAGATGATGGGGATGCTCCCCGGCGCGGGCCAGATGAAGCAGCAGCTCGACAACTTCGACGAGCGCGAGATCGTCCGCACCGAGGCGATCATCCAGTCGATGACGAAGACGGAGCGCACCCACCCGAAACTCCTGAACGGCTCCCGCCGGCTGCGCATCGCCAAGGGTTCCGGCACCACGGTCACCGAGGTGAACCAGCTGGTGACCCGCTTCGAGCAGGCCGCCAAGATGATGAAGACCGTCGCGAAGGGTGGCGTGCCGAACGTGCCGGGCATGGGCCCCATCCCCGGTGCGTCCTACGCCGGCCGGAAGCCGCAGAAGAACAAGAAGAAGAGCGGCTCGCGCTCGGGCAACCCCGCGAAGCGCGCGGCGGAGAACGCTGCGCTGGCCACTGGCGTCAAGCCCGGAGCGGCCTCGGCCGGCGGCAGCGGCTTCGGCCTGGGCGGCGGGGCGCCGCAGGCGAACGCGGCCAGCGGACCCTCCGAGGAGGAGATGGCCGCCCTGCAGAAGTTCCTCGGCCGGTAGCCGGGAAGTACTAGCCCGGACGCGGCGGCCGTGAGGCGGTGACGCCTACAGGGCGAGGTTGAGCGGCCGGAGCTTCGAGTCGATCATGCGCGCGACCACCCTCTGCCCGGCAGCGTTCGGGTGGATGCCGTCGGCCTGCACCAGGTCCGGGTGCCCGACCAGCGGGAAGCCGATGTCGAGCCAGGTGCCGTTGACATCCCGAACGGCGTCGCCCACGATCGTGTCGACACGGGTCATCGTCGCGGGCGGCTGGTCGGAGCCCCAGATGCCGGTGATCCCGACGATCGTGGCGTGCGGGAACGTTTCACGCAGCTCGCGGAGCATCCGGTCGGCGTTCGCCGTGACGGTCGCAGCGTCCTCGTCGCGGTCGTTGCGGGTCGCGGCCAGGAGGATGACCGACGGGTGCAGCCGCAGCGCCGCGTCGACTTGCTGCCGGTAGCTGGTGCCGTTCCACCCTGGCTTCACGAAGCCGGAGCCGGAGACCGCCAGATCGGTGAGCCGCCAGCCGTGCTCGGCGGAGATGAGCGCCGGCCATGCCTCGCCGGGCGTGAGGCCCTTTCCGAACGCGATGGAGTCGCCGATCGCGACGGCGTCGACGGCCTGGGTGTCCTGGTGCGCGGTGCCGTCGACCGGTGCCGCGATGGTGGTCGACTGAGGCTGGGCGATGGGCCGGGCGGCGGGAGCGGCCGAGCATCCGGCGAGGGCAAGGAGGGCGACCGTCAGGGCTGCGGGCGCGAGCACAGCGAGGCGTGAGCCGGCAGAGCGCGAGCGGCGTCGGGTGAGGGTGCGCACGGGTGCGAGGGTAAGTGCCTGAAGCTGCGAAATCCCTGTGTGTGCCTTCAGGGCGTGCGGCCAGGGTGGTACGCGACGAAGTCAGTGCTGAGGCGACTGGGCCGCTATCGCGTGCTCGATCGTGCGGGCGAGCAACTTCTGACCCTCGACGGTGGGATGTACGTGGTCGGCGCGAACGAGGTCCCGATGGCCGAGGAACGGCTGGCCGATTTCCACCCAGGATCCTCCGACGGCGACCACGGAATCCCGCACCGTCGCTGAGATCACGGGGATCTGGCTGGGGGGCGGCTCTGAGCCCCACAGCGCGCTCACGCCGATGATCCGCGCGTGGGGGAGCGCGGTCCGGAGTCGCTTCAGGGCGGCGGTGGCCGCCTTCTTCAGGGCGGCCGTCGACGCGAAGACGTCGTTGCGCGTCGCTCCGACGATGACGACGCTCGGGTGCACGCGGATCGCCGCGCTCACCTGATCGTTGAAGACGTGCGTGTTGAGGCCCGGCTGGGTGAAACCCGCACCGGTCTCGGCGAAGTCGCTCAGCGTCCAGCCGAAGTGGTCGGCGACGAGGAGCGGCCAGGCGTCCTCGGCGGGTACGCCGTTGCCGATGGCGATCGAGTCGCCGATCGCAGCCGCGGTCACCGCTGTCGGCATCGATATGTCGGAACTGTGCGAGCCCGCGGTGACAGCGCCGGCCGGGGAGGCGTTCCGGCCGGCGGGGGTGCAGCCGGCGAGAGCAGTCGCGAGGGCGGCCGCCGACAGGAGAGCAGCGAGGAGGCCGCGGGCGCGACGTCGGGTCATCACCCGATCAACGCTAGACGCTCCTCGGAGCGTCGTCACGCACCCAGCTTCGACTCGACGACGGCGGCGATCACCTGCTGACCCGGCAGGGTGGGATGCTCGTCGTCGTCCTGGACGAGTCCGCCCTGGCCGCGGTACGGCTGGCCGAGGTCGAGCCAGGTGCCGCCCGCCTTTTCGACCGCCTTCCGAAGAGCGGTGTCGAACGGGGCGAGGTCCGCGTCGGACGCCTGGCCGGAGAGCGCGCTGAAGCCCACGATGCGGGCGTCCGGCAGCGCGGTGCTGAGACGCTCCACCGCCTTCTGCATGGCGGCGGAGACGTCGGACACGTCGCTGCCGAGGTCGTTGTCCGACGCCCCGATGAACACCAGCTGGGCCCGCGTCGCGATTGCCGCATCCACCTGCGCGGTGAAGTCGTTCCCGTCCGATCCCACCGCGACGAAACCCGCGCCGGGGACGCTGAGATTGTCGAGCCGCCAGCCGCGACTCGCCGCCACGAGCGCAGGCCACGCCTCCGAGGGCTCGAGGCCGAGTCCGGACTCGATGGAGTCGCCGATCACGGCGACCCTGTCTCCGTCGGCGACGCTGTCCGCGACCGCGGAGGATGTGGCATCCGCCCCAGCACCCTCCGCTCCCGCGAGCGCGCCTCCCGCCGTCGCACAGCCCGACAGTGCCGTGAGCGCCAGCAGTGCGGCGGTCAGGGCCGTCGCCGCCGTGGCGAGGGGGCGTCGAGCGAGCATGCCGACACGCTACGCGCGGATCCTATGGATGCGCTCTGTCGCAACGAGGAATCCCCCCGGCTCGGCGACCTGCCGGTTCAGCCACCCAGGCCGTTGCGCAGCTCGTGCGTCAGGGAGCTCACCACGGCCTGCAGGCTGCCGCCGTTCTGCTCGGCGACGGCCAGCTGCCTCTGGTAGCTGCCCCCGGTGTCGAGGATGGTGAGCACGGCCGACAGCTCGTCGACGCATCCCAGCCGCTCCGCCTCCGGCTGCAGGTCGTCGACCAGATCGCGCAGGGCCTCCGAGACGAGCCGCTCGCTGCCGTCGGGTGCCGTGATGATCTCGGCGTCGAGCCCGTAGCGCGCCGCGCGCCACTTGTTCTCGCGCACGAACCACGGCTGCAGCGTGACCGGCTCGACGCCCTCGTCCAGCCGTCCGGACATCCGGTCGGTCAGGCAGTGGATGAGCGCAGCCACCGCGCCGACCTCGTCGGCCGTGGACAGGCCGTCGCAGGCGCGCATCTCGACCGTTCCCCACTTCGGCGACGGGCGGATGTCCCAGCGCACCTCCGAGTGGTCCTCGACGACGCCGGTCGTCACCAGGTCCTGCACGTACTCCTCGTAGTTCGCCCAGGTCCCGAACTGCCACGGCAAGCCGGCCGTGGGCAACTGCTGGAACATCAGCGCCCGGTTCGACGCGTACCCGGTGCGCGCTCCCGCCCAGAACGGACTCGAGGCGCTGAGCGCCTGCAGGTGCGGGTAGTAGGTGAGCAGCCCGTTCACGATCGGAAGCGCCTTGTCGACCGAGTCGATGCCGACGTGCACGTGCACGCCCCAGATCATCATCTGCCGCCCCCACCACTGGGTGCGGTCGAGCAGGCGGTCGTAGCGCTCGTTCGGCGTCACCTTCTGGTCGAACCACTGAGCGAAGGGATGCGTTCCCGCGCACATCAGCTCCACGCCCAGCGGGTCGGTCACCCCGCGGACGAGGCCGATCAGTTCCTGCAGATCGGTGATCGCGGCCGGGACCGTCCGGTGCACCCGGCTGACCAGCTCAACGGTGTTCATGAGCAGCTCGTGGGTGATCTGCGGATGCTCGTTCCCGTCGGGCGTGCCCAGCTCGCGGAGCACCTCGTCGGCGAGCTGGACCAGGTCGCCGGTGGAGCCGTCCACCAGTGCGATCTCCCATTCGATACCGACGGTGGAGCGCTCGGACTCCGAGAATTCGATCTGCATACGGTCGTCCCGTTCATCCGATTGTCCAAAGCAGGGCAGTATCTGACAGAATAGCTAGTTGAGTTCGACGTGCCCGACCCTCTATCCGGCACGTGGGACGAACATTAGACCTCCTGCCGAGTGTGCCCCCACGCCCACGGCAGTCAGTTCGACACAACTCATCCACTCATACAGGAGAATCGTGGCCGTCAAAATTCGTCTGAAGCGCCTGGGCAAGATCCGCGCTCCGTACTACCGCATCGTCGTCGCCGACTCGCGCACCAAGCGCGATGGTCGTGTGATCGAGGAGATCGGTCTGTACCACCCCACCGAGGAGCCCTCGCGCATCGAGGTCGACTCCGAGCGTGCGCAGTACTGGCTCGGCGTCGGCGCCCAGCCGACCGAGCAGGTCGCCGCGCTGCTGAAGCTCACCGGCGACTGGGGTCGCTTCAAGGGCGACAAGAACGCCGTCAGCACCGTCAAGGTCGCCGAGGGCAAGACCGAGTTCGTCGTCGACGAGAAGAAGAAGCCGGTCCTCAAGCCCAAGGCCGACAAGACTGTCGAGGCGGCTGCCGCCGTCGTCGAGGCTGAGGTCGAGGCCGAAGAGGCCGAAGAGGCCGAGGTCGTCGCCGAGGCCGAGGCCATCGTCGACGCCGACGAGAAGGCCTGACGTCTTGCTCGCACCCGCGCTCACGCACCTGGTCAAGGGGATCGTCGATCACCCTGACGACGTCCACGTCGTGGCCAAGAGCTCCCCGCGTGGCGAGGTCCTCGAGATTCGTGTGAATCCCGAGGACCTCGGCCGGGTGATCGGCCGCTCCGGCCGCACGGCCAAGGCGCTCCGTACGCTCGTGGCCGCACTGGCCGATGGTCGTCGCGTCCGCGTCGACGTCGTCGACGACTGAGGTGGCGGACCACAAGCTGCCCCGCAAGGAGGTTGCTCCCCGGCCCGGTCAGACCGAGCTGCGGGTGGGCCGCCTCACGAAGGCGCACGGCCTCAAGGGCGCGCTGAAGCTGGAGCTGTTCACCGACGAGCCGGAGAAGCGGTTCGTGCCGGGTGCCGTCTTCACCCTCCAGGTGCCCACCGCATCCAAGTGGCACGGCAAGACGCTCGAACTCAGCGAGCTGCGCTGGTACAACGGCCACGCCGTCGGGTTCTTCGTCGGGGTCGAGGACCGCGACGAGGCGGAGACGCTCGCGAAGGCCATCCTCTGGGTGAGCCAGGACGAGAAGCAGCTGCCGGACGAGGACGACGCCTGGTACGACCACCAGTTGGTCGGGCTCGAGGCTGTCCGTGACGGCGTACCCGTCGGCCGGGTCGCGCGCGTCGACCACCTGCCGGCGCAGGACCTGCTGGCGATCGCCACGACGAACGGCGAAGTGCTCGTGCCGTTCGTGAAGGCGATCGTGCCCGAGGTCGACATCGCTGCGGGCACCGTCACGCTGACGCCCCCGGCAGGACTCTTCGAGGAGCTGCCGGACGACGAGCCCGAAGCGACGACGCCGGCCGAGAGCGAATCCGAGCCGGTGTCGGACGGCGAAGCTCGAGACAGCGACGAGGACTGAGAGGGCGACCCACGGGTCGCCCTCTTCCTTTCGTACCGCCACCGTGATCACAATGCGGGATGACCGCCTACGTGATCGACGCTCCCGCCGCCGTCCGCCTCGCCGAGGCTGGTTGGGGTGGTCCCGATGAGCTGCTCGCTCCGACCCTCCTGCGGTCGCAGACTCTGTCGCTGCTGCACGCCGACGTGGTCTCCGGTCGGCGGGAAGGTGCCGAAGCGTTCGCCCTGTCCCAGCAGGTGGATGCGCTGCCCGTCCGCTTGCTAGGGGACCGGGTGCTGCGGCGGAATGCCTGGCGGGTGGCCGATCAGCTGGGCTGGGCGCAGACGGAGGCGGCAGAGTTCGTCGCCCTGACCCGCCTGCACGGCGACGCTCTGCTGAGCGGAGCGCCGAACGTGTATGCCGGCGCCGAGGCGCTCGTCCGGATCGTGCCGGTCACCGACGTCGTGGGCTGAGCAGGGGAGCGCTCAGGAGACGATGGCCAGGCCGCGCCCGCGCAGGGCCCGGGCGTCCGCATCCAGTGCGGTCACCAGACGCTCGTGGGTGCCCACGATGTGTTCGTGGATGCGTTCGGCGGCCGCGTCCGCCTGGCGCGCGGCGATGAGTCCCACGATCTCGCGGTGTTCGTCCCAGGCATCCCCGCTCCGGGCGACGAGCCAGCGCGAACGGGCCAGCCGGGTCATGGCCGAGTCGACGGCGTCCGCGAAGAAGCGGTTGCCGGAGAGGGCGGCGAGCCGGACGTGGAAGTCGGTGCCCGCGCGTACTGCGTCGTCGGCCGGGCGGCTGTGATCGAACCCGTCCACCAGCGCGGCGAGGGCGGCGATCTCTGCATCGGAGGCGCGGGCGCAACTGAGTCGGGCCGCGGCGGTCTCCACCGCATCCCGTAGCTCGCTGAGGCGTGCGATCTCGCCGAGGTCGATGGGGGAGACCTGCCAGCCGCGCCCGTCGCGAGAGACCAGCCCTTCCGCCTCCAGCCGCATGAGCGCCGCGCGGAGGGGGGTGCGGGATGCGCCCAGCTCGGTCTCGAGGCCCCGCTCCGTCAGGCGCGACCCGGGGACCCGGTCGAGGTCGAGGATCTGGGCGCGCAGTCGTCCGTACACCTGGGGCTGCTCTGGCATGATCCTCCTTTGGTATACCGGAGTGGTATACCGCTAGGGTATACCCGTGAACCGTCGAATCGCACGCCGTCCCCACCCATGGCTGATGCTGACCTTCGGTGTGCTCGCCCAGGCGAGCTCGACGGTCTTCGTCTCGACTCCGGCCTTCCTCATCCCGCTCCTGCACACCGAGCGCGGGCTGAGCCTCGCACAGGCCGGGCTGCTCGCCTCGGCGCCGACGCTCGGGCTCGTACTCACCCTGATCGCGTGGGGAGCGCTGAGCGACCGGATCGGCGAGCGCTGGGTGATCGCCTCGGGTCTTGCGGTCACGGCCGTAGCGGCAGTGGCCGCGATGTTCGTCGACTCCTATGTCGCGTTGGGCGCGCTGTTCTTCGTCGGCGGGATGGCGTCGGCCAGTCCCAACGCAGCGAGCGGCCGCGTCGTGATCGGCTGGTTCCCGAAGGAGCGGCGTGGACTGGCCATGGGGATCCGGCAGATGTGCCAGCCGCTGGGCGTGGCGATCGCTGCGGTCAGCGTGCCCCTGCTCGCCCAGTCCGGCGGGATCGCAGCGGCGCTCGTGGTTCCGGCGGTGCTGTGCGGTGTGTCCGCGCTCGTCTGCGCTGTCGGTATCGTCGACCCGCCGCGTCCGCCGCTCCGTGCCGCCGACGGGGATGCCGCTCACCCCCTTGCGGCGTGGCGGCCGTACCGCGAGACGTCGCTGCTCTGGCGCATCCACGGCGTGTCCATGCTCCTCGTGGTCCCTCAGTTCACGGTCTCGACGTTCGGATTGGTCTGGCTGGTCTCGCAGCTGCACTTCTCGTCGCTCGCCGCAGGGCTCGTGATCGGCGCGAGCCAGTTCGCCGGAGCGATCGGCCGCATCGGGATCGGGCTGCTGAGCGACCGGGTCGGCAGCCACCTGCGGCCATTGCGCTGGGTCTCGCTCTGCGCCGTCGGGGTGATGCTGCTGATGGCGGCCGCTTCCGCTCTGGGCTCGGCGGCTGCGGCGGTCATCCTCATCATCGCCGCCATCGTCACCGTGGCGGACAACGGGCTGGCGTACACGTCCGTCGCCGAGATCGCCGGCCCGTTCTGGTCGGGACGCGCGCTCGGCACGCAGAACACGGGCCAGTTCCTCGCGGCGTCCGTCGTCGGACCGGCCGTCGGCGCGCTCATCGGCTGGGTCGGCTATCCGCTCGCGTTCGCACTCGTGGCGGTGTGTCCGGCCGTCGCGACCCCGCTGGTGCCGCGCGATCGGGAACTCGCGGCGGTCCCCGCCTAGCCTGCCGACCTCGCAGGCCTCCTAGACTTCTGGGATGCGCATCGACATCGTCACGATCTTCCCGACCTTCTTCGATGTGCTCGACATCTCGCTCCTCGGCAAGGCCCGGACCACCGGGCTGATCGACCTCGGCGTGCACGACCTCCGCGACTTCACGCACGACCGGCACCGGACCGTCGATGACACGCCGTACGGCGGGGGAGCCGGCATGGTCATGAAGCCGGAGCCGTGGGGCGAGGCGCTCGACGGCGTCCTGGCTGACGCGGCCGACCCGGTCGTCATCTTCCCGTCGCCGGCAGGCGAGGTTTTCACGCAGGCCACCGCACGCGAGCTGGCGCAGGAGCAGCACCTCGTCTTCGGCTGCGGTCGCTACGAGGGCATCGACCAGCGGGTGTTCGACGACACGGCGGAACGGGCGCGCGTTCGGCTGATGAGCATCGGCGACTACGTGCTCAACGGCGGCGAGGTCGCCACGATGGCCATGATCGAGGCGGTCGGCAGGCTCATCCCCGGCGTCGTCGGCAACCCGGAGAGCCTGGTGCAGGAGTCCCACGAGGACGGCCTCCTCGAGTACCCGAGCTACACCAAGCCGGCCGTCTGGCGCGGTCGCGAGGTGCCGCCCGTACTGCTCTCCGGCAACCACGGCGCCGTCAACGCGTGGCGCCATGAGCAGCAGCTCACCCGGACCCGCGCCGTCCGCCCCGACCTGCTGCCCTGATCCCTCACTCGCCCGCCATCGCTTCCTCGGTTAATCCGCGTTGCGACGGCGTGTCGGCGGATTAAGTGAGGAAGCGATGGCGGGCGAGGCTCGTCAGGGGGCGGTGAGGATGAGGGGGCCGTCGGGGGTGATCGCGATCGTGTGCTCGGAGTGGGCGCCGCGGGAGCCGTCGGCGCTCCGGAGCGTCCAGCCGTCGCGGTCGGTGTAGATCTCGTCCGTGGTCTCCAGGAACCATGGTTCGATGGCGATCACGAGGCCGGGCCGCAACGGGTAGCCGCGACCGGCGCGTCCGTCGTTCGAGATGTGCGGGTCGCCGTGCATCGTCCGTCCGACACCATGACCGCCGAACTGCGTGTTGATGGAGTAGCCCTCCGCGTGAGCGACGGCGGCGATCGCGGCGGAGATGTCGCCGATCCTGCCGCCGGGTTTCGCCGCCTGGATGCCGGCGGCGAGCGCCCGGCGCGTGGTGTCGATCAGGCGCAGGTCTTCGGCGCGCGGCGTCCCGACCGCCAGGCTCACCGCGGAGTCGGCGACCCAGCCGTCGACGGATGCGGCGAAGTCGAGGGTGAGCAGGTCGCCGTCCTGCAAGCGGTAGTCATGCGGCAGGCCGTGCAGCACGGCGTCGTTGACCGACGTGCAGATGACCTTGCCGAACGGGCTCGCGCCGAACGACGGGTGGTAGTCGATGTAGCACGACTCGGCGCCGCGACGGCGGATCAGCTCGTGGGCCACCGCATCCAGCTCCAGCAGGTTGACGCCGACGCGGGCCGCTGCAGCCGTCTCAGCGAGCACCTCGGCGACGAACCTCCCGGCCGGGCGCATCTGCTCGATATCGGCGGGCGTCCTCAGCTCGATCACGCTTCTCCTCTCGACGGCGTACCCCTCCAGTCTCGCAGGTCGCGCATGCGGGAAACCCGCAGCCGCAGTACAGGCGACCGCGGTTAGGCTGGGCGCGTGATCATCCGCAAGGCGTTCTACTGGTGGCTCTTCCCGGCCGCCGTGATCCTTCCGGCGTGGCTGCTGGTCGGCTGGGCCGCCTTCCACCAGGGGAGCGGATGGTCCTTCCTCGGGCTTCTCGTGCTCTGTCCCATCCTCTTCGTCGCGATGCTGGTCGTCAGCGGGATCGTCATGGCTCGGCGCAGCGTGCGCGAGAAGCGCGCCGTCTCCTGGCGGGATGTCGCCCTTTTCACTCCTTGGCACCTCGCCATCATCGGGTTCGGCTTCTTTGCGGCCGGCCTGACCGGATGGTTCGCCGTCGCCGGCATCCTGCTCTTCGTCGCCACCTTCTGGGTCGCCGTCTGGGAGCTGCTGGCCGAGACGCGAGCGCGCGTTCAGAAGACCTTCGCCGCCTACGAACGAGCCGCCCAGCCCCAGGCGACCGGGTTCACACCGCGCGACGTGGTCGACGACGGCGAGTACATCGTCATCGAGGAGCGGCGCGACCGCGAGTGACCGGCGCGGTTGCACGCCGTCGCTTTGGCAAACCGGGGTCGCGCATGGCAGAATTGAACCTTGTGCCGCGGCCACGCTCTGCCACAGGGGAGCCAGCACTTCTCGCGGACACCCACACACCGAACCCAGACGGCCGACACTCCCGATCGGAGCCGGCCCCCGAGTCCGTCCCCGACCTGCGGCGGGTACAGAGAGCGAACAGCCATGCACATCCTCGATCAGCTCGACGCAGCGTCCCTGAAGCAGGACATTCCTGACTTCCGCGCGGGCGACACCGTCAAGGTGCACGTGAACATCATCGAGGGCACCCGCTCCCGTGTCCAGGTCTTCCAGGGCGTCGTCATCGGCCGCTCCGGCGAGAGCGTCCGCGAGACCTTCACGGTCCGCAAGATCAGCTTCCAGGTCGGCGTCGAGCGCACCTTCCCGGTTCACTCCCCGGTCATCGACAAGATCGAGGTCGTCACCCGCGGCGACGTGCGCCGCGCGAAGCTGTACTACCTGCGCGAGCTGCGCGGCAAGAAGGCGAAGATCAAGGAGAAGCGCGACAACTGATCGCCGCTCCCACGAGCATCCTGAGCTCCCGGTCCGATTTCGGACCGGGAGCTCAGTCGTTTCGTGGCCGGGTCGTTTCGTGGGCGGATCGGGGACGCTGAGCGATTATCCTGAAACCCTCAGCAGGTTCGACAGGCGGAGGAGTGACGAGCGGATGATGACCCCGGTGTCGCCCACGCTGCGGTTCGAGAAAGCCCTCTACCGCCAGGGCGTCACGTCGATCGTGGCGGTCGACGAGGTCGGTCGTGGCGCTCTCGCGGGGCCGGTCGCGGTCGGGATGGTCGTCATCGATACCGCCGTGAAGCGCATCCCGCCCGGGTTGCGCGACTCGAAGCTGCTTCCGGAGCCGGTCAGGGAGTCCCTGGATCCGCTGTGCCGGAAGTGGGCGATGCACCACGCGGTGGGCCTCGCGACCGCCGCGGAGGTGGACTCGCTCGGGATCATGCGCTGCCTCGGCCTCGCCGGCGCGCGTGCGCTCGCCCAGCTGGAGGAGCAGGGCGCGCTGGTGCACGACAGCACGCTCATCCTGGACGGCAACTACGACTACCTCAATCCGGCCTTGATGCGGCCAGCGAAGGTCGTGACCCGGATCAAGGCGGATCGGGACTGCGCGTCGGTCGCCGCCGCATCCGTCATCGCGAAGGTGCACCGCGATCGGATGATGATCGCGCACGACCGGGATTACCCGGGCTACGGCTGGGCGAGCAACAAGGGATACTCCTCCGCGGAGCATTTCGCGGCGATCGCGGAACTCGGGCCGAGCGACCTGCATCGGCTCACCTGGCTGAAGCAGCCCGCTCTGATCGACATCCCGGAGTAGGTCTGTCTCTGGCGTCCACACGCGCCGGGTTGTCCACAGGTTGGTGCGTGCGACGCGCTCGCGTCGCATCCGGCATAGACTTGACGAACGATGGATGAAGACGAGTTCGACGACTACGACCGTGAGGTCGAGTTGGCTTTGTATCGCGAGTACCGGGACGTCGTCTCGCAGTTCAAGTACGTGATCGAGACGGAGCGCCGCTTCTATCTCGCGAACGAGGTGGAATTCGTGCGGCGCGACACCGAGCACGACTTCTACTTCGAGCTGACGATGAACGACGTGTGGGTGTGGGATGTGTACCGCGCCGACCGGTTCGTGAAGTCCGTGCGCGTCCTGACGTTCAAGGACGTCAATATCGAGGAGCTCTCCTCCAAGGAGTTCGAGCTGCCCAAGGAGCTCGCGCTCGACGAGTGAGTGCGGTCGACCGGGTGATAAGCCTGCGAGCTGCGGTCAGCGTTCGTAGGTGCCGCTGAGTCGGCCACGCGTCACGACATGTTCGGCGATGGCAGGACGAGTTGCCTGGCTCCTTCCGGGACCCCGACCATTCGAGCGCGGGCGAGACTGTCGCCGACCTGCCGACCGGCCATGTGCCCGGCATCGGTGGCCTCGATTGTGCTCACAGCCTGGCCGTCGATCGTCTTCTCCACAGATTCTCCGCTCCCAGACCGCCCGTCCAGCAGCCAGGCGAGGCTGTTGGCGGAGGTACACATGGCACAGAAAGACGAATTGGGACGACGCGGCGAGCAGGTCGCGGCGGAGTGGCTTCAGGAGCGCGGTTACGCACTGATCGACCGCAACTGGCGGTGCCCGTCGGGTGAGCTCGACCTTGTCCTGCGCGACGGTACGACGATGGTCTTCGCGGAGGTGAAGACCCGGTCGTCGCTCGAGTTCGGACATCCCTTCGAGGCGATCACGTCGCGGAAGGCGGCACGTCTGCGACGGCTCGCCGCCGCGTGGTGCCGGGAACGGGAACCCGGCTCGACCGGGGTGCGGATCGACGCCGTCGCGGTCACGGACGCGTGGAGTGAGAATCCCACGGTCGAGCACCTGACCGGGATCGCCTGATGGCGCTCGCACGGACCTTCGCGATCGCCCTCGACGGTGTCCGTGGGCACGTCGTCGAGGTGGAGGCGGACATCTCGGCCGGTCTTCCTGCCTTCGTCCTGATCGGGCTGCCGGATACGGCGCTCGGCGAGTCACGCAAACGCGTGGGGGCCGCAGCGGTCAACGCCGGATGCCCGCTCACGCAGAAGAAGCTGACGGTCAACCTCTCACCCGCCGCACTGCCTAAGCAAGGCTCGGGATTCGACCTGGCGATTGCGATCGCGGCGCTCTCGGCCGCGGGCGCAGTGCCATCGGGGCCGGCCGCCGGCGCCGTCCATCTCGGAGAACTCGGACTGGACGGCCGCCTGCGACCGGTGCCCGGCCTGCTGCCTGCGGTGCTCGCGGCGCGGGAGGCGGGATTCGCGCGCGTCCTCGTGCCCGCCGGGAGCGCCGACGAAGCCCGACTCGTCGACGGCATCGATGTGGTCGGTGTCACCGGATTGCGGGCGGCGGCGATCGTCCACGGCGCCGAACTCGACCCGGTCGACGAAGATCCCGTCCTGCCGACCGCCGTCGAGGTCCGATCCGCCGCCGAGCCGGACATGGCAGAGGTGGCCGGCAACGAGGAGGCGGTCGAAGCGCTGGTGGCCGCAGCCGCCGGGGGCCATCACCTCTCGATGGTCGGGCCGCCCGGCGCCGGTAAGACGATGCTCGCGCGACGCCTGCCCTCGTTGCTCCCCGACCTGTCGGATGCGGATGCCCTCGAGGCGACCTGCATCAGGTCGCTGACCGGCCTCGGCGTCGGGGCGCAGCTCGTCCGCAGGCCGCCGTTCGAAGCGCCGCATCACACCGCGTCCGCAGCGGCACTCGTCGGTGGAGGGAGCGGGCGGATCACGCCAGGCGCGATCGTTCGGGCGACGCACGGCGTGCTGTTCCTCGATGAGGCGGCAGAGTTCCCTCCGTCGGTGCTCGACGCGTTGCGACAGCCGCTCGAGAACGGCAGCATCACGATCCACCGGGCTCGCGGCGCTGCCTCATTCCCGGCGCGCTTTCAACTCGTTCTCGCCTCGAACCCGTGCCCGTGCGGCCATTACGGCTCGTCAGACGCGGAGTGCACCTGCTCGCCCATGGCGCGCAGGCGGTACCTCGCTCGCATGTCGGGGCCGCTGATCGACCGGGTCGACATCCGTCTAACCGTGCGCCGACTCGGGCTCGCCGCGCTGAGGTCGGCGTCCCAGGCTCAGGCCGGTGTCCGCACCAGTCGCGACCTTCGCCTTCGGGTGGTGGCTGCCCGCGCGCGTGCGGCCGAGCGGCTACGCGGAACCGAGTGGGTCCGCAACGCCGATGTCGCAGGCAGTTGGCTTCGGGCGGGGGAGCGGCGCCTCGGTTCCACGGCGATCGCGCCACTCGACCGCGCCCTGGAGCGCGGAGCGATCACGATGCGGGGGTACGACCGCACGCTTCGATTGGCCTGGACGCTCGCCGACCTGGATGACGCGTCCGCACCGGACATCGATCACGTGGGCCGTGCCCTGTTCCTGCGTCGTGGGATCAGCGCATGAACGCCGCCTGCGATCGATGCGCGGTCGCTCAGCACGCGTGCACCGGCGAAAGGGTCGGCGAACCGACTCGCGAGAAGGCAGGAGAGACGGTTGGCCGGAAGACCGGCGAGGCGGTTGGCCGGGCGGTTGGCCAGAAAGACGAACGAGGTAGTGACGTGGAGCATGTCGAGGAGACGCAATCCGTCAGACTGAATACGCCCGAGTCGCGTGCTCACTCCCATCACAGCGCGGACGGTTCCGCGGCATCGGCGAACAGTGCGGCAACCTCCGCCCGCTCGGCCATACCGGGTATCGATCGACGTGACCTCAGCAGGATTCTCGACCCTGTGCTCGTGGACGACGGGTCGCTCGGCACCACGGACATCGGCGACGCGGTCCTCGAGGAGTGCTTCGCTCGCGCCGCTTTGGGAACGGCCATCGAGCCAGGCGACCTCGAGGCCGGCCGGCTGATCGCAGCGATCGGGCCGGTCGGGCTGCTCCGCGCCCTCGTCGAGGGCGCAGAGGCCTCGTCCGTCCTTGCGAGCATCGGGTCCGACGACGGTAAGCCGGACGAAGGCACTTCCGAGGAGGGAAGGCAGGTCAGCCGGGCGGAAACGGCCGGGAACGGCTTGCGTCCCCCGTATCTCGCCGCAGCCGATGGCGAACGGAGTGTCCGTGACGGGCCGGAACCGCAGGATGACGCCGGAATGGACTCTCGGCTCGAACGCCGCATCGCGGACGCGTTGGCGCGTTGGCGACCGCGGTTGTCGCTCGCCGAGTCGACGCGCACTCTCGAAAGAGCGGCCCGGATCGGTGCTCGGTTGCTCACTCCGGAGTCGGACTGGTGGCCGGAGGGCTTCGCGGCGCTGGACGAGGGAGCGCCCCTGGCCTTGTGGATCCGCGGGGACGCTCGGCATTTCGAGAGACTGGGGCGGTCCGTGGCGCTGGTGGGGGCGCGGGCGTCGACGGGCTACGGCGAGCATGTCGCGATGGAGAGCGCGGCGGCCCTATCGGACCGTGGGTTCGCGATCGTCTCGGGGGGCGCCTACGGCATCGACGCTGCGGCGCACCGTGCCACCCTTGCGAGCGGCGGCCTCACCGTCGCGTTCCTGGCCGGAGGAGCGGATCGCTTGTACCCGGCCGGCAACAGCGAGTTGCTGCGACGGGTGGCAACGGAGGGCCTTCTCGCCGCGGAACTGCCTCCGGGGTCCGCACCGACCCGCTGGCGCTTCCTGATGCGGAACCGGCTCATCGCTGCGGCGGCGAGCGCCACGGTCGTCGTGGAGGCGGGACGCCGCTCCGGTTCGCTCAATACGGCGGGCCATGCCGCGCAGATGGGTCGGCCGCTGGGCGCCGTGCCGGGCAGTGTCCTCTCGCCGGCATCCGCAGGCTGTCACCGCCTGATCCGCGAGTACGCGGCGACGTGCGTGACGACAGCCGACGAGATGGCAGAGCTGGCCGACCCCTTCGGTCTGGGCGGCGCGCCGGACCCCGCAGCGCCGCAGGCGGGAGCGTCTGATGGCAGCTCGAGCGAGGAGCGGACGGTGGTCTCCGAACTCTCGCGCGGCCGGTCCGCCAGCGCGGACGAGATCGCGGCCCGTGCGGCCCTTCCCTTCTCGACTGTTGCAGCCGTGCTGGGCCGGCTCGATCTGGCTGGTCGAGCGCGCGAGAGCGGGGGCGGATGGTCGCTCATCGAAAGGAAGTGCCTGTAGTGCGGGGGCCGCGCGTCGCTGCCCGCTGCCGCCCGCACGGAGGGCGATGCTGGGGAGGTGAACCTGTCCGCCGCCATCGACGCGTACGAGCGCCACCTGCGGATCGAGCGCGGGTACTCGCCCCAGACCGTGCGCGCGTACCGGTCCGACCTGACGGCGCTCGCCGCCTTCGTCGGGGAACGCGGTGTGGACTCGCCCACGGAGATGACCCTGGACCTCTACCGGGACTGGCTGTGGGACGGGTCGCAGCGTGGACTCGCGAAGTCGACGCTTGCACGCCGGTCGGCGACCGCCCGAGGCTTCAGTGCGTGGCTGGCACGCTCAGCTGTCGGCGGGATGCACCTGGCCGCGGGCGAGCGCGCTACTGACCCGGGCGTATCGCCAGGCCCCACCACGACTGGCCCCGCCGCAGCGGACTCGGGCACGGCGGAGTCGGGCGCGGCGAGGTCGGGTGCGGCGAGGTCGGGTGCGGCAGGCCTAGGCACGACGGAGTCGGGCGCGGCGGACGAGGGCGCAGCGGCGTCGGGCGTGGCGGACGAGGGCGCGGCGGACTCGGGCGCGGCGGGGGAGACCGCCGTGGTGGTCGACGCCGCCGCTCGGCTGCGGGCGCCGAAGGCGGACAAGACGCTGCCGAGGGTCGTCACGCGCGAGCAGATGGACGGGATTTTCGAGCAGCTGGCAGCGCGCGCGGGCGATGGAGACCCTGCCGCCCTTCGCGATGTGGCCGTGGTGGAGCTGCTGTACGCGGCCGGGATCCGGGTGTCAGAGCTCACGGGGCTCGACGTGGACGACGTTGACCTCGACCGGCTCACCGTGCGAGTCGTCGGCAAAGGCTTCAAAGAGCGGGTGGTCCCATTCGGAGTACCCGCCCTCCGCGCCCTCCGCGCCTGGCTCCGCTCCGGACGCCCACGGTTCGTGACGGCCGGCTCCGGACCGGCATTCTTCCTGGGCTCACGCGGCGGCCGGCTCGGCAGCCGCGCCGTCTACCAGCTTGTTGCCGGGCTCCTGGTCGACGTGCCCGGGCGGGGGCCGTCGGGTCCGCACGCCCTCCGTCACACCGCGGCCACCCACCTGCTCGACGGGGGAGCCGACCTGCGTGCGGTTCAGGAGTTGCTGGGTCACGCCAGCCTCGGCACGACGCAGATCTACACGCACGTCTCCACCGAACGCCTCAAAGAGGCCTATCGCATCGCGCACCCCCGCGCCTGAGGCACCGCGCGTCCGGCTTGCCCGCCTACCCGGTCCCGAGCGGGAGCAGCACCGCCGGCGCCACCCGACCGAAGAACAGCAACGGCGACACGTACTCGCCAGCGACGCGCACCCCGACGTGCAGGCACATCCCGTCGCAGTGGGCGCCGGAGGCCACGACCCCGACCACCGCGCCGCGACCCACCACGGCACCGACCGGCAGCTCGGAGACGACCGGCTCGTAGCTCGACAGCACGCCGCCGCCGTGGTCCAGGGTCAGCACCGGCCGGTCGACCACCACTCCGGAGAAGCGGACCACGGCGTCCGCAGGGGCGCTGACGACAGCACCCGGAGATGCCTCCAGATCGATGCCCCGATGCCCGGCGGTGTACCGGGTCGCCGGGGCTTCGTACGGCGCCGTCAGAACGTGCGACGCCATCGGCCAGACCCAGGAGCCGCCCACCGCCTCCGGTCGAGGCGGCACAGCCCCCGCAGAACCGCCGCCTGCCACGCCGGCCCACAGCGTCGCCAGAGCCGTGCACGTCACCACGAATCGCACGGACCACACCATTCGCCACCCACGCCCGCCCATACCGTGCCTCCTGTCGTTCGGAACATCGCATCCACTCTCTCGTCGTGCTTCACCAGGAATGCCCCTCGGCGCGGATCGGTGGAGAACCTGGCGGGTTGCGCGGGTGTGAACAGCGGATGCACCGCCGAGAGGACGCGCGGACGGAACAGTTCACCCCGGCCGGATCACGGCGTAGCGTGTGGTTCGCCATCGCGTGGCTCTCTCCGGGCCGCGCGAATACCGGGGCGAGCACAACCGAAAAAGGGATGACATGTCTGAACAACACAGGAATCCGAGCGCCGCGACCGACGACCAGGCACCCCAGCCCACCGCGAAGATGCGCAGGAGAGTGACCGGGCTGGCGATCGCCGCCGCGGTCGGTGGATTCCTGTTCGGATTCGACTCGTCCGTCATCAACGGTGCTGTCGACTCGATCCAGCACAACTTCGCCCTGAACGCGTTCGTCACCGGCTTCATCGTCGCCATCGCGCTGCTCGGCTGCGCCGTCGGCGCGTTCATCGCGGGTCGGCTCGCGGATCGCTGGGGACGCCTCAAGGTCATGCTTCTCGGTGCCGGACTGTTCCTCATCAGCTCGATCGGTTCGGGGCTCGCTTTCTCCGCCTGGGATCTGGGCCTGTGGCGCGTCGTGGGCGGACTCGGGATCGGCATCGCGTCGGTGGTCGCGCCGGCCTACATCGCCGAGATCTCGCCGCGGCAGTCGCGCGGCCGCCTCGCCTCGCTGCAGCAGCTCGCCATCACCATCGGTATCTTCGTCGCACTGCTCTCCGACGCCCTCCTCGCCGGAATCGCCGGGTCGGCGGCCAGCCAGCTGTGGCTCGGTCTGGAAGCCTGGCGGTGGATGTTCCTGGTCGGCATCATCCCGTCGGTCGTGTACGGCATCCTCGCCCTGAGGCTGCCGGAGTCGCCGCGTTACCTGCTCGCGAACGGCCGCCACGACGAGGCGAAAGCGATCTTCGCGACCCTGGTGCCCGAGGGGGATGTGGACCGTCAGATCGGCGACATCGAGAACGCGATCAAGGAGGACCGTGAAGGCGCGAAGGCCACGCTGGTCGGCAACCGCTTCGGGCTGAAGCCGATCGTCTGGATCGGCATCATCCTCTCGGTCTTCCAGCAGTTCGTCGGCATCAACGTGATCTTCTACTACTCGACGACCCTCTGGCAGGCGGTCGGATTCACCGAGAAGAACTCGCTCCTGATCACGGTCATCACGTCGGTGACGAACGTGGCCGTCACCGTCGTCGCCATCCTCCTGGTGGACCGGGTCGGGCGCCGGCCGATCCTCCTCACGGGCTCGGTGGGCATGGCGCTGTCCCTCGGAGTGATGGCCCTGTCGTTCACCTTCGCCGTCAAACACGGCGGGGCGGTGAGCCTGCCGAACCCGTGGGGGCCGATCGCCCTCGTCGCTGCCAACCTCTTCGTGGTCTGCTTCGGTGCGTCGTGGGGGCCGCTGGTCTGGGTGCTGCTGGGCGAGATCTTCCCGAGCCGGATCCGCGGGAAGGCGCTCGGTGTCGCGGCGTCCGCGCAGTGGATCGCCAACTTCCTGGTCACCATCTCGTTCCCGCCGATGTCCGACTTCTCGCTGCCGTTCACCTACGGCATGTACGCGATCTTCGCGGCGCTCTCGTTCTTCTTCGTCTTCTTCAAGATCCCCGAGACGAACGGCATGGCACTGGAGCAGGCGGAGACACTGTTCAAGAACGCGGGAGGCCGTGCGCGGGGCCCACAGGTACGGTCGACCGGAGACTCGGCCTAGCGTCCATTCCTGCTAAGCTGTCTGAAGCACTCCGCTCGTCGGGGTGACTACGCGTGCCCTCCGTGCAGTCGTGTACGGGTCCTGCAGAGCAACTCCTGCATGGGGACGCCTCCTCACGGAGGCGGCACGCGCATCCACCGGTCTCCCACCTCCTCACGGTTCGCTGTGCGGGCGAGGGAGCGGATGCGCGCGCGGGGCACCAGGAGTGGCGGCCGCCGGCCGTCGCAGACAACCGCAAGCAAAAGGAGAACGGCAATGGCCGTCGTCACCATGCGCCAGCTGCTCGACAGCGGCGTCCACTTCGGGCACCAGACCCGCCGCTGGAACCCGAAGATGAAGCGCTTCATCCTCACCGAGCGCTCGGGCAGCTACATCATCGACCTGCAGCAGTCGCTCGCCTACATCGACAAGACGTACGACTTCGTCCGCGAGACGGTCGCCCACGGCGGCACCATCCTCTTCGTTGGCACGAAGAAGCAGGCCCAGCAGGCGATCGCCGAGCAGGCGACCCGCGTCGGCCAGCCCTACGTCAACCAGCGCTGGCTGGGTGGTCTGCTGACCAACTTCCAGACCGTGTCCAAGCGCCTCGCCCGCATGAAGGAGCTCGAGGAGCTCGACTTCGAGGGCACCACCAGCGGCTTCACCAAGAAGGAGCTGCTGATCAAGAAGCGCGAGCTGGACAAGCTCCACAAGTCGCTCGGCGGCATCCGCAACCTCGGCAAGACCCCGAGCGCGCTCTGGGTGGTCGACACCAAGAAGGAGCACCTCGCGATCGACGAGGCCAAGAAGCTGGGCATCCCGGTCATCGGCATCCTCGACACGAACTGCGACCCGGACGAGGTGCAGTACCCGATCCCGGGCAACGACGACGCGATCCGCTCCGTCACGCTGCTGACCCGCATCGTCGCCGACGCGGCGGCCGAGGGCCTCATCCAGCGTCACCAGAAGCCGGAGGAGGGCGCAGAGCCCACCGAGCCGCTCGCCGAGTGGGAGCAGGAGCTGCTCCAGGGCACCGACGAGGTGCAGTCGAGCGCCGAGACCGCCAAGGCGGCGGACGCCGACCTGGCCGAGGCGAAGGCCGATTCGGCCGAGCTCATCGCCGAGGGTGAGGCGGACGCTGTCGAGGCCGAGGCCACCGAGGCCGAGACGGCCGACGTCGTCGCCGAGGCCGAGGCCGAGGCCGAGGTCGAGGTCGAGGCGGACGCTGCTGCAGACGCCGAGTCCAAGTAGTCCAGCCTCCAACAACAGTCTTCGAGACAGAAGGTTCCAGTCAGAACATGGCAAACATCAGCATCGCCGACATCAAGGCTCTCCGTGAGCAGCTCGGTACCGGCATGGTCGACACCAAGAAGGCGCTCGAGGAGGCCGATGGCGACATCGAGAAGGCCACCGAGATCCTGCGCCTGAAGGGTGCGAAGGGCAACGCGAAGCGCGCCGACCGCTCCACGAGCGAAGGCCTCGTCGCCGCCAAGGAGAACACCAACGGCACCGCCACGATGATCGAGCTCGCCTGCGAGACCGACTTCGTGGCGAAGGGCGACAAGTTCATCGCCCTCGCCGACCAGGTGCTCGACGCGGCAGCCGCTGCGGGTGCCACCACCGTCGAGGAGGCCCTCGCGGCCCCCGCAGGCAGCCAGACCGTCGCCGAGCTCATCGGTGACGAGGCCGCCATCCTCGGTGAGAAGGTCGAGCTTCGCCGCATCGCGGTCGTGAACGGCGAGCACTTCGCTGTCTACCTGCACAAGACCTCCAAGGACCTGCCCCCACAGGTCGGTGTCGTGGTCGGCTACGCCGGCGACGACGCGGAGACCGCCCGCAGCATCGCGCAGCACATCTCGTTCGCGAACCCGACCTACCTCACGCGTGAGGACGTCCCGGCCGCCGACGTCGAGAACGAGCGTCGCATCGTGGAGGAGATCTCGCGCAACGAGGGCAAGCCGGAGGCCGCGCTCCCGAAGATCATCGAGGGTCGCCTCGGTGCCTACTTCAAGCAGGTCGCCCTCCTCGAGCAGGAGTACGCCCGCGACAACAAGCTGACGATCAGCCAGGTGCTGAAGGACTCGGGGCTCACCGTGTCCGGCTTCGCCCGGTTCAAGGTCGGCGCGTAGCAGACGATGAAGGAGTCCGGATCGTGACAACGATCCGGACTCCTTTTCTGTGCACGGCACCCACTAGCGTTAACCAGAACCCCGATGGAAGGTCGTTGATCACACATGACGGAAGCCACTCAGAGACATCCTTCACAGCGACGCAGGGTCCTCCTCAAACTCTCCGGTGAGGCGTTCGGTGGCGGCCAGCTGGGCGTGAATCCCGACATCGTGAGCAGCATCTCCCGGGAGATCGCCCAGGCCGCTCAGGATGTGGAGATCGCCATCGTGGTCGGCGGCGGCAACTTCTTCCGCGGTGCGGAGCTTTCGCAGCGCGGCATGGATCGCGGCCGTGCCGACTACATGGGCATGCTCGGCACCGTCATGAACGCGCTCGCCCTGCAGGACTTCCTGGAGCAGGCCGGTGCGGCGACGCGCGTCCAGTCGGCCATCTCGATGACCCAGGTCGCCGAGCCCTACATCCCGCGCCGCGCCGTGCGGCACCTGGAAAAAGGTCGCGTCGTCATCTTCGGCGCGGGCGCCGGCCTTCCGTACTTCTCCACCGACACGGTGGCCGCGCAGCGCGCGCTGGAGATCAGCGCCGATGTCGTCCTCGTCGCCAAGAACGGCGTCGACGGCATGTACGACGACGACCCGCGCACCAACCCGGACGCCCGCAAGATCGAGCAGATCACGCATCACGAGGCGCTCCAGCAGAATCTGAAGGCCGTCGACTCGACCGCGCTCAGCCTGTGCATGGACAACGGCATGCCGATGCGCATCTTCGGCATCGAGCCCGCCGGGAACGTGACGGCCGCGCTCCTCGGAGCCGAGATCGGGACACTGCTCGGCTGAGGCCGGGCGCCCGCGCAATAGACTAGACAGCGACCCACCGACCTGAAGGAGACACCGTGATCGCGGATGTGATTTCCGATGCCCGCCAACGTATGAGCAAGACCGTTGACGCGGCGAGGGACGACTTCGGCACCGTGAGCGCCGGCCGCGCCAATCCTCAGCTCTTCCAGAAGGTCCTGGTGGACTACTACGGGTCGCCGACACCGCTGGCCCAGCTGGCCGGTCTGCAGAACCCGGAGGCGCGCGTGCTGCTCGTCACGCCGTACGACAAGTCGGCGCTGAAGGACATCGAGCGGGCCATCGTCAACATGCCCAATCTCTCCGCGAACGTCGGAAACGACGGCGAGATCGTGCGTGTGACGCTTCCCGAGCTCACGGAGGACCGCCGCAAGGAGTTCGTGAAGATCGTCCGCGGCAAGGGCGAAGACGCCAAGGTCGCGCTGCGCAACATCCGCCGGAAGGCCAAGGACGACCTGGACGCCCTCAAGGGCGAGGTCGGCGACGACGAGGTCTCGCGCGGCGAGAAGGAGCTGGAGACCCTGACGCGCACGCACGTCGACGCCGTCGACGAGGCGTTGAAGCGCAAGGAAGCCGAACTCCTCGAGGTCTAGCCGATGACCGAGGAGAGCAGTTCCGGAGCGCCGACCCCGCGGGTGCCGGCAGAGGGGCCGGCGACGGACCCCTCGGCACGACGGGCCAAGCCGCGCTCCCGCGAGGAGCTGCGGGCGCAGGTTCAGGCGACGCGCGCCGACTTCGAACGTCAGGTCCAGGTCCGCAAGGCGCAGTTGGATGCGACCAACGAGCGCATTGCGGAACGCACCGGCCGCAATCTGGTGCTCGCCATCGTGATCGGTCTGGTCGTCGGCGCGCTCGTCGTCGTGAGCCTGATCTTCATCAAGGAACTGTTCCTGGTCTTCGGGATGGCGATGGTCGGCTTCGCCGCGTTCGAGCTGGCGCAGGCGTTCCGGGGTTCCGGTCGCCGGGTGCCGCGCATCGCGACGGTGGTGGCCGCGATCGGCATCGTACCTGCCACGTTCTTCTTCCACGCCGGCGGGCAGCTCGTAGCACTCTCGGCCGGCATCCTCCTCATCGTGGTGTGGCGTCTCGTCGAGCAGCTGGTGGTGCCGGGTACCCGGCGCGGTGCGCGCGCGCTCGGTGTGGACGTGCTGTGGTCGGTGTTCGTCCAGCTCTACGTCACCCTGCTCGGCAGTTTCGCCATCCTGCTGCTCGCGGAGCAGGGCGGCGAGTGGTGGGTCCTGGCGTTCCTCATCCTGGTGGTGTCGGTCGACACCGGCGCCTACGTGAGCGGCCTGTCATGGGGCAAGCACCCGATGGCACCGACGATCAGTCCGAAGAAGACCTGGGAGGGTTTCGCGGGCGCCGCCGCTGCCGCGATCATCGCCGGCATCCTGCTCTCGGTCTTCATGATCGGCGAGGTGTGGTGGTTCGGGGTCGTCTTCGGCGTCGTCATCCTGCTCACCGCGACCGCAGGAGACCTGGCCGAATCGCTGATCAAGCGCGACCTGGGGATCAAGGACATGAGTTCCTGGCTGCCGGGGCACGGCGGCTTCCTCGACCGGCTCGACTCCATCCTCCCGTCGGCAGCGGCCACGTACGTGCTGTTCCTCATCTTCCGATGACAGAATGGGGGAGTGAGCACCTTCCCCCGCAGCCCCAAGTCCCGGCCGGGCTACGACGTCGAGCAGGTGGATGAGTTCCTGTCGACCGCACGCCGCTCGTACGACGGCGACGAGACGGCACCCGATCTCACGGCCGAAGACATCCGTCACACCGCCTTCCCGATGATGAAGGGCGGCTACTCCACGACGCACGTCGATGCGGCTCTGGAGCGGCTGGAAGACGCCTTCGCGGCTCGCGAGCGGGAGGCGGCCCGGGCGCGCACGGGCGACGCGGTGTGGTTCGAGGACGCGCGCACGACGGCGCAGGTCGTCCTCAACCGCCTCGACCGGCCGCTGGGGCAGCGTTTCGACCGGGTGAGCTTCCTCACTCTGGGCTACAACCGCAACGACGTCGACCGGTTCGCGAACCGCTTGGTGCGTTATTTTCAGGACGGCAGGCCGATGAGTGTCGAGGAAGTGCGGACGGTGACTTTCCGCGAGCAGCGGGGCGGCTATCGCGAGGTGCAGGTCGACCTGCTGCTCGATAGCGTCACCGACGTCATGCTGGCGGTTCGCTGAGTGCGGCGCTCGAATCTTGGGTTTTCCGCCGATCTCCGTTATCGTTCTGTGATCGTGGGTAGACGAGCAGAAGCAGCAGCAGAGATCGTCCCGCTGACTCCGGCCAACCCGGTCGGCGTCGCGTTCAAGCGTTCACGGCGTCCGCACATCAGGTCGCAGGCAGCGGTGTGGGGTTTCGCCTTCACCGCAGCGGTCGGCTTCGCACTGGTGAATGTGGTGGACCCGTTCTCGGGCACGACCGCTACGCCGGCCTACGCTGAGGCGCTGCAGACGATCCCCACCACGCAGCGCTACGACGGTGCTCCCGCTCAGAACCTGACCGCTCCGGACGCAACGGCGCAGACCATCACGCGCGACGCGGTGACGGTCAAGGCGAAGCCGACGCCCACTCCCACTCCGACACCCACGCCATCCGCGGCGAAGAAGTCGTCGCCGTCGTCTGGCGGCAGCGCTCCCTCCGCTCCGATTCCGAGCCCCGGTACCGCGAAGGACATCGCGTACCAGATGCTGCAGTCGCGCGGCTGGGGAGACGATCAGTGGGGCTGCCTCGACCAGCTGTGGACGCGCGAGTCCGGCTGGCGGGTCAACGCCTCCAACCCGAGTGGTGCGTACGGCATTCCGCAGGCTCTCCCCGGAAGCAAGATGGGTCCCGGCTGGGAGACCGACGCCTCCGTCCAGATCAACTGGGGCCTCGGGTACATCGCCGGACGGTACAGCACGCCCTGCGGCGCGTGGGCGCACTCGGAGTCGTCCGGCTGGTACTGATCGCGCAGGGCGATCGTCGGCGCTGACTGCTCGCCGCCAGGCGGCACGTAGACTTGAGCCATGCCGCGCTCCAACCGTCCCCGAGGCCGCGTCGGCGGTCGCCCGGAGGACGAGCCGGATGACCTCGAACGTCTGCTGACCGGCTGGCGACGCACGGAGAGCCGCAGGGGCGGCGAGTGGAACGTGCAGCCGGTTTCGGCCGCCCAGGCGCAGAAGACGTACGTCTGCCCGGGATGCGGTCGCGACATCCTGCCCGGGACGTCTCACCTGGTCGCCTGGCGCGCGGACGGAGTCCTCGGAGACACCGCCGACCTGGCCGCCCGGCGGCATTGGCACGAATCCTGCTGGAGGATCGCATGAGCACCGACCGCCCGAGCGCCGACCGCCCGAGCGCCGACCGCCCGAGCACCGACCGCCCGACGATCGAGGTCCGCGGCGGGGTGGAGCTTCCCGCGCGCCGGGAGGACATCGAGTTGCGGACCCGCGACGGCCTGACGCTGGTGGGCGAGCTGGCGAGTCCCCTGGACCGGCAGCCGGTGGCCACGCTCGTCACGCTGCACCCGCTGCCGACGGGGGGTGGCTTCATGGATTCGCACATCCTGAGGAAGGCGGCCGGCCGCCTGCCGGAGCTGGCCGGGATCGCGGTGTTGCGCTTCAACACCCGCGGCACGGCCTCGCCACGCGGACGCAGCGAGGGCACGTTCGACGAGGGCGTGGGGGAGCGTTACGACGTGGAGGCCGCAATGGCGTTCGTGGCGGAGCGCGGGCTCCCGCATCCGTGGCTGCTCGGTTGGTCGTTCGGAACGGAGCTGGCGCTCATGTACGGCCGGGAGTTCCCGGTCGACGGCGTCATCCTGCTGTCCCCGCCGCTGCACCGCGCGAAGCCCGACCACCTCGCGGCCTGGGCGGGCGATGTCCGACCGATTGTCGCGCTGATCCCGGAGCACGACGACTATCTGCGCCCCGCGGAAGCGGAGCAGCGTTTCGCACCGTTGCCGCAGATCGAGCTGGTGGATGTGGAGGGCGGCAAGCACCTCTGGGTGGGGGAGAACCAGACCCGCCGCGTCCTGACGGAGATCGTGGAGCGACTGAACCCGTCCGCGCTCCCGCTGCCGACGGAGTGGCCGCCCGCCGCTTAGAGCTCGTTCTGACGCGGGATGACGACCTGCTTGACGATGAGCAGGATGGCCGCCGCGAACGGAATGGCCACGAGCGCTCCGAGGATGCCGAGCAGCGTCCCACCCGCGAGGGCCGCGACGACCACCAGGGCGCCAGGGACGGACACCGCCCGGTTCATGATGCGCGGGCTCAGGAAGTACGCCTCCACCTGCATGTACACCAGGTAGTAGATCGCGGCGGTGATCGCCGTCGCGGGCCCGGACAGCAAGCAGACGGCCACGATGATGACAGAGCCGGTGATGGTTCCGACGAGCGGGATCAGCGAGAAGAAGAACGCGATCGACGCGAGCAGGATGGGGAACTTGGCGCCGATCACCGTCAGGAAGATGGCGCTCAGCACGCCGTTCACGAGGGCCAGGGAGACCTGCCCCATGACGTACTTGCCGACGGAGTCGGTGATCTGGTCGCCGAGGTCCGCGAAACGTGCGCGACGCGACGCGGGCACAAGCTGGTAGGTGGAGCGCTTGATGCTCGGCAGGGAGGCGGTGAAGTAGATGGTCAGGATGACGACGATGACGACGCCGAACAGCCCCTGCACGATCCCGACGCCGGTCTGCAGCACCTTCGATGTGATGTCCGGGAGGTTCTTCTGCAGCCACTGCGTCACCGCGTCGATGTTCTGCTGATTGACGATCGACGGGAACTGGTGCTGAAGGCTGAGGAACCAGTTCTCGGCACCGCCGTTGTTCACCCACGAGACCGTGTTTTGGACCAGCTGGGTGGCCTGATCGACGGCAACCGGGACGATCGCCCAGATGAGGCCGATGAACGCGCCGATGATGACGACCAGCGCCACGGTGAGCGCCAGCCACCGCGGGAACCGGCGGCGCTCCAGGAACGCGATCAGCGGCTCGATGCCGAGCGCCAGGAAGAGTGCGGCACCGATGTAGGTGATGATCGTCGCCAGGCTGACGATCGCACTGAGGATGAGGATCCCGAGCCCGACACCGAGAGCACCGATGAGACCGAGGCGGAACGGGTTCTGGATCTTCACGTTGGTCCCCCTGGGATCAGTCGCGGTCGGCGGTCACCTTCTCAGCCTGCTGCAGGACGCCCCGGAGGTTCTCGAAGTACCCGGCCACGGCCTCACGCTCGATCCTAATCTGGGCGAGCCGCTCCTCCGCGTCGGCGACCAGGCGTTGCGTACGCTCCTCGGTCTCGGTTAGCAGGGCCGCGGCCCGCTCTTCGGCGTCCCGGATGACTGCGCCTGCGGTCTCCTCGGCCTTCGTGCGCGCCTCGGTGACCGTGCGGCGGGCCTCGGCTTCGAAGGACTCCGCCTCGGACCGTGCCTGCGCCGTCCGCTTGACGGCGTCGGCGAGCTGGAGGTTCGCCTCGTCCAGGTACTTCTGGGTCTGGGCGACGGCCTCCTGGTGGCGGGCCAGGTACTCCTTCTCGGCCTCGTCGCGTCGTGCGCGCAGTTCGACGTCGAGGTCGATGCGGGCCTGGGCCACCTCGCGGGTCCGCGCGTCGACCTCTTCGAGGGTGGTCGTCCGCAGCGCGGTCAGCTCGGTGTCGAGGGCGGCGCGGGCAGTGGCCGCCTCCTGCTCGAAGGCCGCGGCGCGCTCGGCCAGCTCGGCCTCCAGCGCGGTGCTGGCCTGGGCGACATCTCGGGCCAGTTCGGCGCGGGCCTCCGCCGTCTCCTTCTCAAGCGCGACGCGCGTCTGCTGCGCTTCGTCGGCCAGGGCCACCCTGGTGCGCTCCGCGTCGCGCTCCAGTTCGAGGCGCTGCTGTTCGCGCTGATCGGCCAGCTCGTTCGCGGTGGCCTCACGGCGGTCCGCGAGCTCGGTCCTGGTGCTCCGGATGTCTTCCGCCAGGCGGCTGCGGGTCTGTTCGGATTCGGCCGCCAGCGCGCTCTTCGTCTGCTCGACCTCCGCCGCCAGCGCCTTCTTCGTCTGGGCGACCTCGGCGGCCAGGGCCGACTTCGTGGTCGTGACCTCGGTCTCCAGGGCGGAAGTGGTCTGCTCGACCTCCGCCGCGAGCGTCGTCTTGGTCTGCTCGACCTCTGCCGCGAGTTCGGTACGGGTGCGCTCCACGTCGTCGGCGAGGGCCGCCTTCGTGGTGGTGACCTCGGTCTGCAGGGCCTTCGTGGTCTGCTCGACTTCGGCGGCGAGCGCGCCCTTGGTCGTGGTCACTTCGGTCTCCAGGGCGGACCGCGTCTGCTCGACCTCGGCAGCCAGTGCGGTGGTGGTCGTCTCCACCTCGGCGGCGAGCCGGGCACGCTCGGCGGTCAGCTCCGCTTCGACGGCGCTGCGCTCGCGGGCGATCTCGGCGGCGAGGGCTGTGCGGGCCGAATCGACCTCGCCGGCGAGCTCCGCGCGGAGATCGGCGGCCTCTGCGTCGAGCTCGCGCCGCTGCCCGTCCGCCTCGGCGGCGAGCCGGGCGCGGGTCTGCTCCACCTCGGCGGCCAGTTCGCTGTCCGTCTGCTCCCGGTCGGCGGCGAGCTGAGCTGCGGTCGCGGCGCGGTCCGCTTCCAGGGCCGCGCGCGTCCGGGTCGTCTCGTTCTCCAGGGTGGTGCGGGTCTGCAGAGTGTCGTTCGCGAGCTGCGCCGTGGTCCGCTCGACCTCCTCGGCGAGGGCCGACTTCGTCGTGGTCACCTCGTTCTCGAGCGCGGCGCGGGTGGACGTCACCTCGTTCTCGAGTGCAGAACGCGTCGTCGTCACCTCCGCCTCCAGCTCCGACTTGGTTCGGGTGACCTCCTCGGTCAGTGCGGAGCGCGTGCGGGTGACCTCGTCCGCCAGCTCCGCCTTCGTGCGCTCCACGTCGTCCGCGAGCGAGCTGCGGGTGGATGTGACGTCCGCGTCGAGTGCGGAGCGTGCCTGCTCGACCTCCGCGGCGAGGGCGGACTTGGTCTGCTCGACCTCCGCGGCGAGCGACTTGGTGGTCTGCTCCACCTCGGTGGCCAGGGCGAGCCGGCGGGTCTTCTCCTCGTTCTCGAGGTCGGCACGGCTCTGCGCGATGGCGGCGGCCAGCTCGGAGCGCTGCTGCTCGACTTCGGCTGCGAGGTCGGCGCGCGTCTGCGCTGCCTCGGCGGCGAGGGCGTTACGCGCCTCAGCCTCCTCAGCAACCAGGCGGTCGGCGGTCTCGGCGACCCGGCGGTCCAGCTCCAGGCGTGTCTGTGCGGCCTCGCGCTCGAAGGCGGCACGGTCGTCGGCGAGGGCGTTCTCGAGCTCGGCGCGGCGCGTGGCGATCGTCCGGTCGAGTTCGGCGGCTTCGGCCCGGGCTGCCTCCGCCTCGCGGGAGGCGACGGCCTTCAGCTCGGCGGCCTCGCGGTCGGCCTCGGCGCGGACGGCCGCAGCCTCGCGCTTGCTCGTCGCGCGCAGCTCGGCCGCCTCGGTGGCGACGGCGCCGCGGATGGCGGCCGCCTCGCGCATGGCGTCGGTGAGCAGGGTCTCCTTGTCGGCGCGCGTCTTGGTGAGCAGCTCGCCCGACTCGATCTGCGCGTCCTCCAGCAGCGTGGTCGCGCGGGCCTGTGCGTCGGCGAGGATGCGTTCTGCCTGCGCTGCGGCCGCCTTCTTGACCTTGTCGATCTCGGCCGACACTCCCGCGCGCAGCTTCTCTGCGTCGATATCGGCCTGCGCGATCAACCGAGTGGACTGCTCCTCGGCCACGCGGAGGGTGCTCTCCAGCTTGGTGCCGAGGCCGGCGTACGTGGGGCTGCCGACCTCCTCGATCTCGGCGTTGAGGTCTTCGATGCGCGCCTGGAGCCGCTTGATCTCCCTCGCCGAGTCCGCCGCCTGCGTGTTCGACTTGATGAGCTCGCGACGCAGCTCCTGCAGTGACTTGTCGACTTCGTCTTTGTCGTAGCCACGGAAAGCTTGGGTGAAGGTGGATTCGTCGGTGGCCACTGTTGTTACTCCTGGGGGATGATTCGGGTCGACCCGCCGCACGCGTGCCGGGTCGATCCTACAATTTGCCGTCTGCGCCCGCACGAGGGGCAGCGCGAGCGTCCAGGCAAGGGTTAGCTGGCTTTCAGGCACGTCCGGTATCGTCTTATGCCTGTGCCCGCCCCCGAACTTTGGCACACGAGGAGTCCTGCTTGCGTTTCGTACTCGCTATCGTCGCGTTCGTCGTCGCCGCCGTCATGATCGTGGCCGGCATCGCGCAGCGCACGGTTTTCGCACCGCCGAGCCACATCCAGGCCGCCGCGACGGTGTCAGGAGACCCGCGGTACCTGATGATCGACGGCGCCGCGCTCAATGCGCATCCCGGACAGCAGACACTGACCGTCGCCGATGCTCCGCAGGGTGCCAAGCCGGTCGTGGCTTACGGCCGTACAGCGGACGTGAAGGCATGGCTGGGCGGTCAGAAGTACGTGGCCGTCGACTACCAGAAGGCGACGGGCGCCCTGTCGACGAAGACCGTCACGCCGAAGCCGACGGCGGGGTCGGGCGACGATTCCGGAGCGGCAGCAACCCCGAGTCCGGCGCCGACGCCGTCCGCCACGCCGACGCCCTCCGCGACGGCGGGTGGCGAAACCACCTCCGCCGCCGGCCCGAACCCGGCCGGCTCCGACCTCTGGCTCGAAGAGTTCGACGGCGATGCGGCGCAGGTGACCCGCATGAACATCCCCGACGACGTCAGCGTCATCGTCGCGACGGACGGACAGAAGGCCGCCCCGTCGCGGGTCACGGTGACCTGGCCGGTCGACTCCAGCACTCCGTGGGCGTTCCCGCTCATCATCGGCGGGCTCATCCTTCTCGTCATCGGTATCGCCCTCTACCTGTGGGGTCTGTACACCCACCGCCGGTCGCGCGGGCCGCGCCGCAAGAGCGGCCCCAAGATGCCGAAGCTGCCGAAGGCCCCCAAATACAAGCCCACCGCCATGATCGAGAGCACCCCGCGCGGGCGACGGTCGACCCGCCGGGCCCGCGTCATCCTCCCGGTCGCCCTCGCCGGAGCGCTCGCGCTGACCGGCTGCACGAGCGGGACGGACGCGGCGACCACTCCGTCGAAGACCGCAACCCCGTTGGCGACCGAGGCACCGAACGCGGGTCAGCTGCCCCCGGCGGTCACCGTCCCGCAGCTCCAGCGCATCGTCAAGCGCATCTCGGAGTCGGCCGCGGAGGCCGACTCGAAGGCGAGCGCCGATCTCGCCAAGGTCCGGTTCACCGGGTCGGCCCTCCAGCTGCGCGAGGCGAATTACGCCATCCGGGCGAAGAAGACCGATGAGTCCGCGCTGCCCGCGATCCCGGCCAGCCCGATCGTGCTGTCGCTGCCGCAGGCCACCGACGCCTGGCCGCGCACCGTCGCCGCCGTGATCGACAGCCCGAAGGACGCCAAGGGCAACGCTCAGGCGCCGATCGCGCTGACCATGGTGCAGCAGACGCCGCGCGACAACTACCAGGTCGAGTACGCGATCTCCCTCGAGCCCAAAGCCAAGGTGCCCAACCTCGCTCCCGCCAGCATCGGCTCCGCCGTCGTGCCGCCGGACTCCAAGCTGCTCGCACTGGCACCGCAGAAGGTCTCGGCCGCCTACGGCGACATCCTGATGAACGGCGACAAGAGCCAGTACGCGAGTCTGTTCAACGCCGAGGGCGACACCCTGCGGACGCAGGTCGGCTCCGACTGGAAGGCCAAGCAGAAGGCTGCTGTGCCGGCGACTGCCTCCCTCGACTTCACGACAGGGCCGGGCGAAGGCACGGACGTCGCGATGGCGACGAACGACTCCGGTGCGATCGTGTGGACGCACCTGCAGGAATCGCAGGTGCTGAAGGTGGTCGAGGCGGGCGCGGAGGTGAGCGCGGGAGCCACGGCGGCCGCCCTCAGCGGGGTCGCGACGTCGAAGACGGGCATCCAGTCGGACTTCGGCTATCAGCTGGCGTTCTACGTGCCGCCGGCCGGCTCCAACGCCAAGATCACCCTGCTCGGGTTCGCGCAGGGCATGGTCTCCGCCAAGCAGTTGCCGTAGCCTGCGCTGCTGACGCGAGTATTCTTGTCTCTCGTGTCGATCGCCTTCCGACGCACGCATCTGGAGGATCAATGAGCAACGTCCCGCCACCGCCCACCAACCTGCGCGGGGCAGTCGACCTCAGCTCGCTCGTCAACCGGCCGGCTGGGGCCGACGCGGCCGCCGGTGAGCCGGCGGCCGCCGAGTTGACGCTGCCGAGCCTGTACTTCGAGGGCACCGACGCCAACTTCAACGACTTCATCGACCTGTCCACCCGGGTCCCCGTCGTGGTCGACCTCGGCAGCGAGCGGTCGGAGCAGTCGAAGCAGTTCTCGTCGGTGCTCGACCGCGTGATCGGCTCGTTCGCCGGCCGTCTGGTGCTGGTCAAGATCGACGTGGATGCGAACCCGCAGCTCACGCAGGCATTCCAGGCCCAGGCGGTTCCCACCGTCGCCGCGCTGGTCGCCGGCCGTCCCGTCCAGCTGTTCGCGGGCGTCGTGCCGGAGGAGCAGCTGCGCGAGGTCTTCGAGCAGCTGCTGCAGCTGGCCGCGCAGAACGGCGTGACCGACACGGTGACCGTAGAGGGCGGCGCGTACGAGGGCTCCGACGGGGACGAGGGCGCGGTCCAGGAGGCTGCACCGGAGCCGCCTCTGCCGCCGCTGCACGCCGAGGCCTACGACGCGATCGACCGCGGCGACTACGAGGGCGCCATCCGGGCCTACCGCACGGCCATCGCCCAGGACCCGCGCGACACCCTGGCCGTCGCCGGTCTGGCGCAGGTGAGCCTGCTGGCACGACTCAGCGGACACTCCGTCGACGAGCTCCGGGCAGCGGCCGCGGAAGCACCCGGCGATGCTGCCGCGCAACTCGCCGTGGCCGACCTCGATATCTCCGGCGGCCACGTCGATGACGCGTTCGACCGCCTCCTCACCCTGTTCCCGAAGCTGGACGCAGAGAACAAAGACGCGGTCCGCACGCGCATCCTCGAGTATTTCGAGATCATGGGTGTGGACGACCCGCGTGTGAGCAAGGCCAGGGCTAGGCTGGCGTCGCTGCTGTACTGAGCCCGCCACGGGCGGCGGTCGGCGGCGATCCTCGCCCGTCTCACCGTTCAGGAGTGATCGCGCATGTCCCGTGTGCTCGTCGTCGGAGGCACCGGCCTGGCCGGACGTGCCGTCACCGCAGAGGCGATCGAGCGGGGGCACGAGGTCGTCGTGGCCGCCCGCCGCGTGCCGGATGACGACGCCGACCCCTATGTGAACGGGGCTGCCTACGTCACGGCCGACCTGGTGACCGGCGCCGGGCTGGAGGAGGCGGTCGACGGGGTCGACGTCATCGTCGACACGAGCAACGCCGCGGGTAAGCAGGCCGCCCACGTCTTCGCGACCGGCGCCCAGAACCTCGTCCACACCGCCGCACGCTTCGGGGTGCACCGCGCCGTGCTGCTGTCGATCGTGGGGGCCGACCAGTCGGCGTACGGCTACTACCGGGCGAAGGCCGCGCAGGAGCGCGCCTACCTCGACTCGGCACTGGACACCCGGGTCGTCCGGGCGACCCAGTTCCACGACTTCGTCACGGCGATCTTCGACCGCGGCCGTCCGCTGGGTGCGCTGCTCGCCCCGACAGGCACCCGGTTCCAGCCGATCGCGGTCGGGGACGTGGCCCGCGTGCTCGTCGACGCCGCCGAGGGCGCCGGGGAGCCGCGGAGTGTCATCCACGTCGGCGGTCCCCGGGTGGAGTCGGCAAGGTCGCTCGCCGAGCAGTGGAAGGCGGGCAGCGGCACGCGCCGCTACATCCTGCCGATCCGGCTGGGCGGAGCGCTGGGTGCCACCTGGCGGGCCGGGCGCAACCTGGTGCCCGAGGGCGCCGTCGACGGCGGCCTCGGCTACGGCGCCTGGGTCGCTTCGCGCACCTGACGCCGCAGCCTCAGACCGGTAGCCTCAGGTCGTGACGTCAGTGTCGTGACGTCAGCGGCGCGGCTTCAGCCACAGGGCGCCCAGCGGCGGCAGGGTGAGCACGGCGGAGGCCGGCCGACCCATCCACGGCTCATCGACCGCCGTCACCGAACCGAAGTTGCCGACACCCGAGCCGCCGTACGCTTCCGCGTCCGTGTTGAGCAGCTCCTCCCATTCGCCGGCGAACGGCAGTGGTACCCGGTAGTCGGCGTGGGGGTTGCCGGAGAAGTTGAACAGCACCGCGATCGGGTCCCCCTGGCGGTCCTTGCGCAGGAAGGCGATGACGTTGCCCTGCGCGTCGGAGCCGTCGAGCCACTCGAAGCCGGCCGGCTCGTTGTCTGCCGCCCACAGCTGCGGGGTGGCACGGTACACGGCGTTGAGCTGGGCGACGAGGTTCCAGAGCCCCTGGTGCGCCGGCTGGTCGAGCATCCACCAGTCGAGGCCGCGCTCCTCGCTCCACTCGGACAGCTGGCCGAACTCCTGACCCATGAACAACAGCTGCTTGCCGGGATGCGACCACATGAACGCCAGGAAGGCGCGGGCGTTCGCCAGCTGCTGCCAGTGGTCGCCGGGCATCTTGCCGAGCAGGGACCCCTTGCCGTGCACGACCTCGTCGTGGCTGATCGGCAGCAGGAAGTTCTCGCTCCAGGCGTAGACGAACGAGAACGTGATCTCGCTGTGGTGGTAGTTGCGGTACATCGGGTCCTCCTCGATGTACTGCAGCGCGTCGTGCATCCACCCCATGTTCCACTTGAGGCCGAAGCCGAGGCCGCCGGAGGAGGTGGGCGCGGTCACGCCGGGGTAGCTGGTGGACTCCTCGGCGATCATCACGGTGCCCGGGTTGCGCTTGTACGCGGTCGCCGTGACCTCCTGCAGGAAGCCCATCGCTTCGAGGTTCTCCCGTCCGCCGTGGATGTTCGGCTCCCACTCGCCGGCGTTCCGCGAGTAGTCGAGGTAGAGCATCGAGGCGACGGCGTCGACCCGCAGACCGTCGACGTGGAACTCCTCCAGCCAGAACAGGGCGTTCGCGACGAGGAAGTTCCGCACCTGCGAGTTGCCGTAGTCGAAGATGTAGGTGCCCCAGTCCTTGTGCTCGCCGCGGCGCGGGTCCGCGTGCTCGTACAGCGGCTGACCGTCGAACCGGGCGAGGGCCCAGTCGTCCTTGGGGAAGTGGCCGGGCACCCAGTCGAGGATCACGCCGATGCCGGCCTGGTGCAGCCGGTCGATCAGGTACTTGAGGTCGTCCGGGGAACCGAAACGGCTGGTCGGCGCGTAGTACCCGGTGACCTGGTAGCCCCAGGAGCCGCCGAAGGGATGCTCGGCGAGCGGCAGGAACTCGACGTGCGTGTAGCCGAGAGCGCCGACGTAGTCGATCAGTTCGTCCGCCGCCTCACGGTAGCCGAGGCCGGGCCGCCACGAGCCGAAGTGCAGTTCGTAGATGCTCATCGGGCCCGCGTGCGGGTCATGCTCGGCGCGGCCGCGCATCCACTCGTCGTCCGACCACTCGTGACGGCTGACGGTGACGCGGGACGCTGTCGCGGGCGGGGTCTCGGCGAACTGGGCGAGCGGGTCGATCTTCCTCACCCAGCGGCCGTCCTGGGCCAGCAGGTCGTACTTGTAGATCTCGCCCTCGCCGATGCCGGGGACGAACAGCTCCCACACGCCGGAGGAGCCCATGTTGCGCATGGAGTGCAGGGTGCCGTCCCAGCCGTTGAAGTCGCCGACGACACGGACAGCGCGGGCGTGCGGCGCCCAGACGGTGAACGACGTGCCGACGACCCCGCCGAGGTCGCGCACGTGCGCGCCGAGGGCGGTCCACAGCGTCTCGTGGCGCCCCTCTCCGATCAGGTGCAGGTCGAGCTGACCGATCGTGGGGAGGAAGCGGTAGGGGTCGTCCGCGGTCCAGGTGGTGCCGTCGTCGTAGCGCGCCTCGATCTGGTAGGCGCCGGGGCCGACGATGTCGATGCCCTGCCACACGCCGTAGCCGACGTGGGCGAGCTCGACATGCGCGCCGTTGGACAGGATCGCGAAGACCTCCTGCGCGAGCGGGCGCAACGTGCGGATGACGGTGATCGGGTCGGCGACGCCGTCGGCGGCCACCTGGTGCTGACCCAGTACGGCGTGCGGGTCGTGATAGCTGCCGCCGGCGATGGCGGCGAGCACGGACTCATCCAGCGTGGGGAGGTCGACGGCTGCTGCACCTTCGGGGATCGGGGACATGGCAGTACTCCTCAGTTTCGTGTGCGAGGTCAGTTCGTGTGCGAGGTCGGTTGTCGCACGGGTCGGTTCTCGCGAGCGGTCACAGCGGGCGGACGGACAGGATGTGGACGGGCTCCGTGAACGCGTCAAGGCGCACGTAGTTGTCCGTGCCCCACGTCCAGCGCTGGCCGGTGACGCGATCCTTCACCTCGAACCGCGCGCCGACCGGGATGCCGAACGCGGTGGGGTCGAGGTGGACGATCGTCTCGCGCACCGAGTGCGGGTCGACGTTCGCCACGACGAGCACAGCGTCCGCCTTCCCACTCCGGGTGAACCGCCCGTCGAGGTACTTCGAGTAGACGAGGATGCTGTCGTCGTCGCTCCAGTGGATGCTCAGATTGCGCAGCTGCCGCAGCGCCGGGTGCTCGCTGCGCGCCCGGTTCAGCATGGTCAGGTAGCCGGCGAGGGAGCGGCCCTGCGACTGTGCCTTGGCGTAGTCGCGTGGACGGTACTCGAACTTCTCGTTGTCGATGTACTCCTCGGCTCCGGGCCGGGCGACGTTCTCGAACAGTTCGAAGCCGGAGTAGACGCCCCAGGTCGGGGCCGCGGTCGCCGCGATGGCCGCCCGCACCTTGAACGCCGCCTGGCCGCCGAACTGCAGGTACTCGGTGAGGATGTCCGGCGTGTTCACGAACAGGTTCGGCCGCAGGTAGTCGGCGGTCTCGTGCGCGAGCGAGTCCAGGAACTCCTCCAGCTCCTCCTTCGTGTTCCGCCAGGTGAAGTACGTGTAGGACTGCTGGAACCCGACCTTGGCCAGGGTCCGCATCAGGGCGGGACGCGTGAACGCCTCGGCCAGGAACACCACATCCGGGTCGGTCTCGTTGACCGTGTGGATCAGCCACTCCCAGAAGTGCAGCGGCTTGGTGTGCGGGTTGTCGACGCGGAAGATTCGGACGCCGAGAGCCATCCAGTGCCGGACGATGCGCAGCACCTCCTGCCGCAGGCCCTCGTAGTCGTTGTCGAAGTTGATGGGGTAGATGTCCTGGTACTTCTTCGGCGGGTTCTCCGCGTAGGCGATCGTCCCATCCGGGAGGGTCGTGAACCACTCCGGGTGCGTCGTCACCCATGGGTGGTCGGGCGACGCCTGCAGGGCCAGGTCCATCGCGACCTCGAGTCCCGCCTGCTTGGCCTTGCCCAGGAAGAACGCGAAGTCCTTCTCCGTGCCGAGCTCGGGGTGGATGGCGTCGTGGTCGCCCTCCGCGCTGCCGATCGCCCACGGCGACCCCGGGTCGTTGGGGCCGGCTTCCAGCGTATTGTTCGGCCCCTTCCGGAAGGTGCGGCCGATCGGGTGGATCGGCGGCAGGTAGACGACATCGAAGCCCATCGCGGCGACTTCGGGGAGGCGCTTGGCGGCGGTGCGGAAGGTGCCGGACTGCCAGGTGCCGTCTGCGCGCTTCTTGGCGCCCTCCGACCGGGGGAAGAACTCGTACCAGCTGCCGACACCGGCGCGCGTCCGCTCGACCTGGATGGCGCGTGTCGCGGACAGCGACGGCAGGCTGACCACCGGGCGCTCCGTGAGCACCTGCTGGATGCGGTCGTCGATAGCAGCCTGGAAACGCTCGTCCACCGGCCGCTTGCCGTCTGCCACCGCCTTGGCCGCCTCGGAGAGGTGCCGTCGCTCGGCCGTGCTCCTGCGCTTGTCCTTCGACGCGGTGATCAGCACGTCGTGGCCCATCCGGAGCATCAGCTCGACGTCGATGCCGGCCGGGACCTTCACCTCGGCGTTGTGCCGCCAGGTGGCGTACTCGTCGGCGTAGGCCTGCACGCGGTAGCGCCACAGTCCGGTCTGCTCCAGCTGCACCTCCACCTCCCACCGGTCGGTGCCGGCGGTGAGCGCGCGCATGTGGTGCTCGGTCTGCTCTCCGGCGGGATCGAGCAGGATGAGGTCCACACCGATCTTGTCGTGGCCTTCACGGAAAGCCGTGGCGCGGAACGGGATCACCTCGCCGCTGAAGGCGGTCGCCGCCCACAGGCCCTCGTCGACCTGGGGCGAGAGCTCCAGGATCGGGATGCGGGGGAGCAGGGGCTCGTACATGCTCGGTATCTGTCTCGGCTCGGGCCTCTTCTTCTGCGCGGGTTGCGCCTCGGCGGCCTGAGCCGCCTCCGGCTGTTCCGCCTTCGGGGTTTTCGCCGTGGACGCCTCGGGCGCGGCGGCTGCTGATCTGGTCGCTGCGTTCTTCACCACGCTCCCGAACGTACACTCATTAACCTGCCCGACATGAGGCTCCTTTACAGTGGACCGAGTGAAGGCCATCCGTAGATTCACCGTCCGAGCAGTCCTCCCCGACAACCTCTCCGCATTGGAGGAGATCGCCGGCAACCTCCGCTGGTCGTGGCACGAGCCCACCAAGGAGCTGTTCGCCCGCATCTCGCCCGACTTGTGGCAGCAGGTCAGGCACGACCCGATCGCCCTCCTGGGGGCCGTCGAACCGTCGCGTCTGGCTGAACTGGCGGACGACCAGGGGTACGTCGACTGGGCGAACCACATCCGCGACGATCTCCGCTCGTACCTGAGCGAGCCGCGCTGGTACCAGTCGCTCGGCGACGGCGCGCCGCAGACGATCGCCTACTTCTCGCCCGAGTTCGGTATCGCCGCCACCCTGCCCCAGTACTCCGGCGGTCTCGGCATCCTCGCCGGAGACCACCTGAAGGCGGCAAGCGACCTGGGCGTCCCGCTCGTCGCCGCCGGCCTGTTCTACCGCTCGGGTTACTTCTCGCAGGCGATCACTCCGGACGGCTGGCAGCTGGAGAGCTACCCGACGCTCGACCCGGACGGCCTGCCGCTCAGCGTGCTGCGCGACCCGGACGGCACGCCGGTGCAGATCTCGCTGGCGCTCCCGGACGGCGTGCTGCACGCCCGCGTCTGGCAGGCCGCCGTCGGCCGGGTGAAGCTGCTCCTGCTCGACACGGACATCCCGGACAACGAGGAGCGGCTGCGCTCGGTCACCGATCGCCTGTACGGCGGCGGCGGCGAGCACCGCCTGCTGCAGGAGCTGCTGCTCGGCATCGGCGGGGCGCGCGCGGTGAAGGCGTGGACCGAGCTGACCGGCGCTCCCGAGGCGGAGGTGTTCCACACCAACGAGGGGCACGCCGGATTCCTCGGGCTGGAGCGCATCTCCGACCTGATCGGCGAGGGGCTCAGCTTCGACCAGGCGCTGCAGGTCGTGCGCGCCGGCACCGTGTTCACCACGCACACACCGGTCCCGGCCGGTATCGACCGGTTCGACCGTCCGCTGGTGGAGCGCTACTTCTCGACAACGCTCCTGCCCGGTGTCAGCGTCGACCAGGTGCTCCCGCTGGGCGCGGAGGACTACCCGGGCGGTTCGCCCGCCGTCTTCAACATGGCGGTCATGGGGCTCCGACTCGGCCAGCACGCGAACGGCGTCTCCCAGCTGCACGGCGACGTCTCGCGGCACATGTTCAACGGCCTCTACCCGGGCTTCGACCCGCAGGAGGTGCCGATCGACTCCGTCACCAACGGGGTCCACGCACCCACCTGGACCGACCCCATGCTGCGCGCGCTCGCGCTGGAGCGGCTGGGCACCGAGGACACTACGCACGCCGACTGGGGCAACGCCGCCGCCGTCAGCGACCTCGACCTCTGGGGTGTGCGCAACAGGATGCGGGAACAGCTCGTGCAGGACGCGCGCCGCCGCGTCGAGGCCGCGTGGCGGGAGCAGAACCCCGGCGGGATCTCACCCGCCTGGATGGACGACCTCCTCGACCCGAACGTCCTCACCATCGGGTTCGCACGCCGGGTGCCGACATACAAGCGCTTGACGCTCATGCTGCACGACCCGGACCGGCTGCGGCGCATCCTCACCGACCCGAAGCGGCCGGTGCAATTCGTGATCGCCGGCAAGTCGCACCCGGCCGACGACGAGGGCAAGCGCCTCATCCAGAAGCTCGTGCAGTTCGCATCGGAGGCCGACATCCGGCAGCGGATGGTGTTCCTGCCCGACTACGACATCGGGATGGCGCAGCTGCTCTACCCCGGAACCGACGTCTGGCTGAACAACCCGCTGCGGCCGCTGGAGGCCTGCGGCACCTCTGGGATGAAGGCCGCGCTCAACGGCGCGCTCAACCTGTCGATCCTCGACGGCTGGTGGAACGAGTTCTATGACGGCGAGAACGGCTGGGCGATCCCGTCCGCCGACGCGGCTGGCGACAGCGCCGAGCGCGACGCGCTCGAGGCGGAGGCGATGTACGACCTGATCGAGAACCAGATCGCGACCCGCTTCTACGAGCGCGACGGCGACGATGTGCCGACCGCGTGGATCGCGCGCATCCGGCACACGCTGGCCACGCTGTCCTCGCCGCTGTCGGCGGAGCGGATGGTGCGCGAGTACGTCGAGCGCCTGTACGTGCCGGCCGCGGACTACGAGAAGCGCCTGAGCGAGAACGACTACGCCGAGGCGCGGTCGCTGGCCACGTGGAAGGGACGCGTGAAGGCGGCCTGGCCGGGGGTCAATGTCGCCCACGTCGACGCGGGCGGGGTGGACGCGGTGCCGCAGGTCGGCGACGAGCTGCACGTGCGCGCACTGGTGAACCTCAACGGCCTGGCTCCCGAGGATGTCGAGGTGCAGGTCGTCTTCGGCCGCAGCCACGACGGCGGCGACCTGACCGACGTCCGCCGCCAGGCCCTCACGGTGGACTCAGCGGTTCCGGGAACGCACGACGCGTCGGTGGCGCACGAGTTCGTCGGAACTGTCCGTCTCGCCTGGGCGGGGTCCTTCGGCTACACGGTCCGCGTGGTGCCGGTGAACGACCTGCTGCTCACCCCGGCCGAGCTCGGTCTCGTCACCGTCGCATCCTGACGCCCGCTCCCGTCGCCCGCGCCTACCCGCCCCCGCCCCCCGCCGCCCGCCGTCGAGTACACGAATACTGCACGCTCGGACGCTTGTTTGCGTGCAGAATTCGTGTACTCGACGGTGGGGCTTGCGGGTGGGGGCCTGCGGGTGCGGCGGTCAGCGGGACATGCGTACGGCGGGGACGGACGTGTCGCCGACCGGATGGGTGGTGGCGCCGCCGTCGCGGGTGAACCCGTTCCGGCGGTAGAACGCCTCGGCCCGGGCGTTGCCGTCCAGCACCCAGAGGTACGCGGGGGCGTCCCCGATCACCGCGTCGAGCAGCTGCTGGCCGGCACCGGAGCCGTGCGCGCTCGCCAGCAGGTAGATGCCTTCGAGCTCGCGCGGGCGCGGCGCATCGTCGTCGCGGCCTGCGCCGGCGGTGGCCCATCCGATGACCTCGCCGTCGCGTTCGGCGATGAAGGCGTCCGTCCGGCCGTCAGCGAGGATGCCCGCCCAGCGTGAGGCGAAACGCTCGATGTCGAGGGCGGCGAGGAACTCGGCAGGCATACGGCCGGCGTAGGTCTCTCGCCACGATAGGACGTGCACGCGGGCGATCGCTCGCGCGTCGTCGACCGTCGCGCGCCGCACCGAGACCGCCTCGGTCGCATCCGTGGGACGAGACACGCCGCTATCCGCGTCGCTGTGCGGCGTGTTGCGTCCCACGGATGCGGTCACTTCGCGATCGCGGCGAACGCGCCGCCGGTCGCCGCCAGCAGGTCGCCAGGGGAGAGCTCCACGTCGAAGCCGCGCCTGCCGCCGGAGACGAAGACGGTGTCGAGCAGCTGCGCCGTCTCATCCACCACGGTCGTGTGCCGCGTCTTCTGCCCGATCGGGCTGATCCCTCCGACGACGTAGCCGGTGCGGCGCTCGGCGACGGCCGGGTCCGCCATCGTGGCGCGTTTCGCGCCGACGGCGGCGGCGAGCGCCTTCAGGTCGAGCATCCCGGTCACCGGGACGACGCCGACCACGAGGCCCAGGTCGGTCTCGACCAGCAGGGTCTTGAACACCCGCTCCGGCTCGACGCCGAGCGCCTCGGCCGCCTCCAGGCCGAAGGACGGCGCCGCCGGGTCGTGCTCGTAGGGATGGGCGGCGAAGGGGATGCCCGCTGCGGTCAGCGCGACCGTCGCCGGCGTTCCGGCGGACGCCTTCTGCCGGACCATCAGCCCAGCTCCTCCACCCGCGGACCGTTCGCCCGGAACAGTTGCATCGACGTGCCGCCGACGAGCCGCGCGGAACCCGGTGCGAGCTCGGCCGCGTCCTCCGGGATCGGCACCTCGGTCGACGAGTCCCACAGCAGCTGGTAGGACGTGACGCCGGGGGCGACCGGCAGGGACACCTCCACGTCGTCCTCCACGCCGTGCACGATGAGGAGGATGCGGTTGAACGCCTCCGTGACCGGTGTCGATGCCGCAAGGTACTGCAGGGTCCGGTTCTCGGGGGAATTCCAGTCCTCGTCGTCCATCCGCTGGCCCGTTGCGTCATACCAGTCCATGTGACTGGCGTTCGGCGTCGCCTGGCCGGAGACCGCGTAGCGGCTGGGACGCAGCGCCGGGTTCTCCCGCCGCAGCTGCAGCAGCCGCTTGGTGGTGTCGTAGAGTTCCCGCTGCTCACGGGTCCGCAGCCAGCTCAGCCAGGTCAGCTCGCTGTCGTGGCAGTAGGCGTTGTTGTTGCCGCGCTGGCTGCGCCCGTACTCGTCGCCGGATGTGAGCATCGGCACGCCGGCGGAGAGCAGCAGCGTCCCCATCAGGTTGCGGACGGCCTTGGTGCGGGCGAGCAGCACCGCCTCATCCACGGTCGGACCTTCGACGCCGTGGTTGAACGAGCGGTTGTTGTCGGTGCCGTCGCGGTTGTTCTCGCCGTTGCCGAGGTTGTGCTTCACGTCGTACGCGGTCAGGTCGGACATGGTGAAGCCGTCGTGCGCGGTCACGAAGTTGATCGATGCGAGTGGTCCGCGCTCCGCCGAGAACGTGTTGGAGGAGCCGGCTAGCCGGGTCGCGAAGCCGCCGATGCCGACCGGCGCCTGGCCGTGGCGGCGGGCCTCCGCGATGTCGGCGAGCCAGAAGTTGCGGACCCGGTCGCGGTAGCGGTCGTTCCACTCCGACCATCCGGGGTGGTCGTCGATGGGGCCGGGGAAGTTGCCGGTCTGCCAGCCGCCGAGTCCCACATCCCACGGCTCGGCGATCAGCTTGACGCCCTGCAGCGCCGGGTCGGACTGCGCGGCGAGGAGGAGCGGGTGGTCGCGGTGGAAGGCGGCGTCCATGCCGCGGCCGAGCGTGGCCGCGAGGTCGAAGCGGAAGCCGTCGATCTGCATCTCGTTCGCCCAGTAGCGGAGCGAGTCGAGCACGAGCCGCTGCGGGACCGGCTTACCGAAGTCGACCGTGTTGCCGCACCCCGTCACGTCGATGTACGCGCCGGTGTCGTCGTGCCGGTAGTAGGTGGAGTTGTCGATGCCGCGGAAGCTGCCGCGCGGGCCGCCGATGCCCTCCTCGGCCGTGTGGTTGTAGACGACGTCGAGGATCACCTCGATGCCGGCCAGGTGCAGCAGCTTCACCATGCCCTTGAACTCGGCGATCACGGCGGCGGGCCCCTCCGACTGTGCCGCACGCGAGGCGTAGGGCGCGTGAGGGCTGAAGAAGTTGAGCGTGTTGTAGCCCCAGTAGTTGGTGAGCCCCTGCTGGATGAGACGCTGCTCCGAGACGAACGCCTGCACCGGCAGCAGCTGAACGGCGGTCACGCCGAGGTCCTTGAGGTAGGCGATGGTGGACTCGTGGGCGAGGCCCGCATAGCTGCCGCGCAGTTCCTCCGGAACCGACGGGTTCAGCCGGCTGATGCCTTTCACGTGCGCCTCGTAGACGACCGTGTGGTCCAGCGGGGTGCCCGGCTTGCGCGCGTCGCCCCAGTCGAAGGCGTCAGAGACGACGACCGAACGGAAGCCGTCCGAGGCGACCCGCACCACAGAGCGCGCGTACGGGTCGAGCAGCAGCGCCTCCGGGTCGAAGGAGTTCGCGGGCGCGTTGGGGCCGGAGACGCGGACGGCGTAACGGCTGCCGACGGTCAGCGAGCGAGAGCGGCCCACCCAGACGTTGTTCGCGTCGCGCGTCATCGGCACCGACTTGGTCAGCCAGTTCGGGTCGGTCTCGTCGAACAGGCACAGCTCCATGCCGTCGGCGCTCGCCGAGAAGACCCGCAGCTCGCCCCCGTGCGGCCCGACGCGTACACCCAGGTTCCGCAAAGGATCGGTCGAGGTCATGCGCTCTAGAGTAGTGACACACGCCTGGACGTCAGCTTCGGAGGGCACCGTGCCGGTCTACCTGGACCACGCCGCCACCACGCCGATGCGCCCGGAGGCGATCGCCGCCTACACCGAGGCCATGGGCGTCGTCGGCAACCCCTCCAGCATCCACAGCCAGGGTCAGCAGGCCAGGCGGATGCTCGAGGAGGCGCGGGAAACCGTCGCTGCGACCCTCGGCGCCGAGCCGATCGAGGTCGTCTTCACCTCCGGCGGCACCGAGGCGATCAACCTGGCCGTCAAAGGGATGTTCTGGGCACGCAACGACGGAGCGCACCGGCCGCGCATCCTCGTGCCAGGGGGAGAGCACCACGCGACCGTCGACACGGTGGAGTGGCTGGAACGGTCGGAGGGGGCGCAGGCCGCCTGGCTGCCGCTCGACGCGTCGGGCCGGGTCGTCGTGCCGTCCGAGATCGACGCGGCCGATGTCGCGCTGCTCACCTTCCTGGCCGTCAACAACGAGGTCGGCACGGTTCAGCCCGTAGCAGCGCTCGCCGCGGCGGCGCGCACGGCCGGTGTACCCGTTCACGTGGATGCGGTCGCCGCCTACGGACACCTTCCGCTCGACTTCGCGGTCCTCGGTGTGGATGCGCTGAGCGTTTCCGCCCACAAGATCGGCGGCCCTGTCGGCATCGGGGCGCTCGTGCTGAGCCGCGCCTCCACGGTCGTTCCGCTCATCCACGGCGGCGGGCAGCAGCGGCAGGTGCGGAGCGGGACGCAGGATGTGGCGGCGGCCGTGTCGTTCGCGGTCGCGGCGCGTGCGGCGGAAGGCGAGCGCGAAGCGGAGGCGGCGCGGCTCGGGGCGCTGCAGGAGCGGCTCATCCATGGGGTGCGGGCGACGGTGCCGGAGGCGGTGCTGAGCGGGCCGGAGCCGGGCAGCGAGCGGGTCGCGTCCAACGTTCACTTCACGTTCCCCGGCGCGCAGGGCGATTCTCTGCTGTTCCTGCTCGACATGGCGGGCGTCTCCGTCTCGACGGGGTCGGCCTGCCAGGCCGGCATCCCGGAACCGTCGCACGTGCTGCTCGCGATGGGCCGCAGCGACGAGGAGGCACGCAGCGCGCTGCGATTCACGCTCGGCCGCACCTCGACGGAGGCCGACGTGGACGCGCTGCTCGGCGCGCTGCCCGCCGCCTACGCGCAGGCGACCCGGGCGGGCCTCGCCGAGCGGGCGACCCGCCTCGGCCGCTGACCCCGCACTCCCTCGCCTCGCTGAGCCCGACATTTGCCCCGAATCGTCGCTCTCGCCCACTCGAAGCCGACATTTGCCCCAAATCCTGACTCGTACCTCGGCTCGCACATTTGCCCCAAATCGTGCCTTACGCCGGGTGAAAAGGCAGATTTGGCGCAAATCGAGCCCACGGGAGGCGCGGCGGGGGCACCCAGGTGAGCGCAGGTACAATCGGCGGGTGAAGGTTCTGGCAGCGATGAGCGGGGGAGTCGACTCCGCAGTGGCGGCGGCCCGCGCCGTCGAGGCCGGCCACGACGTGGTCGGCGTCCACCTCGCGCTGTCGCGCATGCCGGGCACTCTGCGCACCGGCAGTCGGGGGTGCTGCACGATCGAAGACTCGATGGATGCGCAGCGCGCCGCGAACATCATCGGCATGCCGTACTACGTGTGGGACTTCTCCGAGCGCTTCAAGCTGGACGTCGTCGACGACTTCATCGCGGAGTACTCCGCGGGCCGCACCCCGAACCCGTGCATGCGCTGCAACGAGCGGATCAAGTTCGCCGCCCTCCTCGAGAAGGCTCTCGACCTCGGCTTCGACGCGGTCTGCACCGGCCACTACGCAGCGATCGTCACCGACGAGCATGGCAACCGCGAGCTGCACCGGGCGAGCGCCTGGGCGAAGGACCAGTCGTACGTGCTCGGCGTGCTCACGACGGAGCAGCTCGCGCACGCGATGTTCCCGCTCGGTGCCACCCCGTCCAAGGCGGAGGTGCGAGCGGAGGCCGCGGCGCGCGGCCTGAGCGTCGCGAACAAGCCGGACTCGCACGACATCTGCTTCATCCCCGACGGGGACACCCGCGGCTGGCTTGCTGAGCGCGTCGGAACCGCCACCGGCGACATCGTCGACCGGGAGGGCAACCGCCTCGGCTCCCACGAAGGTGCGCACGCGTACACGGTCGGGCAGCGCAAGGGCCTGAACGTCGGCTACCCCTCGCCTGACGGCCGCCCCCGCTTCGTGCTGGAGGTGCGACCGAAGGAGAACGAGGTGGTCGTCGGTCCGCGCGAGGCGCTCGACATCGCGGAGATCGCCGGCTCGCGCTTCACCTGGGCGGGGCAGCCGCCGGCCGACCCGGCCACCCCGTTCGCGTGCGAGGTCCAGATCCGCGCGCACGCCGATCCCGTGCCCGCCGTCGCGTCGGTGACCGCGGGTGAGTTGGTCGTCCGTCCGGACATCCCGCTCAACGGTGTCGCCCCTGGGCAGACGGCGGTGGTCTACGTCGGCACCCGCGTCCTCGGTCAGACGACCATCGATCGCACCATCTCCGCCGTCCCGGTCTGAACCAAAATCGCCGGTGCCGCGCAGGGCCGCTGAGCCCTAGGCTCCGGACATGACGGCACAGCGAGCAATCCGTCTCCGGCGCGAGGCCTGGGGCTTCGGCATCGGCTCGCTGTTCTTCTTCGTCGGGGCCGTGCCGTTCTACCAGCAGGCCGTCGGGGCCATCGTCACCAACCTGACGTTCTTCGTCGGGGCACTGTTCTTCACAGCGGCGGCCCTGATCCAGCTCGCTCTGAGCGGTCGCCGACCACCTCGTCGCGGCTCGAACCGACCCGACCGCTATGACTGGTGGGCGGCCGCGGTGCAGTTCGTCGGCACTCTGCTCTTCAACGCCAGCACGACGGCTGCGCTCGTCGTCGCGATCAACGAGGACGCCCGCATCGGCGACGGCTGGCGACCGGATGCCCTGGGCTCCCTGTGCTTCCTGCTGGCCAGCGCACTCGCGGTGGTCGCGACCGTCGATCGGGAGCGGCTCTGGGATCCGCGCGCCCGCACCTGGCACGGCGCGTGGCTGAACCTCCTCGGGTCCGTTTTCTTCGGGATCTCCGCCGTGGGTGCGTATACCCTTCCCGCGACCGGCGACCTCGTCAGCCTGTTCTGGGCGAACCTCGGCACGCTCCTCGGAGCGGCGTGCTTCCTCGTGGCGGCGGTGCTCAGCCGTCGGTCGATCCCGGTGCGGCGCAGCCATCCGTGAGCCTCCGGCAACGGAGGATGCCCGCGCGGAGAGGGGCGATTTCGTGGAGGAACGGAGGAGTCTGTGACCGAACGCGGGGCGGGCCTCCTCCGTTTCCGGCGCCGGCCCTCAGCGCGAGAGACGGAGGAGGACGGGGGCGGACTCCCGCAGGCACCTCCGTGTCCCGACGCAGGGCGGCGTGTCCGTGCGGGTCTCCTCCGTTGCGGGCGCCGGCGTCGGGGGTCGCGAATAAGCTGGACGGGTGGCGATCGAGACGACGACCGACGGCCAGCTCGCGGATGCGCGGAGCGAGGCGGAGCAGCTGACGACGCGCATCCTGGAGTTGCGCGACGCGTACTACGAGCGCGACACCGTGCTCGTCAGCGACGAAGAGTACGACCGCATGATGCGGCGGCTCGAGGAGCTGGAGCGGCTCCACCCTGAACTGCAATCGCAGGACAGCCCGACCCAGACGGTGGGCGGCCGCGCTCAGACGACGCTGTTCGCCCCGGTGGAGCACGCCGAGCGGATGCTGAGCCTCGACAACGTCTTCTCCCTCGCGGAGTTCGAGGCGTGGGCCGCGCGTGTGGAGCGGGATGCCGGTCGTCGGGTCGACTACCTCTGCGAACTGAAGATCGACGGCCTGGCGATCAACCTCCGCTATGTGAAGGGCGTACTGGTCTCGGCCGCCACCCGCGGCGACGGGGTGGTGGGGGAGGACGTGACCGAGAACATCCGCTGGATCCCGGCCATCCCGACGCGACTCGACACCGACGAGCCGCCGGCCCTGGTGGAGGTGCGCGGTGAGGTGTTCTTCCCGGTCGCCGAGTTCGAGGAGCTCAACGCACACCAACTCGAGGCAGGCGAGCGCGTCTTCGCCAACGCGCGCAACGCGGCGAGCGGTTCGCTGCGGCAGAAAGCAGAAGGCAAGGGTCCGGCGCAGCTGGAGCTGATGCACAACCGGCTCCGTCGACTGCACATGCTGGTGCACGGCATCGGGGCGTGGCAGAACCCGCCGGTCGACGCGCAGTCGAAGGTCTACGAGCTGCTGAAGGGATGGGGACTGCCGACCTCGACGCACTACCGAGTGGTCGACGACGTCCGCAAGGTCGACGAGTTCATCGAGTACTACGGCGCGCACCGCGGCGCTGTGGAGCACGAGATCGACGGCATCGTCATCAAGGTGGACGAACTGGCCCTGCACGACGAACTGGGCGCGACCAGTCGCGCGCCCCGCTGGGCCATCGCCTACAAGTACCCGCCGGAGCAGGTGAACACGAAGCTGCTCGACATCGTCGTCAGCGTCGGCCGCACCGGCCGCGCGACGCCGTTCGCGGTGATGGAGAAGGTGCGCGTCGCCGGCTCCGAGGTGCGTCAGGCGACCCTCCACAACCAGGAGGTCGTGAAGGCGAAGGGCGTCCTGATCGGGGACACCGTGGTGCTTCGCAAGGCCGGGGACGTGATTCCGGAGGTGCTCGGCCCGGTGGTCGAGCTGCGCGACGGCACCGAGCGCGAGTTCGTGATGCCGGAGAACTGCCCGGAGTGCGGAACCCGGCTGGCCCCCGCCAAGGAGGGCGACATCGACCTGCGCTGCCCGAACGCCGAGTTCTGCCCCGCCCAGGTGCGCGGGCGGGTGGAGCACATCGGGTCCCGCGGTGCGCTCGACATCGAGGCGCTCGGCGAAGTGGCCGCTGCTGCGCTGACCCAGCCGCGTTTTCCCGAGAATCCGCCCCTGCCGACGGAAGCCGGGTTGTTCGGTCTCACGCTCGCCGACCTCTTCCCGATCGAGGTCGTCGTCCGCGATTCGGAGACCGGATTGCCGAAATTGACGGACACGGGGGACCAGAAGGTAGACACTCCGTTCCGCCGTCGGCGTCAGAAGAAGGACGGACCCTTCGAACCCGCGGCGGAGGCCTTCGACGGCGACCAGCTGTACGTTCCGTCGAAGAATGCCATCGAGTTGCTGAGCAACCTCTCGACCGCGCGCGAGAAGCCGCTGTGGCGCATCCTGGTCGCTCTGAACATCCGTCACGTCGGCCCCGTCGCCGCGCGTGCACTGGCGAACCACTTCGGGTCGCTGGACGCCATCCGCTCCTCCTCGCGGGACGAGCTCGCGGCGGTGGACGGTGTCGGCGGCATCATCGCGGACGCGGTGCTGGCCTGGTTCGAGGTCGAGTGGCACCGCGAGATCATTGAGCGCTGGGCGGCTGATGGCGTCCAGTTCGCCACTCCGGGCCACCCGGGACCGGGCCGTTCGGACGAGGCCGGGGGAGTGCTCGCGGGGCTGACCGTCGTCGCGACAGGGTCCCTGGAGGGCTACAGCCGCGAGGGTGCGCAGGAGGCGATCATCGCGGCCGGCGGCAAGGCGGCATCCAGCGTCTCCAAGAAGACGGACTTCGTCGCCGCCGGACCGGGCGCCGGCTCCAAGCTGGCGAAGGCGGAGGAGCTCGGTGTCCGGGTCATCGACGCGGCCCAGTTCAAGAAGTTGGTCGAGGAGGGGCCCGCGGCCCTCGAAGAGTGAGATTCCGGTCCGTCATCCTGTGGACAGGATTCGAGTTCTCCCCCTGAATCGGGGGTAGAACGTGTTGCCGTCCGCCACCCATTCATGGGTAGAGTCGAAACGTGCGCTCCCCCGGGCGCACCTTTAGGGCCTAGCTCGCTCGCTCTCGGAGGGACCCGGACGGAGTGCTGGTCGGCTTTGCAGCTGTACTTACCGTTACCTCGGCAGTCTCAGGACTGACCGGGGCTTTCGTGCTGCCTGCCGACGCCGCTCACGCGAGCCCGGTCTCCATCTCGGCCGTGTCTTATTCCGGTCTCTCGTCCGCGGTGTCCGGTCCTGTCTCCGACGTGCCGTCCGCGCCCAGCGCGGGAAGCTCGATGTCGGTCCTCGGCGCCGTCGCCGGGGTCGACGCGTCGGCGCTTCCGTCCTTCCTCGACGCGAACCGGACCAAACTCGAGTCGCTGCTGCGCCAGGCGCCCGCCCCCGCGGATGTCGGCCGGGTCTGGAAGCTGATCGACCCTGCCAAGCAGAACCTGCTCATCCATGCGGCACCGCATGTCGTCGGCAACCTGGAGGGCGTGCCGTACGACATCCGTGGCCGGGCCAACGCCCTCGACCTCGCGCAGACGATCAAGGGCGTCACGCAGACGCTGAAGACCGAGCATGGACGCGCCGAGCGGGTTGCGTTGCAGCGGCAGCTGCAGACCCTCGACAACGTGAAGACGGCGCTGGCGAAGCACGACGGCGTGAAGCGGACGCTCGTCAGCCTCGACCCCACGGCGGACGCCAAGGCGTCGATCGTGGTGGGCGACCTCAGCACCGCGCGGTACGTCAGCGTCCTGGTGCCCGGCATGTACATGTCGGTGGGGGAGCAGATCGAGGCGTGGGGCAAGGTCGCCCAGGAGCAGTACGACCTCCAGACCGGCTTCCTGCGCCGCATCCTCGGTCCCCGCGGGAACGGCGGAACGCCGGGCGTCGCGGTGGTGGCCTGGATCGGCTACCAGACGCCGGTCCTCACCAACATCGGCGGTACAGCGCTGGCGACCCAGGGCGCCGACAGTCTCGAACGCACTCTGGAGGGCATCCGCGCCCTCCGCACCGACGACCAGCCCTACCTCAGCGTCTTCGCCCACTCCTACGGCTCGACCGCCGCTCTCATGGCCCTCGAACGGCACACGGTCTCGGTGGATGCGCTGGCGCTGATGGGTTCGCCCGGAAGCGCCGCGCAGACGGTCGCCGGGCTCTCGGTGACCGGCGGCAACGTGTTCGTCGGCGAGGCGCCGATGGACCCGATCGTGAACACGGCCTTCTTCGGCAGCGACCCCGGATCGCCGGCCTATGGCGCCAAGCCCATGGGTGTCGGCGGCGCCGTCGACCCGCTCACGCACGCGAGCCTCGCCGGCTCGTCCGGCCACAACGAGTACTTCACCGTGGGCACGGAGTGCATGCGCAACCTCGCCATGATCGGCATCGACCGCGGAGACCTCGTCCTGACGGGCGACTCCTCGTCCTCTGCGCGCTGAGCGGCCCTGGGCGCAGTCGGCGGCGACATCCATAATGGGTGGGATGCGACCGGACGACGACCTGCCTCCCGTGCCGCGTGACGAGCCCGGCGATCGCGGAGCGAGCCGTCGTGCGTTCCTGAAGGGCGCCGGCCTGGTCGCGGCGGGCGCGGTCGCCGGCGGTGCGACCGGCGGAGCCGCCGGCGCGGCGATCGGCTCCGCGGCAGCGCAGGGTTCTCCGACCGCGAACGAGTCGGGCGAGGAGTTCCCGCCGCTGCCGCCACGCGGCGCCGGCCCGGGCTTCGACCACCTGGTCGTGCTGATGTACGAGAACCGCTCCTTCGACAACCTGCTCGGCCACCTGTACGACCACGACAACCTGCCAGCTGGCCGGCGCTTCGAGGGTCTCGCCTTCGGCGACCACAGCAACCCCGACCCGGCGGGCGGCCCGGACATCCCCGCGCACCTCTACGAGGGCACCACCGACTTCGTGATGCGCCAGCCGTCGCCGGACCCGGGCGAGGTGTACCCGCACGTCAACACGCAGCTGTACGAGGTCGTCGACCCGCCGTCGAACGCGGACGCCCGCCTGCCGGAGCTGCAGCCTCCCTACAACGCGCCGAAGCCGGGAGCGGCACCGACCATGCGCGGCTTCGTCCGCGACTACGTCGGCGTGCTGCGCAAGGACACCGGACGGGAGCCGGCGCTCGACGACTACCGCCGTGTCATGGGCGGCTTCAGCCCGGACATGCTGCCGGTGTTCTCGACCCTCGCGCGGCAGTTCGCGGTCTACGACGACTGGCATTGCGCCGTGCCGTCTCAGACGTTCTGCAACCGGTCGTTCTTCAACGCCTCCACGTCGCACGGGTACGTCGACAACGGCGGCGCAGAGGGCCTGCGCAAGTGGTTCGACCCGAAGAACGACGCGCCCACGATCTTCAACCGGTTGCAGGATGTGGGGCGCAGCTGGCGGGTCTACTACGACGACCGGCAGCTCATCTCGTTGACAGGATTCATTCACGCGCCGGCGCTGCAGCCCTACTGGAGGTCGCACTTCCGGACCATGTCGCAGTTCTACGTGGATGTCGCCGAGGGGACGCTTCCGGACTACGCCTTCATCGAACCGCGCCTCCTGTACGACCACAACGACATGCACCCGCCTGGCGGCCCGGAGACGTTCGAGGAGGTCGCTGGCGGCGCTGTGGTCGGCGGCGCCATCTCCGACGTCAGGGCCGGCGAGCTGCTCCTGCACCGGGTGTACTCCGCGATCCGTTCCGCGCGCAGCGCGAGGGGGTCTAACGCCCTGAACACGATGCTCCTGGTGACTTTCGACGAGCACGGCGGCACGTACGATCACGTCCCGCCCGGGGCGGCCACACCGCCGGACGCCGGCGGGCCGGGGGAGAACGGCTTCGGTTTCGATCGCCTGGGCGTCCGCGTCCCGGCGATCGCGATCTCGGCGTACACCGAGCGGAACACGATCATCCACGAGGAGATGCATCACGCAGCGGTGATCGCGACGCTCTCGAAGAAGTTCCGGCTGCCGCACCTGACCGAGCGCGACCGCGGTGCGCGGACGATCGACAACGCGATCAATCGCACGTCGCCGCGCCAGCCGGGGACCTGGCCGGACACGCATCCGCAGTACCTGCCGGCCAACCCGGAGGCGGACGCTCCGGCTCCGGAAGACGAGGACCGCCCGCTCAGTCCGCCCGGCGTCGGGCTGGTCGGGCTGCTCATGGCCCATTACGGCCCACCCGGCGCGGCGGTGCCGCGGACCTACAAGGAGGCGTACCAAGCGGTCGACCGGCTGGGTCACGGGTTGTTCGGCTCGCCCTAGAATCGGCTCGCCCTACAATTGCTTGGGCGACCTCGTGATCGCGAGCGAGCCCCTCCACCACCGAATCCCACGGAGACGCACCTTTGTCTGAAACCAGCGCAGGCGACATCAGCGCCGAACAGGTCGCGCACCTGGCGAACCTCGCCAGGATCGACCTCAGCCCGGAAGAGCTCGAGAGCCTCACGAAGGAGCTCGGCCAGATCGTCGAGTCCGTCGCCAAGGTCCAGGAGGTGGCCGGCCCTGACGTGCCGGCCACCAGCCACCCGCTTCCGCTCACCAACGTGTTCCGCAGCGACGAGATCCGCCCGTCGCTGACTGTCGAGCAGGCGCTGTCCGGTGCCCCGGCCCGTGAGGGCGACCGCTTCAAGGTCGCCACCATCCTGGATGAGGAGTAGGCCGAGATGACTGACCTGACCCGTCTCTCCGCCTCGGCCCTCGCCGAGAAGCTCGCCGCGCGCGAGGTCTCCTCGGTGGAGGCCGTCCGCGCCCACCTGGACCGCATCGAGGCCGTCGACTCCGACGTCCACGCCTTCCTGCACGTCGCCGGCGACAACGCCGTGCGGACCGCCTCCGAGATCGACGACCGTCGTGCCGCGGGCGACGCTCTGGGCCCGCTCGCCGGCGTCCCGATCGCGATCAAGGATGTGCTGGCCACCCAGGACATGCCCTCGACCTCCGGCTCGAAGATCCTCGAGGGCTGGATCCCGCCGTACGACGCGACTGTCGTCCGCAAGCTGCGCGAGGCCGGACTGGTGCCGCTCGGCAAGACCAACATGGACGAGTTCGCGATGGGCTCCTCCACCGAGCACTCGGCGTACGGCCCGACCCGCAACCCGTGGGACCTGGAGCGCATCCCGGGTGGCTCCGGTGGTGGCTCCGCCGCGGCCGTCTCCGCGTTCGAGGCGCCGCTGGCCCTCGGCTCCGACACCGGCGGATCGATCCGCCAGCCCGCCGCGGTGACCGGTTCGGTGGGCGTCAAGCCCACGTACGGCGGCGTCAGCCGGTACGGCGCGATCGCGCTCGCCAGCTCGCTCGACCAGGTCGGCCCGGTGTCCCGCTCGGTGCTCGACGCAGGCCTGCTGCACGACGTGATCGGCGGCCACGACCCGCTCGACTCCACGTCGCTCAGCGACAGCTGGCCGTCGATGGCGGACGCCGCCCGCGCCGGCCACCGCGACGGCGCCCTGAAGGGCGTGCGCGTCGGGGTCATCCGCGAGATCGCCGGCGACGGCTTCCAGTCGGGTGTGAAGCAGCGGTTCGACGAGTCGCTGGTGCTGCTGGAGGAGGCCGGCGCGGAGATCGTCGAGGTCAGCGCGCCGAGCTTCGAGTACGCCGTGTCGGCGTACTACCTGATCCTGCCCGCCGAGGCGTCCAGCAACCTGGCCCGCTTCGACTCGGTCCGCTTCGGGCTCCGCGTCGACCCGGCCGACGGTCCGGTCACCGTCGAGCGCGTGATGGCGGCGACCCGCGACGCGGGCTTCGGCCCCGAGGTGAAGCGTCGCATCATCCTGGGCACCTACGCGCTCAGCGCCGGCTACTACGACGCCTACTACGGCAGCGCGCAGAAGGTCCGCACGCTCATCCAGCGCGACTTCCAGGCCGCCTTCGAGAAGGTGGATGTGCTGGTCAGCCCGAGCGCGCCGACGACCGCCTTCAAGCTGGGCGAGAAGATCGACGATCCGATGGCGATGTACCTGAACGACATCACCACGATTCCGGCCAACCTGGCCGGGGTGCCCGGAATGGGCCTGCCGATCGGGCTCGCGCCCGAGGACGGCCTGCCCGTCGGGATGCAGCTGATGGCCCCGGCTCGGGCCGACGCCCGCCTCTACACCTACGGAGCAGCGCTCGAACAGCTGCTCATCGACCGGTGGGGCGGCCCGCTGCTGAGCCAGGCGCCCGATCTGAGCGCCACCGAGATGTTCGCGAGCGAAGAGGGAGCCGTCTGATGGCGAACACCACCGCACAGAAGCCCGAGCTGATGGACTACGACAAGGCTCTCGAGCTGTTCGAGCCGGTCCTCGGCTTCGAGGTGCACGTCGAGCTGAACACGAAGACCAAGATGTTCTGCGGGTGCGCCAACGAGTTCGGTTCCGGCGCCAACACCAACACGTGCCCGACGTGCCTAGGCCTCCCGGGCGGGATGCCGCAGGTGAACGAGAAGGCGATCGAGTCCAGCATCCGCCTGGGTCTCGCCCTCGGCTGCGAGATCGCCGAGTCGAGCCGCTTCGCGCGGAAGAACTACTTCTACCCGGACCTGGCCAAAGACTTCCAGACCTCGCAGTACGACGAGCCGATCGCCCACGACGGCAGCGTGACGATCGAGCTCGAGAACGGCCGCGAGATCGTCGTCGCGATCGAGCGCGCACACATGGAGGAGGACGCCGGCAAGCTGACCCACGTCGGCGGTGCGACCGGTCGCATCCAGGGCGCCGACTACTCGCTGGTCGACTTCAACCGCGGCGGCGTCCCGCTGGTCGAGATCGTCACGAAGATCATCGAGGGCACGGAGGCGGACGCCCCGGAGGTCGGTCGCACTTACGTGCGCGCCATCCGTGACATCGTGAAGGGCCTCGGCGTCTCGAACGCGCGCATGGAGGAGGGCAACGTCCGGTGCGACGCGAACATCTCGCTTCGCCGTCGCGGCAGCACCGAGCTCGGCACCCGGACCGAGACGAAGAACGTCAACTCGCTGCGTTCGATCGAGCGCGCGGTGCGCTACGAGATCCAGCGTCAGGCGGCGATCCTCGACGCCGGAGGCACCATCGTCCAGGAGACCCGGCACTGGCACGAGGACACCGGCACCACGAGCGCCGGCCGTCCCAAGTCGGACGCCGACGACTACCGGTACTTCCCGGAGCCCGACCTGGTTCCGGTCGCGCCGAGCCGCGAGTGGGTGGAGGAGCTGCGCGGGACGCTTCCCGAGCCTCCCGACGTCCGCCGCAAGCGTCTGGTCGCCGAGTGGGGCTTCACCGCGCTCGAGTTCCAGGATGTCGCCAACGCCGACCTCCTGGACGAGGTAGCGGCGACGGTCGCCGCCGGCGCGTCGCCCGCTGCCGCCCGCAAGTGGTGGACCGGCGAGATCGCCCGTCTCGCGAACGCCCAGAACGTGCCAGCCGGCACCCTGGTCAGCCCGCAGCACGTGGCGGAGCTCGCCGGACTCGTCGAGGCCGGCACGCTCACCGACCGCCTGGCGCGCCAGGTGCTCGAGGGCGTCGTGGCGGGCGAGGGTCGGCCGCAGGAGGTCGTCGACGCTCGCGGTCTCGCAGTCGTCTCGGACGACGGCGCGCTGATCGCGGCGATCGACGAGGCCCTGGCGTCCCAGCCGGATGTGTTGGCCAAGATCCGCGACGGCAAGGTGCAGGCCGCCGGAGCCGTCATCGGTGCGGTCATGAAGGCGATGCGCGGCCAGGCCGACGCCGCACGCGTGCGCGAGCTGGTTCTGGAGCGTGCGGGAAGCGCCGAGTAGGCGCATCCTTCGCGCAAAGACCGGAGCGCGACGGCAGAACGCCGTCGCGCTCCGGCGTTTGCGGACTCCCAGCCGGCGCGTGCAGAGTAGGCGCATGGGCGTCTTCACTCTCGGTGGCCTCACGACCGCTCCCGCATCCACCCGCTCCGATCTGCTGGCTCCGTCGACGCTGAGCCTGCTGGAGGCACTGGGCTGGCTGGACGACGTCGGTGTGGTCGAGATCGACCCGGACGTCTCCGACACGGCTGCGACGCGCGAGCAGTTCGGGTTGGAGGGGGCCAACCTGGCGAACTGCGTCGTCGTGGCCGGCAAGCGCGAAGGCGTCGAGCGGATCGCTGCCTGCGTGGTGCTCTCGACGACCCGCGCCGACGTCAACAACACGGTCAAGCGGCTGCTGGATGTGCGCAAGGCGTCGTTCCTGCCGATGGACCGCGCGGTGGACCTGACCGGAATGGAGTACGGCGGCATCACGCCGATCGGCCTCCCCGCCGGGTGGCCGGTGCTCGTCGACGCACGGGTGGCCGAGCGGGACGTCGTCATCATCGGCTCGGGCGTCCGCCGCTCCAAGATCCTCCTGCCGGGACGCCTCATCGCCGAGCTTCCGGAGGCACAGCTGATCGAGGGGCTCGGTCAGGATGTGACCAAGACCGCTCTCCCGGACGGCGCTGTCCGGTGACCTCCACCGCGATCGACCGCGTGCTGACGCCGCTGCGTGCCCGCCTGGTCGAGACCCTTGCCGGCCGGTCGGACGAGGTGCCCGCGTGGGTGCTCCGCCTGGAGGAGGGCGAGGACGAGGGGTTCTTCTCGCCCGACAGCGCCGCCTGGACGGTGCACGGCGGCATGCCGACGCTCGTGGCCGGCGCACGCGCCCTGCTGCTGCAGGCCCTGCATCCCGGGGCGCTGGCCGGGGTCCGCGACTTCTCCCGTTTCCGCGAGGACCCGCTGGGCCGGCTCGCCGGAACCATCCAGTGGATCCACACGGTCACCTTCGGCAGTCGCGGTCAGGCGATCGCAGGGTCCGAAATGGTCCGCGCGCTGCACCGCCGCGTGACCGGCACCTTCACCGACGGGCACGGGGTCGAGCGGCCCTATTCGGCCAACGATCCGGAGCTCGCCCGCTGGGTGCACCTGGCGTTCACGGACGCCTTCCTCACGGCGCACGAGCACTGGGGCGGTCCGATCCCGGGCGGCGCCGACGGCTACGTCGCCGAGTGGGCGACGGCCGCCGAGTTGATGGGCGTCGAGGATGCGCCACGCACCGCGACCGGTCTGCGCGCAGCGATCGACGCGGTCACCGACGCGGGCGAACTGCGCGGGGGACCGGAAGTGGAGGAGATCGTGCGGTTCATCCGCCGCGCCCCGCTTCGTCGGATGCTGCGGCCGTCGTACCGCATCGTGTTCCGAGCCGCCGTCTCCACGCTCGAGCCGCGTCATCGCGAGCTGCTGGGACTCCCGCCGACGGCCATGGAGCGCCTGCTCCCGCTGCACGGCGCCACCGGTGCGGTGCTCGCCGGGGCCCGCGTGCTGCTCGGTCCGCAGACGCAGGCCGAGCTTGCGGCGCGCCGACGGCTGGCGCGACTCGCGAGCGGCTGACCGCTGCGAGAGGATGTCCCCATGCACGAAGACGTCACCGAGCGCACCCGCACCGTCAGCTGGGAGGACCCGGCGCCCGGCGTCGCGGTGATGCCGACCATGAGCGGGCTGGAGTACCTGCGGGCGATGCTGCGCGAGGAGCTGCCGCCGCCTCCCATCACCGAGCTGATGCGGATGACGCTGGTCTCTGCCGACCCCGGAACGGCCACCTTCGTGTGCGACCCCGACGAGTCGCACTACAACCCGATCGGAACGGTGCACGGCGGCCTCGTGTGCACTCTGCTCGACTCCGCGCTTGGCTGCGCCGTGCAGACGACGCTGCCGCAGGGGCAGGGCTACACGTCCATCGAGATCAAGGTGAACTACCTCCGACCGGTGCACGCGCACAGTGGGCGCCTGACCTGCGTCGCGACCGTCACGAAGCCCGGCAACCGGGTCGCATTCGCCGACGGGGTGGTCACCGACGCGTCCGGCAAGACGGTGGCGACGGCCACCGGCTCCCTGCTGGTATTCCCGATCGGCGGTTGAGCCGCCCCGGAGCGAACGCGCGGGCTACTTCGCCTGCTGGGCCAGCAGCTCGTCACGCACCTTGCGGCGGATGACCTTGCCGACGATCGAGCGCGGCAGCTCGTCGACCTGCACAACGTGCTTCGGCACCTTGTACGGCGTGAGGCAGTCGCGACCGTAGGCGCGGATGGCCTGCTCGTCGAATGACGCGCCCTGGTCCATGACCACCGCGGCGACGACATCCTCGCCTCCACGCCGGTGAGGAAGGCCGACCACGGCGACGTCCGCGACACCGGGGAAGGTGCGCAGCGCATCCTCGACCTCCGACGGCGACACGTTGAAGCCGCCGGTGACGATCAGCTCCTTGATGCGGTCGACGATGCGGACGAAGCCGTCCTCATCCATCGTCACGATGTCGCCGGTGCGGAACCAGCCGTCCGCCGTCAGCGCTTTCGCCGTCTCGTCGGAGTTGCGCCAATAGCCCGAGAATACCTGCGGTCCGCGGGCGAGCAGTTCGCCCTCCTCGCCGAACGCGCGATCGACCGACGGGTCGTCCGGGTCGGCCACGCGGAGCTCGGTGCTCGGCAGCGGGAGGCCGACGGTTCCGGCGCGGCGGCTCGCACCGACCGGGTTGGCCATCAGCACGGGCGAGCACTCCGAGAGCCCGTAGCCCTCGACGAGGTAGCCGCCGGTCTTGCCCTCCCACAGGTCCACGATGCCCTGGGGCAGACTCATGGCGCCGGAGATGGCGATCTGGATGCCGGACAGCGACACCTTCCGCTTCTCCGCCGCCTGCACCAGCCGTTCGTAGATCGGGGGCACGGCGGGGAGGAAGGTCGCGGGATGCTTCTTCACCACATCCAGCACCAGGTCCGGGTCGAACTTCGGGAACAGCACCAGCCGGGCGCCCATGCTCATCGCGAAGGTGAGGCAGAGCGTGAGGCCGTACGCGTGGAAGAGCGGTAGGACGGCGTAGACGACCGAGCTGCCGCGTTCGATGGTGGGCACCCAGGCACGCGCCTGGGCGGCGTTCACCGTCAGGTTGCCGTGGCTGAGCATGGCGCCCTTCGGCCGGCCCGTGGTGCCCGATGTGTACTGGATGAGCGCGAGGTCGTCGCGCTCGGGTCGCGGGTACGACGCCTTGAGCCGCCGGGAGGCGACCAGCGAATCCCAGCTGATGGTTCCGGACGTCTTCGCGGTCAACTGTTCGCGCGCCTTCCGCGCCGCCGGGATCGGCAGGCGGAGGGCGAAGCGCTTGTCGGCGGGCATCGCGCGGGTGAGGTCGACGGAGACGACGGTGGTGACTCCCAGGTCGGCGGGCAGCTCCTGCACGGTGGCTGCGACCTTGTCCCAGACGATCGCGACGGTCGCGCCGTGGTCCTCGAACTGGTGGCGCAGCTCACGCGGCGTGTAGAGCGGATTGTGCTCAACCACCACGGCCCCCAGGCGGAGGGCGGCGTAGAAAGCGGCGACGTGCTGCGGGCAGTTCGGCAGGACCAGAGCCACCCGGTCGCCCTTCGAGACGCCGAGCGTGCGCAGCCCCTCGGCGGCACGCTCGATCTGGTCGCCCAGCTCGGCGTAGCTGGTGGTCGCGCCGAAGAACTCCAGCGCGACGTGCTTGCCGTAGGTCGCGACCGACTCCTCGATGAGGTGCGAGAGGGAGCCGTCGGGAGTCGCAACCTCGGCGGGGACGTCGGCTGCGTAGGCGGCCACCCACGGCTTGGCGCTGTACGGGGACGGATCGCTCGTCACGCTGTCGCTGGTCACGCGCGCAAGCCTACGCGGAGGCGACGAGGGCCCGCACCGCATCCTCGATGGAGCTTTCTCCGGAGATGACCTCCCACTGATGCCCCGCGGTTGCCGGTTCGTGGAGCGTCAGCGCGATCAGGCGGGCGACGTCCTCGCGGGCGATGCTGCCGCGCGGCACGCTGTCGCCGAGGGTGATGCGTCCGGTGCCTTCCTCGGTGGTCAGGCCGCCCGGACGCAGGATGGTCCACTCGAGGCCCGAGTCGCGCAGGGCGGCGTCGGCGTCGCGCTTGGCTTCGATGTACGCCGTCCAGACCGGATCGGAGCCGTCCACGGGTGCGTCCGCTCCCCAGGCCGAGACCTGCACGAAGCGGCGGATTCCGGCCAGAGCAGCGGCCTTCTGAGCCTTCACGGAGCCGCCGTAGTCGACCGTCCGCTTGCGTTCGATACCCGAACCGGCGCCGGCGCCGGCGGTGAACACCACGGCGTCACAGCCGGCGATCGCGGCAGCGAGTGCCTCCGGCTCGGACTTCTCGACGTCGAGCAGCACACCCTCGCCGCCGAGGCGGTAGACGTCGTCCGCGTGCTCGTCGTTGCGAACGATGCCGACGAAGTCGTCGCCGAGGTCGTAGAGCACCCGCATCAGCTGCTGGGCGACTTTTCCGTGGGCACCGATGATCGCGACTCGAGACATGCCTCCATCCTTCCACCGTCGAGCAGGATGCGCGCGACACGCGTCCGCCGGGCGCGAACGCTCTGGGTTCCGGCCGCGCGCTCTGTTACCGTCGTCATCATGACCGCCCTGCTGGAGCTCCTCGGACGCACGCTCGCGTCCGGCGCGGGCTCGCTCGGCGCTGCCGCCGGCGGAAGCACAGCCGGCTTCGTCGCTCTCGTCGGTGTGGCCGGCGCTCTCGGTCTGGTCGCCGTGATCGCGGCTGCCGCCGTCCGGTCCGTGGCCGCGCTGGCAGCTTCTCTCCGCGTCCGCGCGGTGTGGTCGCGTCCGGTGCAGCCGGTCGCCGGCTGGCTCGCCGAAGGGCCGTCCGATCCCGCTGCCGACGGCCGCCCGCGGCCCAGGGCGCCCGGCATCCTCCTGCCGGTCGCGTAGCAGCGCCACCGCCCGCCGATCGCGGGCACAGCGCTCCACGCGACCAGACGCGTCCTCACTCCGTCGACTCGCAGGGATCACACACTCATGGACTTCTTCTCCTGGCCGCCCATCGCGGCCGTTCTGGACGGCGCCTACGGCCTCGTCACCGCCCTCTCCGCCACGGTCCAGCCGGTCGCCGGCACCGCCGCCGGGCTGCTCGCCGTCGCCATGCTGACGGTGCTCGTCCGTCTCGTCCTCATCCCGGTCGGCGTCAGCCAGGTGCGCGCCGAATACAGCCGCAGACGGCTCGCCCCGCAGTTGGCGGAGTTCCAGCGGCGGCACGCGGGCGACCGCGAGACGCTCGCCCGCACGACGATGGAGCTCTACAAGACCGAGCAGGTGTCACCGTTCGCCGGGATGCTGCCGCTGCTCGCGCAGATCCCGGTCGTCACCCTGGTGTACGCCGTGTTCACGCATCCGACGATCGCCGGGCACGCCAATGGATTGCTGGGCGAGCACGCCTTCGGGGCGCCGCTCGGCACGAGCTTCGTCGGGCTGGCGGGAGCGGGTGTCGGAGCCGGGGTCTGGCCGGCGATGCTGGTCTACCTGGGCGTGCTCGCCCTCATCGCGGTCGTCACCACCGTCTCGCGCCGGGTGCTCACGCTGCCGCAGCCCGAGGGCTCGACGGCACCGGTCGGGATGCTGCGCGCGCTGTCCTTCCTGCCGTACGTGACCGTGGTGTTCGCGGCGTTCGTTCCGCTCGCGGCCGCGGTCTATATCCTCACCTCGACGGCCTGGACCGTGGCAGAGCGGTGGACACTGCGCCGCCTCCTCGACCCGGCGCGCCGGGCGGAGGGGACCGCACGGCCGTCCACGTCGTAGCCGGGCCCGACCGGACCGGCGCGGACCGGCCCGAACCGGTCGCTGCAGCGGGCGCACATCCCGGGATGCGAGCATGGGAGCCATGTGGAAGCGCAGTTCGAAGGATGACGGCCGGACGACCGACGGAGGACCGGGACTGGGTGTCGGCGTCCAGGTGTACGTGCGCGAGAACGAAGCCCCGACCTCCGAGGACTGGACCGGCGAGCCGACCGGCGTGATCGTGGCCCCGGGCGACCGGAGCCTGCGCAATGTGTACGGCCCGATCGACGGGCTGACCACCTGGACAGTGTCGTTCTTCGAGCCGCAGCACCGCCGCGACGGCCGCGGCCCGTACGAGCGAGCGGTCATCCCCTCCTTCTTGCTCGTGGCCGAGGAGCCGCTCGTCGACTGAACCGGTTCGGCACCCTCTACCTTCGCGCAGGGCGCGAACTTACAATGTCGGCATGTTCGTCGAGGGCACCCTTCGATGGCAGGTCACGGAGGACTGCCCGTGGGACCTGTTGATGGCCCTCGCCTTGCGTGACCTCACCGGTCTCGGCGACCGGGCGAGACCGGAGCTCCCCGGTCTGGATCCTGCCGTCGCGCCGGCGCTGCACAGCCCGCGACCCGCTCCAGCCGACGGTCGCGCACGGATGCGTCCGGCGCCGCTGGTCGGGCCGACCGGCGGCAGGACGTCGCGTCCCGGCCTCGACGACGGGCCGGCCGGGCCGGACGACGCTCTGGCCGCCCAGTGGCAGGCGTGGTTCGAGGTGGCAGCGGACCGGCACCGTCGCCTCAGCGCGCCGCTGCTGCATCCGCCGCACTTCGAGGCATTCGACCGGGCCATCGCCCTGCAGGACGCGATCATCGCCCACTACGACGCCGCGGCCGGTTGGGCGGGCGCACGTCACGCCGAGTACGTCGCAGCGAGCGCCGACTCCCACGCCCGCCGAGCCGCCGACATCGTCGGGGTGGTCCACGAGCGTGAGCACGAGCTACGACGCCAGGCCGGGTACTTCCGGCTCGACATCGAGGTGCTCCCGCTGGCGGAGAAGGGCGCGTGGATCGTCGGCCCGCACACCGTCGTCATCAGCGCGACGCTGCGCGAGGACTCGGCCGCGTTCCGCGACTGGCTCCGCCCGCTCGTCGCCGCCCTCGTCTGACCCCTGCCGCCGCGCCGCAGCCCGCAATCCCCGCCGAGTAGCGACATGACGTCACCACTCGGCGGGAATTCCGACAACGACTCACGACTCACCGAGTCGGAGGCGCGTGGGCGCCGAGAGGGAGGCGGGGGCGGGAGAGCGGGCGCGGTGCGGCGCGTCAGGCGGGGCGCTTGGCGGGGGAGACGGTGAGTGCCTGGTCGGTCTCTGCGATGTCGCCGACGGCCTCGTCGATGCGCGCCAGCACGTCGCCGGAGAGCTTGATCCCGGCCGCCGCGGCGTTCGACTTCACCTGATCGGGTCGGGACGCGCCGACGATGGCACCGGCGACGTTCGGGTTCTGCAGCACCCACGCCACGGCGAGCTGCGCCATGGTGATGCCCAGCTCGTCCGCGATCGGCTGCAGGTCCTGCACAGCCGTCAGCACGTCCTCCCGCAGGAAGCTGCGGATCGCGTCGGCGCCGCCCTTCTCGTCGGCCGCGCGGCTGCCCTCCGGCGCCTGCTGGCCCGGCTTGTACTTGCCGGTCAGCACGCCCTGCGCCACCGGTGACCAGACGATCTGCGAGATCCCCAGCTCGGCCGAGGTCGGCACGACCTGCTTCTCGATGACGCGCCACAGCATCGAATACTGCGGCTGGTTCGAGATGAGCTGGATGCCGAGGTCCTTCGCGAGCGCGTGTCCGGCCCGCAGCTGGTCGGCCGTCCACTCGCTGACGCCGATGTAGAGGGCCTTGCCCTGCCGCACGACGTCGGCGAACGCCTGCATCGTCTCCTCGAGCGGCGTCTCGGAGTCGTAGCGATGCGCCTGATACAGGTCGACGTAGTCGGTGCCGAGACGCTGGAGCGAGCCATTGATCGATTCCAGGATGTGCTTGCGCGACAGCCCGACGTCGTTGTGGCCCTTCGGACCGGTCGGCCAGTAGACCTTGGTGAAGATTTCGAGCGAGGCGCGGCGCTCGTTCCGCAGCGCGTCGCCGAGCACCTGCTCCGCGACGGTGTTGGCGTACGCGTCGGCGGTGTCGAACGTGGTGATGCCCGCTTCGAGCGCTGCATGCACCGACTCCGTCGCCGTGTCGTTCTCGACCTGGGAGCCGTGGGTCAGCCAGTTGCCGTAGATGGTCTCCGAGATCTTGAGCCCGCTGTTGCCGAGGTACCTGAATTCCATGGTCCCAACGTATCCCGGTTCGTCGCCAGAGTCGGGCGGGGGTGAGAAGCTGGAGGGGTGGGACGAACGGACGGCAGCCAGCGGCAGGTGAGCGCTGCCGATGTCGACGACTCGGAGTCCTCCATCCTGCACGTGGACATGGACGCCTTCTTCGCGTCGGTGGAGCTGCTGGAGCGTCCGGATGCGCGGGGCAAGCCGGCAATCGTCGGCCACGCGGGCGGCCGCGGCGTGGTGACCAGCGCGACGTACGAGGCGCGCCGGTACGGTGTCCGCAGTGCCATGCCGATGTCGCAGGCGTTGCGGCTGTGCCCGACCGCGATCATCCTGCCGCCGCACTACGAGCGCTACACCGAGTACTCCGCCAAGGTGATGGACATCTTCCACGAGGTGACTCCGCTGGTCGAGCCGCTGAGCATCGATGAGGCCTTCCTGGATGTGTCTGGCGCACGCCGACTGCTGGGCTCGCCTCGGCGCATCGCCGAGCTGATCCGCTCGCGCGTCGTCGAGGAGACCGGGCTGACCTGCTCGGTCGGTGTGGCGGCGACGAAGTCCATGGCGAAGCTGGCGTCGGGCCGCGCCAAGCCGGACGGCCTGCTGGTCGTCCCGCGTGCGGAGACGCTGAGTTTTCTGCGTCCGCTGCCGGTCGGGGCGCTTTGGGGCGTCGGCGCCAGCACCCAGGCGTCGCTGGAACGGATGGGACTGCTCACCGTCGCCGACCTGGCGGACGCGCCGCTGCACGTGCTGCAGAAGGCGGTGGGGGATGCCGGCGGCCGACGGCTGCACGACCTCGCCAACGGTCGCGACGCGCGCCGGGTGGTCACCGAGTCGCGCGAGAAGAGCATCGGCCACGAGAACACGTTCGGCACCGATGTGGGAGACGTCGACACCCTTCGCCGCGAGTTCCTGCGGTTGTCCGGACGCGTCGGCGAACGCCTGCGCACGCACTCGATGGTCGCCCGCACGGTGGCGATCAAGGTGCGGTTCTCCGACTTCCGCACCATCACGCGCTCGCGCACGCTGGCCGACCCGACGAACGTCGGCCGTCGGCTGTTCGAGGAGGCGTGGGATGTGTTCGAGGCGCTGGAGCTGGATGTGCGCCAGACGCCCCTCCGTCTGATCGGTGTGCGTGCCGAGCAGCTCCTCGACGCCGGCGGCGACGCGCTCGCGCTGTGGGATCCCGACGAGGAGTGGCGGGAGACCGAGCGGGCACTCGACGCGGTCAGCGCGCGGTTCGGTCGCGGCATGATCGGCCCGGCCTCACTGGTCCGCCGGTCCCGGGATGCCGACGAGGAGGAGCAGGATGGGCGCAACCCGAAGTACGTCAGCGACTGAGCGACGTGGCGGACGCCGACCAGACGATGGACCGACCTGTTCAGGGGCGGGATGGCGCGCTACCGTGGCCTCATGACGAACTTCTCGCTGAAACTCGCGGAGACCGTGACCGGCTCGGGCATCAAGTCGGTCTACGGCGAGCCGGTCGTCCTCGACGGCACGACGATCGTTCCGGTCGCCGCTGTGCAGTTCGGCTTCGGCGCGGGCGGCGGCGGGGATGAGGACGCCCCTGGCGGCGCGGGCGGCGGCGGGGTGGCGATCCCGTTCGGCGCGTACGTCTCCGACGAGCTCGGCGTGCGGTTCCGGCCGAACCTGATCACCCTGCTGGTCGTCGGCATCCCGTTCGTTTGGGTGGCCGGCCGAGCGTGGGCCCGCGTCATCCGCGCGCTCAAGAAGTAACCTGCTGCCCGGATCGGTCTAGACTGGGGGCGAACACGGGAGTCCGGTGAGCCGGGCTGAGAGGAGACTTCTCCAAGTCTCGACCGTCGAACCTGATCTGGGTCATGCCAGCGCAGGGAGGACATTTCTCACATCCCGTGCCCTGTTCCATTCGACTGAAAGGGCACGAACAGTGCACGCAACCATTTCCTCCGTGGGCGCACGCCCACGCACCTTCCGCTGGCGGGTCGTCGACATCGTCGTCGCCAGCGTCGTCGCCGTCGCCGCAGGCGTCGTCTTCTGGGTCTGGGGTGTCGTCTACAACCCGATCTCCGGCCCGGTCACGGCCGTCCTGCCCGGCTTCCAGGGCATCCTGAACGGCCCGTGGCTGTTCGCGGGCGTCCTCGTGGCGCTCATCGTCCGGAAGCCGGGGGCAGCGCTGTTCGGCGAGCTGGTCGCCGCGATCGTGTCCGCGCTGATCGGGACGCAGTGGGGCTTCGCCACGCTGCTCTCCGGCGTCGTCCAGGGTCTCGGCGCCGAGATCGTGTTCGCGCTGTTCCTCTACGCGAACTGGCGCCTCGTTCCTGCGCTGCTGGCCGGGGCGGGCGCGGGGGTCGGCGAGTCCATCCTCGACCTGCTGTACTCGTACCCCGGTTCGAAGCCGGAGTTCGCGGTCGTATACACCATCACCACCGTCGTCTCCGGTCTGATCGTCGGGGGCCTCGGTTCCTGGCTGCTGGTGCGCGCGCTCGCACGGACCGGCGCGTTGAGTCGTTTCGCCGCCGGCCGGGAGGCGCAGAAGCCCGTGCGGGTCTGATCGCAGTGACCACGGGACTGCCGGCCCCGGCCGCCGTTCGGGTCGACGACTGGGGCTGGCGTTATGCCGGACGCAGCGATTGGGCCGCGCGCGGCCTGGGGCTCCGGATCGAGCCGGGCGAGCGGGTGCTGCTGCTGGGTTCCTCTGGCGTCGGGAAGAGCACCCTGCTCGCCGGGCTCGCCGGCGTGCTCGGCGGTGACGACGACGGGGAGGCGGAGGGTTCGCTGACCGTCGCCGGACGTCCGCCCGCCGAGGCGCGCGGCTCCGCCGGCCTCCTCTTGCAGGATCCGGACGCGCAGGTGATCCTCGCCCGGGTGGGCGACGACGTGGCGTTCGCCTGCGAGAACCTCGGGGTGCCGCGGGAGGAGATCTGGCGACGGGTCCGGCGGGCGCTGGACGAGGTGGGCCTCGACGTGCCCCTCGATCGATCCACCACCGAGCTGTCGGGCGGCCAGAAGCAGCGTCTGGCGCTCGCCGGTCTGCTGGCGATGCGTCCGGGGCTTCTGCTGCTCGACGAGCCGACGGCGAACCTCGACCCCGCGGGTGTGCTGGAGGTTCGGGATGCGGTGCGCGCGGCGCTCGACGCGACCGGAGCGACCCTCGTGGTGGTGGAGCACCGCGTCGCCGTGTGGCGGGATGTGGTGACACGGGTCGTCGTCCTGGGCGCTGACGGGGGAGTGCTCGCCGACGGCTCCCCGGACACGGTGCTGAGCGACGCGGCCGGCGAGCTGCGGCGCGCCGGTGTCTGGTTGCCGGACACGCCCGTCCCCGAGGCACCTGTCGTGGCCGAGGGCGGCGCGCTGCTGACCGCGCGGTCGCTCGTCTTCGGTCGCGGACCGGCGGTGACCCGCGGTCGACGGCGCGGACGTCGCCCGCGCCCGGTGGAGGCGCGCGCCGTCGGTCTCCCGGTCGACGCGGATCTCCGCGAGGGCACCGCCCTTGCGTTGATCGGCCGGAACGGCGCAGGCAAGTCGACCCTCGCCCTCACCCTCGGTGGGCTCCTGCCGGCGCTGGCCGGTTCCCTCGTCGCCGAACCCGCGCTGGCGGACGGCAGGACGCCCGACCCGGCCGCCTGGCGCTCGCGCGAGCTGCTCACCCGTATCGGGAGCGTCTTCCAGAACCCCGAGCACCAGTTCATCGCCTCCACGGTGCGCGACGAACTGGCGGCGGGACCGCGGGCGCTCGGCCTCGCCGAGGCGGACGTTCAGGAGCGGGTGGATGAACTGCTCGAGCGGCTCGCGCTCGACGGGGTCGCCGCCGCGAACCCGTTCACCCTCTCCGGCGGCCAGAAGCGACGCCTCTCGGTCGGTACGGCTCTGGCGACGCGGCCGCGGCTGCTCGTGCTCGACGAGCCGACCTTCGGGCAGGATGCCCGGACCTGGCAAGGACTGGTCATGCTGATCGCGGGGCTGCGCGAGGACGGCCATGCCATCGTCGCGGCCACCCACGACGCCGAGTTCGTGTCGGCGGTCGGCGCCGCCTCGCTCCGGCTGGATGCCGCGGAGGTGACCGCATGACGCTCGCGCAGCCGCTGCGGGTCGGCCCCCTGGCGACCCTCAACCCGGTCTCGAAGCTGGGCGCCGCCTGCATCGTCACGGTCGCGTTGCTGCTCTCGATCGACCCCGTGTCGGCGGGCGTCGCCCTGGTGCTGGAGTTGATCCTGCTCGCCTTCGCCGGTCTGCCGCTCGGAACCGTCGTCGCCCGCACCTCCCCGGTGTGGATCGCGGCGCCGCTCGCCGGCCTCACGACGCTCTTGTACGGCCAGACGTCGGGCACCGTCTACGTGCACTGGTGGGCGGTCGAGATCAGTGACGGGTCGATCTCGCTCGCGCTCGCGACGGCGCTGCGGGTACTCGCGATCGGTCTGCCTGCTGTTCTGCTGTTCATCACCATCGATCCGACCGACCTCGCCGACGGTCTCGCCCAGCTGCTGCGGCTCCCGGCACGGTTCGTGATCGGCGGCCTCGCGGGCCTCCGTCTGGTGGGCCTGTTCGCCGAGGACTGGCGCGCGCTCACACTCGCGCGCCGTGCCAGGGGCGTCGCGGAGTCGGGCGCGCTGCGGCGTTTCCTCGGGCAGTCGTTCGCGCTCTTCGTGCTGTCGCTGCGGCGGGGCACGAAGCTGGCGACGGCCATGGAGGCGCGCGGCTTCGGCGTGGGCGGGGTGCGCACCTGGGCGCGTCCGTCGGTGTTCCGCGGGCGGGACTGGGTGACGCTGGCGGTGGCGCTGCTGGTCGCGGGCATCGCGGTCGGAGCCGCCGTTGCGACAGGGAGCTGGAATGCACCGCTCAGCTGAGCTGGCGGCGCTGGACGACGCCGTCGTCGCCGCCGTCGACACGGCCGCCGCCGCCCGTCGTACGCCGATCATCCTGATCGACGGTCCGAGCGGTGCGGGCAAAAGCTCGCTCGCCGATCGGCTGCTCCGCGACTGGCCCGCGTCGGGAACCCCCCGCCTGGTCCGCATGGACGACCTGTACCCGGGATGGGACGGGCTGGACGCCGGAAGCGTCGCGGTCGGCCGCGACCTGCTGGAGCCGTTGCGGGCCGCCGGTACCGGCTCCTGGCAGCGCTGGGACTGGGTCGGGCACTGCCTGGCCGGGCGCGAGCCGGTCGCCGGTCACGAGCCGCTGGTGGTCGAGGGCTGCGGTTCGCTGTCGCGGCGAAACGCGGCGGTCGCCGACCTCGCCGTATGGCTCCACGCGGACGACGACCTGCGCAAACAGCGCGCCCTCGCCCGCGACGGCGAGGCCTTCGCCGTCGAGTGGGACCGCTGGCAGGCGCAGTTCGACCGCTTCGTCGCGCGCGAGCATCCACTCGGCCTCGCCACCCTGGTACTGGATGTGACGGGAGCGGACCTCGTCGTCGCCCCACCTCCGGCCCAGCGTCCCGCGGCCGGTCCACGGGGGACTACGGTGGAGATATGACCGACGCACGACAGGACCCCGAGTACATCGTCGAATACGCCGACGGACCCCTGGTGGGTCAGACCGACCGCCGCTTCCTGGTGGGCGGCAAGGTCGATGACCGGATCGGTGTGATCGCCGCCGTCGAAGGCCTCGAGTCCACCTTCTGGTACGTTGCGGGTGACGAGCGCGAGGTCGAGGGCCAGCGCCAGGTGATCTACCACTTCGACCAGCCGGACTCGGACCCGGTCGCGCCCGAAAAGGACGACGAGTCGATCTTCGGTAACGGGGCCTGACCCTACGCCCAACCGAGCTCATGCAGCCGATCGTCGTCGATCCCGTAGTAGTGCGCGATCTCGTGCACGAGCGTGATGTGGATCTCGTCGCGTAGCTCGTCCTCGTCGGCGCTGATCGCGAGCAGCGGTTCCCGGTAGAGTACGATGCGGTCGGGCATCTCGCCGAAGCCGTAACTGTCGCGCTCGGTGAGTGCGACACCGTCGTAGAGCCCGAGCAGGTCGAGGGAGCCGTCCTCCGGACGGTCCTCGACCACGAACACGACGTTGTCGAGTCCGTCGACCATCTCGTCCGGTAGCCGGTCGAGTTCGTCGGCGACCAGTGCTTCGAACGCCTCTGCGTCCCGCGACACGCTCACGCGCGCGTCACCGGGCTCTGCGACGGGTGGTCGGTGCTGGTGCGCACTCGCGCGAGTCTACTGGCGGCTCAATACCAGTTGAACGACTCCGAGTGGCCCCAGGCGCCGCACGGGGTTCCGTACCCGCGGGCGATGTAGTCGAGGCCCCACTTGATCTGCGTGGTGGCGTTGGTCTCCCAGTCGGAGCCGAACGAGGCCATCTTGCTGCCGGGAAGCGCCTGGGGGATGCCGGTGGCGCCGCTGCCGGAGTTGGACGCCTGGTAGTTCCAGCCGGACTCCCGCGTCCACAGCTTGTCGAGGCAGCTGAACTGGTCGGAGCCCCAGCCGTACTGGCTCGAGGCGATGCTTGCTGCTGCGGCCTTGGCGCCGTCCACGGTGTTGGCGTTCGCCTGGGCGGCTTGCGCGGCCTGAGCGGCGGCGGCCGCGGCGGCTGCGGCGGCTGCCTGGGCGGCGGCGGCCTTCCTGTCCGCCTCGGCGCCCGCGGCGGCGAGAGCGTTCGTCGCCGACTGCGTCTGGTCGATGGTCGCGCGGAGCTTCGTGTCGTCGAGCTTGCTGAAGCTGCTCAGACTGGCGATGGCTGTCTGCGCTGCGGTGGCATCGGTCTTGGCCTGGTTGGCCGCGACCGTGCTCTGTGCGGCGCTGAGCGCGTCCTTCGCCTCGGTCTCGAGGCGGTCTCGCACGATCGAGCTGTACACGCCGAGCTGGTCGTGGTGCATCCCGGTCGACTCGGAGAGTTCGCGCGTCTGGCGCTCGTCGGTGTGCTGCTGCGCCATGACCGGGGCGATGAGGCTGGCGCTCATGATGACGGCTGCGGCACCGGTGACGATGCGGCTGAGGGGGATCGGGCTGTTCTTGACAGTGTTACGGAGGGTGCTGAGCATTGTTTTCCTGGATCGGGTTTCCCCGCCTGTGCACGCTGACGCTGGGTCATCGCGCAGCGGACCGTGATCTCTTCGGGAGCGGTCCTGCGGGCTGGCGACCGCGGCATGCGCGGAAGCGCCTCGTGGACCCGTGGTCCGGAAGCGCGGCATGCGACGCGGGTGTGCCGGGCGTGGGGAAGGCCGGGCATCCAGGAGCGGGCGCTAGGGGCGCCTCAGGGTTCGGGGGTGGGGGCTGGATGCCGACGTGCGCGGCACGAACGGCGTTCGGTGCCGTCGACCACGACCCTAGGCGCTGTTTCTGGACGATTCGGGCACGGAAGCTGGCAAAGTCGTGTACGCGTCACCGTTCGGCGGCGTCGGGTGCGGCGTCGGGTGCTTGCGCGTCTGCTGCCTCTTCTGCCTCCACCGCGGCTTCCGCGTCGTCCATCCGGCGGTTCGTGATCCAGAGCATGGGGACGAGCTGGAGGACGACCAGCGCGCCCATGATGAGGAACACCCAGCGGACCCCGAACAGCTGACCGAGGATGCCGCCGACGGCCGCGCCGAGCGGCATCGTGCCCCAGGCCAGGAGCCGGTAGGCGCTGTTCAGGCGGCCGAGCAGGCGGGTGGGGGTGATCCGCTGGCGGAGCGACACCGTGACCACGTTCCAGATCGACACCGTGATGCCGCCGAGCAGGAGGCCGGCCCCGATGATGAAGGGGTTGTCGGTGAAGCCCGGCGTCGCCACGGTGAGCAGCGATCCGACGATGGTCAGTGCGAGCGCTCGGGAGCGGCCCAGCAGCCGTTCGGCGGGCTCGGCGAGGAAGGTGCCGAGGACGCTGCCGATCGCGGAGAACGTCAGCAGCAGTCCGTAAGCGGGGTCGGACAGCTTCATCGTGGATTGCGGACCGGCGGCGTACAGGACGAAGACTGTGAACACGGCGGAGCTCGCGAAGTTGAAGACGCCGACCATGATGGCGAGCGTCCGCAGGATGGTGCTCCGACCGAGGAAGCGCAACCCCTCCATGATGTCGGCACGGATCGTGGTCACTCCCGTGCGCTCGGCGACGAACCGGCCGCGGACGAGCAGCAGCACCCCGATCGCGGCCACCCAGAGCAGCGCGGGAGTGCCGAAGGCGAGCGCCACCCCTGCCGCCACCAGGAAACCGCCGAGGGGTGGGCCGACGAACTCGTTCGCCGTCAGTTCCGCCGCATAGAGGCGTCCGTTCGCCCGCGACAGGCGGTCACGCGGGACCAATTGCGGGAGGATCGACTGCGACGACGTGTCATAGACGGTCTCGGCGACGCCGATGCACAATGCCGCGGCGTAGAGCAGCCAGAGCGAGCCGGCGCCCGCGATGGTGACCACCGTCAGGCAGGCGAGGAACAGCGCGCGGGCGGCATTGGCGACGAGCATGAGCCGCCGTCGGTCCACCCGGTCCGCCAATGCTCCAGCGGTCAGCGCGAAGAACAGCCAAGGAAGCGTGAAGGCGAACGACAGTCCGGCGATCAGGACGGGGGAGTCGGTGTAGCGGATCGCGACCAACGGAAGGGCGACCTTCATGGCACCGTCGGCCAGGTTGGAGAGGCCGGCGGAGGTCCACAGCTTCCAATAGCGGTCGCCGAGCCCTGAGGACGTCATTCCTTCAGACTCGCACACCGATTGAGAATTATCAATCGATCCGAGAAATTCGAATCGCGACTAGAGTTCTGCCATGACCGACGATCGCCGCGCCGACCCGGACGCCAAGCGCCGCCCGGCGACACCGCAGGAACTCAAAGCGCTGTCGCACCCGCTGCGCGTGCGCATCCTGCGCCTCTGCGGCGAGCACGAGCTCACCAACAAGCAGCTCGCCGACCGGCTGGGAGTGGATGCCGGGACCGCCTACTACCACGTGCGCCAGCTCGCGCAGGCGGGATTCCTGGAGCCTGCGGAGGTCCGCACGGGCGACTCCGGCGCCCTCGAGAAGCCGTACCGCTCCACGGGCAAGAGTTGGTGGCTCTCGGTGCCCCTGGAAGACCTGGACCTGCGCCACGGGCTCGCCCCGGTCGACGCGTTCCAGCAGGAGTTGGCCGAGGCCGGACCCGCCTCCATCGCCACCTACGCGCGCTTCGCCCTGCATCTGTCACCAGAGGATGTGGCCGAGCTCGACCGCCGCATCGTCGCGGTTCTCGACGGGTACATCGAGACGGATTCCGAGCGTTCGCACCTGCCGGCCCACGGCGGCATCTTCCTGCTGCACCGCAGCGTCGACGGTCCGAGCCCGACAGGCGAGCCACCGGCATGAGTCGCGACGTGGGTGACACCTGAGTCGCGTCATCGGTTACTTTTATGAAGAGCCCGGCCATCTGCCGGGCTCTTTGTCTTGGTTGCGCCAGTAGCTGTGTTCTGGGTCGATGGTGTGGGTGGAGAGCGGTCGAGGTGGGTGTGCCGGCGAAGCGCGGGGGACGGGCCCCAGTTGAGGTTGCCCCTTACGCTGCGGCGGAGGGGAGCTGCCTTGCGGTCTCGGCCTAGCGTCGGAGATCCGGCCGCTATCGTCGGAGACTCGCGCGCATCCGGGCTCTGATGTCCGACACACCGCGGCCGGTCGGAGATTCCCGCCCGTCTCTCCGACGCACGTCGCGCCCCCGCCCGGAGGGAGAATGGGCCGACGGTCCTGCCGGCGTGTCCCCGTCCCGGTCAACCGTATCGAGTTGGCGGCTGCGGTCTATGCCGTGAACTCAGGCACGACGGGCCGGCCGCCGGGAGCTGACTGTTCAGCGCTACCGCACCGCTCAGAGCGCCTTCGCCGCGGCCGCGAGCACCTGGGCCAGCGTCGGGACGCCCTCCGCGCGGAACACCTCCGCGCCGTGCTGCCCGGCGACGATCACGGTCGGGGTCAAGCGGATACCGTCGCGCTCCGCTTGCTCCGAGTTGCGTGCCACATCCAACTCGGTCACGGCGACGCGCGGGGCCAGCCGCGCAGCCTCGGCGAGCACCGCACGCGTCTGCATGCACGGCTCGCAGAAGGCGGACGTGTAGAGGGTCAGTCGGGCTTCCGTCTGCGAGTTCCCGGTGGCCACCGGGTCAACGGCTGGTGTCGAATCCACACCGTCAGTGTACGTCCGGAGAAATCGAGGCGACCATCCCGCCGAACGGTCCGTCGGAGCGCGCGACGGGAGGCACCGGCGACCCACAATCGTCCCGTGAGCCGAACGACCTTCACGCGCTACGTCGCCCTCGGTGACTCGCTCACCGAGGGGTTCTGCGACAGCGCGCCCGCGCGGCCGGACGCGTTCCTCGGCTGGGCCGACCGCCTCGCCGGCATCCTCGACGGCGACGCGCGGCTCGCCGGCGCCAGCGTCGAGTTCGCCAACCTCGCCGTTCGCGGGCGCCGCATCGCCGACGTGGTGGACGCGCAGATCCCGGAGGCGGTGCGCCTGGAGCCCGACCTGGTGTCGGTGATGATCGGCGGGAACGACCTGATGAGCCCGGCCGCCGACCCGGATGCGCTGGCGTCACGGCTGGAGGGCGGCATCCGGGAGCTGCGCAGGTCGGGCGCGACCGTGCTGCTCGCGAACATCTTCGACCCGCAGTTCGCGTTCTTCCTCAAGCCGTTCCGCGGCCGCGCGGCCGTCTTCAACGCGAACATCTGGAGCATCGCCCGCGACCAGCGCGCGGTCGTGCTCGATGTCTGGGGCGTGCGGGAGTTCCGCGACCCGGCGATGTGGGCCTCCGACCGGGTGCACTTGAGCACTCGCGGGCACCGGCTGCTCGCCGTGCAGGCCGCGCACGCGCTCGGTGTGCCGTACGCGGAGATCGGGGGACCGGAGGCCGCGGCGACGCCTGAGCCGCCGACGCCGCCCGACTCGGTGCCGTTCCGCACCTGGCTGCGCCTGTACGCCATCCCCTGGGTCGCCCGGCGGCTGCGGCATGTGTCGACCGGTGACGGGAGGGGTCCGAAGCTTCCCGTTCCCCAGCGCGTCGAGCTCAGCGGACACCCGCTGCCGGGCACCGTCGGAGGCCAGCACTAGAATCGCGGTATGGCAAATTCCTCGGATCGACTGGTCTGGATCGACTGCGAGATGACCGGCCTCGACCTCGAGGTCGACGAGCTCGTCGAGATCGCGGTCGTGATCACCGACTTCGAGCTGAACGTCCTCGACCCGGGTCTCAGCATCGTCATCAAGCCCGACGCATCCGCGCTCGATCACATGGGCGACTTCGTGCGGCAGATGCACACCACGTCGGGTCTGATCGAAGAGATCCCCAACGGCAAGAGCCTCGCCGAGGCCGAGTACGAGGTGCTGGAGTACGTGCTCAAGTTCGCACCGACTGCCCGCACCGCTCCCCTCGCGGGCAACACGATCGGCACCGACCGCATGTTCATCGCGAAGTACATGCCCCGGCTCGACACGCACCTGCACTACCGGAACGTCGACGTGTCCTCGATCAAGGAGCTGGCGCGGCGCTGGTTCCCGCGCATCTACTTCAACGCCCCGGAGAAGAACGGCGGCCACCGCGCGCTGGCCGACATCCTCGAGTCCATCCGCGAACTCGACTACTACCGTGCCGCGGCGTTCGTCGCGCCGCCCGGGCCGACCACCGAAGACACCCAGGCACTCGCCTCGGGCGTGGTGGAAAAATGGGCCCCGCAGATGTACTAGAATCGTTGAGTTGCTTATCGCCGGCCTCACCGTCGGACTAAGCCGTGGTGGGTATAGCTCAGCTGGTAGAGCGCCTGGTTGTGGTCCAGGAGGTCGCGGGTTCAAGCCCCGTTACTCACCCCACCTGAAGGGCCGGACTCGTCGAGTCCGGCCCTTTTCACGTCCCCACGATCGCTTCCTCGATTAATCCGGCCGGGATCGGCGTGTTGTCGGATTAAGCGAGGAAGCGTTGAGGGGGGAGGTGCCCCCGGCAGGAATCGAACCTGCGACCAAGAGATTAGAAGGCTCCTGCTCTATCCGCTGAGCTACGGGGGCGGCTCCTCCACGATACCGGAGGGGCGGGACGGCTCAGAGCGTCGCGCCGCTCTTTCCGGCGCGGGTGACGATCGCGATGACGGGCCGGCGTCCGCGGAGGCCGAAGCGCAGCCGGAGGCGCGCCTGGCGCGCGATCAGCACGGCGATGACCGCGGCCGCGGCGGCCGGGACGAGCCCGGAGATCGCCATCGCGATGTGCGGGCCGACCTGCTCCACGATCCAGCCCATCATCGGGCCGCCGAGCGCCTGACCGCCGAGCAGCACGAGGATGTAGAGCGAGATGACCCGCCCGCGGATCTGCACGTTCGACGACATCTGCACGAGCGAGTTCGCCGCCGTGATGAACAGCAGGTTCCCGACCCCCACGCAGACCAGCAGCAGCCCGAACGCCACCTCGCCGGGGGCGAACCCCGCGACGGCCTGGACGATCCCCAGCACCGCCGCCGTGCCGACCACCATCGACAGCCGCACGCTGGTGCGCCGGGTGGAGGCGAGCGCACCCGCCAGCGCGCCGGCCGCGACCAGCGCGTTGAAGAGACCGTAGCCCTGCGCCCCCACGTGGTACACGTTGTTCGCGTAGGCGGCGAGGAAGACCGGCATGTTGAAGGCGAACACGGCGATGACGGCGACCATGACCACCGTCCAGAAGATGACGGGCTTGCGGCGCACGTACCGCATCCCTTCGGCGAGCTGCCCCTTGCCGCGCGGGGCGGCGGGGGCGGCGTGCAGCTCCGACCGCTTGAGGGTCGCGACGGCGAAGACGACCGCGAGGCAGGCGACGGCGTTGATCGCGAAGGACCAGCCGCCGCCGACGGCGGTGATCAGCACCCCGCCGAGCGCCGGGCCGATGAGGCCGCCGAGCTGGAAGATCGACGAGTTGAGGCTGATGGCGTTGCGGAGGTAGCGCGGGCCGACGAGTTCGTTGACGAACACCTGCCGGGCCGGGTTGTCGACGACGGTGACGAGCCCGAGCGCGAACGAGATCGCGTAGACGTGCCAGACCTCGATGACCCCGGTCAGGGTCAGCGTCGCGAGAAGGGCGGCCAGGGCTGCCGCGCACGACTGGGTGATGACGAGGAGTCGCTGCTTGGAGTAACGGTCGGCGATGACACCGCCCCACAGTCCGAACACCAGCATGGGGGTGAACTGCATAAAGACCGTGACGCCGACCGCCGCGACGCTGCCGGAGAGCTGCAGCACCAGCCAGTCCATCGCGATGCGCTGCATCCACACTGCCGTGTTCGCGACCAGGTTGCTGGCGGCGAAGCGCCGGTAGTTCGGGACGCGGAGCGAGGCGAACGTCTCCCGCCACGGCGGCCGGGCGGAGAGGACCGGCATGGGTCCGGTGGGCGGGGCCGCTGCGGGCCGGGACGCTGCGGGGGAGTGCGCCACGTTCGTGTTACCTCGATTGTCTTCGCTGGTTCCGTATGAAGTCTCACTTCGACAGTACGCACCACGGGGTATTCTTGTTCCCGATCACGGCTATAACTCCCATTGACTTTTCGAATGGATGCGATGTTCGACCCCGTCCTGCTGCAGACCTTCCTCGCCGTCGCCGACACCCGGAGCTTCACCAAGGCGGCGGCCCGCCTGGGCGTCAGCCAGCCGACCGTCAGTCAGCACATCCGCAAGCTGGAGCAGTCGGCCAAACGGCAGCTGATCGCGCGCGACACCCGCGACGTTCGGTTGACGGACAACGGCGATGCCATGGCCGGCTTCGCGCGCACCATCCTCGCCGCCCTGGCCGAGGCGGACAGCTACTTCAGCGGTTCGGCGATGCGCGGCCGGCTGCGGTTCGGCGCTGCGGATGACCTCGCGATCACGACGCTGCCGCGCATCCTGAGGCACTTCCGGCAGCAGAACCCGCAGATCAACCTCGAGCTGACCGTCGATCAGTCGGCACCGTTGCACCGCAAGCTGAAGGCCGGTCACCTGGACCTGATCTTCATCAAGCAGACGCCCGGAACCACCGACGGCACCGTCGTCGCGACCGACGAACTGGTCTGGATGGGGCAGGAGAAGACCGTGCTCGACCCGGAGGGGCCGGTGCCGCTGATCTCGTATCAGGGCCCGAGCCTCAGCAGGCAGGTGGCGATCGACGCCCTCGAGGCGGCGGGGCGCACGTGGCGGATCACCTGCAACACCCGCGAGGTGAACGGTGTGCTCGCGGCGGTGCGGGCGGGAATCGGCGTCGCCGTGTTCCCGCGGTCGCTCATCCCGACCGACCTGATCAAGGTCACCAACCGGTTCGGGCTGCCGGAGCTCGGCCACGTCGACTTCACGCTGCTGTCGAACCCGTCCGCGGCGCGGGAGCCGGTGGATGCGTTGACGACGGCGATCCTCGCCCGGGCGGTCAGCAGGGTGGCGTAGGGCCGACTCACTGGGCGGCCGACGGCGCGCTCAGCCTTCGACGGCGATCGGGTCGGGGTCAGCGGGTCGCACGCCGCCGTCCGCCGAACGCCAGCGCAGCAGAAGGGCGACAAGCGGGAAGATCAGCACCGACAGCATCCCGGCGCCGACCAGCGCCGTCGCCGTCCCCACGGGGAGGTCGTGCTCGCGGACGCCGATCGCGGTGACGGCGACGATGATCGGCAGCCCGGTCGCGGTGAAGAGCGTCAGCGAGGCGCGGTCGCGGACCGTCGAGCCGGGCGGCGCGGAGAACGAGCCCGGCAGCCCGCGGACGACGATCAGCAGCACCAGGAAGACCGGCAGCAGGATGAGCGCGCGCGGGTCGCCGAGGAGCGCCTTCAAGTCGAAGCCGATCCCGGTGTTGATGAAGAAGATGGGGACCAGCACGCCGAAGGCCACAGCCTCCAGCTTGCTCTCGATGTGGTGCGCGTCCGCGGGCTCGGCACCGGCGAGCAGGATGCGGCACAGCACGCCCGCGGCGAACGCGCCGAGCAGCATGTCCAGTCCCAGGGCGATGCTCAACCCGACGAGTGCGGCGATGACGAGGACGACGAACCGCACCGCGAACTGACCGCTCGTGTGCAGGGTCGCCCGCACCAGGCGGTGGAAGCGCTGATGTCCGCCTCGCGAGGCGAACCAGATCGCGCCCCCGGCGATCAGGGCGAAGCCGATCAGGACGAGCGCGGCGGGCACCGGCTTGCGTCCGCTGAGGAACAGCGAGATCGCGAGCAGCGGCCCGAACTCGCCGACGGCGCCGACGGCCGTCACCGCGCGCCCGAACGGCGTGCGCAGTTCGCCGGCGTCGCGCAGCACGGGCATCAGGGTGCCGAGCGCGGTGGAGGTGAGGGCGATGCCGATGTAGACGCCCCGGATGACCTCGCCCGCGATCAGGGCAGCGACCACGATACCGACGACCAGCGAGATCAGCCAGGTCAGCGACGCCCGGCGGAGGCGCCGACCGCCGATCGCGGCGAAGTCGATCTCGTTGCCGGCCATGAAGAACAGGAACGCGAGCCCGAAGTTGGCAAGCGCATCCAGCCCAGCGGTCTTCGGCACCCAGCCGAGCACCGCCGGGCCGATCAGCAGGCCGAGCACGATCTCGAAGACGACCAGCGGAACCTTCACGAAGCGCCCGACCGCGGTGGTCAGGAGCGCCGCGAGGACGGCGAGCAGGGGGACGAGCACGACGCTCGAGACGGCGGGGTCCATGCGCGCATGCTAGCGACCGGGACGGGTGCGGCGGCAGACCGTTCACACGCACGAAATCGTCCGGCGATAGTGTGTCGTCATGCGCGAACTTCAGGCGAAAATCATCGAGGATCTGCACGTCCAGCCGGAGGTGGACCCGGCGACGGAGGTCGAGCGTCGCGTCGGCTTCCTCGTCGACTACCTGCAAGCCACGGGTGCCAAGGGCTTCGTGCTCGGCATCAGCGGCGGCCAGGATTCGTCGCTTGCGGGACGACTTACGCAACTCGCGGTCGAGCGCCTCGCGGCGGAGGGCACCGATGCCGACTTCGTGGCCGTCCGTCTGCCGTACGCGGTGCAGCGCGACGAGGAGGACGCCCAGCTGGCGCTCTCGTTCATCCAGCCGAAGAGTTCCGTCGTGTTCAACATCCAGCGCGGCACCGATGGTGTCGAGGACGAATACGCGGACGCTCTCGGAGGCGCGATGTCAGACTTCGTCAAGGGCAACGTCAAGGCGCGCATCCGCATGGTCGCCCAGTATGCGATCGCGGGCCAGCGGAGCTTGCTCGTCATCGGCACGGATCACGCCGCAGAGGCAGTGACAGGATTTTTCACCAAGTACGGCGACGGGGGGACGGACATCCTCCCCCTGACCGGCCTGACCAAGCGGCAGGGCAAGCAACTGCTGCGGTACCTGGATGCGCCCGCGCGACTCTACGAGAAGGCGCCGACCGCCGACCTGCTGGACCACAACCCGGGCCAGACCGACGAGGACAACCTCGGGCTCAGCTACAACGACATCGACGACTTCCTCGAGGGCAAGGACGTGCCCGACGAGGTCGCTGAGGCGTTGGAGGCCCACTACCGGGCGACCGAGCACAAGCGCCAGCCGCCGGCGAGCATGTTCGACGAGTGGTGGCCGGAAGGCTCCTACACCCGCTGAACCGGCGCGCCTCTGCACCCGCGCTCCTCAGCGTCTGCGGCCCGTTGTCACCTGCGCTGCTGCGCGCGCAGGCGCAGACGTGACAAGGGGCCGCAGACGTCTGCTGTCGGTGGATGGCTCGCGTCAGACGGGCTGACCGAGGCGCGCGGTCGGGGACGTGTCGGCGGTGGCGTTCGCCTCGTTCGACGCGGCTGCGGCTCCGGCGAACGGGGTGGCGGCGGTCGGCTCGGGCCGGCCCTCGTCCGCCGTCGTCGGCGCCGTGTACTGCTCGTGGTGCTGCTGCGCCACCCAGGCATCCTGCTGCGCGATCAGGGTGCGCTCACCGTCGCTGTTCTCGAACCGCCAGCGCTCCAGGTCGCTCTGGAAGATCTTGCGTGCACGGCGGGGGTGGTCCTGCCACTCGATGAGGCGGTCGCGGAACTCGGCGATGGCCGGGTCCAGCTGGTAGCCGAACGTGGCGGAGGCCCGCTTCATCTCGGCGAGCTGGTGGCCCGCCCAGGTCGCCGCGAGGCCGGAGTTCCGGATCGGCAGGAGGCGCACCATGATGTCCGCCTGGCCGACGGCCCGGTCGGAGAGCACCTGCTCGGCGGGGGTCAGCGAGTTCCAGACGGACGCCTCGGTGGCCGCGTCGACGAGAGCGGCGATCGCCGAGGCCTTCTGCTGGCGGTCGGTGCGGGAGAGGAGACCCTTCAGGGCGCCCCGGGCGATCCAGGCGGCGATGAGGCCGGAGAGGATCACGGCGACCGCGAGGACCGCCGCGTAGAAGATCACCGGGCGCGCGGCCGGCGAAGTGAACCAATCGACGAAGTCATTCCACCAGTGCATGCGGTGATGGTAACCGCGGTTCGGCGGTGGAGCCGGGACCCTTGGCGTCGTGTCGGCAACTGGGCGGAGCAGAATGGAGGCGAGCGAATCGAAAGGGAACCCCATGCAGACCTTTGTGGTGGCCGGCGGATGCTTCTGGTGCCTGGATGCGGTGTACCGCGTTCTGCGCGGTGTCCAGGATGTGGTCTCGGGGTACACGGGCGGCATCACCATGGACCCGACGTACGAGGAGGTGTGCACCGGTCGGACCGGGCACGCGGAGGCGGTCGCGGTGACCTTCGATCCCGAGGTGATTCCGGCCGGCGTCATCCTGGACGTGTTCTTCACACTGCACGACCCGCGCCAGCTGAACCGGCAGGGCAACGATGTCGGCACCCAGTACCGGTCGGCGATGTTCCCCGACGGCGAGCACCAGACGGAGCTGTTCGAGGCCGCACGGGACCGGGCGGCCGAGTACTGGGGTGGCGGGATCGTCACCAGCATCGAGCCGCTGGGGCCGTTCTACCGGGCGGAGGAGTATCACCAGGACTTCTTCGCGAAGAATCCGGGTCAGGGCTACTGCCTGGCGGTGGCCCTGCCGAAGGTGAACAAGATCCGCGCGTCGTACTCCGACTACGTCGCCGCCTGAGTCGTCCCCAACCTCGCGCCTTCGACTTTTCTCCACTGAAGTCGCTCGTGCCCGTGGATGCATTGCCGCGCCGACGAGAGTGGTCTTGAGCCCGCCACCCGGCGGGCGCCGAAAGGGGAGACCATGTCAGAGACCGTCGCCGTTCGCGGGTTCGTCGTCACCGAGCCGCGCCACCTCGTCACCGAAGGAGGCCTGCCGATCACGAGCTTCCGGCTCGTCACCACGCGCCGTCGTTACAACCGCCAGGCGTCCGCGTGGGAGGACGGCGGAAGCAACTGGTACACCGTTAGCGCCTTCCGGCGCCTGGCTCTCAGCGCTGCGGAGTGCATCGCCAAAGGCGACCCGGTCCTGGTGTCCGGCCGGCTCTGCCTGCGGGAATGGGTCGGAGAGAAACAGGGCATGACCGTGGAGATCGAGGCCGAATCCATCGGTCACGATCTCACCTGGGGCCGCTCGCAGTTCACCAGGGCCGTCGCGCCCGGAGCCGCGGAAGACGTCGCGACGCCTCCCGACGGAATCCCAGCGGCCTCCCCTTAAGATGATGCATATGACGCTCCTCGTGGTCCGCCGCACCGGTCCGTTCGCAGGGATCCCGGTGGCCGCGGTGGGGGCCATGCTGGCGGTCGTGTTCGCCCTCACAGGCTGCACGGGGGCTCCCGGCCCGGGTGCCTCGCGTTCCTCGTCGGCCACTGCGCACGCCTCGGCGGAGGCCACGCCGAGTGCAGGATCCTCGGCTCCGGCCGCGGTGGCCCTGGTGCCCGGCGGGACGGCCGAACAGAACCTGCCGTTCTTCGATCAGGTCAATAAAGCGACGCTGGCGGCCAACCCGGACGCGAAGGGGCGCGACTTCATCGACGCTCTGGTGTCGGCCGGCTTCGACAAATCGTCGATGCAGGTCACCGTCGACACGACGACGATCGGGCTGAAGGCCAACTCCATCCAGTTCTCGGTCCGGATGGGCGAAGCCTGCCTGATCGGTCAGAACGGTGCGGATGCGGGCGGGTACTCGAGCATGGTGACCCCCGTGCTCTCCACCGGGAACTGCCTGATCGGGCAGACCCGCGCGATCGACTGGTAGGGGAGCACCGCCGCCCGATGGGCGGCCGGTTCCCGTATCCTCGTATACGGCAAGAAGCCGACGACCAGGGAGTTTGAGAAGAAGAGTGGCCGAATACATTTACTCGATGGTGCGCGCCCGCAAGGCGGTCGGCGACAAGGTGATCCTCGACGATGTCACGATGGCGTTCCTTCCGGGAGCCAAGATCGGCGTCGTCGGTCCCAACGGCGCCGGCAAGTCCACCATCCTGAAGATCATGGCCGGCCTGGACACGCCCTCCAACGGCGACGCCAAGCTCTCTCCGGGCTACACGGTCGGCATCCTCATGCAGGAGCCCGTGCTGGACGAGAGCAAGACCGTCCTCGAGAACGTCCAGGAGGGCGTCGGCCCGATCAAGGAGAAGGTCGATCGGTTCAACGAGATCTCCGGTCTCCTCGCCGACCCCGATGCCGACTTCGACACCCTCCTCGCCGAGATGGGAACGCTGCAGGAGCAGATCGACGCCGCGGACGCCTGGGACCTCGACTCCCAGCTGGAGCAGGCGATGGATGCGCTGCGCTGCCCGCCCGGGGACTGGCCGGTCAACACGCTGTCCGGTGGCGAGAAGCGGCGCGTCGCGCTCTGCCGCCTCCTCCTTCAGAAGCCCGACCTGCTGCTCCTCGACGAGCCGACCAACCACCTCGACGCCGAGAGCGTGCTCTGGCTCGAGCAGCACCTGGCCAAGTACCACGGTGCCGTGCTCGCCGTGACGCACGACCGGTACTTCCTCGACCACGTGGCCGAGTGGATCGCCGAGGTCGACCGCGGTCACCTGTACCCGTACGAGGGCAACTACTCGACCTACCTCGAGAAGAAGAGCGAGCGCCTCGCGATCCAGGGCAAGAAGGACGCCAAGCTGGCGAAGCGGCTCTCTGAGGAGCTCGACTGGGTCCGCAGCAACGCGAAGGGCCGTCAGGCCAAGTCCAAGGCCCGTCTGGCCCGGTACGAGGAGATGGCGGCCGAGGCGGAGCGCACCAAGAAGCTCGACTTCGAGGAGATCCAGATCCCGCCGGGGCCGCGCCTCGGCCAGGTGGTCATCGACGCCAAGAACCTGCAGAAGGGCTTCGACGACCGCACGCTGATCGACGGTCTCACGTTCACCCTGCCCCGCAACGGCATCGTCGGTGTGATCGGCCCGAACGGCGTCGGCAAGACCACGCTGTTCAAGACCATCGTCGGACTCGAACCGCTCGACGGCGGCGACCTCAAGGTCGGCGAGACGGTCAACATCTCGTACGTCGACCAGACGCGCGGCGGAATCGACCCGAACAAGAACGTCTGGGAGGTCGTCTCGGACGGGCTCGACTACATCCAGGTCGGCAAGACCGAGGTGCCGTCGCGTGCCTACGTGTCGACGTTCGGGTTCAAGGGGCCGGACCAGCAGAAGAAGTCCGGCGTGCTCTCCGGTGGTGAGCGAAACCGTCTCAACCTGGCGCTGACGCTCAAGCAGGGCGGCAACCTGCTGCTTCTCGACGAGCCGACGAACGACCTCGACGTCGAGACGCTCTCCAGCCTGGAGAACGCGCTGCTCGAGTTCCCCGGCTGCGCCGTGGTCATCACCCACGACCGGTGGTTCCTCGACCGGATCGCGACCCACATCCTCGCCTACGAGGGAACCGAAGATAACCCGGCCGACTGGTACTGGTTCGAGGGCAACTTCGAGGCGTACGAGGAGAACAAGATCTCGCGTCTCGGGGCCGACGCGGCGAAGCCGCACCGCTCGGCGTACCGCAAGCTCACCCGCGACTGAGCCGGAGGCCACGCCATGCGACTGCACGTTCCGATCAATCTCCGCTGGAGCGACCTCGACGCGTACGGGCACGTCAACAACGCCGAGATGCTGCGTCTCCTGGAGGAGGCGCGCATCGAGGCGTTCTGGGCCACCGACGACAGCGCCCAGGACGCCGAGGCGGGTGCCGGTGCGGTCCGGGGGAGCGGCGAGGCGGTCGGAGGATCGACCGCCGTCCTCGACGGGCGCCCCGGCGCCGACACGCTCACGCTGATCGCCCGGCAGGAGATCGAATACCTGGCGCCCATCCCGTACCTCCGCCAGGCGCTCGACGTCCAGCTGTGGCTCGGACGCCTCGGAGGGGCCAGCCTCGACGTCTGCTACGAGGTGTGGTCGCCGGAAGGCACCGAGCCGCGCACGATGTTCACCCGCGCCGCCACCACGATCGTGCTCGTCGACGCGACCACCCAGCGTCCCCGCCGCATCAACGAGCGCGAACGGGACGCGTGGACGCCGTACCTCGACGAGCCCGTCGCCTTCGCAAAGCGGGGCTGAGCGCCGCTACCGGTCACGACTTCGCTGTTGCACAGGGCATCGGTGTTGCTCAGGGGGTCGGGGCCGGCGTCGTGGGCAGCGGCGTCGGGCTGAACGAGTTCTGCCAGATGGCCCGCGAACCCGCCTCGCCGATCAGCACGACGTCCACGACCGTTCCGACCGCGAGCACGAGGGCCGCGACGATCAGCACGACCAGCACCACCCGGCGAACGACGACGGACGGGCGCCGCGGCGAATCGGGCCGGTCCACGAAGAAGAACCACGCCCACTGCAGCACGCTGAACACGAACAGCGCGATCACCCACGGCAGCAGCGTCTGGCCGAGCGCGGCATGCTGCACGATCAGCGGAGTGGACGGCACCCGCGCCTGAAGCCACTGGCCCGCCAGCATGACGATCGGCACGAGGACGAGGTTTGCAAGCGCGAGAAGCGGCACCACGATCCCGAGGCGGCGGCGCGCCACCGGCCAGATCGGCACCAGCAGCGCCGCGATGGCTGTCAGAGGCACCAGCACGACCACGAAGTGGACGAGCAGCACATGCAGCGGTAGTCCGTTGACCTCCATGACGTCCCCTACTCGGTGACGGTCACGGCGTCACCCGAGACCTGGGCGTTCAGCTTCGACAGCGGGGCCGGCGCCGGACCGCCGAGAACGGCGCCCGTGTTCGCGTCGAAGCGCGAGCCATGGCACGGGCAGTCGAACTCCTTGCCCTGCGGCGCCACCGTGCATCCCTGATGCGTGCACACGGCGCTGAACGCGACCACCTGTCCTGCGCTCGGCTGCGACACGACGATCGGTTTTCCCGCGAGCGTCGCCGAGACGGCGCCGCCGACCGGGATGGACGCGAGCGACACCTTCGCCGAATCGGAACCGCCGGAACCGCCCGAGCCGCCGGATCCACCAGACCCACCCGAACCACCGGACCCACCCGAATCGCCGGCTCCTTCCGCTCCGCCCGGCGTACAGGCGGCGAGCAGCACGGCGCCGGCGGATGCCCCACCGATCGAAACGAGGGTGCGGCGGGTGAGCGGTGCGTGGTCGTTCATCGGATTCCTCCCGTTTGGCGGATGTGTCTCTTACGGTATTCACGAGACGATGCGACGTTCGGTTCAACCGTGGCGTGTGAACCTTTCCGTGCGCTGCATCGTGTACTGAGTGGAGGTGAACATGCCGGAGGAGGACGCCCGCCTGCTGCGCGAGCTGCACGACCAGCACGCGCAGGCCGTGTGGCGGTACGTCGTGCACCTCACCGGCGACCGCGCGATGGCCGACGACGTGGTGCAGGAGACGCTGCTGCGCGCCTGGCGGCGTCCGGCCGTGCTGGACCAGTCCCAGCAGTCCGCCCGCACCTGGCTGTTCACGGTGGCGCGCAACCTCGTCATCGACGGGAGGCGCAGCGCCCACTACCGGCACGAATTCGGCACGGAGAACCTCCCGGAGAATCCGTCGCCGGACAGCGAGGCGGACGCGGTCCTCGACGCGTGGCTGGTCTCCGACGCTCTGGCCGAGCTGTCCGTCGAGCACAGAGCGGTCATCGTCCACGCCTACTACGGCGGCCGGTCGGTCGCCGAGATCGCCCGCGAGCTCGATATCCCGGAGGGCACCGTGAAATCCCGGCTCCACTACGGCCTGCGCGCGCTCCGGCTCGCGCTTCAGGAGAGAGGGGTGACCGAACGATGACCGCCCACGACGAGTTCGCCACCTGGGATTCCGCGTACGTGCTCGGCGCACTCTCGCCGGTGGAGCGCCGGGAGTTCGAGGCCCACCTGGGCGTCTGCGAGCGCTGCGCCGAGTCCGTCTCCGAGCTGGCCGGGATGGCGGGCCTGCTCAGCCGCGTGCCGCGTGAGCAGGCGTTCGCGCTGCTGGAGGACGATGCACTGTCGGGCGCGTCGGCCGGCGTCGAGCCGGGCCCCGGGCCGGACGTCCTGCCGTCCCTCCTCCATCAGGTGCGTCGCCGGAGGATCCGTGCTCGCTGGCTCGTCGCCAGCCTGTCCACTGTCGCCGCCGCGTTGCTCGTCGGCATCGCTGCCTTCGTTCTGCCGGGGGCACTGAACCCGGGTGCCACTCCCGAGGCTGCCGTGGTGATGCAGCAGGTCGAGCCGAGCCCGCTCACCGCGGACCTGCGGCTGACCGCCGAGCCGTGGGGCACACGCATCGACTCGCGCTGCACGTACGCGCACGTCAGCGGCGGGGACGGCCACGTCTGGACCTACGCGATGGTCGTCACCGACCGTGCCGGCCAGCAGCACACCATCTCGACCTGGACGGCGGACGAGGGGACGACGGTCGAACCGGTCGCGACGACCAGCCTGCCCGTGAAGGACATCGCCACGGTCGATATCCGCTCTGCCGATAATGGCGCGGACGGCACTGTCCTGTTGCGCAGCACGTTCGGCTGAGCCGTTCGGCTGAGCCGTTCGGCTGAAGGCCCCGCTCAGCGTTCCCCGCGCGGCAGGCGGATGGTCGCCTCCTGCGCCACACTGGCGACGAGGCGCCCGTCGCGCGTGAAGATACGGCCCTCGGAGAGACCGCGGCCCCCGCTCGCGGTCGGAGACTTCTGCACGTACAGCAGCCACTCGTCCACCCGGGCCGGCCGGTGCCACCACATCGCGTGGTCGAGACTGGCCGCTTTGAGGCCGGGATCGCCCCAGGCGATCCCGTGCCGTCGCATGACCGACTCCATGATCGTGTAGTCGCTCGCGTAGGCGAGTGCCGCACGGTGCAGCGCCGGGTCGTCGGGCATGGTGCCGATCGTGCGGAACCACACCGCTTGCTGTGCGACGCGCTCGCCCTCGACCGACAGGTAGATCGGCGAGGTCACGTGGCGCATGTCGAATGGCCGTTGGCCGGCCCAATACTGGGCGACGGGATTCTGCACGTCCTCGAGCACGGATGCCGCAGACGGCAGCTCCTCCGGTCCGGGCAGGTCGGTCGGCATCGCATCCTGGTGCTCGAAGCCGTCGTCCTCGGTCTGGTACGAGGCGATCATCGACAGGATGGGCAGCCCGTTCTGGTACGCCTGCGTGCGCCGGGTGGAGAACGAGCGGCCGTCGTGGATGCGGTCGACGGAGAACGTGATCGGGAAGTTCACGTCGCCCGGACGCAGGAAATAGCCGTGCATCGAGTGGATGTTCCGGTCGCTCTCGACCGTGCGCGTGGCTGCGACGATCGACTGCGCGAGCACCTGCCCGCCGAAGACGCGACCCAGCGGCATCCACTGCGACGGGCCGGTGAAAATGTCTTCGCTGGTGCGTGCACCGGTGTCGGTCAGATCGAGCGCGGTCAGTAGGGAAGCCAGGGGCTCGGTCACAGTGCCTCCAAGTCGGTGGTCTGTTGGTAGTTTAGACAACCGATGAGCCAGTCGTTTTCTTTGAAGGACACCCTCGCCGTCGCCGATCTGCAGACCTATCTGTCGAGGGCGTCCCGTGTCGAGGAGGGATCCGTGCGCCTGATCGCCGGGTCCGGGGTCCTCGCCGTCTACACGGCGATCCTGTATCCGCGCGGTCTGATGGATGAGACCCCCACCGTGCTCGGTCTGCGCACGTTCGCGATCGGGGGCGACGACGAGTTCGATGTCGTCGTGCCGATCCGGTCGCTGCTCGACCGTGTCGCCCGCGTCCGTGAGGGCGCCGAGGCGCAGCCGACCGACGAGCCGGTCGAGGTGCGACTGCCGCTGGAGGTGTCCACGGTCACCTGGGCGGGCATCTCGCCGCCGCGCGGGGGGTGGCAGAAGGTCGGCGAGACGGACGCCGCCCGACTGCAGGCCATCGCGCAGGCGGGCATCGCCGAGGTCGCGGAGGCTGTGCCGACGGGCACGGGGGAGCAGCTCGTCACGCGCGTCCGCGCCGAGGTGTGGGGCCGCCCGATCGACGACTTGGAGTACGTGCCCGCTGGCGCCGGCTTCGCCGCCGAGAGTCTGGGCTTCCTGGGCGGCGACGAGCCGGTCACCATCCACGAGACCGGCACCTGGACGCGCCTCACCACGAGCCGCGGCCACACCCTCGTCCGCCGCCCCTCCTGGTCCCTCCGCCGCTGACCCGGCCCCTCCCTCCCCACCGTCGAGTCCTCACAAAGTGCACGCGACACGCCGCGTGGGCGTGCACTTTGTGAGGACTCGACGGTTGGGAGGCGAGAAGAAGAGGGTCAGGCGCGGGCGGCGGAGCGGCCGGCCTGGCGGCCCGAGAAGAGGCAGCCGCCGAGGAACGTGCCCTCCAGGGCGCGGTAGCCGTGCATTCCGCCGCCGCCGAACCCGGCGGCTTCGCCGACCGCGTAGAGCCCGGGGACGACGGCCCCGTCTGCTCCGAGCACGTGACCCTCGAGGTCCGTCTCGATCCCGCCGAGGCTCTTCCGGGTCAGGATGTGCAGCTTGACAGCGATGAGAGGTCCAGCCGCCGGGTCGAGCAGCTTGTGCGGCGAGGCGACGCGGATCAGGCGGTCGCCGCGGTACTTGCGCGCCGAGCGCACCGCGGCAAGTTGCAGGTCCTTGCCGAACTCGTTGTCGAGCTGACGGTCGCGCTCGTGGATGTGCCGGGCGACCAGCTCCGTGTCGAGAGGGACGTCCGCGATCCGCTGCATGCCGGCCAGCAGTTCGTCGAGCGTGTCGGCGACCACGAAGTCCGCCCCGTGCTCTTTGAAGGCCTCCACAGGCCCCGGAGCGCCCGGCGCGACCCGCTTGGCGAGCAGCCGCACATCCTTGCCCGTCAGGTCCGGGTTCTGCTCGCTGCCGGAGAGCGCGAACTCCTTCTCGATGATCTTCTGCGTCAGCACGAACCAGCTGTAGTCGGAGCCCGTCCGGCGCAGGTGCTCCAGGGTCCCGAGCGTGTCGAAGCCCGGGAACAGGGGAGACGGCAGCCGGTCGCCGCGCGCGTCCAGCCACAGTGACGACGGGCCGGGGAGGATGCGGATGCCGTGCTGCTGCCACACGGGATCCCAGTTCTGGATGCCCTCGGTGTAGTGCCACATCCGGTCGCCGTTCACGAGGTGCGCCCCGGCGGCCTCGGCGATCCCGAGCATCCGCCCGTCGACGTGGGCGGGGACGCCGGAGAGCATGTGCGCGGGCGGCTCGCCGAGCCGTGCAGGCCAGGCGGCGCGGACGAGGTCGTGGTTGCCGCCGATGCCGCCCGAGGCGACGATGACGACGGGGGCTCGCAGCTCGAAGTCGCCGGTGACGTCCCGGTTGCTGGGCGCGCCGCGCTCGGCGCCGTCGGGCGCCAGCACCGCACCGCGCACGCCGACCACGCGGCCGCCTTCGACGATCAGCTCGTCCACCCGGTGCCTGTTGCGGATCGCCACGCGCCCGTTGGCCGCCGCTGCCTGGACGCGTTGCGCGAAGGGCTCCACGACTCCGGGACCGGTTCCCCAGGTGATGTGGAACCGCGGCACGGAGTTGCCGTGCCCGCCCGCCGCCCCGCTGCCGCGCTCGGCCCAGCCGACGACGGGGAAGAACCGGATGCCCTTGTCGTGCAGCCAGGCGCGCTTCTCGCCAGCGGCGAACTGCAGGTACGCTTCCGCCCACTGCCGCGGCCAGTGGTCCTCCGCCCGGTCGAAGGCCGCGCTGCCGAACCAGTCGTCTCGGGCCAGCGCCAGGGAGTCGTGGACGCCCATCCGGCGCTGCTCCGGGGAGTCGATCAGGAACAGTCCGCCGAACGACCACCACGCTTGGCCGCCGAACGAGGCCGACGGCTCCTGTTCGACGATCGTGACGCGGCGTCCCGCATCCAAGAGCTCAGAAGCGGCGACCAGACCGGAGAGGCCGGCGCCGACGACGATGGCGTCGGGTTCGTGTGTCATCCGTGTCTCCTTCGGCACCGGGATGGCGGGGGAGGGCTACTCCTCGAATGTGTTGACCATAGCGAACGCGGCCCGTTCGAGGTAGCTCCACAGGGTCTCCTCGTGGAGCGGCGACAGCCCCAACTCGTCGACGGCGACCCGCATGTGCGCGAGCCAGCGATCGCGGGCCTCCGGGTTGACCTTGAACGGGTTGTGGCGCATCCGGAGCCGCGGGTGCCCGCGCTCCTGGCTGTAGGTGGTCGGGCCGCCCCAGTACTGCTCCAGGAAGAGCACGAGCCGCTCCTTTGCGGGGCCGAGGTCCTCCTCCGGGTACATCGGGCGCAGCACCGGGTCGTCGGCGACGCCGCGGTAGAAGGCGTCGACCAGCCGGACGAAGGTCGTGTGGCCGCCGACCTCGTCGTAGAACGCTGGCTGGGGGCCGGTCGGGATCAGCGGGATGTTCACGTCGGCTCTCCGTCCTGTCTCGGGTTCGGGGTGCTCGGCCTTTCGGTGGTCGGCTTCTCGGCGCTCGGTTTCGGGGGTGTGCTCGGCTTCGGCTGCGTGGGCGGCTTCGCCGGCGCCTCCGCGTGCGGTGCCCGGTTCTCGATCGCCGGCGTGATCCGGATCGCCGCAGGGTGCGTCGCGCCGGTCCCCTCCGCCGCCTGCCGTTTCGCGGCAGCGCGGGCCTTCCGGCCCTTCAGCGGCGGCTCGGGGGTGACCGTCGCACTCGGCCGGGTCTTCGGCGGCTTCGCCCCCGTGACGCTGGACGCGCTGTCGAAGCCCGTGAGCACGACCGCGGAGAGCGACGGCAGCTTCACGCCCAGCTCATCCAGCGCCTGCTTCAGCCGCACGCGCAGTTCGCGCGACACGTCGTCCTTCGCAGCGGTCCGGGTCTTCAGGACGATGCGGATGATCAGGGCGTCGGCCGAGATCGACTCGAGGCCCCACAGCTCCGGCTTCTCCAGGATGCGGGAGCGCCACTTCGTGCTGGTGGCGAGCGCCGTCGCAGCGTCGAGCATCTTCGCCTGGACGGCCTCGATGTCGGTGTCGTAGGGAACGGCCAGGTCGATGATGACCCGCGCCCAGCCCTGCGACATGTTGCCGACGCGGACGATCTCGCCGTTCCGCACGAACCACAGCGTCCCGTTCACGTCGCGCACCAGGGTGACGCGGATGCCGACCGCCTCGACGACACCGGTCGCCGAGCCGAGGTCGACGACGTCGCCCACCCCGAGCTGGTCCTCCATCACCATGAACAGGCCGTTCAGCACGTCCTTGACGATGTTCTGCGCGCCGAAACCGAGGCCGGCGCCGATCGCGGCGGTCAACAGGGCGAACGAACCGAGCACATCCGGAACGAAGACGTTCAGGATGAGGATGATCGCGACGATCCCGATCGTCACGTTGACGATGTTGGTGAGCACAGAGCCGAGCGTCCGGGTGCGCTGCACCAGGCGGACCGCGGCGAGCGGTGAGGCGACCAGGGCCTGCGTGTCGCTGACGTTCTGGCCCTTCTTCACCCCGTTGACGATGCGGGAGACGACCTTGCGGATCACGACGCGCAGGATCCAGCTCAGCAGGAACGCCCCGCCGATGATGCAGACAGCGGTCACGATGTTCCAGCCGGCGTCCACGGCCCACGAACCGAGTTTGGTCCAGAAGTCTGTTCTCAGGATTTCCATACGGCCATGAGCCTAGCGAGGGGTGGCTTGGGGACGCCTGTGCTCACCCTCCGAACAGCCGGGTTCACCGCTCCAGCAGCCCGTGCTCGTACGCGAAGATGACGGCGTGCACCCGGTCGCGCAGGTGAAGTTTCGAGAGCACCCGGCCGACGTGGGTCTTCACCGTCGACTCGGTCAGGTAGAAGCGGGCACCGATCTCGCCGTTGCTCAGCCCCTCGCCCATGGCGACCAGGATCTCGCGTTCGCGCGGCGTGAGGGCAGCGGCCGGATCGGGCCCGGCGGCACTGCCGGCAGCACCCGGAGCGCCGACGGTCGGCAGGCGGTCGGCGAACAGCTCCAGCATGGCGCGGGTCACCCGGCCGGATACCGCGGCGTCGCCGGCGGAGACCGCGCGGACGGCTGCGATCAGTTCGTCGGGCCGTGCGTCCTTCAGCAGGAATCCGCTCGCCCCGGCACGCAACCCGCCGAAGGCGTATTCATCGAGGTCGAACGTGGTGAGTACGATGACCCGCGCGCCCGCATCCGCCTCGACGATCCGCCGCGTGGCCTCGATGCCGTCGAGGACGGGCATGCGCACATCCATGAGCACCACGTCCGGTCGCAGTTGCGCGGCGAGCCGCACCGCTTCCGCGCCGTCCGCGGCTTCACCCACCACGACCAGGCCGGGCTCCGCCTCGAGCACCATGCGGAAGCCCAGCCGGACGAGCTGCTGGTCGTCGACGAGCAGGATACGGATGGGGCCGTCGGTCACGGTGTCTCCTTGTTGGCGCTAGTGATGGCGCTGGCGGCACCGGACGCACTGGATGCGGCCGGCACCTCGCGCGCGGCTCCCGGCCCGCCGTGCACCGCGGCGAACACCGCCCGCACGCGCCAGCCGCCGCCGGTGCGCGGGCCGGCCTCCAGCGTCCCGCCGTACAGGCCGACGCGCTCCCGCAGACCGATCAGCCCACGCCTGGAGCCCTGCTCCGGCGGTCCGTGCACGGTCGCGTCGTCATCGACGGTGATGATGACGCTCGCCGGCTGGAACACCAGGACGACTCCGACCGCGGTGGCCGTCGCGGCGTAACGGAGGGCGTTCGTCAGTCCCTCCTGCACGACCCGGTAGATCGTGAGCTGCTGGCCGGCGTCCTCCGGTGGGGTGCCGGACACCGTGATCCGCACCGGCAGCCCGGCAGCGCGGAACGTCTCGACGAGGGCACCGAGGTCCGCAACCGCGGGCTGGGGCCCCCGCGACGCATCCCCGTCGCCGTCGCGCAGTACGCCCAGCAGCCGCCGCATGTCAGCGAGCGCGCCGCGGCCGGTCTCGGCCACCAGCGCCATGGTCTCCGCCGAGCGTTCGGGCGCTGTGCCGGCGAGCCGGGCGGAGCCGTCCGCCAGGGTGATCATCACGGTCAGACTGTGCGACACGATGTCGTGCAGTTCGCCGGCGATGCGGCTCCGTTCCGCGGCGGCGGCGATCTCCGCCTGCTGGTCGCGTTCGCGGGCGAGCTGGCGTGCCCGGTCGATGAGCGCGTCCAGGTACCGCCGCCGGTTGCCGACGTTGCTGCCGATCAGCACGGCGACAACGGAGAACGCCAGCACCAGGATGCCGGACGGCAACGCTGCGGTCTGCAGCTGCGTGAACACCCGGGCCTGGACGAGCAGCACCTCGGTGGTGAGCGTGGCGACGGTCACCGCGGAGGTGACGGCGAACGCGATCCAGGCGGAGCGGATGGAGCGGTACACCGCCAGCGCGTAGAGCGCGAAGAGCGTCGGAACCACATCCACGTCACGACTGAGGAAGACGCTCGCGCCCAGCACGACCGTCGCGACGGCGAAGACGGTCGCCGGCCGCTGCCGTCGGGCGAGGAGTGCGATCCCGGCCACCGTGGACAGTGCCAGGTCCGCCCACCCCGCAGGGCCGGGATGCCGCGCGGCCACGATGAGGGCGCCCAGCACCGACGGTACGAGGTACACCGCCGCGACGAACACGTCGACGGTTCGAGGATGCGCCGCCAGGAAACCGCGGATCACCCCGGGCGGTCTCGGCAGTTCGAGTCCGCCCGGGGTGTCCGGTGGTGTTGCTTCCGAGGTCACGTGCGGTGTGTCAGGCGTCCCTGCGCTGCAGCAGGAGGGCGCCGACGACGAACGCGACGGCAGCCCAGACGAGCGCTGTCACGACGTTCGCCCAAGGCTCCAGACTGCCGTTGGAGAGGCCCGCCATCCCGGAGCCCGCGTTGCTGATCAGGTAGTGCTCGGCGTCGGCCACCCATTGGGTTCGGGTCAGGCTGCTCACCAGCCGGGCGATGATCGGAAGCACCAGGAGCACGCCGAGCGCGCCCGCGATACCGCCGGCCGTCGACTTCAGGATGGCGCCGACGCCGAGTGCGAACACCGCGACGAGACCGAGGTAGAGACCCGCGCCGAGGACCGCCCACAGCGTGTCGGCCGAGAAGAGGTCGCCCGAGTAGCCCTTGCCGTTCAGGATGGGCACCGCCACGCCCCACGAAGCGGCCGAACTGATCAGGCCGGCCAGGCAGGCGACGACGAAGAGGACGATCGTCTTGGCGACGAACACCGGGAAGCGGCGTGGCACCGCGGTGAACGACGAGCGGATCATCCCGGTCGAGAACTCGCCGCTGATCACCAGCACGCCGAGCACCGCGATCACGAGAGAGGCGAACGTGAGCCCGGCGGTCGCGGCGGTCGACGCGAAGGTGGCGGCCTGCGCCTCGACGGCTGCGCGCTGCGCCTCCGAGACGCGACCGACCAGGGTCGTCTTGTCCGGGATGGCGAAGGCCACCAGCGACGCGATGCCCACGACGAGCACGACCGCGCTGATCAGCGTCCAGAACGTCGAGCGCAGCGTGCGGAGCTTGATCCACTCGGAGCGGACGACCCGCGGAAAGCTGAGTCGGCCGAGGGAGGTGTGCGGATGGGTGGCACCCGGGGTGGATGCGGTGGCGGTGCTCATCGGCTGACCTCCGTGCGGTACTCGACGTCGTCCTGGGTGAGCTCGAGGTAGGCCTCCTCGAGCGAGGCGCTGAGCGGTGTCAGCTCGTGCAACACGATCCCGTCGCGGGCGGCGGCCTCGCCGATCTGCGCGGCCGTCAGGCCGCTGATCTCGAGCAGGTCCGCTTCGACGCCGGTGACGGCCACGTCGGCGCCGGCGACGGCACGCGCGAGCTGCTCGGACTGCGGTGTGCGCACCCGGACCGCATGCCGGGTGGCTCCGGCCAGGATGCGGTCAACCGGGGCGTCGGCCAGCACGCGGCCGCGGCCCAGCACGACGATGTGGTCGGCGGTCTGCGCCATCTCGCTCATCAGGTGCGACGAGAGGAAGACCGTGCGGCCCTGCCCGGCCAGGTGCCGGGCGAATTGCCGCACCCAGAGCACGCCCTCCGGGTCGAGTCCGTTGACCGGCTCGTCCAGGATGAGGGTGGCCGGGTCGCCGAGCATGGCGACGGCGATGCCGAGCCGCTGCCCCATACCGAGCGAGAAGCCGCCGACGCGCTTGCCGGCGACCGACTCCAGACCGGTCATGCCGATGACCTCGTGCACCCGCGCCTTCGGGATGCCGTGGGTGGCCGCGAGCGCCAGCAGGTGCGCGTAGGCGCTGCGTCCGGTGTGGACGGCCTTCGCGTCGAGCAGGGCGCCGACCTCGGTGAGCGGTGAGTGGAAGTCCGCGTAGCGCTTCCCGTTGATGAGGGCGGTGCCGCGGGTAGGCCGGTCGAGGCCCATGATCATCCGCATGGTCGTGGACTTGCCTGCGCCGTTCGGGCCCAGGAAGCCGGTGACCTTGCCCGGCTGGATGGTCACGGAGATGTCGTCGACGGCGGTCTTCTCGCCGAAGCGTTTCGTGAGGTGATCGAGTTGGATCATGTCACCGAGACTAGGGCCGCGCGGGCCGGTGCGGCATCCACCCGCGGTACCACGGCGTCCGCTGCCGGTACGACGAAGGGGCCCCGCCGCAGCGGAGCCCCTTCGTGCGCTTGTCGCGACCGGTCAGGCGGAGGCGTCGCGCTTCTGCGCGGCCAGCGCCCGCTCCACCCCGGCCAGGTTCTCGACGACCATCCGGCGCAGTGCGGCCGGCTCGGCGTTGGCGTCGAGCCAGGCGCGGGTAGCGTCCCGCAGCTCCTCGTTCGCGAGCGGAGCCGGGTACATCCCCTCGACCAGGTACTCGGCGATCTTATAGCTGCGCGAGGTCCAGATACCCTGCAGGGCGGCGAAGTACGGCTCGACGAACTGCGCGAGCACGGCCTTGTCCTTGGCCCGCTGGAAGCCGATCCCCGTGTAGCGGACGATCGTGTTCGGCAGGCTGTCGGAGCCGAACACCGAGTCCCACGCCGCCTGCTTGCCCTCGAGGGTCGGGATGCTGGCGCGCGCCTGCGCGGCGAACTGGCCGCCGTTCGCGGTGTTGTCGGCGGCGAGCGCAGCGTCGATCTCGGCGGTGCCGGCGGCGCCCCCCGCGACCAGCGCGATCAGCAGCTCCCACGAGAGGTCGGTGTCGACGGTCAGGCCGTCGAGGGTCACCGAGCCCTCGCGGAGTCCGGCGATGGTCGACAGCTGCTCATCGGTGGAGGCCAGTGCGGCGAAGAACTTCACGAACTGGAACTGCGCATCGCTTCCGGCCTCAGCGCCCTTCGCCAGCTCCCAGAGCGCATCCGCCGCATCCTGCACGGTCTGCTTCTGGCGCTCGGGAGCCACGTAGGCGGTCGCCGCGAGCACCAGCTGGTTGAGCGTCGTTCGGATGGTGGTCGACTCGGTCTCCGACGCGATGTTGCCCAGCGCCAGGCGCACGTAGTCGCTCGCGCTGCTCTCGGCGTCGCGGGTCGCATCCCACACCGCGCCCCAGACCAGCGACCGGGCGAGCGGGCTCTCGATGTCGGAGAGGTGCTCGATGGCGACCTTCAGCGACTCCTCGTCGAGGCGGATCTTCGCGTAGGCGAGGTCGTCGTCGTTGATGAGCACGAGGTCGGGTCGCTTGGTGCCGACGAGGTCGGCGACCTCGGTGCGCTCGCCGTCCACGTCCAGCTCGATGCGCTGGTCGCGGATCAACGTGCCGCCCTGACGGTTGTAGAGCCCGATCGCAAGGCGGTGCGGGCGGATGGTCGGGTAGTCGGCGGCAGCGGACTGCAGCACGGCGAACGACGTGATGGTGCCGTCCGCATCCACCTCGATCTCCGGGCGGAGGGTGTTCACGCCGGCGGTCTCCAGCCACTTCGTCGACCAGTCGGTCAGGTCGCGGCCGCTGGTCGCCTCCAGCTCGACCAGGAGGTCCTTCAGCTCCGTGTTGCCGTGCGCGTGCTTCTTGAAGTACTGCGCGACACCGGCGAGGAAGTCCTCCTGGCCGACCCAGGCCACCAGCTGCTTGAGCACCGAGGCGCCCTTCGCGTAGGTGATGCCGTCGAAGTTGACCTGCACGTCTTCGAGGTCGTTGATCGTGGCGACGATGGGGTGGGTCGACGGCAGCTGGTCCTGCCGGTAGGCCCAGCTCTTCTCCATCGCGGTGAAGGTGGTCCAGGCCTCGGTCCACTCGGTGGCCTCCGCGGTGGCGAGGGTGGAGGCGTACTCGGCGAACGACTCGTTCAGCCAGAGGTCGTTCCACCACTTCATGGTGACCAGGTCGCCGAACCACATGTGGGCGAGCTCGTGCAGGATCGTGACGACCCGGCGCTCCTTGATGGCATCCGTCACCTTGGAGCGGAAGACGTAGGTCTCGGTGAAGGTGACCGCACCGGCGTTCTCCATCGCGCCCGCGTTGAACTCCGGCACGAACAGCTGGTCGTACTTCTCGAACGGGTACGCGTAGTCGAAGCGCTTCTCGTAGAACGCGAAGCCTTCGCGCGTCTTGTCGAAGATGTAGTCGGCGTCGAGGTACTCCGCGAGGCTCTTGCGCGTGTAGACGCCGAGCGGGATGGTGCGGCCGTCGCGGCTGGTCAGCTCACTGTGCACCGACTGGTAGGGGCCGGCGACGAGGGCCGTGATGTACGAGGAGATGACCGGCGTCGGCGCGAACGACCATACCTTCGTGCCGTCGCCCGCAGCCTGCGGCTCGGGGGTGGGGGAGTTGCTGACGACCGCCCAGTGCTCGGGGGCGGTCACGGTGAAGGTGAACTCGGCCTTGAGGTCGGGCTGCTCGAACACCGCGAACATGCGGCGCGAGTCGGGAACTTCGAACTGGCTGTAGAGGTAGACCTCGCCGTCGACCGGGTCGACGAAGCGGTGCAGGCCCTCGCCGGTGTTCGTGTAGATCGCGTCGGCGTCGACGGTCAACTCGTTCTCGTCCTTCAGCCCGTCGAGCTGGATGCGCACCCCGTCGCTGACGGCGGCCGGGTCGAGCTCCACACCGTTCAGCGTGACCGAGTGGACCGTGCGCGTGATCGCGTCGATGAACGTGGACGCGCCTTCGCGGGCCGAGAAGCGCACGGTCGTCGTGCTGCGGAAGGTCTCCGGGCCGGTGGTCAGGTCGAGGGTGACGTCGTAGCTGTGGGTTCGGACGAGCGACGCACGCTCCTGCGCTTCGATGCGGGTGAGGTTTTCTCCGGGCAACGCTGGCTCCTTCGCGGATCTGGGGGTGTGGATCGTGTCCACCGCACCCACCTTAGCCACCGCCGCCGACGGGGTCGGTGGTCCTCTCTAAACTGTGGATATGCGCATCCACATCGCCACCGATCACGCCGGCCTCGACTTCAGCACGCACCTGCAGGAGCACCTGACCGCCGCCGGTCATCAGGTGATCGACCACGGGCCGACGGACTACGACCCGATCGACGATTACCCCGCGTTCTGCATCAACGCGGCTGCCGCCGTCGTCCGCGACCAGCAGGCGGGCGTCGAGGCGCTCGGGATCGTCTTCGGCGGCTCAGGGAACGGCGAGCAGATCGCCGCGAACAAGGTGCGCGGAGTGCGTGCCGCGCTGGTCTGGAGCACGTCTACTGCTCTGCTGGCGCGGCAGCACAACGACGCCAACGTCATCGCCATCGGTGCCCGTCAGCACACGGTCGAGGAGGCCACCGGCTTCATCGACGCGTTCATCGCGGAGCCGTTCTCGTTCGAGGAGCGGCACGTGCGGCGCATCGCCCAGCTGGCGGAGTACGAGGCCACCGGCGACATCGCGGGCAAGAACGTCGACCGCTGATGCCCGAGGGCCACTCCGTCCATCGCATCGCGAAGCAGTTCGCGGTCAACTTCGTCGGGCACCGGGTCACCGTTTCGTCGCCGCAGGGCCGCTTCGCCGCGGACGCGACGCGCATCGACGGGCATGTGATGACCGATGCCCGAGCGGTCGGCAAGCAGATGTTCCTCGAGTTCGACAACGAGCTGTGGCTGCGCGTGCACCTCGGCCTGTACGGTGCGTGGGACTTCGCGGGCGAGATCAGCATCGACCCGACGATCGCGAGCGCGAACGGACGCATGGGTCAGACCAACCAGCGGGGGACCGACCTCGAGGGTCGCATTCTGGATTCGGCAGGAGAGAATTCGCTCCACTCGATCGGCGCTCCCCGCCGGACCAGGCTGCGGATGGCCGAGTCCGAGAAGCTCGGCGACGAGATCACGAGCTTCCCGCCCGAGCCGATCGGCCAGGTCCGGGTGCGGCTGCTGACCGACACGGCGGTGGCCGACCTGCGCGGGCCGACGGCCTGCGAGGTGCTCGATCCGGCCCAAGTGGATGCGGTGATCGCGAAGCTCGGACCGGATCCGCAGGTCGACGACAGTCAGCAGGCGGAGGACCGCTTCGTGTCGATCGTGAAGCGCAAGCCGACGTCCATCGCGCTGCTGCTCATGGACCAGAGTGTGGTGAGCGGGATCGGCAACGTCTACCGCGCGGAGCTCCTGTTCCGGGCGCGGCAGAACCCGCACACTCCCGGCAAGAAGGTCGCGGAGGACACGGTGCGTGCCCTCTGGCGCGATTGGGTGCACCTGTTGCGGATCGGGGTCGAGACCGGCCAGATGATGACGATGGACGACCTCGACGGCGACTCGTACCGTCGCGCGATGGCCAGCCGTGACGACCGCCACTGGGTCTACAAGCGCGAGGGCCTGCCGTGCCGGGTGTGCGGGACCAATATCCTCATGGAGGAGCTGGGCGGCCGCAAGCTGTACTGGTGCCCGGTGGATCAGGCGTAGCCCGAAACCTGGAGAGGAACGACTGTGCGACAGAACCCGAGCTTCACCCTCGGCGACCCGGCGGAGTTGAAGCGGCTGGTGCGTGAGAACCCGTGGGCCACTTTCGTGAGCGCCGCATCGACCGGCCTGGTCGCCTCCCACTACCCGGTCATCCTCGACGAGACGCGCGACGAGCTGAGCCTCCTCGCCCACGTCGGCCGCCCGGATGAGCAGTTGCATGAGCTGGGTGAGCACGAGCTGCTCATCATCGTGCAGGGGCCGCACGGGTACATCTCGTCGGGCTGGTACGACGAGAACCCCGCCGTGCCGACCTGGAACTTCATCACCGCGCACTTCTCCGGCATCCCGGAACTGCTGAGCGACGCCGAGAACCTGGAGGTGCTCGCCCGCCTGGTGGACCACTTCGAGGACGAGCTGCCGTCGCCCCGGCGCATGCGCGGCACCCTGGAGGACGCCCGGTACGCCGAGCGGATCGCCTCCGGAACGGTCGGCCTACGCCTCACGCCCACCCGCGTGGTGGCCAAGCAGAAGATGAGCCAGAACCGTCCCGACCACATCGTCGACGCGATCATGTCAGAGCTCGGAGGCGACGGCCCCTACGCGAGCGCCGGTCTGCTCCGCGAGATGCGGCTCGTGCACGACCGGCGTCGTGCGGCCCGATGACGCTGGTGGCAGTTCGATGACGCTCGTACCGGTCCTATGACGCTCGTGCTGTCGGGCGGACGGCTTCCCGGCCGGGACGCGCTGGTGGATGTGGTGCTCGACGGCGCCCGCATCGCTGCGGTTGTGCCCACGGGTCGCGGCGGGGAAGTCGAGGGCAGCGATTTCAGCGCTGAGCGCATCCCACTCGACGGCCGGTGGCTGATTCCGGGCCTCTGGGACCAGCATGTGCACTTCACGCAGTGGGCACAGACCGCGCGCCGTCTCGACGTGTCGCGGGCGCCCTCCGCCGCCGAGGCCGCTGCCCTGGTGGCCCGGCGCGCGGCGGACGATCCGGGTGACGACCTCATCGTCGGCTTCGGGTTCCACGACGCGTTGTGGTCCGACCTTCCGACCCGCGAGCTGCTGGACGCCGCCACCGACCGTCCCGTGGTCCTGATCGCCGGTGACCTGCACTGCTCCTGGCTGAACAGCGCGGCCGCCCGCCGGTTCGCACCCGGCTCGACGGAGGCGGTGCTGCGCGAGGACGCCAGCTTCGCGGTCACCAGCCTCCTCACGGCGGCGGACGACGTCACCCTCGACCGCTGGGCGGCCGACGCCTCGCGCGCGGCCGCGACGCGCGGTGTCGTCGGCATCGTCGACCTCGAGTACGGGTGGAACCTGGAGGTGTGGACGCGGCGCATCGCGGCAGGCGCGGACGCCCTGCGCGTCGAGTTCGGGATCTACGGCGAGCACCTCGACCGCGCCGCGGCGCTCGCCCTGCACACCGGGGACACCATCCCGGACACAGCAGGGCTGCTCACGGTTGGCCCCTACAAGGTCATTTCGGACGGCTCGCTCAACACCCGCACCGCCCTGTGCACGCGCGCCTACCCGGACGGTGGCCACGGCGTCGCCAACCTGGCGCCCGGGGAGCTGGTGGAGCGGATGCGGTTCGCCGCGTCACACGGACTGGTGCCGGCCGTCCACGCCATCGGCGACGAGGCGAACCGCCGGGCGCTGGACGCGTTCGAGGAGGTCGGGACCCGCGGCCGCATCGAGCACGCCCAGCTGATCGACGCCTCCGACATCCCCCGTTTCGCGCGCCTCGACGTCACCGCCAGCGTGCAGCCCGAGCACGCGATGGACGATCGGGACGTGGCCGACCGGCTGTGGGAGGGGCGGACCGACCGCGCGTTCCCGCTCGCCGAGCTGCACGTCTCCGGCGCGCAGCTCGCCTTCGGCTCCGACGCGCCGGTCGCCCCGCTCGACCCGTGGGCGGCGATCGCGTCGGCGGTCGGCCGCGCCCGCGACGGCCGCCGGCCGTGGCATCCCGAGCAGTCCGTGTCGGCCGAGGTGGCGCTGCGCGCATCCGTCCGCTCCGCCGTCGCGCCGGGCCAGCCGGCCGATCTCGCGGTGCTCGACCGCGACCCGTCGGCGGCGACGGCGGACGAGCTCCGCTCGATGCCCGTCGCGGCCACGCTCCTCGCGGGCCGCTTCGCGCACGACACCCTGCGCTGACCGCGCCCAGCTGCGTCCCGCAACGTCCGCGCCCCGTCGCCCCAGTCGCCCCCGTCGCCCCCGCCGCTCTCCGTGCGTCGGGATCCCCGCGCTCATGTCGGAGATCCGCCCGCATCCCAGCCCGAATCTCCGATCTACCGCGTCCCGTCGGACACCTCCGCCCGTTCCTCCGAAGCAAGCTGCTGCCCGCAACGGCTGCCGCTATCCCAACATTTGAGGCAAATGTCGGGCAAAGGCCGGCGGCGCGGCTCAGTGCCCGCGCAGCAGCAGCCGGTCGCGGCCCGGCACCGTCGCGATCGCGGCGTTCCGCAGCGACTCGGTGTACGCGTCCAGGTACCCGTAACGGGAGAGGTGCTCCGCGTACTTCTCCTCGAACAGCGCGGTGTTGGCGAGGTGCTTCCAGGCGCTGGAGAGCGGGTCGTCGTTCCACGGCGAGTGGAGTACCGGCGCGTGCCCGGTGACCGGCAGCAGCTCGGCTTGCGCGTCGCCGTCGACGCTGATCACGGTCGCACCGAACGACGGCGACCGTGGGTCGCGTCGCGTGAACCGGCCGAAGCGCGCCTCCCCGTCCGCCTCCGCCTCACCGGCGTACGCATGCTTCACGTGCAAAGCGCCGGCGTTCGGGATGCGGTCCTCGATCCCCGCGGAGCCCAGCATCACGAACGCGTAGACGCCCAGGTCCCGGGCCCCCGAGAGCGCGTTCGCGCTGGTCGTCGTGCCGTACGAGTGCGCCACCACGTTGACCGCGCGCGGGGGCGCGTCCATCCTGACCGCGTTCACGCCCCGCAGGTCGGCGGTGAGCAGCGGCGCGCCGCGGGCCGCGTAGTCGCCGAGCGCCGCGTCGACGCCGGGAGGGGGAGTGACGTAGCCGATCCAGGACACGACCGCACGACCTCTGGGCGCTCCGACCTCGCCCTGTTCGTCCCACAGGTTCTGTGCGGACTGCGTCCACAGCTGCATGTCGTCGGTGTAGGTGCCCATCCCGGGGACCACGAAGGTGATGACCGACGCCGAGTCCAGGTCGCCGAGCGCGATGGCGGCGAGCGGTGGACGGTCCAGGCTGAGCGCAATCAGGTGCCGCGCGGGCGTCCGCTTGCCCTTCAGGGTCTTCTGGATGGCCGTGAGCGACCCGAGCACGCGCTTCGCCTGCTCATCGTCCGGGTGCTTCTGCAGTTCGCCTTTCCCAGTGGCGAGCGCCTTTCTGAGCGCCCGGCGGTTGGCCTTCTCGCGGTCTCGGTAGTCGACCCCGTCCAGGTTGCCGACGACCTCCGGCAGCGTGTCGATGGCGTCCGTGCGGTCGGCCTGATCGAGGGTCGCCCACTCCTTGCGCACCGCATCCGGGTCGGTGTTGGCCAGTTGGATGGCGAGCTCGGGATGCGCCGCGAGGTACTTCTCCTGCTGCTCGTCGTTCATGGCCTGCAGCACGTCGAACGTCGTGATCGGCGCCGCGCCGGCCGCGGGTGCCACCAGCAGCCCCACCGCCGCGACGACGCCCAGTGCGAACGCGACGATCACCCGGCGGGCCATGGCCAGAGCGTAGTGCCGCGACGGAGAACGTGTCCACGGCGGAACGACGCAGGGCCGCCCGCGATCGCGGACGGCCCTGCAACGATCGTCTGTCGACTACTCGCTGATGTGTGCGAAGAGGAACCAGCGGTCCTTGTCGAGGCCGCGGGCGATCTCGATCGCCACGTCCTGGCTGGTCTGGTCGAGCTCGGCGAGCTCCCGGACGGCCGTGTTGACCGCGGCGAGAGCCGCGTCGAGCTGGGCGATGACCTCCGCGATCGTCTCGTTGGAGGGGCGGAACCCCGCGGTGAGCTCTCCGGTCGTCGTCTTGGCGGCGACCGTGCCGAGCCGCGCATCCACCGGCAGGCCGAGGGCGACGATGCGCTCGGCGGCCAGGTCCGCCCACTCCTGCGCGTGGGCGACGATCGTGTCGAGCAGCTCGTGCACACCGATGAAGTTGGCGCCGCGCACGTGCCAGTGCGCCTGCTTGCCGTTCACCACGATCGCCGTGAGGTCGAGGACCACGGGGGTGAGGAACTGGGCGACCCCGGCAGCGATGTCCGGGTTGGAGACACTCTGGGTTGCAGCGATGTCCGTCATGGATGGGCGTCCTTTCTTCTGCCTGGCTCAACGCTACTCAGGCCCCGGAATTCCGCAACGAAGCCAAGGCTCCGCTAAGTACGGTCGGGTTAACCCCCGCACCGTTCCGGAGGGCGGCGGGATGTGCTGCGCGCGCGCACGCCGCGAGGCTGAGGTCATGCCCTCCGAATTCGTACCCACTTCTGCCACGCTGGATGCCGTGACCGCATCCGGAACCGCCTCCACCCGGGCCCCGCAGCGCGCTCGCTACGGCGCCCTGTGGCGCCTCGTACCCCGGGAGCTCGGCTTCCTCCTGCTCACCATGCCGATCGCCATCATCGGCCTGTCCGTGCTGATGTCGCTGTTCTGGACGGGCGTCGGCACCATCGTCATCTACGTCGGCTTCTTCATCGTCGTCGCCGCCTTCTACACCGCCCGCGGCTTCGGCATCGTCGAGCTGACCCGCCTCGAGTGGGCGGGACGCCCCTCCATCCCGCGCCCGGTGTGGGAGAAGCCGGGCGCGCCGCGCACGTTCTGGCGCTCTCTGTTCGGCCCGTTCGCGAACGGCCACTACTGGCTCTACCTGCTCCACGGCATGCTGATCAACCCGATCCTGAGCATCGTGTCGTGGACGGTGACGGTGGTGTGGCTGTCGGTGGCGCTCGGTGGTCTCACCGGTTGGATCTGGGAGCCGTTCATCCCGCAGGGCGGTCGTGATGTGTTTCTGTCGCAGACGGTGGTGGATGCGGTGTTCCGCACGCACTCGACCTTCGACCCGACCGTCGGCGACCGCATCCTCTACTTCATTGCAGGTGTGCTGTTCGCCGCCTCGCTGCCCTTCGTGACGCGCGGTTTGACCCTGGCCCACGACGCCGTCGCCCGCGGGCTGCTCGGCCGCTGGCCGTCCGAGGCCCTGCAGCGGGAGGTCGCCGACCTGGACGCCTCCCGCGGTGCGGCGGTCGCCGCCGAGGACCAGGCGCTCCGCCGGCTGGAGCGCGACCTCCACGACGGACCGCAGCAGCGACTCATCCGCCTGCAGATGGACATCGCCGCCGCCGAGCGCAAGCTCGGGGACGACCCGGAGGCCGCCGCGGCCCTGCTCGCGGAGGCCCGCCAGCAGGCCGGCGACACCCTGGAGGAGCTGCGGGCGCTGTCCCGCGGCTTCGCGCCGCCCATCCTGCAGGACCGTGGCCTGGTGGCCGCCGCCGACTCGCTGGCCGCGCGCAGCCCCATCCCGATCACGCTGGAGTCGTCGCTGGAGGCGGGGGAGCGGTTCAGCCCCGAGATCGAGCGCAACGCGTACTACGTGCTCGCCGAGCTGGCCGCGAACCTGGCCAAGCACTCCGGCGCGTCGGCGGCCCGACTCTTCATCGACCGGTCGGTGGATGCGACGGGCGCGCCGTGGCTGAACGTCTGGCTGACCGACAATGGGCGCGGCGGCGCGTCCCTTCTCGAAGGCCACGGGCTGCGCGGTCTGGAGGAGCGCGTCCGCGGCCTGCGCGGTGAGCTCGTCGTGGAGAGCCCACTCGGCGGCCCCACCCGCGTCGGCGCGCGCATCCCGCTCGCCTGAGCCGCGCCCTTCTCAATCCCTCCGCCCCGCCCCGCCATCGAGTCCACAGAAATTGCCCACCGGACCGGCGTGTCGCGTGCAGTTTCTGCGGACTGGATGGCGGGGCGGGGCGGAGTTCGGCTTGGCCTCTAGGCTGGGAACGTGCCGAGCGAAGCCCGACCCCTGCGTGTCGTCGTCGCGGACGACTCCGTCCTCCTGCGAGAGGGCCTCATCCGGCTCTTCGACGAGGCCGGCCTCGACACCGTCGGCGCCTTCGGCGACGCGGACACGCTCCTGGAGTCGCTTCCCGACCTGATGCCGGACGTGGTGGTGCTGGATGTGCGGATGCCGCCCACGTATCGCGATGAGGGCGTTCGTGCTGCTCTGCGCATCCGGCGCGAGCATCCGGACGTCGCCGTGCTGCTGCTGTCGCAGTACGTCGAGGGCACGTACGCGCAGGAACTCCTGGCCGCAGGCGACGGCGGCACCGGCTACCTCCTGAAGGACCGCATCGCGTCGCTGGACGAGCTGAAGGATGCGGTCACCCGCGTCGCGGCCGGCGGCACCGTGCTCGACCCGCAGGTGGTCCGCGAGCTGCTCACCCGCCGCACCGACCCCCTGGCGACGCTGACCCCGCGCGAGCGGGAGGTGCTGGAACTGATGGCAGAGGGTCGCACCAACGCGGGCATCGCGGCGCGCATGCTGGTCGGCGTCGGCGCCGTCGAGAAGAACGTGACCTCGATCTTCCAGAAACTCGGCCTGGAGGACTCGGGCGACGACCACCGCCGGGTGCTGGCAGTGCTGGCGTACCTGCAGCACTAGGGGCCGCAGGCTCGGCCGCCGTCGCGCGCGTTCTACGCGGCCGGAGGGCTGGGGTTCAGCGACTGATGGATGTGGAACGCGCGCCGGTAGATGTGCAGCCCCCCCCTCAGCGACAGTCCAACCGTGAGCGCCGCGACGATGCATCCCACCACGATCGCGCCGACCGGAGCGAACCCCAGAGCCGACGTCGTGCCTCCGATCAGCAGCCCGAGCACGATGGCCTCCACGATGGTGATGATCATCATGGAACTTCCCAGGATGTTGCTCCGCCCTCGCGGATAGAAGAAGTAGTAGGTCACGCGCATACCCGCTTCATCGTCGTGAGCCGACGCGAGAAGGTACCGCTCCATCCCCGGATCGAGGGCGACGTAGGCCGCCCGCAGCCGGTTCATCGCGATGACGTACATCAGGTCTTCCGTCGCAGTGTTGTAAACGCGGATCAAAGTCACGAACCCGAGCAGAGCGAGGACGAGGAGCACTCCGAGCGCTGCGACACCGAACCACCCGTGGAAACCGCTCGCCTGGCCCAGAAAGCCGAGGGTGACCAGCCCGGCAGAGACGAGCGTCAGAAAGATGGCGATCCGCGTCAGCACTTCGCTCTGCGTCGTCGAGCGCGACGCGAGCAGACCCCAATGCTCGGTCGCGAGCAACTGCGCCCGCAGGCTGCGCTGCGCGTCGGTGAGGCCGTCCTCCGGCGTCGGTGTCGCCGTCATGCCGCCATTGTGGCGCGCGCCGCCCGCGTTGGCACCAGCGAACGCGGCTGCCTGTCACAAGCGCGATTGCGCGAGCGGTGGCGAACGCAACAAGCGGGGGCCGACGCGGGAAGACGGGGCAAATGGAGGGGATGACGGGAATCGAACCCGCGTAATCAGTTTGGAAGACTGAGGCTCTACCATTGAGCTACATCCCCGGGGCCGCAACTGCGACACCGTGGCCGTCCTCTGTGTGACGGCCGGGAACCATCGTAGTACACGCGCCACCTGCGGGCGTGCAGTAGACTTGGCGGCGGTCTTTCGCACCGTTTCATCCCGGGGCGTAGCTCAGCTTGGCTAGAGCGCCCGCTTTGGGAGCGGGAGGTCGCAGGTTCGAATCCTGTCGCCCCGACGAGGACCTTTCCTTGCGAGAAGACCACCGTTCAACATTCAGGAGAACCCACACATCGTGAAGACCACGGTCGAGAAGCTCAGCCCCACCCGCACCAAGCTCGTCATCTCGGTGACGCCGGAGGAGTTGCAGCCTTCCATCAAGCACGCGTACGAGCACATCGCCGAGCAGGTGACCATCCCCGGTTTCCGCAAGGGCAAGGTGCCTGCGCCCATCATCGACCAGCGCGTCGGCAAGGCCGCCGTGCTGGAGCACGCGGTCAACGAGGGGCTGGACGGGTTCTACCGTCAGGCCGTCGAAGAGAACGACGTGCGCCCGCTCGGCCGTCCGGAGGCGGACATCACCGAGTGGCCGAACGAGAAGGACTTCTCGGGCGACCTGCTGCTCACCATCGAGGTGGATGTGCGCCCCGAGGTCGCTCTGCCGGCCTTCGACGACATCACCATCACGGTCGACGCGGCCGAGGTCAGCGTCGACGACGTCGAGGAGGAGCTCGACCGCCTCCGCAGCCGCTTCGGAACGCTCGTCACCGTCGACCGGCCGGCCAAGAACGGCGACTTCGCGCAGATCGACCTGGTCGCCGTGATCGGCGACGAGGAGGTCGACACCGCCGCGAACATCTCCTACGAGCTCGGTTCCGGCGAGCTCATCGAGGGTATCGACGAGGCCCTCGACACCCTCACCGCCGGTGAGACCACCACCTTCGAGGCCCCGCTCATGGGCGGCGACCACGAGGGCGAGAACGCGCAGATCACCGTCACCGTCAACGCCGTCAAGGAGCGCGAGCTGCCCGAGGCCGACGACGACTTCGCGCAGATCGCCAGCGAGTTCGACACCATCGGCGAGCTGCGACAGAGCCTGCGTACACAGGTCGAGCGCGCCAAGGTCTTCGGGCAGGGCACGGCCGCCCGCGACCAGCTGGTCGACAAGCTCCTCGAGCTGGTCGAGATCCCCGTACCGGCACAGCTGGTCGAGGACGAGGTGCACCGCCACCTGGAGCAGGAGAACCGCCTCGAGGACGACGTCCACCGCGCCGAGGTGACCGAGTCCAGCGAGAAGACCTTCCGGACGCAGATCCTCCTCGACGAGGTCGCGCAGGCGAACGACGTCAAGGTCAGCCAGGACGAGCTCACCCAGTACCTCATCCAGGGTGCCGGCCAGTACGGCATGGACCCGAACGAGTTCGTCAAGATCCTGTCCGAGAACGGCCAGATCCCGTCGATGGTCGGTGAGGTCGCCCGCAACAAGGCCCTCGCGATCATCCTCGGCAAGGTGAAGGTCGTCGACAGCAACGGCAAGCCGGTCGACCTGGCCGAGTTCACCGCGATCGCGGACGACAGCGACGCGGAGGACGCCGACGCAGACGCCGACGAGGCGGCCACCGACGAGGCTCCGGTCTCCGAAGAGGCCTCCGCCGAGAAGCCGAAGAAGCGCTCCACCAAGAAGAAGGCCGACGACAAGTAGCGTTGACACGCTAGGCGTATCCTCCTCGGAAGCCGGGCTCGCGCCCTCCGCGCGGCCCGGCTTCCGTGCGTCCGGCCCCGGCCACAGCATCTGTGGGACGCAACACGCCGTCTGGCACCATGGGCTGACGGCGTGTTGCGTCACATAGATGAGGAGTCCGGATGACCGACGACTGGCGGCAGCGAGTGGATGCGGTCTGGGCCACCGCGGATGACGCGGGGGAGGAGGCCACCCTCGCCGCGATCGACGAACTGGTCGCCAAGCGCCCCGCCAACGACGCTGAAGCGCTCTTCGAGGCCGCCAGTGCACGCGACTTCGCAGGTCGCGAGGCGGACGCCGAGCCGTTCTACCGCGCAGCCCTCGCCCACGGCCTCGGGGAGCCGTTCCGCGGCCAGGCGATCGTCCAACTCGCCAGCACCCTGCGCAACCTGGACCGGGCCGCCGAGTCGCTGAGCCTGCTGCGCGACTTCCTGGCGGCCGAGCCGGAGCATCCCCTCGCCGACGATGCCCGGGCGTTCGCTGCGCTCGCCCTGTTCGACGACGGGATGCACGCCGACGCTCTGCGTGAGGCCATCGGCGCCCTCGCGCCGCACCTCACGCGGTACGGCCGTGCCGTCACGGCCTACGCCGCCGCGCTCGACGATTTCTGAGTCCGCTCCTCCGCGCTCTCTGCCCAGGGCGAACAGCCCGGAATTGCGCGCGGCGCTCCGATAGATTCAATGCCAAGCGACAAAGGAAATGGAGCGAACATGGCCGACATGGGTATCCAGCCCAACGTTTTCGACCGACTGCTGAAGGACCGGATCATCTGGCTCGGCTCCGAGGTGCGGGACGAGAACGCGAACGAGATCGCCGCGAAGCTGCTGCTCCTGGCTGCGGAAGACCCGAAGCGGGACATCTACCTCTACATCAACTCTCCCGGCGGATCGATCACCGCCGGTATGGCCATCTACGACACGATGCAGTTCGTCCCGAACGACATCGTCACCGTCGGTATCGGCATGGCCGCCTCGATGGGCCAGCTGCTGCTCACCGCAGGTACAAAGGGCAAGCGCTACATCACCCCGAACGCACGCGTGCTGCTGCACCAGCCGCACGGTGGCTTCGGTGGAACCGCGAGCGACATCCAGACGCAGGCGCAGCTCATCATCGACATGAAGAACCGCCTCGCCGAGATCACCGCGGAGGCGACGGGCAAGTCCGTCGAGCAGATCAATGCAGACGGCGACCGCGACCGGTGGTTCACCGCGCAGCAGGCTCTCGAGTACGGCTTCGTCGACCACATCCGCGAGTCCGCCCTCGATGTCGCCGGTGGCGGCGGAACCGGCGCGGACACCAAGTAGCAGGCCGCTGACAAGGATAAGGACACAAGAATGAATACCCCCATGCTCGGCGGTCAGGCTTTCGGTGGCGTGCAGGCACCAGGCGCCCGCTACATCCTGCCCAGCTTCGAGGAGCGCACGGCCTACGGCTACAAGCGTCAGGACCCGTACGCGAAGCTCTTCGAGGACCGCATCATCTTCCTCGGCGTGCAGGTGGACGACGCTTCGGCGGACGACATCATGGCCCAGCTCCTCGTGCTCGAGAGCCAGGACCCGGACCGCGACATCGTCATGTACATCAACTCGCCCGGTGGCTCGTTCACCGCGATGACGGCGATCTACGACACGATGCAGTACATCCGCCCGCAGATCCAGACGGTCGTCCTCGGCCAGGCCGCCTCGGCCGCCGCGGTGCTCACCGCCGCCGGCACGCCGGGCAAGCGCCTTGCGTTGCCGAACGCGCGCATCCTCATCCACCAGCCCGCCGTCGGCGAGGCCGGCCAGGGGCAGGCGTCCGACATCGAGATCCAGGCGGCCGAGATCCTGCGCATGCGGGTCTGGCTGGAGGAGACGCTCTCGAAGCACTCCAACCGCTCGGTGGAGCAGGTCAACAAGGACATCGACCGCGACAAGATCCTGTCCGCGGCCGAGGCCCTCGAGTACGGCCTGATCGACCAGGTGCTCACCAGCCGGAAGAGCCTGCCGGCGCTGCTCAAGTAGTAGCCTTCGCTGCATGGCGGAACGGGGCGGTCTCTTCGAGGCCGCCCCGTTCGTCGTCTCACGGCCGACCCGGGTTCCTTCGCGCGAGTCGTGACTCGTTGCTCGTGAACGCGCCGAATTGCGACATGTGCTCGCGACTCGGCGGTGCGCGTGGAGAGGGCTCTTGGCCGGTACTTCCGCCATCTGCTGTGAGCAGAACCGCCGCGTGACCCAAAACGGCCGACCTGCGCGCCAATGTCGCCCGCACGGGTTAGGCTCGACCAAAGACACCCGACGTAGGAGGGGAAGACGGATGGCTCGCATCGGGGAAAGCGCCGATCTGCTCAAGTGTTCCTTCTGTGGCAAGAGCCAGAAGCAGGTCCAGCAACTCATCGCCGGGCCTGGCGTGTACATCTGCGACGAGTGCGTCGAGCTGTGCAACGAGATCATCGAGGAGCGGCTCGCCGAAGCGGGCGAGGAGACGTCGAGCGAATTCGACCTTCCGAAGCCGAAAGAGATCTTCGGGTTCCTCGAGGAGTACGTCATCGGCCAGGAGCAGGCCAAGCGCTCGCTCGCGGTGGCCGTGTACAACCACTACAAGCGGGTCCGGGCCAAGCAGACGATCACGTCCGCCGACTCGCTCGACGACGTCGAGATCGCGAAGTCGAACATCCTCCTGATCGGTCCGACCGGTTGCGGTAAGACCTACCTGGCACAGACCCTGGCTCGCCGGCTCAACGTCCCGTTCGCGGTCGCCGACGCCACCGCTCTGACCGAGGCCGGCTACGTCGGCGAAGACGTCGAGAACATCCTCCTCAAGCTCATCCAGGCCGCCGACTACGATGTGAAGCGGGCCGAGACGGGCATCATCTACATCGACGAGGTCGACAAGATCGCCCGCAAGGCCGAGAACCCGTCGATCACCCGCGACGTCTCCGGTGAGGGTGTTCAGCAGGCGCTGCTCAAGATCCTCGAGGGCACGGTCGCCTCGGTCCCGCCGCAGGGCGGCCGCAAGCATCCGCACCAGGAATTCATCCAGATCGACACGACGAACGTGCTGTTCATCGTGGCCGGTGCGTTCGCCGGACTCGAAGAGATCATCTCGTCGCGCGCGGGCAAGAAGGGCATCGGCTTCGGCGCTCCGCTGCACTCCAAGGGCGACGACATCAACCTCTTCAGTGAGGTGCTCCCGGAAGACCTGCACAAGTTCGGGCTCATCCCGGAGTTCATCGGCCGGCTCCCCGTCGTGACCACGGTCACGCAGCTCGACCAGGACGCGCTGATGCAGATCCTCACCGAGCCGAAGAACGCCCTGGTGCGCCAGTACCAGCGCATGTTCGAGATCGACGGCGTGCAGCTGGAGTTCGACCACGCCGCCCTCGAGGCCATCGCCGACCTGGCAGTGCTCCGCAAGACCGGTGCACGCGGTCTGCGCGCCATCATGGAGGAGGTGCTCGGCCCGATCATGTTCGAGGTGCCGTCCAGCTCCGAGGTGGCACGCGTGGTCGTGACGAAGGAAGCGGTGCTCGAGAACGCGGCGCCTACGATCGTCCCGCATCGCCCGCGGCGCGAGGAGAAGTCGGCGTAACAGCCGCCACCGGGATCAGCAACTCCGGCGCTTTCGTCACCATCAGCCACGCGGGCAGGATCGCGAGGGCGAGCAGTGGCAGGATCAACAGGTTCGCGGTCACGGCGACGCCGATGAAGATGGCGATCCAGCCGTCTCGGGCGGCCGCGAGCGTCATGCCCATCACGCCGGCTCCCACCGCGACAGCGAGCGGGATCGCGGGCACGAGCGCCGCGGCGAGTGTCCCGATCGCCGCTCCGACGAAGACGGCGGGGAACACCCGCCCACCGCGGAACCCCGAGCTGGCGGCGACGAGCAGCGCGGCGAGTTTGACGAAGAGGATGAGCGTCAGCTGGGCCGGACTGTAATCGGCACGGTTCACGACGAGGTCGCCCATCTGCGCGAGCCCCTTGAACAGCGTGATCGGACCGCCCAGCGCTCCCAGCGCGCCGAGTACGACAGCGCCCGCGACGGTCATGAGCACGGGATGCCGGATCGCGTGAAAGAGCCGGTGCAGCAGTGGAAAGAGGTACACCGCGACGAGGCCCACCGCCGTGGAGACCGCGCCGACCACCAGCGCGGCGACCACATCCCAACCGGTGATCGTAGTGAAGGCGGGCATCGGGACGGCGAAGCTGGGATGCGCCAGCAGGGTCATGGTGATCGACCCGGCAGCCGCGGCGACCAGCGGCAGGAACAGCTTGTCCCACAATGCTCCGCCGCCCTTGACCGAGGCCACGACCCCGGTGAAAGCCAGCGCCGCGGCGACCGGGGTGCCGAACAGGGCACCGAGGGTCGCGGATGCCGCCATCATCATCACGAGCTGCGCGGGCACCGCCTTCCAGAGGCGGCCGACCAGGGCGACGAGCAGGCTGATGTTGATGGCGATGATCGGGTTCTCCGGGCCCAGACTGACACCGCCGCCGAGGCCGAGAATGGCCGCAAGCGCGAGTGACGGCACGACGATCGGCCGCATCGGGGGAGAAATGAGCTCGGTGGTCGCGGAGTCGGGACCGCCATGGCCGGGCACCAGCCAGACCGTGAGGCCGACCACCAGACCGGTGAAGGTCAGAACCGCGAAGATCCACCATCCCGACGAGGGATCGACGCCCAACGCTTTCGGCAGCGCCGTCCAGTATCCCTTCGCCAGCAGGTCGCCGAGCTCGTCCACGACCCACAGGGCGAGACCGCTGAGCACGCCGATGACGACGGCCGGGACGCTGAGGAGAAGCAATTGCCGCACACTCGGTGCGGCGAGTTCCGGCTGGGTGGTCGTCATGCCCTCTCCCTCTGCGCGTTGCGCTCAGCGTAGGGGGCGGCCGGGCCGCTCGGCTAGCGTGTGCCTGCTGCCTCAGCTGTCGAGGCCGCGGCGCTTCAGCAGCGGCTCGATCTCGGCGTCGCGGCCCCGGAAATCGCGGTAGGCCTCCAGCGGGTCCTTCGAGCCGCCGACGCCGAGCAGGCGCTGACGGAACCGGTCGCCGTTCTCGCGCAGGAGACCGCCGTTCTCGCGGAACCACTCGACGGTGTCCGCGTCCAGCACCTCGCTCCAGATGTAGGAGTAGTAGCCGGCGTCGTACCCACCGGAGAAGGTGTGCGCGAAGTACGTGCTGGCGTACCGCGGCGGCACCGCCGGGTTGTCCAGCCCGACGGCGGCAAGGGCCTGCGACTCGAAGGCGGGTACGTCGGTGACAGCGTCGTCGGCGGTGATCCGGTGCCACGCCTGGTCGAGGAGGGCGGCGGCCAGGTACTCGCTGGTCGCGAAGCCCTCGTTGAAGCCCTCGGCGGCGTGCAGCCGGTCGACCAGCTCCTGCGGCATCCGCTCGCCGGTGCGGTGGTGCACGGCGTAGTTCTCGAAGACCTCCGGCCACAGCATCCACATCTCGTTGACCTGGCTCGGGAACTCGACGAAGTCGCGGAACACGTTGGTGCCGGCGAACTTGGGATACATCACCCGCGCGAAGAGGCCGTGCAGCGCATGCCCGAACTCGTGGAAGAGCGTGTTCGTCTCGTCGTAGGTGAGCAGGGTCGGCTCACCGGCCGCAGGCTTGGGAACGTTGAGGTTGTTCACCACGACGGTGGGGGTGCCGAGCAGCTCCGACTGGGAGATCAGCGGGTTCATCCACGCGCCGCCGCGCTTCGAGTCGCGGGTGTACAGGTCGAGGAGGTAGAGGCCGAGCTCGGAGCCGTCCTCGTTGCGGACCTCGAAGACGCGGGCGTCCGGGTGGTACGCGACGAGGTCCGGGCGCTCCGAGAAGGTGATGCCGTAGAGGCGATTGGCGGCGTAGAAGACGCCGTCCTGCAACACCCGCTCCGCTTCGAAGTAGGGTCGCATCGCCGCGAAGTCGACGTCGTACTTCTCGGCGCGGACCTTTCCGGTCAGGTGGGACCAGTCCCACGCTTCGACCGTCTCGCCGTCGGGCAGCATCCGCTGCAGGTCCGCCTGCTCGGCACGTGCATTGCGGGCCGCGGCGGGGGCGAGCCGGCCGAGCATGTCGGCGACGGCCTCGGGCGTGCGGGCCGTCTGGTCGGCCGTGACGTAGGCGGCGTGCGTGTCGAAGCCGAGCAGCTGGGCGCGCTCGGCGCGCAGTCGGGTGATTTCGAGCACCAGGTCGCGGTTGTCGTTCGCACCGGCGCGCCTCCCGCGCGAGCGGGAGGCGGCCATGATCCGCTCGCGCGACGCACGCCGGGTGAGGTCGGCGAGCCACGGGTGGCCGGTCGGCAGAACCAAGGTGACGACGTACTTCCCCTCGAGTCCGCGGTCGGCGGCGGCCTGCGCGGCGGCGGAGAGCTCACCCTCGCCGAGACCCTCCAGCTCGTCGGCCGTGTCGAACACGACGGCGAGTTCGTTGGTGTCGGCCAGGAGGTTCTTCTCGAAACGCGTGGTCAGGGTCGAGAGCCGCTGGTTGTATTCGCGCAGGCGCTCCTTGCCAGCGTCGTCGAGGCCGGCGCCCGCGAGCGTGAACTCGGTGTAGTACCGCTCGACGAGGTAGCGGGATTCGGGATCGAGTCCGAGCTCGTCGAGCCGGCCGTACAGGTCCGCGATGCGCGCATACAGCGCGGGGTCGAGCCGGATCGCGTCGCTGTGCGCGGCGAGCCTGGGCGCGATCTCCTCCTCCAGGGCGTTCGTGAAGTCGGTGCTGTCGGAGGAGCTCTTGTTGTAGAACACCTCGGCGACACGCTGCAGGGTCTGACCGCTCCGCTCCAGTGGGAGCATCGTGTTCTCGAACGTGGGGGCATCCGCTGACTCGACGACCGCGGCGATCTCGGCGAGCTGCTCCTGCATACCGAGCTCGACGGCCGGTCGGTAGTGCTCGTCCCGGATCTCCGCGAACGGCGGGAGGCCGTAGGGGAGTGTGCTGGGCGAGAGGAAGGGGTTCGCAGTGTCGGCCATTGCCCCAGCCTAGACAACGGCCGGGTAGTGCGCAAAGAAACCGTTGCAAAGAAAATAATGCAAAGAACGTGTTGCAAAGAACTCTTTGCATTGCTAACCTGTCGGCATGACGAACGACGATCCGCAGGTGCCGACCCCCGAAGCAGCGGACGGCAAGGGCGCAGCCGGTGCGCATCCGTGGGAAGACGCCCTCGGCATGGCGGCGCTGCGTGCGCTGGCGCATCCCCTGCGAGTCGAGATCATGAACGAGCTCTCCGACTTCGGCCCGGCAACCGCGAGCATGCTGGCTGAGCGCCTGGGGGAGTCGAGCGGAGCGACCAGCTACCACCTCCGCCAACTCGCCAAGCACGACATCATCGTCGAAGACACCGAGCGCGGCTCGGGCCGCGAACGCTGGTGGCGGATGGCCCCAGGCGGCGTCACGATCGGCTCGCCGGAGACGCTCGACACGCCGGCCGGCCGCGAGGCCAACGAGGTGATCTCGCTCGGCTGGCAGCAGAACAACGAGCGCCGCCTTTCCACCTTCCTGCGCCGAGGGCTGGATACCTTCGGCTTCGAGTGGATGGAGTCAAGCACGCTCTCGACGTCGCACCTCGAGCTCACGCGCGAGCAGCTGGCCGAGCTGGGGCGCGAGTACTACGCGCTGCAGGCGCGGTTGAAGGCGAAGTGGAAGGCGGTCGACACCGACGGCGACACCGATGGGGCCACCGATGCTGCCGTCGAGAGCAAGCGCGTCCAGATCCAGTTCAACGCATTCCCGCTGGTGGAGCAGGAGGACCGCTGATGGCTGTCACATCGGCCAGGGCGACCAGGGCACCCGCGAGGGCTCCGCTGGGCGCCGGCTTCGCGCGGCTGTGGACGGCTGCGATCGCCAGCAACCTCGCCGACGGCCTCGGCCGCACCGCGGTGCCGCTGATCGCGACGACACTGACCCGTGACCCGGCCCTGATCGCCGGTGTGGCGGCCGTGACCTATCTGCCCTGGCTCCTCTTCGGCATCCCGGCCGGGATGCTGCTCGACCGGGTCGACCGCCGGATCGCCATGGCCGTAGCGAACTCCCTCCGTTTCGCCGTCGCCACCGTGCTGGCTGTGCTGATCACGACGGACACGCTGACCATCTGGCTGCTGTACGCGTGCGTCCTGGCCTTCGGGCTGGGGGAGACGGTCTTCGACAACGCGACCACGACGGTCGTCCCGGCGCTGGTGACCCGCGATCAGCTGGACCGCGCGAACGGGCGGATGCAGTCGGCCGAGATCACGATCCAGAACTTCATCGCCACTCCCGTCGCCGGATTCCTGTTCGCGGTGGCCATCGTCCTCCCCATCTGGCTGACGGGCGCCGGCTTCCTGGTCGCCGGGATGCTCGCCCTGAGCATCCCGGTCGCCGCGGCTCGCGCCAACCGGGTGGGCGGAGGGGACCGGTCCGCACAGCAGCAGCAGCAACTGCAGCCGGCGCAGCCCGCGCTGTCCGGTGTCGTCCGCTTCCTCTGGCAGCACCGCTTCCTGCGCTGGATGATCGTGCTCACGTCGATCACCGCCTCGGCGCTGGCCTTCGCTCAGGGCAGCGTCGTCCTACTCCTGCTGCAGACCTTCCAGGTCCCCGCCGCGCTGATCGGGGTGGTCACCGCCGCGGTGGGCATCGGAGCCCTCGTCGGCGCACTGCTCTCGAGCCGGTTCGTCGCGCGCTTCGGCCGCGGGCGCGTGATGTTCTGGGCGATCCTGATCAGCGGAGTCGGCGTCCTCGGCGTGGGCGTCACGGCGAACGTGTTCGTCGCGATCGCCGCGTACGCGATCGGCGCGTTCGGCGTCTCCGTCTGGAACGTCCCGTGGGGCGCCCTGCGCCAGGCCATCATCCCGAGCGGGATGCTGGGCCGCGCCCTCGGCATCGTCCGCACCATCGGCTGGGGGCTCACCCCGATCGCCACTGTCCTGGGCGGTTTCGTCGCCCGCATCGACCTCCGGCTGCCGTTCGTCATCGGCGGCGGGCTGGTGGTCCTCCTGACGCTCGTCGCGTCGCGCCTGATCCTGTCGGCGTCCGTGCAGACGCCCGCTGCCGAACCTGTCCCGGAAGGACAACCGTCATGACCGCCGTCCTGGTCTCCACCTACCGTCCGCTGACCCACCGCCTGGCTCTCCGCATCGGTCGGGCCCTCACCGCCTGGGGCGCACGCCCGCTCTGCCGCGAGCCGTACGACGCCGAGCGCGTCGCGCGCATCGAGACCGCGCGCGACTCCGCCGCCCGCATCCTCCCGCAGCTGCCGCGCTGAGCGGACACGGAAATGCTCCGAGAGGCTACGCCTCGTCTTCCTCGTAGTCCGAGGTGTCCACTTGGACCGGCTGCGTGATGGTCGCCGAGTCTTCCTGCGGGTTGTAGCGGATCTCGGTGCCGTCGTCGAGCGTGACCACCGGCTTGGCCTCCAGCCAGGTCAGGGTCCAGTTCCAGCCGGCGGTCTCGACGTCCGTCGCGACCAGTTCCTCTTCCACGGTCTGGACCGCGTACGCGACCACTTCGGGGAGGGACGCGGGATGCGGTTCGCCGACGGCCCAGCGGGTCCCGAGCTGCATCAGGCGCGTCCCGCCTCGGTCGCGGCCTTCGCCAGATCGATTTCGTAGGTCACCCATGCGGTGCGGTCGGCGACCGCGTCGTACAGCTTCTGCGCCGTGGAGTTGTCGTGTGCGGTGATCCACTGCACGACGCCGAGTCCGCGCTGTTCCGCCAGCGAACGCACGTGCTGCAGCAGCGCTCCGCCGGCACCCTTGTCGCGCTCCTCCTCGACGACGAACAGGTCGTCGAGGAACAGGCCGCGGTCGCCTTCGAGCGGCCGCGGGAACTCGCGCACGTGCGCGAGCCCGACGATCCGATCGCCGTCGACGGCGATGAACCCGCTCTCCTCGTGTTCGGGAGCGGTGAGCCACGACCAGAGCAGGAGTGCCTTCTGGTCGGTCAGCTCGGTGTCGTAGAACTCGGCGTACTTGGCGTACACATCGAGCCAGGCGAAGAAATCGCCGTCCTTGACCGGTCGAACCTCGATCGACATGGATTCCTCCGTTCGCGTCGCACCCCGGGCTGTGAGTTCGGTGCGTATTCCGACCATATCGCGGACACGTTCAGGGGACGAGGTCGTAGGTGACCCACTTGGTCTTCTCCGCGAACCTGTCGTAGAGGCGCCGGGCGGTCTCGTTGTCCTTCGCCGTGATCCAGCGGACCACCGACAGCCCGCGCTCCTTGGCGGAGTCGCGCAGCGCCTCCAGCAGGGCCGAGCCTGCACCTGCGCCGCGCGCATCCGGTGAGACGAACAGGTCGTCGAGGTAGAGGCCCTTGCTGCCGTCGAGCGGGCGGACGAACTCGCGGACGTGCGCGAGCCCGATGGGGGTGTCCTCCTCGTCCAGCGCGAAGTACGCCTCCAGCTCGTTCTCCGGGTCTGAGATCCAGCTCCAGACCAGGAGCGCCTTCTCGTCTGTGACGGGGCTGGCGTAGAACTCGCCGTAGCCGACGTACAGGTCGAGCCAGGTGAAGAACTCGTTGTCCTGGACGGGTCGCACGCTGCTGCTCATCGTTACTCCTCGCTCGGGGTCGCGGCGAGCAGAATATCGGTGACCGACAGCTCATCGGCGGAGGCGAAGCGCAGGTCGGCGATTCTGCCCACCGAGCGCAGGTCGCCGGCGGCGGACTCCACCGCGGCGATTTCGGTCTCCGGACCGGCGATGACCGCCGAGTCGACCGGGGTGCGCTGCGAGGCCTTGGCGGCCGTCTTGGCACCGCGGATGCCGGTGAGCGCGCGGCCCACGATGGCGAGCACGTCGCGGTCGGCGCTCCAGTCCTGGGCCACCTCGGTCGCAGCCGGCCACTCGGCGACGTGGACCGATCCCTCCTGGAACCAGCTCCACGCCTCCTCCGTCGCGAACGGCAGCACCGGCGCGAAGAGCCGGAGGAACGAGGTGAGCGCCACCTGGAGGGCGACGATGGCGGAGGTCTTCTCGGGCGAGTCGTCGCCGTAGGCGCGCTCCTTGACGAGTTCCAGGTAGTCGTCGCAGAACGTCCAAAAATACGTCTCGGCGATCTCCAGCGCTCGCGCGTGGTCGTAGTTGTCTAGTGCCGTGGTGGCATCGGCCACGACCGCGGCGAGGTTGTGCAGCATGCTCCGATCGAGCGGGCTGCTCACCTGCGCGAGGTCGAGCGAGGCCGGCGCGTCGAAGCCGAGGATGAACTTGGCCGCGTTGAGCAGCTTGATCGCCAGGCGGCGGCCGATCTTGATCTGCGTCGGGTTCTGCGGGTCGAACGACGCGTCGGTGCCGAGCCGGCTCGACGCCGCCCAGTAGCGCACCGCGTCCGAGCCGTGGCGTTCCAGGATGTCGGCCGGCGTCACGACGTTGCCCTTCGACTTCGACATCTTCTTGCGGTCGGGATCGACGATGAAGCCGGAGAGGGCGGCGTTGCGCCACGGCGCCACATCCGCCTCCAGCTTCGCGCGCAGCAGCGTGGAGAACAGCCAGGTGCGGATGATGTCCTGGCCTTGCGGACGCAGGTCGAACGGGTAGACGGCGTCGAAGAGCTCGTCGTCTCGCATCCAGCCGCCCGCGAGCTGCGGGGTGAGGGAGGACGTCATCCACGTGTCCATCACGTCGTGCTCGCCGACGAAGCCGCCGGCCTGGCCGCGCTGGGCCTCGTCGTAGCCGGGCGCGGCGTCGGACGACGGATCGACGGGGAGCAGGTCTTCGGTCGGCAGGATGGGCTGGTCGAACACCGGGTCGCCGTCGGCATCGAGCGGGTACCAGACCGGGATGGGCACGCCGAAGAAGCGCTGACGCGAGATCAGCCAGTCGCCGGTGAGGCCGTTGACCCAGTTCTCGTAGCGCACGCGCATGAAGTCGGGGTGCCAGTCGATCTCGCGTCCCAGCTCGATGAGGCGCTGTCGCAGCTCCTCGTCGCGGGCGCCGTTCTTGACGTACCACTGGCGGGTGCTGACGATCTCGAGCGGGCGGTCGCCCTTCTCGAAGAACTTCACCGGGTGCTGGATGGGCTTGGGCTCGCCCTCGAGCTCGCCCGAGGCGCGCAACAACTCGACGACGGTCTGCTTCGCCGAGAACACGGTCTTGCCGGCGAGCTGGGCGTACGCCTCGCGGCCGGCTTCCGACGTGATCACCGCGGGCGGCTCGGGCAGGATGCGCCCGTCGAAGCCGATGATGGCGCGGTTCGGGAGGTCGAGCTCCCGCCACCAGACCACGTCCGTGATGTCACCGAACGTGCAGATCATGGCGATGCCCGATCCTTTGTCCGGCTGCGCCAGGTGGTGCGCCAGGATCGGCACCTCGACGTCGAACAGCGGGGTGCGGACGGTCGTGCCGAACAGCGGCTTGTACCGCTCATCGTCGGGATGCGCGACCAGCGCAACGCAGGCGGGCAGCAGTTCCGGCCGGGTGGTCTCGATGAACAGCGGGCCGTCGGCGCCGTGGAACGCCACCCGGTGGTACGCGCTCGGCTGTTCGCGGTCTTCCAGTTCGGCCTGCGCCACCGCCGTGCGGAAGGTGATGTCCCAGAGCGTCGGTGCGAGCGCCTGGTAGGCCTCTCCACGCTGGATGTTGCGGAGGAACGCCAGCTGGGAGGTATGGATCGACTCCCGGCCGATGGTGCGGTAGGTCTGCGACCAGTCGACCGACAGGCCGAGCGCGCGCCAGAGCGCCTCGAACTGCTTCTCGTCCTCGAGCGTCAGCCGCTCGCACAGCTCGATGAAGTTGCGACGCGAGCACGGCTGCTGGTCGGCCGCCTTGGTGCTCTTGTTGTCGCCGCCCTCGAACGGAGGGACGAAGTTCTCGACGTACGGGAGCGACGGGTCGCAGCGCACGCCGTAGTAGTTCTGGACGCGGCGCTCGGTGGGCAGGCCGTTGTCGTCCCAGCCCATCGGGTAGAACACGTTCTTGCCGCGCATCCGGTGGAAGCGCGCGATCACATCCGTGTGGGTGTAGCTGAAGACGTGACCGATGTGCAGCGAACCCGAGGCCGTCGGCGGCGGGGTGTCGATGGAGTAGACGGCGTCGCGACCGGCGGCGAGCGCGGCATCCCGATCGAACCGGAAGGTGCCGTCGCCCTGCCAGCGGTCGCCCCACTTGGCTTCCAGACCTTCCAGTGCGGGCTTATCTGGAACGTTCTGAGCGCTCATGGGGGTCCTCCGGTTCGAATATGTGCGGCACCGTGTCGTCGAGGTGCCTGAGTGTGGGATCCCTCCCAGAATACCGAAACTCGCCGGAGGCCAGCGCGTCGGGCGCGTCAGACCTCGTCGACGATGGGCTTCCGGCGTGCGGCGAACAGGGCCGCGACCAGGGTGATCGCCGACATGACGGCCAGCACGATGCCCGGGTGCCACCAGGCGTTGCCGGTCGCCTTGCCATAGATGAGCGTCAGCGCGGGCACGAACGAGGTCAGCAGGGCGGCGATGCTGTACGCGACCGACAGGCCGCTGTAGCGCACCTCGCTCGGGAACAGGTCGGACATCAGGCCGCCGAGGCCCGCCCAGGACAGCGTGGGCAGGATGCCGCCGATGATCATGCTGGCGACCAGCACGCCGAACGTGGCCGACTGCAGGACGAAGTACATCGGGAAGGCGACCAGCAGCGTCCCGATCGCGCCGATCGCGACGACGCGTGCCGACCCGATCCTGTTGGCCCACAGTCCGAAGAGCGGGATGGTGACCAGCTGCAGCAGGCCGCCGATGGTCGTCGCGACCAGCAGGTCCTGGTACTTGAAGCCGAGCACAGCCGTGCCGTAGTCCACCATGTAGGTGTTCATCAGCGAGTAGGAGCCGATGCCGAGGATGGCGGCGCCGATTCCGATCACGAACCCGCTGGGTGCCTTGCGGAAGACGTCGAGCACGGGGAAGCGGTCGCGCGTCCCTGTCTCCAGCAGCTTGCGGAATACGGGCGTCTCGTCGATCGACCAGCGCAGGTAGAGCGAGACCAGCAGCAGCGGGAAGGCGGTGAGGAACGGGATGCGCCAGCCCCACGCGGCGATGTCGGCAGACGACATGGTGAGGGTCAGCACGATGAAGACGACGGCGCTCAGGATGGAGCCGACCGGCGACCCGAGCTGGGGGAGCGCCGCGTAGAACCCGCGTCGCTTGGGGTTGGCGTACTCGGTGGCCAGCAGGATCGACCCGCCCCACTCGCCACCGACCGAGAAGCCCTGCACGAGACGCAGCAGCACAATGGCGACCGCGCCGAACCAGCCGGCCGCCGCGTAGCTGGGCAGCACGCCGACGAGACCGGTGCTCAGCCCCATGAGCAGGATGGTGATCAGCAGGGTCGGGCGGCGTCCGATCCGGTCGCCCAGGTTGCCGAAGACGATCGCGCCGATCGGGCGGATCACGAAGCCGGCCGCGATGGCCAGGAAGCCGGCGAGAGCGCCGCCGAAGGCGCCGAGCGGCGCGAAGAACAGGGGGCCGACGAAGAACGCGGCGAAGTAGGCGTACAGGTAGAAGTCGTACGACTCGAGCGCGGTGCCGACGAACGAGGCGATGGTGACGCGACGCGCGGTACCCGGGGTGATGCCGGGGCGGTCGGTCTCGCTGCGGACGGGGCTGGTGGTGGTAGTCACGGATGTCCTTCGAAACGGATTAATATGTGGACCGGGTCCAATAATGTCATGAGGGGGGAACGCAGGATGGTGCTCGCGCATTCCAGCCGTACGTCCGGCTCCGGTCGCCCGCGTTCCTCATCCCGCGGCCTGATCGCCGAGGCGGCGGCCGAACTGTTCCTGGAACACACCTACACGGGTGCGACGGTCGACGACATCGCGCGACGCGCGGGCGTCAGCCGGGCCACCTTCTTCAACTACTTCGGCGCCAAGAGCGACCTGCTCTGGGTGGAGGTGGACGAGGCCCTCGCCGCCTTCGAGCTGACGGTCGCCTCCGTGTCCGACGAGCTGTCGCCCATGGATGCGGTGCTGGAGGTCGTCACCCGTCTCGCCGACGCGTTCGGCCCAGGGCGGTTGCCGCTCGCCGTGACGCAGGTGGAGCTGATGGGGACCGACGCCGAGCTGCAGGCCTCCGCCCTGCCGCGCTTCCTCGCCCTGGTGCGCCGCCTGGAGGCGTTCATCGCCGAGCGGGCCAGGGCGGCTCCCGATGCGCTCCTGCCTCGCGCCGCGGCGACCGCCGTCGTCGGCGCGGCGGTGTCCGCAGCGGCCGCGTGGGCGCGCGCCGGCGTCGGCCGCGGCGCACTCACTCCGCTGGTCCGCACCGCGGTGGCGCCCGTCTGCGCCGGCTTCGCCTCCCAGCTCTGACGGAGCCCGGCGAACGCCGCCGTTCGGAAGGTTCGCTCCTGCGCGAACAGCAGCCAACGCTCCAAACAGCAGCAGACGCCCTCGTCAGTGGAAGTGCATAGAATGGGTGCACAGACGTTGATCCGGCCATCACCGGGGAGTCTTCGGAAGAACGGCGCCGGCCTCGTCAGCGCTCAGTAGAACCGAACGGGTCCGGCCCGTCACAGCCGAACGATGAGAGGCCTTCCCCGGCGACGGCGGCGGAGTGGGCAAGCGGGGTGGTACCGCGACGGGCGTGCGAGCGTCCGGCGTCCTCGTGCAGCACGTGAAACTGCCAGGAGAGAAATGCCGTACCCCAAGTCCGCGCCGGAATCGCACGAGTCCGAGCAGCGCGCCGATGAGCGCGCCGCCCTGCGCGCAGACCAGCGCGCCGAGGTCACCCCGAGCCCCGTCTTCCCGGAGATCGAGACCGACATCCTGAAGTTCTGGGACCAGGACGGCACGTTCCGCGCATCCATCGACAACCGCGACGGCGCAGAGGAGTGGGTCTTCTACGACGGTCCGCCGTTCGCCAACGGCCTGCCGCACTACGGCCACCTGCTGACCGGCTACGCGAAGGACGTCTTCCCGCGCTTCCAGACGATGCGCGGCCGGAAAGTGGAGCGCCGCTTCGGCTGGGACACCCACGGCCTGCCCGCGGAACTCGAGGCCGAGCGGCAGCTCGGCATCACCGACAAGAGCCAGATCGAGGAGATGGGCCTCGCCGCCTTCAACCAGGCGGCGAAGGACTCCGTGCTCCGGTACACCCGCGAGTGGCGCGAGTACGTCACCCGGCAGGCGCGCTGGGTCGACTTCGACAACGACTACAAGACGCTCGACACCAGCTATATGGAGTCGGTGATCTGGGCGTTCAAGCAGCTGCACGAGAAGGGCCTCGCCTATGAGGGCTACCGCGTGCTGCCCTACTGCTGGCGCGACCAGACCCCGCTGTCCAACCACGAGCTGCGGATGGACGACGACGTCTACAAAATGCGGCAGGACCAGACGGTCACCGTCACGTTCCCGCTCGTGGGTGAGAAGGCGGAGGTCCTCGGGCTGACCGGTGTCCGCGCCCTGGCCTGGACGACCACGCCGTGGACCCTCCCGACGAACTTCGCGCTCGCGGTCGGCCCGGACATCGAGTACGCGGTGCTGCCGTCCGGTCCGAACGGCGCGGCCGACTCGTACGGCGAGCCCGACCAGGGGGTCCTCAGCGGCCGCTACCTGCTCGCCACAGCCTTGGTCGGCAACTACGCCAAAGACCTCGGCTACGAGACGCCCGCCGACGCCGTCGCCGCGATCAGCGGGACGGTCCGCGGTTCGGAGCTCGCCGGCGTCGAGTACGACCGGCTGTGGGACTACTACGCCGATACCGACAAGTGGGGCACGCAGAACGCGTGGCGCATCCTCGTCGACGACTACGTCACCGTCGAGGACGGCACCGGAATCGTCCACCAGGCCCCGGCCTACGGCGAGGACGACCAGCGCGTCACCGAGAAGGCCGGCATCCCGGTCATCATCTCGGTGGACGACGGCGGCCGCTTCCTGCCCGACGTTCCGGATGTCGTGGGCCTGCAGGTCTTCGACGCCAACAAGCCGCTCACCCGCCTCCTCAAGGAGAACGGCCGGCTGTTGCGCCAGGCGAGCTATGAGCACTCGTACCCGCACTGCTGGCGCTGCCGGAACCCGCTGATCTACAAGGCGGTCTCCAGCTGGTTCGTACGGGTGACCGACTTCCGCGACCGGATGGGCGAGCTCAACCAGCAGATCACCTGGGTGCCCGAGAACGTCAAAGACGGCCAGTTCGGCAAGTGGTTGGCCGGCGCCCGGGACTGGTCGGTCTCGCGCAACCGCTACTTTGGTTCGCCGATCCCGGTGTGGAAGAGCGACGACCCCGCTTACCCGCGCGTCGACGTGTACGGCTCACTCGAGGAACTGGAGCGCGACTTCGGCCGCCTCCCGCTGAACGCCGAGGGTGAGCCCGACCTGCACCGTCCCTTCATCGACGAGCTGACGCGCCCGAATCCCGACGACCCGACCGGTCGCTCGACGATGCGCCGCATCCCGGACGTGCTCGACGTGTGGTTCGACTCCGGGTCGATGCCGTTCGCGCAGGTGCACTATCCGTTCGAGAACCGCGACTGGTTCGACACGCACAACCCGGCCGACTTCATCGTCGAGTACATCGGGCAGACCCGCGGCTGGTTCTATCTGCTGCACACGCTCGGGACCGCGCTGTTCGACCGGCCGGCGTTCAAGAACGTCATCAGCCACGGCATCGTCCTCGGCAGCGACGGTCAGAAGATGTCCAAGTCGCTGCGGAACTACCCGGACGTGAACGAGGTCTTCGACCGCGACGGGTCGGATGCGATGCGCTGGTTCCTGATGTCGAGCCCGGTGCTGCGCGGCGGAAACCTCGTCGTCACCGAGGAGGGCATCCGTGAGGGTGTTCGCCAGGTGCTGCTGCCGCTGTGGAACACCTGGTACTTCTTCTCGCTGTACGCCAACGCGAGCGGCTATGAAGCGAAGCGCGCCACCACGTCCACCGACGTGCTCGACCGCTACCTGCTCGCCAAGACCCGCGACCTGGTGGAGGCCGTCACCGCCGACTTCGAGGCGCTGGACTCGACGCTGGCCGCGGCCAAGCTGCGCGACTTCGCCGACGTGCTCACCAACTGGTACGTGCGCCGCTCGCGCGATCGGTTCTGGGAGGGCGTGGACGAGGCCGGCAACGGTTCGGAGGCGTTCGACACCCTGTACACGGTGCTGGAGACCCTGACCCGTGTCGCAGCGCCGCTCCTGCCGCTCGTCAGCGAGCGGATCTGGAAGGACCTGACCGGCGGTCGCTCCGTGCACCTCACCGACTGGCCGGACGCCGCCGAGTTCCCGGCGGACGACGCCCTGGTGGATGCGATGGACCGCATCCGCGCGGTCAGCTCGACCGCGCTGTCGCTGCGCAAGCAGGCCGGCCGCCGGGTGCGGCTGCCGCTGGCGTCGCTGACCGTGGTCGCCGAGAACGCGGAGGCGCTGCGTCCGTTCGAGGGCATCCTGCGCGACGAGCTCAACATCAAGGCGGTCGAACTCGTCGAACTGCATGAGGACAGTGCCTCCCGTTACGGCATCACCAGCAAGCTGACCGTCAACGCCCGTGCGGCCGGCCCGCGACTCGGCAAGCAGGTGCAGCAGGTCATCCAGGCGGCCCGCGCCGGCGACTGGGCCGAGCAGAACGGGGTCGTGACCGTCGGAGGAATCGAGCTGGCCGACGGCGAGTACGACCTGGTGATGGAGACCTCGGGCGGCGGCGACGGGGGCTCGGCACTCGCCCTGCTCACCGGTGGCGGCTTCGTGCTGCTCGATACGGAGACCACGCCGGAGCTGGAGGCGGAGGGGCTGGCGCGCGACATCATCCGTGCCGTGCAGGACACCCGCAAGGCGGCCGGGCTCGACGTGAGCGACCGTATCCGGCTCGACCTCGGCTTCTCGCACGAGGACGACGCGGCTGCCCTTCACCTCGCTACCAGTGTCGACATCGCGTCGGAGACCCTCGCGTTGGCGGTTGAGGTGATGAGCGGAGCATCGCACGGGGAGCCCTCCGGCTACCGGAAGGAGTTCCCGGCAGGCGAGTTCGCCAACGCCGGCGCCTTCACCGTCGGTGTGACCAAGGCAGAGGAGGCGTCGTGACCGACGAGGACGAGTACCGCGAGCGGGCGGACGAGGTCTACCAGGCGCTGCTGGCGCGTGTGGGCGAGGGAGCCCCGGAACGACGGCTCGACGCCACCCGACGGGCCGTGGAGCTGCTGGGCGACCCGCAGCGCGCGTACCCGATCATCCACGTGACCGGTACGAACGGGAAGACGTCGACCAGCCGCATCGCCGAGAGCCTGCTGCGCGCCTACGGGCTGCGCACCGGGCTGCTGACCAGCCCGCATCTGGTGCGCTTCAACGAGCGCATCGTCATCGACGGCGAGCCGATCGGCGACGAGGCGCTGGTGCGCAACTGGGACGACATCAGCCCGTACCTCGACATCGTGGACTCCGAGCTCACGGAGGCGGGGAAGGCGCCGCTGACCTTCTTCGAGGCGCTGACCGCACTCGCCTACGCGGCGTTCGCGGACGCGCCGGTCGACGTCGCCGTCGTCGAGGTCGGGATGGGCGGCGAGTGGGACTCCACGAACGTCGGTGACGGTCAGGTCGCGGTGTTCACGCCGATCGCGCTCGACCACACCAAGGCGCTCGGTGACACGGTCGAGGAGATCGCGCGCACCAAGTCCGGCATCATCAAGCCGTCGGCCGATGTGGTCTCGTCCGGGCAGAGTCCGGAGGCCGACCGCGTCCTGCGCGAGGCGGCTGAGCTCACCGAGTCGACCTTCGCCGAGCAGCCGCGCGACTTCGATGTCGCAACCACGCGCGTCGCCGTCGGAGGCCAGCTGGTCACCGTGCGGGGGAGGGCGGCCACCTACGACGACGTCTTCCTGCCGTTGTACGGCGACCACCAGGCGCAGAACGCAGCGGTCGCCGTGGCCGCGGTCGAGACCTTCCTCGGCCGGGGCGGCCAGCCGCTCAAGACGGACCTCGTCGAGGAGGGGTTCGCCACGGCGACCTCGCCCGGGCGGCTGCAGCTGATCGGCATCGAGCCGAGCATCATCGTCGACGCGGCGCACAACCCGGCAGGCGCCGAGACGCTCACCGAGGCATTGCGCAGCTATTTCGACTTCGACGGGATCACCTTCGTCGTCGGCATCCTGGGCGACAAGGATGCGCGGGGCGTCATCCGCGCGCTCGCACCCGTCGCGACGCAGTTCTTCGTGACCCGCCCCGATTCGGAGCGGGCGCGGGACGCGGAGGAGCTGGGCGACCTGGTCCGCGACGAGGTCGGCGACGAGGCGACGATCGTCTACTCGGACGCTATCGACGCCCTCGAGGCCGCTCGCGACTGGGCGGGCGAGGAGGCGCGCCGCGCCGTCGTCGTCGCGGGGAGCATCGTGCTGGTCGGCCAGGCGATGGCGCACGCCGAGGAGCAGGAGTGGAAGCAGGCGGCCTCGTGACCGATGCTCCGCAGGCCGCGGGCCGGCCGCGTCGTCAGCGTTCCCTCCGCGAGATGCTCGGCTCCATCGTCCTCGGATTCGAGTTGCTTGTCGTCTTCCTCGGCGCACTGGTGCTCTTCGGGCTGCATTCCCTGCCGGCTTGGCTGGCTCTCGGCGGGGGAGCGGCGCTGATCGTGCTGATGATCATGGCGATCGGGCTGCTGCGGAGCACGGCAGGCGTCGTGCTGGGATGGATCGTGCAGCTGATCGTCGTCGCCGCAGGCCTGCTCGTCCCCGCATTCTTCATCGTCGGCGCGATCTTCACCGCCATGTGGGCGTACTGCATGATCGCCGCCGCGCGCATCGACCGAAACAATCAGGCGGCCGCCCGTGCGGCCGACAACGGAACGGAGAACCCATGACCAGTGCCGTCGAAGAGACCCTCGTCCTCATCAAGCCGGATGGCGTCGCCCGCAGCCTGACCGGCGAGATCCTGCGCCGTATCGAGGCGAAGGGCTACTCGGTCGTCGACCTGCGGATGCTGCAGGCCGACCGCGAGCTGCTCGCGCAGCACTACGCCGAGCACGAGGGCAAGCCGTTCTACGAGCCGCTGGTCGAGTTCATGGAGTCCGGTCCGATCGTCGCGATCCGCCTCGCGGGCAACCGGGTGATCGAGGGCTTCCGCTCGCTCGCCGGCACGGGCCGTTCGTGGCCCGGAACGCCTCCCTTCGTCGCATTTCCGGGGTCAGCCTGTGCAGGTTTCCTCCGTTTCCGACGCCACGGAAACGGAGGTGGTTCGATGCGACCCGCCGGTTGCGAGCAGCAAACGGAGGAAGCGGGAACGGATGGGAGCCGCGAGTCCTCCGTTTCGGGGCGCGGAGGGTGCAGCCGTGCCGGCCAGCCCTCGACTACCACTCGGGAGCGGCTCAGACGAAGGCGCGGTGGATCCAGTCCAGCTGGATCTGGGCCAGGATGGCGACGATCGCGTAGCAGACGATCGTGATCAGGGGCACCCAGCCGTACAGCGTCTGGAAGACGCCGCGTGCGCGCTCCGGCACCGGGATGTTGCCCTCCTTCAGGTTGTAGAGGGTCACGGCCCAGAAGGTCGGGATGGTGACGGTCCAGGTGACCATGCACCACGGGCACAGCACGTTCAGGACCGTGATCGACTCGGTGATCAGGAAGATCACCAGCACCAGCGCGAGCAGCACGCCGACGTTGAACGCGATCCAGTACCAGCGGGCGAAACGCGCCCGGGTCGCCAGCAGGCCGACGCCGACGGCGATCGTGGCCGTCCATCCGGCCAGGCCCAGCAGCGGGTTGGGGAAGCCGAGCAGCTCGCCCTGCCACGAGTTCAGGTTCTTCGCGCATCCCACCAGAACGTTGAAGTTGCAGGAGAGCTGCGCGTTCGGGTCCTGAAGCAGGTGGATCTTGTCCAGCGTCAGCGCGAAGGCAGCGGAGAATCCGATGAGTCCGGCGATGATGAGGAAGACGGCGAGAGCGGTCGGGCGGCGGTAGGCGGCCTCGGCGGGACTGGCTGACACCCTCGGATTATGGCATGGCGCCTGCGTGTCGTCCTGTGAGGAGACCTCGGCACCCTCGGCGCGTGCGATAATTGTTGCAGCAGTCGTTCCGGCCGAGGCCGGATGCAGCGACAGAAGGCTTGAGGGCGCCCAGTGCGTCCGTGAAGTGCCGGCCGTGAAGGTCGGCGAAGACAATGAGCCGGATGCAGGCCGCGCCACGAGCCCGGAGGCATCCGAACAGGATTTCGGGGAGCGCCGCACGCGCCGCCTCCCGACGGAGAGTACCCGGTGAGCGGGGAACCGCGCCGGTCGAGGAGTGCACCAGCGATGGTGGATAACGAGAACATCGACAACACGGACAACAACGACACGGAGACGGGAGGACGGAAGCGCAAGGGCCTCTTCGGCACGCGACGCGTGGTGAGGAAAGCACCGTCGGCATTCGCCGATGCTTCCGCCGGACCGGACCAGGAGTACGTGGCCGCCGCGCCGAGCGACCCTGCCGCGGAAGCTGAACAGGCTGAGAGCCAGCAGGCGCCCGCCGTGGCGGATGCCGAGGCGGATCCCGAGGCGGCCGCAGCGGCCGCAGCCGACGTGGTGGCATCCGAGGCCATCGCCCCGGCCTCGGCCGGATCCGCCGGGCATGAGCCGCCCGCGCTCCCGGAGAAGCACGGCGAGCCGGATGCCCCGGCCGCTGCGGCAGCCCCGGGCCTCCCGCCGACGACGCTGCTCTTCCAGGCGCCCGACGTCTTGCCGCTTCCTCCGCTCGCGGAGGGCGACGAGGAGCCCACCAGTGGTGTCCGCCGCCGTTCCCGCCGCCGCGCCGGCGAGACCGGCCGTGAGGGCGCCAACGACCCGGCCAACACCGTGGTCAAGGTGCGCACGCCCCGCGAGCCGCGCGAGCCCGAGCTGATCACCGAGCCGCAGAAGGTCAAGGGTTCCACCCGGCTGGAGGCGAAGAAGCAGCGCCGCCGCGATGGTCGGGATGCCGGCCGCCGCCGCCCGGTCATCACCGAGGCCGAGTTCCTCGCCCGCCGCGAGTCCGTCGACCGGCAGATGATCGTCCGCTCGAAGGCCGGTCGCATTCAGATCGGAGTGCTGGAGGACAAGGTGCTCGTCGAGCACTACGTCGCCCGCTCGCAGGAGGCGTCGCTCATCGGCAACGTCTACCTCGGCCGCGTGCAGAACGTGCTGCCGAGCATGGAGGCCGCGTTCGTCGACATCGGCCGCGGCCGCAATGCGGTGCTCTACTCGGGCGAGGTCGACTGGGATGCGGTGGAGACCGGCAACCAGCCTCGCCGTATCGAGCTGGCCCTGAAGGCCGGCGACCGCGTCCTGGTTCAGGTCACCAAGGATCCGGTCGGCCACAAGGGCGCCCGGCTGACCAGCCAGATCTCGCTGCCCGGCCGCTACCTCGTCTACGTGCCCAACGGCTCCATGAACGGCATCAGCCGCAAGCTGCCGGACACCGAGCGCTCACGCCTGAAGAAGATCCTCAAGGAGGTGCTCCCGGAGAGTGCCGGCGTGATCGTGCGCACGGCCGCCGAGGGCGCGACCGAGGAGCAGCTGACGCTCGACGTCAACCGCCTCACCGCGCAGTGGGCCGACATCAGCAGCCGGGTCGAGTCGCAGCAGGCTCCCGCCCTTCTGCACAGTGAGCCCGACCTCCTGATCAAGATCATCCGCGACGTCTTCAACGAGGACTTCCAGAAGCTCGTGATCGCGGGGGATGACGCGCGCCAGACCATCGAGAACTACCTGCGCCAGGTCGCCCCCGACCTCCTCGACCGCGTCGAGCCGTACACCGGCGAGCGTGACGCGTTCGACGAGTTCCGCATCACGGAGCAGATCGAGAAGGCCCTGGAGCGCAAGGTGTGGCTGCCCTCTGGCGGCTCGCTCGTCATCGACCGCACCGAGGCGATGACGGTCGTCGACGTCAACACCGGCAAATTCGTCGGCACCGGCGGCAACCTCGAAGAGACCGTCACCAAGAACAACCTGGAGGCCGCGGAGGAGATCGTCCGCCAGCTGCGTCTCCGCGACATCGGCGGCATCATCGTCGTCGACTTCATCGACATGGTTCTCGAGACGAACCGCGACCTGGTCCTGCGCCGTCTGGTGGAGTGCCTGAGCCGCGACCGCACGAAGCACCAGGTGGCCGAGGTCACCTCGCTCGGCCTCGTCCAGATGACGCGTAAGAAGCTGGGGCTCGGCCTGCTGGAGACCTTCAGCGAGGCCTGCGAGGTCTGCGCCGGTCGCGGTGTCGTCGTGCACCACGACCCGGTGGTGAAGCACCGCGCGCCGCAGGGACAGCAGCAACCGAACGAGCGCCGTCGCGGTCGCGGTGGCAGCACCGGGCCCGGCAACGGCAACAGCAACGGCGGTTCGGGTGTTCCGGCGAACGGCGTCGCCCACGGCGGCACGCATGCCATCACGGACGACGCGAAGAACGCGCTGGCCCAGATCGCCGCCTCGACCATCCACCACCACGAGGACGAGGCGAAGACCGAGCCGCAGCAGGCGGAGGTCTCCGAGATCCGGGTCAGCGAGGTGACCGCGACCGATGTGACGGCGACCAAGAAGCGCCGCCGCAAGGGCAAGGGCGGCGCCGACCGTCAGCAGGCCGCTGTCGAGCCGACGGAGACCGAGGCATCCTCGGTGGCGGACGCCCCGGCTCCCGCCGACGCCAGTGGTGCGGACGACGCCGCCGAGTCAGTCGTTCCGCTGATCCCCCTGCCCGAGCCGGCCGAGGTCCCCGCTTCGGCGCGCCCCCTGCCGCGCGACGCGGAGCTGCTGCTCGATTCGGTCCTGGATGCGCTTCCGCAGCCCAAGGAGCCGGGTCAGGGCCGCAGTCGCAGCCGCCGTGCCAGCACGACGGTCATCGCAGGCGGAGAGCTCGCGCCCTCGTCCGACTAGTCATCGATGGGACGAGACACGCCGTTCACCTTCACGGTGAACGGCGTGTTGCGTCCCATGGCTCGCGCGATGGTCGTCAGTGGCCGGTGGTGCGGTCGCGGGCGGGCACCCGCAGGCCGCTGGCGATCAGCCGCCTGACGAGCTCATGCCCGGAGACGGGATGCGCGCCGGCCGCGACCAGCTCGTCGTGACGCCTGTCCGGCACGTCGTAATGGTCGAGGTCGAAAGCTCTGCGCTGGATGCCGTTCGCGGCGGCGAAGTCGTGCAGCTCGTCGAGCGACGCGTCGCTGACCAGGTGCGACCACAACATGCCGTGTGCGGGCCATGCCGGGGGATCGATCAGGACCGTCATACAATGATTCTAGGAACCGGTTCCGCCGACGGAACCGCGCGGTCCCGAATTGACGGTGTCCGGGCTGTCGGGTAAAGTTGACCGTTGGTGTGTGTCGGGCGTGGCCGTATGTTGGCTGGCCTGGCCGCCATCATGGTTTTCTGAGAGCGGCCGGCTGCATCAGCATCCGGCGGGACTCGCCAGTTATTTCCAGAACAGTTGAACAGCAGGACCAGGTCCACGGCGGCGCCGGGAGCTGTTCCCCGACGAAAAGGTACTGACAAGTGGTTTACGCAGTTGTGCGCGCCGGTGGCCGGCAGGAGAAGGTCGAGGTCGGAACCATCGTGACGATGGACCGTATCAAGACCCGCAAGGACGGCAAGGTCGAGCTCGCGCCGGTTCTGCTCGTCGATGGTTCCAAGATCACCTCCGACGCCGAGTCTCTCGCCAAGGTCGTCGTGACCGCCGAGATCCTGGAGGACCTCCGCGGCCCCAAGATCCACATCCAGAAGTTCAAGAACAAGACCGGCTACAAGAAGCGCCAGGGGCACCGTCAGGAGCTCACGCGCGTCAAGATCACCGGCATCAAGTAGCCGACGGCGTAGCCCAGAGACTCGAGGAGAAGACACCATGGCACACAAAAAGGGAGCGAGCTCCACTCGCAACGGCCGCGACTCCAACGCTCAGCGCCTCGGCGTGAAGCGCTTCGGCGGCCAGACCGTCAACGCGGGTGAGATCCTGGTCCGCCAGCGCGGCACCCACTTCCACCCCGGCGTGAACGTCGGCCGTGGCGGCGACGACACCCTCTTCGCCCTCGCCGCCGGTGCGGTCGAGTTCGGCAACAAGGGCGGCCGCAAGGTCGTCAACATCGTGGCCGCCGAGGTCTGAGCCTCGACCACGAGCAGCACTTCCGGATGGGCGGGCTTCGGCCCGCCCATCCGCCGTTTCAGCAGGCTCAACAGTCTCAACAGCAGCATCTAGGAGAACACCATGGCGACGTTCGTTGATCGCGTGACGTTGCATCTGCGCGCCGGCAACGGCGGCAATGGGTGCGTCTCGGTCCGTCGTGAGAAGTTCAAGCCCCTCGCCGGGCCCGACGGCGGCAACGGCGGCAACGGCGGAGACATCGTCCTGGTCGCCGACCCGCAGGTCACGACCCTGCTCGGCTACCACCGCGCACCCCACCGCTCCAGCGACAACGGCGGCTTCGGGATGGGCGACCACCGCAGCGGCCACACCGGTGAAGACCTCGAGCTTCCGGTCCCGATCGGCACCGTCGTCAAAGACGCCGACGGCGTCGAGTTGGTCGACCTGAACGAGGCAGGGATGCGCTTCGTCGTCGCCGCCGGCGGCATCGGCGGGCTCGGTAACGCCGCGCTCTCGAACCCGAAGCGCAAGGCCCCCGGCTTCGCCCTTCTGGGGACACCCGGCGAGGAGGCCGACGTCCTCCTCGAACTGAAGACGGTCGCCGACATCGCGCTCGTCGGTTATCCGTCGGCCGGAAAGTCCAGCCTGATCGCCGCGATGTCCTCCGCGAAGCCGAAGATCGCCGACTACCCGTTCACGACGCTGCACCCGAACCTGGGTGTCGTGCAGGCGGGCGACGTGCGCTACACGGTCGCGGACGTCCCCGGCCTCATCGAGGGCGCGAGCGAAGGACGAGGCCTGGGCCTCGAGTTCCTCCGTCACGTCGAGCGCTGCTCCGCGCTGCTGCACGTTCTCGACTGCGCCACCCTCGAGCCCGGACGCGACCCACTCAGCGACCTCGACGTCATCCTCGCCGAGCTGGGCGCCTATCCGGTGCCGGAGGGGCAGACGCCTCTTCTCGAGCGTCCGCAGCTCGTCGCACTCAACAAGATCGACGTCCCGGAGGCGCGCGAGCTCGCCGACTTCGTCCGCCCGGAGCTCGAGCGCCGCGGCTACCGCGTCTTCGAGATCTCGACCGTCAGCCACGAGGGGCTCCGGCCGCTGTCGTTCGCACTGGCGGAGGTCGTGGAGCAGGCCCGCACGACGCAAGCGGAGCTCGAGGCGGCACGGCCGCGCATCGTCATCCGCCCGAAGGCCGTCGACGACTCCGGTTTCGTCGTCAAGGTCGAGGGCGGCACGGATGGTCCGCTCTACCGCATCCTCGGTGCGAAGCCCGAGCGCTGGGTCGCGCAGACCGACTTCTCCAACGACGAGGCCGTCGGCTACCTGGCCGACCGGCTGGCGAAGCTGGGCGTCGAAGACCAGCTGGTCCGCGCGGGCGCTGTCGCGGGTTCCACCGTCGTGATCGGCCGGAACAACGGCGTGGTCTTCGACTGGGAGCCCACGCTGACGTCGACCGCCGAGCTGATCACCGCGCCCCGCGGCACCGACACGCGCCTCGACGGCAACCACCGACCCACCCGCAATCAGCGACGCGAGGACTACTTCGAGCGGATGGACGCCAAGGCCGCGGCCCGCGAGGAGCTCCTGCGGGAGCGCGCGGCCGGGCTCTGGCAGGACGACAGCTACGACGACAACGTGGCTGCGGCCGACGCGGCCGGCGGAGACGAGGAGAGCACCGAGCGATGACCATCGACGAGCGCAGTCAGATCCCGTCCGCCCGGCGCATCGTCGTCAAGGTCGGCTCTTCGTCGATCAGCGGAGATAATGCGGGACAGATCGCGCCGCTGGTGGATGCGCTGGCCGAGGCCCACGGCCGGGGCACGCAGGTCATCCTGGTCTCCTCCGGAGCCATCGCGACGGGCATCCCGTACCTCTCCCTGTCGGAGCGTCCGACGGATCTCGCGACCCAGCAGGCGGCGGCCGCCGTCGGCCAGAACGTCCTGATCTACCGCTACCAGGACAGCCTCGACCGCTACGACATCGTGGCCGGTCAGGTCCTGCTCACCGCGGGCGACATGGAGAACCCGACCCACCGGACCAACGCGCAGCGCGCGATGGAGCGACTCCTCGACCTGCGCATCCTGCCGATCGTGAACGAGAACGACACGGTGGCGACCCACGAGATCCGGTTCGGCGACAACGACCGGCTGGCCGCGCTGGTGGCGTCGCTGGTCGACGCGGACCTGCTGGTGCTCCTCTCGGACGTGGATGCGCTGTACACCCGGCCCCCGCACGAGCCCGGGGCCGAGCGGATCGAGCACGTCGGCTGGGACGACGAGCTCGCGGGGGTCGAGATCGGCTCCACCGGGCTATCGGGCGTCGGCAGCGGGGGAGCGGTGACCAAGGTCTCCGCGGCACGGCAGGCCGCCGAGCGGGGGACCGCGGTGGTGCTGACCGCGACGTCGCTCGTGTCGAGCGCTCTGCGCGGGGAGCAGGTCGGAACGTGGTTCGCACCGGCGCCGACCACCGCATCCACCGCATCCGTCCCCAGCAGCATGCTCTCCACAGGTTCGGCAGACCCGGTCACCTCGGACGCTGCCGCGTTCTAGAATCGACGCATGTCCTCGATCACCCACGCGGCACCCACCGCAACGCTCTCGCTGCAGGAGCGGCTCGCCGCCGCGAAGACGGCGTCGCGCGCGCTGGCGACGGCCACCACCGATCAGAAGAACCGGGCCCTGCGCGGCATCGCGGAGGGGGTGCTCGCGGCGTCCGCCGACGTGCTGGCGGCCAACGAGCTCGACCTCGCGAACGGGCGCGAGAATTCGCTCTCGACGGGTCTGCTCGACCGGCTGACGCTGAGCCCGGCGCGGCTGCAGGGCCTCGCCGACGCGGTGCTCGAGGTGGTCGCCCTCACCGATCCGGTCGGGCAGGCGGTGCGCGGCAGCGCGCTTCCCAACGGCGTGAAGATCACACAGGTCCGGGTGCCGTTCGGCGTGGTCGGTGCGATCTACGAGGCGCGACCCAACGTGACCATCGACATCGCGGCGCTCGCGATCAAGAGCGGCAACGCCGCGGTTCTGCGCGGCGGTAGCGCGGCCATCGAGACGAACCGCGTCCTGGTGCGGGTCATCCAGGAGGCCCTGGCGGCGGCAGGTCTGCCCGCCCACGCCGTGCAGACCATCGACGACTTCGGCCGCGAGGGCGCCGCGGAGCTGATGACGGCACGCGGCTTCGTCGACGTGCTGATCCCGCGGGGGAGCGCCGAGCTGATCCAGACGGTGGTCACGCAGTCCACGGTCCCCGTCATCGAGACCGGTGCAGGCGTGGTGCACGTCGTGCTCGACGAGTCGGCACGTGAAGACTGGGCGGTCGACATCGTCCGCAACTCTAAGGTCCAGCGCCCGAGCGTCTGCAACGCGGTCGAGACGCTCCTCGTGCACAGCGGGGCGGCCGAGCGCCTGCTCCCACCGGTCCTGGGCGCGCTCCGCGACGCCGGCGTCACCATCCACGCCGATGAGCGGGCGCTGCCCTACGCGCCGGACGCTGTACCTGTCACCGAGGACGACTACGCGACAGAGCACATGAGCCTCGACCTCTCGGTGAAGGTGGTCGACGACCTCGACGAGGCGATCGAGCACATCCGCCGCTACTCCACCCAGCACACCGAGTCGATCGTCACGAGCGATCTGGAGAACGCGGAGCGCTTCCTCGCCGAGGTCGACTCCGCCGTGGTGATGGTGAACGCCTCCACCCGGTTCACCGACGGCGGAGAGTTCGGCTTCGGAGCGGAGGTCGGCATCTCGACTCAGAAGCTGCACGCCCGCGGGCCGATGGGACTGCCGGAGCTCACCAGCACGAAATGGATCGTCCGCGGGTCCGGCCAGGTCCGGGCGTAAGCGACCACTAGACTCGAAGGCGGGCCGCAGGCCCGGAGAAAGGATCACACACGATGTCATTCCTGACGACCGTCCTCGCTGAGGCGGAGACCCACGTCGAACTGCCGATGCCCACGTGGGCGTTCGGCGCCATTGCCATCGCGATCTTCATCTCTCTGGCCTTCGTCGTCTGGAGCTTCAAGGATGTCGCCAACCGGCACAGCCATCGCTCCGCCCCCGACGCCGCAGCGCACGCCGGCGCCCCTGGCGCGACGCACCACGGCACCGGCCACCCGACTCAGGGGCACTGAGCCACTCCCGGCATGGAGCTGACGGAGACGGGCCGGCCGCGGATCGGCGTGATGGGCGGCACCTTCGACCCCATCCACCACGGCCACCTGGTCGCTGCCAGCGAAGTGGCGCAGTCGTTCGGCCTCGATGAGGTTATCTTCGTGCCGACCGGTCAGCCCTGGCAGAAGGGACCGGTCACCGAGGCGGAACACCGGTACCTGATGACCGTCATCGCCACGGCATCCAACCCGCGATTCACGGTCAGCCGGGTCGACGTCGACCGTGAGGGTCCCACCTTCACGATCGACACGTTGCGCGACCTCCACGAAGAGCGACCGGACGCCGAGCTGTTCTTCATCACCGGAGCGGACGCGATCGCCCAGATCCTCAGTTGGCGCGATGTCGCCGAGCTCTGGGAGCTCGCCCATTTCGTGGCTGTGAGTCGCCCGGGACACGACTTGAGTATTTCTGGATTACCGGAGCAAGACGTAAGCTTGTTGGAAGTTCCGGCCCTGGCGATCTCGTCGACCGATTGCCGGAGCCGGGTGAGCAGGGGATTCCCGGTCTGGTACCTGGTGCCCGATGGGGTCGTTCAGTACATCTCCAAACACCATCTGTATCGGAGCGTGGCATGACATCGTGGCCTGAACAGCCGCCGACGGGCCAGCCGCAGGCGCAGACGCGGCGACAGGCGAGGGAGTTCGAGCGCTCGCGCCGCGCGGGCACTGCCGAACCGACTCCTGCCGGCCAGATCCCCGAGATGACCACGAGTGCGCCACCACGCCAGGACGCAGTCGAGCCCGAGACGGAATCGGCCGCAGCGGTCAACAACGCGCCGAACGACGAGCCCGCCGCCACGGGTGCAGCTGAAGGTACAGAGGCCGACGCGACCCCCGACGCTGAACAGCCTCCCGCGATCCCGGCCAGCGCGTTCGCCGAGCCCGGGGTATCGGCTCCGTCGGGCGATGCCTTCGAGCTGTTCCGCCAGGCGCCGGACCACTCGCGCCCGGAGCCGGTCACCCAGCCCATGGCGATTCTGCAGCCACCGACGTCAGATGCGCCGCCGTCTGTTCCTCCGACCGCGACCCCAGCGCCGGAGCGGACTCTGACTCGCCGCGAACTCCGCGCCATGCTCCAGGCTCAGGCCGCCAACGGTCAGGCGAGCCACCCCGCGACGGTCGGCGAGCCGGTATTCCCGGTCGCCTTCACCTCGGGTCCGGAGTCCGACCAGCAGGCGACGACCGACGACGAGAGCGCCCCCGCTGCCGCCGCCGCGCCTGTCGACGCCGCGTCCATCGAAGCCGACGATTCCTCCCGCACCAGCGAGAAGTCCGCCTGGCCGTTCGCGCCGCTGACCCCGACTTCTGCACCCGTGGCATCCCGCTCCGGGCAGTCGGAGACCACGGTGACGCAGAGCGTCGCCTCTCCGTTCGCCGCGTTCGGCTCGCAGCCCGCTCAGAAGGCGGACACCCCCGCTCCGGCCCCCGCCGTGCCTGCCACGGTCGACTCCCCGGAGGACACATCCGCGCAGGAGCGCCGCCCCTTCACCCCGCCGACCGGTCACTGGTCCACCGCCGCTGAGCTGGAGGACCAGAACGAGCCGATCACCACCCGCAACGTCGGCCAGTCGACCGCCGCGACGACGACCAACGCGCTGATCCTGCCTGTGATCCCGCAGCCTGATTCGAGCGCCCCGCTGACCAGTACTGGGGAGATCCTGGTCACAGGCTCCATCGACCTGCCCCGCGGGATGGGCGCAACGGGCGCGCACCCCGACCACATCGACTCGTCCGATATCGACCGCATGCTCGACGCGGAGGAGAACGAGTTCAACACGTCCGAGGTCCAGCCGGTGCGCGCCTCCCGCGCCATCAGCACGCACACCTCGACCCGCGGCGTCATCGCGCCGCCCAAGAAGCGCGGCAACATGCTCCCCGTGGTCCTCATGGTCACCGCGGGTGTTCTCGCCGTCGGCGTAATCGGGTTGCTCGTCGCCGCCTACGTCCTGAAGGTGTTCTGATCATCCGCGCGTCCGCATCCACTACTCTCGCGACACCCTCGCAACGACAGCGTCCGGAGGACCGCCTGTGACCGCATCCCAGCACGCCCGGGACATTCTTCAGCTGGCGGCCGCGGCCGCCGACTCCAAGGGGGGCCAAGATCTGGTCGCCCTCGACGTCTCCGGACCGCTGCCCCTGACGGACGTGTTCCTCCTGGCCAGCGGCCGGGTCGAGCGCAACGTCCTGGCGATCGCTTCGGAGGTCGAGGACAAGCTCAACGAGGCCGGCGTCAAGACGCTGCGCCGCGAGGGCAAGTCGGAAGGCCGGTGGGTGCTGCTCGACTTCGGCGACCTCGTCGTGCACGTCTTCCACGAGGAGGACCGCATGTACTACGCGCTCGAGCGCCTCTGGAAGGACTGCCCCGTCGTCCCCATCGAACTGCCCGTCCACGAGGCAGCCGAGTAGCGCGGCGCCGGCGCGGGCTCCCAGCCATCTTGCGGGTTCGCCTGAGAGGTCTCTCATGTTGGGCCGGTTGGATGGCCACATGAAATGTCCCACCGACAACGCAACTCTCGTGATGAGCGAGCGCAATGGCATCGAGATCGACTACTGCCCGGAGTGTCGAGGAGTCTGGCTCGACCGCGGCGAACTGGACAAGATCGTCGACCGTGCAGGATCCGTCGCTTCGACCCCGGCTCCTGTCACCCACGCTGCGCCGCGCCCGTTCGCGGAGCCGCAGTACCGCGAGCAGCAGTACCGCGAGCACTCGTCGGGCGAGCGTCCGTACAAGAAGAAGCGCGAGAACTGGCTGAGCGAACTCTTCGACTGATGCGAGGCAGCCTCAGTTTTTTCTGACGGTCGCGATGTAGTAGTCTGAATGAGTTGTTCCGGGAGGTCCGAGAGGCCCTCCCGATCACGATCTGGGTCTGTGGCGCAGCTGGTAGCGCACCTGCATGGCATGCAGGGGGTCAGGGGTTCGAGTCCCCTCAGATCCACCATTTCTCGGCCGTTCCGTTGCACGGATCACGGTACTCGACGGTGTCTGCGCCCATTCGGAACATCCGCGGCGCGGCGAGCGGGCGCAGACGCTCCGATCGAGCGCAGATGCGCCTCACGGGCGGCACTCTCGTGAGAGGGCACTCAGTCGCGGTGTGGGCCTCGCAGCCCGTCGCTAGCGTGGGCGACTAGGCTTTTCCACAACGACTGACGACCGAGGGATGCCGATGACCGATCTGCCGCGCCGTCATCAGCGCGCCCGCGGACCGGAGGGCGTGCGACACGGCCGCCTCCCCAGGCGCCGCGGAGGCGTCGCCGCGGTCAAGCTGCTCGCCGCAGCCGTGGTGATCGTCTTCGTGAGCGTCGGTTCGGTGGCGGCGTATGCGGTGTGGGATGTGGCGCGCTCGATCAAGACGGGCGTGCACCTGCAGGCGGCGCCGGGACAGTCGGCGATCCCGCAGGACATCCCGAACGTCTCCGCGCTGCCCGGCGGGGTGAACCTGCTGCTGGCCGGCACGGACAGCCGCAGCGACCTGGGTGGCGTGTACAGCAGTGCGGACGAGCAGGATGCGAGCAGCGGCGCCGGCAACAACGACGTGACGATGCTGCTGCACATCGCGCAGGACCACAAGAGCATGACCGTGGTGAGCTTCCCGCGCGACCTGATGGTCGCCATCCCGGATTGCCCGGACCCCAAGGGCGGCACCGTCGACGGCAGCTCGTACGCGCAGTTCAACACGGCGCTGTCGCGCGGCGGGCTGAACTGCGTGGTGGCGACGGTGTCCAAGATGACCGGGTTGACCATCCCGTTCGCCGCAGTGATCAACTTCAACGGCGTCAGCGCGATGTCCACGGCGGTCGGCGGCGTCACCGTCTGCCTGGCGAGTCCCGTCACCGACGACTATACGAACCCGCCGCTCGACCTCCCGGCGGGCGAGAACACCATCGTCGGGGACGTGGCGCTCTCCTTCCTGCGCAGCCGCCACGGCGTCGGCGACGGCAGCGACCTGGGCCGCATCTCCAACCAGCAGGTCTTCCTCTCCGCACTCGCGCGCAAGGTGGTCGGCGGCGGCGTGCTGTCGAACCCGGTGCAGCTGTACGGCCTGGCGAAGGCGGCGGTGAACAACATCACGCCGTCCGAAACGCTCACCAACCCGACGACGCTGGTGCAGATCGCGCTCGCTCTGAAGGACACCGGGCTCGACAACATGGTCTTCGTTCAGTACCCGGCCGTCTCCGATCCAGACGACCCGAACCGTGTCGTGCCGCAGGAGTCGGCGGCGGATGCGCTTGACCAAGCCCTCGTGAACGACCAGCCGATCAAGCTGACCGGGTCCACCGGGCGCGCCGCTGAGGATCCCACCGCGACGGCGTCACCGGCTCCGGATGCGGGCGGCCAGCCGTCCCCGGTCGCGACCGGCACACCGGCTCCGGGCGCCACTCCGGGCACCACAGGTACGCCCGGCTCCGCGGTCGAATTGCCGTCGACGATCACCGGGCAGACGGCCGCTCAGCAGACCTGCACCAAGGGCAACGACTAGCCGGTCGCTGGTACGCGCCGCCGTTCGGCGACACCGGGTCGGTGCAGTTGCCATGACCCGCTGCGAACACGTTGAATGAGGACATGTCCAACGTGCGGATCGAGCGGATGACGTCGCTCCAGCTCAGAGTGCTCCTCATCGCGATCCTGTCCAGTTTCGTCGCGTTCCTCGACGGGGCGGTGATCAATGTCGCGCTCCCGGCGATCTCCCGCGACCTGGGCGGCGGCCTTCCACTGCAGCAGTGGGTGGTCGACGCCTACCTTGTCACGCTCGGCTCGCTCATCCTGATCGCCGGGTCGCTGTCGGATGTGTTCGGCCGGAAGCGCGTGCTGTACGCCGGCCTGATCGGCTTCGGCGTGACGTCGCTGCTCTGCGCATTCGCCCCGAGCGGGATCTTCCTCGTGCTCGCGCGCGCCCTGCAGGGTGTCGCCGGCGCACTGCTGGTGCCCAGCTCGCTCGCGATCATCATCTCCCGCTTCGACGGTCCCGCGCAGGCGAAGGCGATCGGCCGCTGGACGGCCTGGACCGGTATCGCCATGATCGCCGGACCCGTCGTCGGCGGACTTTTCGTCGACACCCTCGGCTGGCGGTGGGTGTTCGTGATCAACGTCATCCCGATCGCCATCACGCTCTTCATCATGGCGACCCTCCGCGACACGGACAAGGGGATGGGCGGACGCATCGACATCGCAGGCGCCATCCTCGGGTCGGTCGGCCTCGCGGGGACCGTCTTCGCCTTGATCGAGCAGGGCACCTTCGGCTGGACGAGCCCTCGGGTCTGGATCCCGCTGCTCATCGGCCTCCTCAGCCTTGCCGCGTTCTTCATCGTCGAGACCCGGGTGAAGCAGCCGATGCTCCCGCTTGGCCTCTTCAGCGTGCACAATTTCTGGGTGGGCAACATCGCCACCTTCTTCGTGTACGCGGCGCTCGCCTTCGGGCCGCTCATCATCACGCTGTACCTGCAGCAGGTCGTCGGGTTCTCGGCGATCGCGGCCGGCTTCGTGTTCATCCCGTCGACGCTGTGCATGCTGCTGCTGTCCGGCTTCTTCGGCGGCCTCGCCGGGCGTTACGGTCCACGGTTGTTCATGGCGGTCGGCCCGATCGTCGCGGCGGCCGGGTTCACGTGGCTGCTGATGGTGGGGGACACGGTGAACTACTGGACGATGCTGCTTCCGGCCGTCCTGCTGTTCGGTGTGGGGCTGTCGATCACGGTGGCTCCGCTCACCAGTGCGATCCTGGGCGCCATCCACCCGGAGCAGGCGGGCATCGGGTCGGCGGTCAACAACGCCGTCTCCCGGATCGCCGGGCTGCTCGCGGTCGCCGCGGCGGGCATGATCATCGGCGGGACGCTCGACGAGGCGGGCCTCCACCGGGCGATGATCGCGGCGGCCCTGCTGCTGCTGGTCGGCGGCGTCGTGTCGGCGATCGGGATCCGGAACCACGAGCCGGCGGCGGCCAAGGTTCAGACCGTCACGGACTGACCCGCGAGAGCGAGCATCACCACGTCGACGATGGCGCAGGTCATGATCAACTGCATCAGCAGCCGGGTCGGGCTGCGCCGGAGCAGCAGGACCACGCCGGTGACGGCGGCGGCCAGACCGATCACCAGCCCGACGATGAGCACCGGACGGACCGGCAGTCCGGGGCCGAAGGTGATCAGCAGGGTCGCCACGGCGAGGGCGGTGAACGCCAGCAGGCCGCTGACGCGCGCGCCGAGCCGGTGGGGCATCCCGCGGATCCCGGTGCGGGCGTCGTCGTCGAGGTCGGGGAGCACGTTCGTCACGTGGGCTGCGACGCCGAGCAGTGCGCCTGCGGCGTACACCCACCACTGGGGGAGCGCCGGCTGCTCCTGGCCGAGCGTCGCGATGGCGGGCAGCGTGCCGAACGACACGGCGAACGGCACCCAGGAGTAGGCGGTCGCCTTGAGCCCGAGGTTATATGCCCATCCGCCCGCGATGACGACGATGTGCGCAGCGAGAGCGCCCCAGCCGAGGAAAAGGGTGACGAGAACGGCGGCAGCCACCGCGAGGAAGGCAGCGAGGCGCACGGCTGCAATGGAGACGTCGCCCCGCGCTGCGGGTTTGTCGCTGCGGTGCACCTCGCGGTCACGTGCCGCATCCAGCCAGTCGTTGCTCCAGCCGATCGACAACTGGCCGAGCAGCACGGCGACCGCCAGGACGGCGAGACGGCCGGGCGGATAGCCGAGGCCGATGCCGAGACCCGTCACGATGACGGTGACCACGACCGTGGGACCGGGATGGCTGGCGAGCAGGAGGGAGACCACCTTCTTCGCCATGCCCGTCATCGTATCCCGGCGGCAGAGCCGGGATGGAGCCGCTGGGTTACCATCGAAGGATGCGTGCAGCCCGACGCCGGACCGCCGCGGTGGCGGCCGTGGCGCTCTCGGTGACCCTGCTGCTGTCGGGGGTCCTGAGCGGTTGTGTGGCCGCCGCGACTGGTGCACGCTCGTCGGCCACTGCGTCCGCGACCGCGTCGGCCTCTGGCGCCCCGGGCCCGACTCCCACGGTCGACCCGGTGGAGGCGTACGCGCGGCAGCGCCTGGCGAACCAGACGCTCCGCCAGAAGGTGGCAGGCCTGTTCATGCTGCACGTCCCGGGCACCGACCCTGCGGCGCTCCGCGGCTTCGTGGACCGCTACGGGCTCGGCGGCGTGATCCTGATGGGTGACAACATCCCGGCGTCGCCCGCGGAGCTCGCCGCGCAGACGGCAGCGCTGAAGGCTTCGGACCCGGCGCTGCCTCCGTTGATCGGAGTGGATGAGGAGGGCGGCGACGTCACCCGGCTGCCCTGGGACGACCAGCCGGGCGCGCCGACGCTCCGCTCCCTGGACCCGTCCGCCACACAGGCGGCGTTCGCGCGGCGCGCGACGCTGCTGCGCGACGCCGGGATCTCGGTCAACTTCGGCACGGTAGCGGACGTGACGACCGACCAGGACTCGTTCATCGCCGACCGCGTGCTCGGCACCGAGGCGCAGGGTGCAGCGGCACGGGTCGCCGCCTCCGTCACCGGCGAGCGCGGAACGGTGCTCAGCACGCTGAAGCACTTCCCCGGCCACGGCGAGAGCGAAGCGGACTCGCATCATGCCGTCCCCTCCACTGCCGTCACGAAGCCCGACTGGTCGACACGCGACGCGCCGCCGTTCCGGGCGGGAATCGACGCGGGCGCGGAGTTCGTGATGTTCGGGCACCTCTCGTACACGCAGGTGGATGCGGCGCCGGCGTCGCTGTCGGCCGCCTGGCACCGCATCCTCACCGACGAACTCGGGTTCCGGGGCGTCAGCATCACCGACGACCTGCGGATGCTGCAGGACACCGGCCTGCCGCAGTACCAGGACCCTGGAGAGAACGCTGTCCAGGCGATCGCCGCAGGCAACACGATGGTGCTGGACGTCATCCCGACAGGAAGCGACCCGAATGCCCTGATCGACGCCGTCGTCACGGCGGTGCAGAACGGGCGGATTCCGATGGCGCAGATCGATGCCGCGGCACTCGAGCTGCTGCGGCTGCGCCACTCGCTCGCACCGAAAGAGTGACGCGTCAACTTTTTTTGGGATTTCCGGAATAGACCGGAGATCGATGCGCTTGCATGTACTCGACGCCTGTGGACGGACCACCGGGCGCGCGACTTCCTGAAGGAGACAGCCATGACCATCGAGATCCCCGGTTACAAGGCAGGCACCTGGACCATCGACCCCACTCACTCCGAGGTCGGCTTCAGCATCCGCCACCTGATGATCAGCAAGGTGAAGGGCGTGTTCGAGAACTTCGACGCGACCTTCGTCACCGCCGAGAACCCGCTCGACTCGAAGGTCACCGCCAAGGCGCACGTGGAGTCGATCAACACCAAGGACAAGAACCGCGACGCCCACCTCCGCACCGGCGACTTCTTCCTCGCCGAGGAGCACCCGACCATCGACTTCGTGTCGACCGGCGTTCGCAACGAGGGCGGCGACTTCCTCGTCGACGGCGACCTGACGATCAAGGGCATCACCAAGCCGGTCACGTTCGATTTCGACTTCGGCGGCTTCGGACAGGACCCGTACGGCAACTACAAGGCCGGCGCCACCGCGAAGACGAAGATCAACCGCGAGGACTTCGGCCTCACCTACAACGCCACGCTCGAGACCGGCGGCATGCTGCTCGGCGACGAGGTCACCATCACCCTCGAGCTGCAGGCTGTGCTCGCCCAGGCCTGACCCCCCCTCTCTCGCATAGGGAGGATGTTGCCGGCCATTTCGGCTGGAACATCCTCCCTTTCGCGCGTTAGGGCCTGCTTGGGCCTCGGTTCCTCCCTTTCCTGTGCATGCCGGACAGGGCGGGAACGGTGGTGATCGGGGGTGGTCTGGAACCCGTGTCGACTCCACAGCGTCGGAGGCCGGAGGCGATTGAGACGGACACGCCGACCGGGAACGCGGAACGGAGGAGACAGGGGCTGGTTGTGCTGAGAACTCCTCCGACTCCGATGGCGTCGGGACAGTGTCCTGCCATTCGCGGCTCGACGGTGGGAAGTCGGCGAGCGGAGTCAGTGGCCGATCAGGGGGCCGAGGGCGCGGGAGACGAGGGACGGGCGACGGGTGACGGACTCCTCCAGGTCGGCGGACTCCATCGCGACGAGGCCCGCGTTGGCTCCGGCGAAGCGCAGCGGCTCCGGCTCCCAGCGCGGCGAGCGGTGGCCGACCCAGGGGAGTGCCGTGAGGTCGGTCCGGGAGTCGGTCAGCAGGTCCGCGAGCGTCCGCGCGGCGAGGTTCGTGGTGCTGAGCCCGTCGCCGACGTAGCCGCCGGCCCAGGCTTCCCGCGCGTCCCGGTCGTAGCCGACGGCCGCGTGCCAGTCGCGCGGGACGCCGAGCGGTCCGCCCCAGTGGTGCGTGATCCGCGCGCCGGCCGCATCCGGGAACAGGTCGAACAGGGTACGCACGAGGTGCTCGCGCACGCGCGTCGACCGGTCGTACGCCGGGCGGATGGCACTGCCGAGGTGGTAGCGCGCCCCGCGGCCGCCGAACGCGAACCGGTTGTCGGCGGTCCGCTGCCCGTAGACGATGAGGTTGCGGAAGTCGGTGAACGTCTGGCCGTGCTCGATGCCGATCCGCTCCCAGGTGGCGTCCGGCAGCGGCTCCGTCGCGATCATCAGCGAGTAGAGCGGCAGGATGCGGCGGCCGACCTGCGGGAGCTGCGAGCCGTAGCCTTCGGTGGCGTTCACCACGATGCCGGCGCGGACCGTGCGTCGCGAGCCGCCGGAGCGCACCTGCACGGTCCCGCCCTCCCAGGACAGCACCTCGGTGCGTTCGACGATGGTCGCTCCGCGCCGCTCCACGACGCGGGCGAGCCCGCGCACGAGCTTTGCCGGGTGGATGCGCGCGCAGGCCGGCGTGAAGGTCGCGGCCACCGCATCCGGTGCACCGAAGCGACCGCCCACGGTCTCCGTGCCCCACAGCGAGACCTGGTCGACGCCGAAGCGCTCCGACTCTTCGAACTCGGCCAGGGCGGCCTCCAGCTGCGGTTTCGACCGGGCGAAGGTGACCGTCCCGCCGCGGGCGTAGTCGATCTCGATGCCTTCGGCCTCGGCGACGCGGCCGACCTCATCCACCGTGCCGACCATGGCGCGACGCATGGCCACCGCCGCCTCGAACCCGTACCGCTTCTCCAGCTTGGTCGCCGACCACGGAAACAGCGACGAGCACCAGCCGCCGTTGCGACCGGAGGCGCCGAAACCGGCCACCTCCTTTTCCAGCAGCACGATGCGCAGGCCGGGGTCGCGCTCCAGCAGGTAGTACGCGGTCCACAGCCCGGTCAGACCGGCGCCGACGATAGCAACGTCGGCGTCGATGTCGGAGTCCAGACCCGGGCGAGGGCGGAAGCCGTCCTCCTGCTCGGCGATGGAGTCGAACCAGAAGCCGACCTCGCGGTAGTCCATACGCGCTCCTCGCGGGAGTCACGGACGAAGTCCGGGCTTGCTCGAGCGGTCCCGGACTCGCCCTGTGGGGGTCTACAGGTGGTTCGACGCCTCCGTCAGCACCGACTCCAGAATCTGCCGGATCTCGACGAACTCGTCCGGCCCGATGGTGAGCGGCGGGGCGAGCTGCACCACGGGGTCACCGCGGTCGTCGGCACGGCAGTAGAGGCCGGCATCGAACAGGGCCTTCGACAGGAAACCGCGGAGCAGGCGCTCCGACTCGTCGTCGTCGAAGGTCTCCTTGGTGTTCTTGTCCTTGACCAGCTCGATTCCGAAGAAGTAGCCGTCTCCGCGCACGTCGCCGACGATCGGCAGGTCGAGCAGCTTCTCCAGCTCGGCACGGAACAGCGGCGAGTTCTCACGGACCCGCTCGTTGAGCCGCTCCTCCTCGAAGATGTCGAGGTTGTCGAGGGCCACCGCCGCCGACACCGGGTGACCGCCGAACGTGTAGCCGTGATAGAACGACGTGTTGCCGTGCTTGAACGGCTCGTAGATCTTGTCGCTGATGATGGTCGCGCCGATCGGCGAGTAGCCGCTCGTCATGCCCTTCGCGCAGGTGATCATGTCGGGCACGTAGCCGTACTGGTCGCACGCGAACATGTGGCCGATGCGGCCGAAGGCGCAGATCACTTCGTCGCTGACCATGAGCACGTCGTACTTGTCGCAGATCTCGCGGACGCGCTGGAAGTAGCCGGGGGGAGGCGGGAAGCAGCCGCCCGAATTCTGGACCGGCTCGAGGAAGATCGCCGCGACGGTCTCCGGACCCTCGAACTGGATCATCTCCTCGATGCGGTTCGCCGCCCAGACGCCGAACGCCTCCAGGTCGTCGGTCGGCGCGCCCATCTCGCCCGCCCGATAGAAGTTCGTGTTCGGCACGCGGAACCCGCCGGGTACCAGCGGCTCGAACATCTCCTTCATGGCCGGGATGCCCGTGATCGCGAGCGCGCCCTGCGGGGTGCCGTGGTAGGCGACGGCACGGGAGAGCACCTTGTGCTTGGTGGGGCGGCCCTGGAGCTTCCAGTAGTACTTGGCCAGCTTGAACGCGGTCTCGACGGCCTCGCCGCCGCCCGTGGAGAAGAAGACGCGGTTGAGGTCGCCCGGAGCGTACGACGCGAGCCGGTCGGCCAGTTCGATGGCGTTGGGGTGCGCGTACGACCAGATCGGGAAGAACGCGAGCTGCTCGGCCTGCTTTGCCGCCGTCTCGGCGAGGCGCTTGCGGCCGTGGCCCGCGTTCACGACGAAGAGCCCGGAGAGACCGTCGATGTACCGCTTGCCGTGCGAGTCCCAGATGTGGTGACCTTCGCCGCGGGTGATGATCGGGACGCCCTGTCCGTCTTCCATCACGGACTGGCGTGCGAAATGCATCCAGAGGTGGTCGCGCGCTTTGGCCTGCAGCGCAGCCTCCTCGGCCGCGATCGGTTCGCCGAACGTTTCTACGGTTGTCGTCATGGTTATCGCGTTCCCCAGTTGTAGAACTGTTTGTGGAGTTTCAGATACACGAACGTCTCGGTGGAGAGGACACCCTCCAGCGTCCGGATCTCGGAGTTGAGCATCGTGATGAGGTCGAGGTCGTTCTCGCACACCACCTCGGCGAGGATGTCGAAGGTGCCGGCTGTCAGCACCACATAGTCGACGTCCGGCATCGCCGCCAGCTTGTCGGCCACGGCACGCGTGTCGCCCGTGCAGCGCACGCCGATCATCGCCTGCCGGTAGAAGCCGAGCTGCATCGGGTCGGTCACGGCCACGATCTGCATCACACCCGACTCGGTCAGCTTCTGCACGCGCTGGCGCACAGCCGCCTCGCTGAGACCGACGGCCTTGCCGATCTCTGCATACGACTTGCGGCCGTCCACCTGCAACTGCTCGATGATCGCCTTGGAGACGTCATCGATCGTGGCTGCCTTCTGGCCGTTCGTTGCCCGAGGGGTACTCATGGAGCGATTCTGTCAGCGGATGGGGGGCGTGGCAAGCGATTCCGCACCGTTCTGCCCATTCTGCTGACGAAATCAGCACCTGAGTCCAACTAGCCCCCTCCGTCGAGTACACGAATAGTGCACGGTTTCGGCTCGAAATCGTGCAGTTTGTGTGTACTCGACGGTGGGGCGTGAGGACTCGGTCAGGTGAAGGCCGGGAGGTTGGTGAGGGCGCGGCCGAGGACGAGGGTGTGGATCTCGTCGGTTCCCTCGTAGGTGCGGACCGACTCCAGGTTGGCCATGTGGCGCATCACCGGGAACGCGCTGGTGATGCCGTCGCCGCCCAGGATGGTCCGGGCCTCGCGTGCGATCGCCAGCGCCTCGCGCACGCTGTTCAGCTTGCCGACGCTGATCTGCGTCGGGGTCAGGCGCCCGGACTCCTTCAGCCGGCCGAGGTGCAGCGCCAGCAGCATCCCTTTCTCGTACTCGACGAGCATGTCGGCGAGCTTCCCCTGGATGAGCTGGTTCGCGCCGATCGGGCGTCCGAACACTTCACGCGTGGTCGCGCGCTGGATGGAGACCTCCAGGCAGTCGCGGGCCGCGCCCATCGCGCCCCAGACGATCCCGTAGCGCGCTTCGTTGAGGCAGGAGAACGGGCCGGAGAGGCCCCGTGCGCCGGGCAGCTGCGCCGACGCGGGCACACGGACCTCGTCGAGCAGGATGTCGCTCTGCACGGAGGCGCGCATCGAGAGCTTGCCGTCGATGGCGGTCGCCGTGAAGCCGGGCGTCCCGGTGGGCACCAGGAAGCCGCGGACACCATCATCGGTGGACGCCAGACCACGGCGACATCGGCGAGAGTCGCGAGGCCGATCCACCGCTTGGTGCCACTGATCACCCAGTCGTCGCCGTCGCGGCGGGCGCGGGTGCGCATCGCGGCGGGGTCGCTGCCGCCCTCCGGCTCGGTGAGGGCGAAGCAGCCGATCCGTTCGCCGCGCGCCATCGGCGGCAACCATTCGGCCTTCTGCTCGTCGGAGCCGAACCTCGAGATCGCGCTCATCGCCAGCGACCCCTGCACCGAGATGAAGGTGCGCCAACCGCTGTCCGCCGCCTCCAGCTCGTGGCAGACCAGGCCGTAGCTGACGGCACCGGCTCCCGCGCATCCGGTGTCCGAGAGGTGCATGCCGAGGAACCCGAGCGCGCCCAGCTCGGCGACGAACTCGCGGCGGAAGTGCTTGTCCTCGAAGTCCTGCTCGATCACCGGTCGGATGCGGTCGGTCGCGAAGGTCCGCGCCCGGTCGCGCCAGCCGCGCTCCTCGTCGGTGAGCAGGTGGTCGATGCTGAACGCGTCATCGAGCGTCGTCACGGTCGGTCCTTTCGCGGGGTTCGGGCGTCTCATCGGCCAAGCGGGCGTCGTGCGCGCCGAGCAGCGGGGGCGGGGTGCGGTGCACGGCGGGGGCCGTGTCCAGGTGGATGGGCGTGGCCGGCTGGCGCGAGACGCGGCCCGACGCAGGGTCGCCGGTCGTGACGACCGGGTCGAGTCCGAGCGTCTGCGCGAAGGCGAATGCCTCGGCGACGTCGTTGACGAGGCCGGCGGGCACGCGTTCCGCCGTCAACGCAGCGACCCACTCGGCAGCGGGGCTCCCGGCCAGCAACGGTTCGAGGGCCTCGCGGAGGTCCGTCCGGTGCGCGACCCGCGACTCATTGGTGGCGAACCGTACGTCGGCGGCCAGTTCGGGACGCCCGAGAGCCTTCGCGAATGCGGCGAACTGCCGGTCGTTCCCCACGGCGACGACCAGGTCGCGGTCCGCGGCACGGAAGAGTTCGTACGGGGCGATGCTCGGGTGTGCGTTCCCGAGGCGGCCGGGGGAGCGACCGGTCGCGAGGGTGCTCGAGGCCTGGTTGGTCAGCGCTGCGAGCAGCGAGCCCAGCAGGTCGACATCCACCCGGGAGCCGCGTCCGGTCGCCTCGCGCTGCCGCAGGGCGAGCAGGATGCCGGAGAACGCGTTGAGCCCGGTCAGCACATCCACGAGGGCGACACCGACCTTGCTGGGCTCGCCGTCGGGGGAGCCCGTGATGCTCATCAGGCCGCCGACCGCCTGCACCAGGAGATCGTAGCCGGGCAGGGCGGCACCGGCGTCGCGGCCGAAGCCGGTGATCGAGCAGTAGACCAGCCGAGGGTTCACCGCGCGCACGGCCGCCTCGTCGAGTCCGAAGCGTTCCATGACCCCCGGTCGGAAGTTCTCAACCACGATGTCGGCCGTCTCCGCCAGGCGGCGCGCGGTGGCGAGGCCGCCCTCTGTGCCGAGGTCGCAGACGACGGACCGCTTGTTCCGGTTGACGGCGCCGAAGTAGGTGGATTCGCCCGCGTCGTCGACCGGTGGCCGCCAACCGCGGGTGTCGTCGCCGTCGGGGCTCTCGATCTTGATCACATCGGCGCCGAAGTCGGCCAGCATCATGGTCGCGTACGGCCCGGCGAGCACTCGCGAGAAGTCGGCGACGCGGAGGCCGCCCAAGGCAGACGTGCTCGGCGCGGTCGTGCTCGGCGTGCTTCCGGCGCTCCGGGTACCGTCCGCCATTCTCGCTCCTTCGCTCGACGCGGACTCATCCTACGCATCGGGCTACACTCGGCATCGACCACGAGAGGAGCCGACGATGACTGGCGGCTTCATCCGGTATGCCCCGACGGCCGGGCCCTCCCGCTGGTTGCTCGTCGCCGGCCGCCGCTTCGTCGCCGCGGTGGAGAGCACCGTGACGGACGAGATCGTCGACCAGCTGTTCTGGCTCGCCGAATCCGATCTCGCCACGATCGAGTCCGTGGTCGGCGCCTTTCCGCTCGCAGGTCCGGACAGCGTCCGCTCGTTCGCGGTCGCGGAGGTCGCCGACCCGAACCCCGACGGCGAGGTCACGGTGACGGCCGTCGTCCGCGGCTCGGCAGCGATCGATGTCTTCTCCGTCGGAGGGTCGCGGCGATTCTCTGCCGGAGGCGTCCAGCCCTGGGTGCTGGCCGAATTCCGTGCGGTGACCGTGCTCGTGCTCCAGGGCGACGACGCGGCCACGGGTCCCGTCGCCCGGCTGGCCCACGGGTCCCTCCCGATGGGCGTCGGTGTCGCGGACGGCGACCTGCTCACGTGGTCGCTCACGCCGATCGAACGCGGGGCGCGCGCCGCTGAGCAGGAGCAGGGGCCGGCCGCCGAGGAACGGCCGCTGGGCGGCCCAGCGGCGGAGGAGACGATCATCCGCGACCGGAGTCGCAGCTCCAGCCTCTTCGGCCATGGCGCCGCGACACCCGCGGACTCCGACGATGTTCCGCCCGCCGTGCATCCCGCCGCCCACGAGCTGGCGGGGGCTGTCGACCTCGAGGAGCCGCCCGCATCCGGCGCCGATGCGGTCGTGCCCGCACCGCCGTCCGGTCGCGACACGCCCAGCGCGAGCAGCGGTCCGTTCACCATGCCCTTCGACGACGGCTTCCCGCCGACCCAGCCGTTGGTCCTCCCGCCCCGGCCCGCGGCGTTCGCCGCGCGGCTCCCATCGGGGGACACGATGGCTCTGGATGCGCCCCTGCTGATCGGTCGTCGCCCGGCCCTTCTGCGGGTCGAGGCGGGCATCGCTCCGCGGTTGGTGACCGTCTCGTCGCCGACGCAGGAGGTGTCGTCCACCCACGCTCGCATCGAGCAGGAGGGGGACGCCGTCGTGGTCACCGACCTTCGCTCAACGAACGGAACGGTGGTCACGGGTCCGGGCGGTTCGCGCCGGTTGCGGCCGGGGGAGTCGGTCGTCGTGCTCGCAGGAGCGAGGGTGGAGATCGGCGACGGTAATATCATCGAGATCACCTCCCGCCGAGACGAAGGACGCGAGTGACCCAGATCGGTCGCAGCAGCAGACGCCACACCGTGGCCGTCCCCGGCGATCCCGACGCGCGCATCAGTCTGTCCTGGGCGGCGCTCAGCGACACCGGCTACCGGCGCAGCGTGAATGAGGACAGCCTCCTGGCGCGGTCGCCCATCTTCGCGGTGGCCGACGGGATGGGCGGGCACACCGCGGGCGACTTCGCCAGCACCGCCGTGGTGACGCGTCTCGCCGAGAAGGTGAAGGTCGACTTCGTGGGCGAAGTCGCTCTGACCGAGGCACTGCGGTCCGCGGTCGACGACATGACACGCGGGGTGGGGCAGACCGACCTCGGCACAGGGACGACCGTGACCGGGATCGCGCTGACGCTCGTCGACGGCTCGCCGTACTGGCTGGTCTTCAACATCGGCGACTCGCGCGTCTACAGCTACCGCGACGGCACGCTGGAACAGCTCACCGTCGATCACTCGATCGTCCAGGAGCTGCTCGACGCCGGCGCGATCACGCCGGCGGAGGCGGAGGTGCACCCGCACAGCAACGTGATCACCCGCGCGGTGGGCTTCAACGAGGACCCGATCCCCGACTACTTCCTGCTCCCGATCGTCGCGGGGTCGCGGCTGCTGGTCTGCTCGGACGGCCTGACGAAGGAGCTGACCGAGCACGGCATCCGGTACTTCCTGGCGGAGGGCTCTTCGCCGCTCGATGCGGCGCAGCAGCTGATGGATGCGGCCCTCGGCAACGGCGGGCGGGACAACGTGACGGTCGTCGTGGTGGATGTGCTGGCAACGCCCGAGTCTGGTGCCCACCGCGACGGCGAGACCCGCCGAGCGGCCCGACGGCACTGAAAGTGTCCCCCGACTTGGGGGTAATGGAGTTGTCCCCAGTGCGGGTTCAGCCCGGCTGATGCTCGGCGACGGCTGCCTACAATTGGCAGACGCTTTTGCACCCGCGAACGCGTTTCACCGAAGGAACGGGAGGAGCCGATGGCCCGGCGCCTGCCGTCCCAACCGCCCAACCTCCCCGGTTTCTCGTACGTCCGGGTGCTCGGTTCCGGCGGCTTCGCCGACGTGTTCCTCTACGAACAGAACATGCCCCGCCGCCAGGTCGCGGTCAAGGTCATGCTCGCCGAGGTGGTCACCAGCCAGGTCAAGCAGATGTTCCAGGCCGAGGCCAACCTGATGGCGCAGCTGAGCACGCATCCCTCGATCCTCACCGTCTACCAGGCGAGCGTCTCGTCCGACGGCCGGCCGTACCTCGTCATGGAGTTGTGCTCCTCGGCGATCGGGCACCGCTACCGCTCCGAGCCGCTGCCCGTGCCGGAGGTGCTCAGCATCGGCGTCCGGATCGCCAGCGCGGTCGAGACCGCGCACAGGGCGGGAGTGCTACACCGGGACATCAAGCCGTCCAACATCCTGAGCACCGCCTACGGGCATCCGGTGCTCAGCGACTTCGGTATCGCCGCCACGCTGAGCGAAGCGGACGTGACCGAGGCCATCGGCCTCTCCATTCCCTGGTCGGCGCCGGAGGTGCTGCTCGACGAGACCAGCGGGACGATCGCCAGCGAGGTGTGGTCGCTCGGCGCGACGATGTACTCGCTGCTGGCCGGCCGCTCGCCGTTCGAGGTGCCGGGCAAGGAGAACACCGCCTCCGAGCTCATGCACCGGATCAGCAAGAGCCGTCCGCTGCCGATCGGCCGTGCGGACGTCCCGCCGCGGCTGGAGCAGGTGTTGCTGCGCGCGATGTCCCGCAAGCCGTCCCAGCGGCAGCGCAGCGCGCTCGAGTTCATCCGCGAGCTGCAGGCGGTCGAGGCCGAACTCGGCCTGCCGCAGACGCCGATCGAGGTCGCCATGGACGACTGGGCGCTGGCCACCGCCGGCGACCCGGAGGACCGCACGCGGGTGAAGGGCGTCGTCGCGGTCGACCCCGGAGGCCGGCGTCGTCGGCGGCGTGCGGCACCCGCGTCGGCGACGATCACGAGGGCCCCGACACGCACCGTGGTGCGCGAGAGCCTCGGAAGCGCGCAGACCCCGCAGCAGGCGCCGCCGTCGAAGACCCCGAGGTCGCTCGTCATCGCGCTCATCGCCTGCGCTGCACTCGTACTCGTGCTCGGCATCACCGCAGCGTTCGTGCTGGTGCGTGCGGGCTCGAGCGACGACATCCCGACCGTCCGAGACCTGAGCGGACGCGTCACCGGAAGCACCATCGTGTTCAGCTGGAGCGATCCCGGACTGCACGAGGGCGACACGTACCAGGTGACGATGCAGGATCAGCCGCCCAGCAGCCAGCACGCGACCGAGTTCCGCGTCGATGCGAAGCCCGGCGCGACCGTGTGCGTGACCGTGACGGTCAACCGCAACGGCAAGACGGGCACGCCGAGCGGCCAGAAGTGCGTTCAGAGGACGGACGGGACGTGACCCGGCTGGCCGCCATCGGCTCCTGGCTCGCCGCGCACAAGTCGGTCGCGGCGACGGCCGTCAGCGGCACGGCCGTCGCGGCTCTGGTGACGACGCTCGCGGTCGTCTCGGGCGGCTACAGCGCGCAGCACCTGCAGCTCAACGACGCGGCGGTGTGGGTGGCCAGCGACGCGAAGAAGTCGCTCGGGCGCGCGAACACCGAGATCGACAAACTCAATTCGGTGGTCGCCGGAACCGGCGAGGCGCTGGATGTCGTCCAGGACGGCACCGACGTCCTGCTCGTCGACGGCGAGGCCAACACCATCGCCGTGGTCGACCCGGCCAAGGCCGAGACGGGCAAATCGGTCGCGCTGCCCCCGCGGTCGCCGCAGGTGTCTCTCGCCGGCGGTCACGTCGCGCTGCTGTCGCGGACGACAGGCCAGCTGTGGCTCACCACCGTGCAGCAGCTCGACCTCTTCAACTCCGGGTCCGCCCCGACCGTCGACCTTGGCGGTCGAGCGGTGTCCGCGATGGACCCATCCGGCATCCTGTTCGCGTACCAGCCGGCGACCCGCTCGTTGTTTCGCGCCGACCTGAACGCGGCGGAGCCGTCGACCACCACCACGACCGTCGCGACGCGCGGCGACGGGGCGAACGTGTCGCTGACCTCGGTGGGCGGTCACTGGGCGCTGCTCGATCCCGACCAGCGGACGGTGTGGGTGGATGGCCGCGCGGTCGACCTGGCCTCCCTCCTGCCGGCGGGGGCCGATGCGGTCTTGCAGCAGCCCTCCGCCGGTGGGAACGCGGTCTGGATCGCGACCGACACCGGCCTGGTGCGGGTGCCGCTCGACGGCGGGCGGCCCAGCCGGCCGGTCCGTCAGGTCACCGGGGCGGCGGCCCCGCCGGTGACGGTGGCCGGCTGCACCTACGCGGCGTGGGGAGACGGGACCGCCTGGCGGTCCTGTGCGGCATCCGGCGCGGGGGAGCGGTCGACACTGAAAGACGTGCCGTCAGGGGCCACCCTGGCGTTCCGTGCCAACGGCGATCGGGTCGTTCTCAACGACGGCCGTTCGGGTGTGGCCTGGGCCGTGCAGAGCGGCAACACGCGCATCGACAACTGGGACGAACTGGTGTCGAAGAAGACCACCCAAGAGCTCGTCAACCAGACCAAGCAGGACACCGCCCCGCAGTACGAGAAGCAGGAGCAGCCTCCCGTCGCCGTCAACGATGCGTTCGGCGCGCGGCCGGGCCGGGTGACGCCGCTGCCGGTGCTGCTGAACGACTACGACCCGAACGGCGATGTGCTCACCATCGACTCCTTCACCGGCATTCCCGCCGAGCAGGGCACGCTGGAGCTGACCAACGCCGACCAGCAGCTGCAGATCTCGCTGCCGGACACGGCCACCGGCGAGATCGCCTTCGACTACACGATCTCCGATGGACGCGGCGGCACGGCGACCGCGCACGTCACCGTGACGGTGCGCTCGGCCGCCGAGAATTCGCCACCGGCCTGCGTCCGGAACGCCAAGGCCGTCGTGCAGACCGGCGGCCGGGTGTCCGCGCCGGTGATCGGGGACTGCTACGACCCCGACGGCGACTCATTCTACCTGTCCGGCGCCTCCATCGCAGCGCCCGACACGGTGACCTTCACCCCGCAGGGCCAGGTCGCGTACTCCGACCACGGCGACGGTACCGGTGTCAAGGACGTGGCCCTCACCCTCTCCGACGGCCGCGCCGAGTCGGTGGGGCTGCTCGCCGTGACCGTGCGGGCTCCGGGCCAGGTGCCGATCATCGCCGACCCGTTCGCCGTGCTCGCCTACCAGGGCCAAGAGGTGACCGTGTCGCCGCTCGATCATGTCCGCGGCGGCAACGCGACCGTCCGGCTGAGCACCGTGCCGACCAAGGCCGACGCCACGATCACACCCGACTACCAGGGCGGCACCTTCCGGTTCGAGTCCGATCAGGCGGGCACGCACAACATCGAGTACTCGGTCACCGACGGCGTCGTCACGGCGACCGGTGTGGTGCGCGTCGAGGTGAAGGCGCCACCGGGCGCCAAGACGGCTCCGATCGCCGTCCCGCACACTGCGTTCATCCGCGAGCAGTCCTCCCAGGATGTGGACGTGCTGTCGACCGACATCGACCCGTCCGGCGGCGTCCTCCTGGTCACCGGGGTCACCGATCCCGCCGCCTCGACCGGCGTGCGCGTCCAGGTGCTGCAGCAGCGCACCCTCCGGGTGACGCTCAGCCGCCCGCTCGAGGGCCCGGTCGACTTCCACTACCGGCTCAGCAACGGCCTCGCGGACACCGTTGGCACGGTGACCGTCGTGCAGCTGCCGCCGCTGACGGTGCACCAGCCGCCGATCGCCGCGCCCGACTCGGTGTCGGTGCGTGTGCGCGACGTGGTCGACATCCCCGTGCTCGCCAACGATGTGCAGCCCGACGGCGACAAACTGACGCTCGACCCGACGCTGGCAACGCCGCTGCCGAACGGCGGCGGCCTGCTCTTCGTCAGCGGCGACCACTTGCGCTACCTCGCGCCGTCGAAGCCGGGCAACTACACCGCCGCCTACCGGGTCTACGGCGCGGACGGTCAGTGGGCGACCGCCGATGTCACCATCGCCGTGCGCGAGCGGGATGCAGCGACGAACAACCCGCCGGTGCCCAAGACGGTGACAGCGCGCGTGCTCGCGGGGGACACGGTCCGCATCACCGTCCCACTCTCGGGGATCGACCCCGACGGCGACTCGGTGCAGTTCATCGGCCAGGAGACCAACCCGCAGAAGGGCGCCGTCATCGCCTCGGGAGCCGACTGGATGGACTTCCAGGCCGGAGACTACGCCGCAGGCACCGACAGCTTCAGTTACTCGGTCGTGGACGCGCTCGGCGCACGGGCGACCGGCACCGTCCGCGTCGGCATCGCGGCCCGCGTCGAGGGTGCGCGTAACCCGGTCGCGGTCGAGGACGACGTGACCGCCCGCCCGGGGCGCACGCTCAGCGTGCAGGTGCTCGCCAACGACAGCGACCCCGACGGCAGCCCGCTCAGCGTCACCGCCGTCACGTCGCTCGACGGCAAAGCGAAGGCGAAGCTGAGCGGACCCGTCGTGACCGTGACGGCACCCAAAGCGCCGGGAGCCTACGGGTTCCTGTACACGATCCAGAACGAGCGCGGCGGCACCAGCCAGGCGTTCCTGCGGCTGACCGTCGACCCGAAAGCGCCTCCGGCGCGGCCGGTCGTCTCCGACACGACATTGGGGCTCTCCGACATCCTCGGAAAGGACCGCGTGGACGTGAACGTCCTCGCCAATGTGTTCTTCGCCGACGGCCCCGTCTCGACGCTCAAGCTCTCCGTGGTCCCCGGCTACAGCAGCGACGCCCAGGTCACCGACGCGAAGCGGTTGCGGATCGCCATCGGCGCGAAGAGCCAGATCGTGCCGTTCCGGGTGGCCAATCCCGAAGACGAGTCCGTCGTCGCCTACGGCTTCGTCCATGTCCCGGGCTACGACGACGCCCTTCCCCAACTGAAGCGGGGGGCGCCCAAGCTGTCGGTGGTCAGCGAGAAGACGCTCACCATCCACCTGAACGATTACATCGTCGCGGTCGGCGACCGGAAGGTGCGGCTCACCGACGCGGCCACCGTCCGCGCGACGCACGCCAACGGGGACGACCTCGTGGTCGGCAACGACACGCTGCAGTTCACGTCGTCGCCCCGGTACTTCGGGCCGGCCTCGATCTCGTTCCAGGTGACCGACGGCTCCAGCGCCAGCGACGGCAACGTTGCGACCATCGTGCTGCCGATCGACGTCACACCGCGAGAGAACCAACCGCCGGTGTTCACCGGTGCGCTGATCGACTTCGAGCCGGGCCAGACGAAGACGATCGACCTGGCGAAGATCACCAAGTACCCGTACGCCAAGGACCAGAACGAGCTGGTGTACTCCATCCAGAACCCGCGACCGGATGGCGTGAGCGCATCCCTCGACGGCCAGAAGCTCACGGTCACGGTCGCGACCGGAACGCCGAAGGGGTCCACCCCCTCGCTCTCGATCGGAGTGAAGGATGCGGTGAACGCCGGTCAGGCGGGGCGCATCGACATCTCGGTGGTCCCGTCCACGCGGCCGCTGGCGAGCCCGCAACCCGACCGGGTGATCGCGCCGCGCGGCCAGACGACCACGGTGGACGTGCTCGCCAACGACACCGCGACCAACCCGTTCCCCGGCAAGCCGCTCAGCGTCGTCGCGGTGCGCGGTCTCGGCAGCGGGCTCCCGGACGGACTCAGCATCACCCCCAGCGCCGGCAACGCGCAGCTGCAGGTCTCCGTCTCGGCGACCGCTCAGCCCACGGACACCACGCTGCAGTACGAAGTCGCCGACGCCACGGGCGACCCCGACCGCTACACGTGGGGAACCGTGACGGTGTCGGTGCAGGACCACCCGGCGCCGGTCTCCAACGTTCAGATCGCGAACATCGCCGACCGAAGCCTCACGCTGAGCTGGATCCCGGGCGCCTTCAACAACTCGCCGATCACCGGGTTCGAGGTCACCATGGCCAACGCGTCCACCGGACAGGTGATCTCCACAACCCCGTGCACGACCACCACCTGCGCGATCACAACGCCGGGCAACGGCCCCGACAACGCCGTGACGCTCAGCGTCCGCGCCAGGAACGCGCTCGGGCTGTCCGACCCGACGGCGTACGCCGAGCCGGTCTGGTCCGACGTCATCCCCAACGCGCCGGCCGGCCTCGGCTCCACTCCGCTCGACCACGGGCTCCGGATCACCTGGTCGAAGCCCGGCGATGCCCCGGGGGCCAGTCCGATCACCTCCTACGTGGTGTCATTCGGAGGCCTCAGCAACACGTTGCAGGTCTCCGGCTCAGACCCGGTCGGCACGACGTACGCGCTGAATCTGACCGACCCCGGTATCGCGAACGGGGCCTCGATCGGTTTCAGCATCGCGTCGCACAACGACTTCTACCAGGGCCGGACGACGTGGAATCAGGCCCAGGGGAGCGGGATCCCCGCCGGAGCCCCTACGCTCACCGGCACCGCACCGGTCGCGCAGCCCGACACGAAAGACGGCACGAGTGCGACCTTGAGCTGGCCCAGCGTGTTCGGAGACAACGGCAAGTCGATCGGCGCCTATTATGTGGCGGCGTTCCAGGGCGGCAATCCGACGCAGTGCGCGGTCAGCGGCGTCGCCCAGGGGCAGCCGTCGCTCTCCACCAGTGGACTGCGACAGGTGGACGGCGGGAGCACGACCTTCAACGGGCTGAGCCCGAACCAGACGTACAACTTCGTCGTCTACGCCTACAACGGCCAGGGATGCACGCAGGCGGCGATCGTGAGCGCGACGCCCCGGGAGTCGCCCGGCGACGTGACGAGCATCACGGTCGGCCCCCGCGTGCAGAACGGACGCACGGCGGACTTCGGGGTGACGATCGCGTATCAGGCAGGCGGCGGGTCGAACCCGACGTTCGATTATCAGCTCCTGAACGGTGGCGCGGTCGTCGACTCCGGAAGCCTGTCGGGCACCAGCGGGGTACTGACCGGTTCGGGCGCCGACCACTACGGTGTGCCGCTCACCGTGCGGATCACCCGGGTGTGCGAGGGCTACCCCGACGGGTCCTCGCTGTGCACCGACCAGAGCGCGACGCAGGGTCTCGGCGTCGCTGTGAGCCTCCAGATCGACGGAGCGCGGTACGACCCCGCCAGCCACGTCTTCACCTGGACGAGCTGGCCGACCGGCACTTACGACGCCGTGACCTACAGCTGCGACGGAACGACGGAGACGCCGATGCCGCCCGCCGGACAGACCGCCACCTGCACGGCGCCGGCCGACGACCTGTCGCCCACCCTCACGGTGCGCGTAATCGTCAAACCCGACACGTACGCCTACGACTATCCAGGATCGACGCTGCCATGATCCGCGAACGGCATACTGAGTGCAGCCGCAACCCGTGGCGCACCTCCCCATCCCTGCGGCCGACCACGCCGCGCCCCGAACCGAAAGAGGCCGGAGCATGACGATGACCCCCGAGCAGGCCGGATGGTTCTCCGGAGTCTTCGATCGACTCGTCGGGAACATCGACCGCGTGCTCCTGGGCAAGTCGCACGTCATCCGGCTGGCGTTGACGGCACTGTTCAGCGAAGGGCACCTGCTGCTCGAAGACTTCCCTGGAACCGGGAAGACCTCGCTGGCGCGTGCGATCGCGGAGAGCGTCCGGGGCACGACCAACCGGGTCCAGTTCACGCCTGACCTGCTGCCGGGCGACATCACCGGCGTCAACATCTACGACCAGCGGACCGGCGACTTCGAGTTCCACCGCGGGCCGGTGTTCGCCAACATCGTGCTCGCGGACGAGATCAACCGGGCCAGCCCGAAGACCCAGTCGGCACTGCTGGAGGTGATGGAGGAGCAGCAGGTCACGGTCGACGGCGTCCGCCACTCCGTCGGAGCGCCGTTCATGGTCATCGCGACGCAAAACCCGATCGAGCAGGCCGGGACCTACCGGTTGCCGGAGGCGCAGCTCGACCGCTTCCTGATGAAGGCGTCGATCGGGTACCCGGACCACGAGGCGACGCTGCGCATCCTGGAGGGCTCGGAGCGTAAGGCACACGAAGTGGTCGTGCCCGAGGTCATCTCCGCCGCAACGGTGGCGGAGATGGCGTCCATGGCGCGGGGCGTCCACGTCGACCCGACCATCAACGACTACGTGTCCCGCCTGGTCGAGGCCAGTCGCACCGCTGACGAGATCCGGCTGGGCGTCAGCGTGCGCGGCGCACTGGCGCTGCTGCGTGCCGCGAAGACGCTCGCGGCCGCTTCCGGCCGCTACTACGTCACCCCCGACGACGTGAAAGCCCTCGCCGAGCCGGTGCTCGCCCACCGGCTCATCCTCGACCCCGAGGCCGAGTTCGAAGGCGTCAGCCCGTCCAGCCTGATCGGGCAGCTTCTCATCGAGACCCCGCCCCCGAGTGATCGGGCCGCCGTGTGACAACGGTCACCCGTTCGCAGACCGAGCTGACCAACGCGCGCGCCCGAATCGTCGGCGAGCGCGAGGGCTTCCTCGCCGACGCGATCGTGTGGGCCGTGCGCAGCTCCGCCACCGCCGGGAAGGCCGTTGCCGCGCTCGCCCGCCGCGTCGGCGCCGTGGTGACGGCGCTCGGCTGGTCGATGCTCGTCCTCGCCGTCCTGGCGCTCACGGCCGGTTACGTCTGGGGCTGGATCGAGGCCGTCGTCGCCGGGTGGACGGCCGTGGTGCTCCTGGTCGTCGCTTCCGGCTACCTGATCGGGCGGACCGCGTACGACGTGGGCCTGTCCCTGCCCGCCAACCGCGTGGTGGTCGGCGAGCGCGCCCCCGGCGAGGTGGCGGTCCGCAATCCGCTGCGGCGGAGGCTCCCCGGCGTCCGCGTCGAGGTGCCGGTGGGTCTCGGGCTCGCCGAGTTCGCCGCGCCCTCCCTCGCGCCCGCCGAGGAGCACTCGGATGTGTTCGTCGTGCCCACGACCCGGCGCGGGATCGTGCCCATCGGCCCGGTGCGGACGGTGCGAGCCGACCCCATCGGGCTGCTCCGCCGCGAAGTGGTCTGGGCGGAGTCGCTCGACCTGTTCGTCCACCCGCGCACCATCGCCATCCCGAGCATGAGCACCGGGTTCGTCCGCGACCTGGAGGGCTCGCCGACCCGCGACCTGACCGCCAGCGACATCGCCTTCCACGCATTGCGCGAGTACCTGCCAGGGGACGAGCGCCGCTACATCCACTGGAAGTCGACGGCGAAGACGGGCAGCTACATGGTCCGTCAGTTCGAGGAGACCCGCCGCAGCCACCTCCTGGTCGCGCTCAGCCTGTCCGCGGCCGACTACGCCACCGAAGAGGAGTTCGAGCTCGCCGTCAGCGCCACCGGCTCGCTCGGCGTGCGGGCGATGATCGATTCGCGCACGGTGTCTGTCGTCGCCAGCGCCGAGACGCCCGACTTCGCCAAACGGATGGTGTTCACCGTCCGGCGGCTGAGCACGATCAACCGCGGGCGGCTCCTGGATGACCTGGCCGGTGTGGAGACCGCGGAGTCGGCTCTGCGCCTCCCGGAGCTCGCCCAGGTCGCCTCCGACGACTCCGCCGGCATCTCGATCGCGTTCTTGATCTGCGGCTCCACACCGAGCGCGTCGCAGTTGCGGGCGGCGGCGGCCCACTTCCCGCTCGGCGTGGATGTGGTGGCGATCGTCTGCGACGAGGGCGCCGTCCCGTCGCTCCGCCGCGTCGCCGACCTGAGCGTCCTCACCATCGGCTACCTGGAGGACCTGCAGCGCAGCCTCGCGAAACGGCTGGCCACCTGATGCCCGCCCGTCGCTCCGTCCGGGCGCTCCTCGACGTCGTCTTCGCCGTCGTGGCGGTGGCCATCGGCGCCTGGTCGTTCTGGCCCGTCTACCAGTCGGCGGAGTTCATGATGATGCTCGTCGTCACTCTGGTGCTGGGAACCGCGATCGGGGTCGTCGGATGGGCGTGGCGGCTCCCCAGCATCGTGATCGGCGGGCTCATCGTCGTGGTCTTCCTGGGCACGGGCGTGCAGCTCGCAGTGCCGTCGGAGGCGGCCGCCGGTGGGCTCTTGCCGAGCGGCCAGGGATTCGTCGACCTGGTCCAGGGCACCTGGCTGAGCTGGAAGCAGCTGGTGACGATCAGCGTCCCGGTCGGGTCGTACCAGGCGTTGCTGGTGCCGGCGTTCCTCCTCATCCTGCTCACGACGGTCCTCACCGTGACGATCGCGCTGCGGTCGTCCCGGCCGGAGCTCGCCGCCATCCCGCCCGTGCTCCTGGTCGTCGCCGGGATCCTGCTCGGTTCGTCGGTCGCCTCCGTGCCGCTGCCCCTGCTGTTCACGCTCTTCGTCGTGCTCCTCGCGTGGCTGATCCGCTTCCGGCTGGAACGCCGGTCGGCGGCCGTCCGCACCCTTCGCGAGCAGAGCGGCCTGCTCGTCGAGTCCCGCAGCGAGCGCCGCTCGACCGCGCTTCTCACCGCAGCGGGTGCGACGGTCATGCTGGTCGCCGCGGCGGCCGGCGGCGTCGCGGCCGCCGCGCTGCTGCCGCCACCGGGGGACCGTGAGGTGGTTCGCACCGCCGTGGAGCAGCCCTTTGACCCACGCGATTATGCGAGCCCGCTGAGCGGCTTCCGCTCCTACCTGCAGCCGGGCAAGGCCGACGCGCCGATGCTCTCGGTGAGCGGGCTCCCGGCCGACCATCGCATCAGGATCGCCACCCTGGACACCTACGACGGCGTCACCTACTCGGTGGGCAGCGGCGATGTGACAAGCGCCTCCGGATCGTTCACGCGCGTCCCCTACCGCCTCGACCAGCGAGCGACGACCGGGAAGCAGACGACGACGACCGTCGTCATCCGCGACTACCGGGGCCCCTGGCTGCCGGGCAACGGTCAGCTCGAGCAGGTGCAGTTCTCCGGTCAGCAGGCCGGACGGCTCGCCGGCGCGTTCTTCTACAACGACGTGACCGGCACGGGGGCGGTGACCACCTCGCTGCACAGCGGCGACGCGTACGTCGAGGAATCGGTGGTGAAGCCGCTGCTCACCGCCTCCCAGCTGCAGAAGGTGCAGCCGGGAACCGACTCCGTGCCCCGTCCGTCGGTCATCCCGGACGAGCTGCAGTCGGCGCTGCAGAAGTACACCGCGGGCGTGTCCGGTGCGGGCGCAAAGCTCGCGGCCGCTCTGCGCGGCCTGGCGCAGGACGGCTACCTCAGCCACGGCATCGGCCCGAACGAGCCGCCAAGCCGCTCCGGCCACGGCGCCGACCGCATCACAGAACTGCTCACCGACGTGCCCATGCTCGGCGACCAGGAGCAGTACGCCGTGACCGCGGCGCTCATGGCGCGGCAACTCGGATTCCCGGCACGCGTGACCGTTGGCTTCGTCGCGCCGAAAGACAACACGTCCTCGGCCGTGACCTTCACCGGCTCGGACATCTCCGCCTGGATCGAGGTGCAGACGACGCGCGGATGGGTGACCGTCGACCCGACACCGCCCGTCCGTCCGGTGCCGCCGAAGCAGCCCGACCAGCCGACGCAGATCTCCCGTCCGCAGACCAACGTGCAACCCCCGGTGGACGACAACCCGCAGCGCAACGACGAACCTCCCCAGGCGCAGGTCGACCCGTCCAAGCAGCCGCGCCCCAACCCGGTGCTGGAGACTCTCCTCGCCATCCTGACGGTGGTCGGCTGGACCCTGCTCGTCCTGGCGATCGTGGCGGCCCCGTTCCTCGCCGTGCTGGCCGCCAAATGGAGGCGACGGGTCCTGCGGCGCTCCGCGGCGACCGCGCGCGAACGGATCGTCGGCGGGTGGCGCGAATTCGCCGACGCCGCCGTGGACCACGGGTACGACCGGCCCCCTGCGGCGACCAGGGTGGAGTTCGCCGACACCATCGGCGGGTCGCGCGCGAATGCGCTGGCCAAAGTCGCCGACCGGGCCACCTTCAGCGGCGTCGCCCCGACCCCCGCGGAGGCCGAGTCGGTGTGGAAGGCCGTCGACGACCTCCGGGGGCAGCTCGCCAAACGCGACACGCGGTGGAAGGGGCTGCTCGCGGCCGTCTCCTTGCGATCGCTCGGCTACCGTGGAAGAGCGAGCCGGAAGGGACGGAGCCGATGAACTGTCGCGTATGTGGAGCGGAACTGGCGGACGGGACGCTGTTCTGCCCGATGTGCGGCAGCTCGGTGACCTCATCGCGCCTTCGTGCTCCGGAGCTCGCCGACTCGCGTCCGTCGGACACCTCGATCATCTCCGAGCGCGTCGCAGAGCGCCCCGCAGCGCCTGCGGTCGCCGGGCGGTTCCCCGCCGACCTCCAGGGCGCAGAATTCGAGCTCGACGAGGACGGACTCCCGCCCACCCAGGCGATGACCATCGTGTCGCTGGAGGATGCGCCGCGCGCGCGTCCCACCGTCCAGCGCTCCTTCACCCTGAGCTTCTCGACGGGCGACGCCGTCGAGGTGTCCGGCTCCGGCCTCGTCGGCCGCCGCCCGATCACCCAGCCGGGCGAGGAGGTCGACCACCTGGTGGTCGTCTCCGACCCCACGCGCAGCGTCTCGAAGACGCACCTCGAGTTCGGGCTGGAGGGTGACGAACTGTGGATCTGCGACCGCTACTCCGGCAACGGCACGGTCGCGCATCCACTCGGCGGTGTCGCCCGGCAGTGCGAGGCCGGCCGCCGCTACCGGGTCACCCGCGGCACCAGGGTCGAGATCGGCGACCAGTGGTTCGACGTCTCCTGACCGGCGCCCGAACCGGGCGCCGGAAACCTCGCCCGCTGAGCCTCGCCCGCTGAGCTCTTGCCCTCAGGCCAGCTCGTCCTCGACGGAGGCCGCTTCGAGGCCGTGCGCCGCTGCGACGCCCTCGTTTGTCACCCGGCCGTCGTGGACGTTGAGACCGAGAGCCAGCGACGGGTCGGCCCGCAGCGCGTCCTGCCAGCCGCGGTTCGCGATGGCGCGCGCGTACGGCAGCGTCGCGTTGGTGAGCGCATACGTCGAGGTGTGCGGCACTGCGCCCGGCATGTTCGCGACGCAGTAGAACACCGACTGGTGCACGGTGAAGGTCGGGTCGGCGTGCGTGGTCGGGTGCGAGTCCTCGAAGCAGCCGCCCTGGTCCACCGCGATGTCGACGAGGACGCTGCCCGCCTTCATCCGCGACACCAGCTCGTTCGTGACGAGCTTGGGAGCCTTCGCGCCGGGCACGAGCACCGAGCCGATGACGAGGTCGGAGGCGACGACCGCCTTGTCGATCTCGAAGCTGTTCGAGGCGATGGTCTTGATGCGCCCGGCGTAGTGGGCGTCGAGCTCACGCAGGCGCTGGATGTTCGTGTCGAGCACCGTGACCTCTGCGCCGAGCCCGACGGCGACCGAGATCGCGTTCGTTCCGGCGACGCCGCCGCCGAGTACGGTCACCACGGCCGGGTGGGTTCCCGGGACGCCGGGGACGAGCAGGCCGGGTCCGCCGTTCGGCTTGAGCATCGTGTTGGCGCCGACGATGGGCGCCAGTCGTCCGGCGACCTCGCTCATCGGGGCCAGCAGGGGCAGGGCACGCGTCGGCAGCTGAACGGTCTCGTACGCGATCGCCGTCACACCGCCGTCGATCAGGGCGCGGGTCAGCGCAGCGTCGGCCGCGAGGTGGAGGTAGGTGAAGAGCACCAGTCCCCGGCGGAAGTAGCCGTACTCGCTTTCGATCGGCTCCTTCACCTTCAGGATGAGGTCGCCGGCCTCCCAGGTGGCTGCGGCATCCGGGAGGATGGTCGCGCCCGACTTGGCATAGAGCTCATCGGGGATGGAGGAACCCACGCCGGCGCCCGACTCGACGAAGACGTCGTGCCCCGCACCGACCAGGTCGTGGACTCCTGCGGGCGTGATCGCCACTCGGAACTCGTTGTTCTTGATCTCGCGGGGGATCGCGACCTTCATGGGGCTCCTTCGACACTCGACATGTGATTCGCTTTCACCATAGCGAGGTTCACGGAGGATTTCGATGGGAATCTTGCCATCGGAACACTGATTTCGCGGGCGGATGTCGTTCGAGCAGACGGTTTCCGCAGCGATGCTCGCCGCCGCAGTGCATCCACGAGCCCGTCGCCGGCAGAAGGGCCGGTCTGCGGTTTCCCGGGCGTTTCGACCGATCTGGCACGGATTTCGTAAAGATTGTGTTTCCAAATGGATGATCCGGCCACAGAGTGCTGCGGATCGCAACGGTTCTATGTCAGGATCGGTCCACCGCGACGGCACGACGGAGTGCCGCCCGATGCGCCGTCGCCCGTGGTCCGTGTTCGATCCCCAAGGAGCACCACTGTGAAACCGAGCAACCTCCCGCAAGACCCGATGATCCGCCAGCTCGTCCAGTCGGCGCGCGCGTCCCAGCTGACGCGTCGCGGGCTCCTCGCCGGCGCGGGAGCCGGCGCCGCCGCCCTCGCCCTGGCCGCCTGCTCCACCGGGGGCGCCTCCAACAAGCCCAGCGCCGCCAAAGACCAGTCCGCCACCGACAAGACGCTCACCTGGGCGAACTGGCAGGCGTATCTCGACCAGGACGACGCCGGCAAATACCCGACGCTCGAGGCGTTCGAGAAGCAGAGCGGCATCGCGGTCAAGTACGACGTCGCCGTCGACGACAACAACACCTACTACGCCAAGGTGAAGGACCAGCTCGCCCTCGGCAAGGACATCGGCGCCGACACCGTCTGCCTCACCGACTGGATGATCGCGCGCTGGATCCGCCTGGGCTACGTCCAGCCGTTCGACGAGTCCGCCATCCCGAACAAGAAGAACCTCGTCGCCAACCTCAAGGATGTCGACTTCGACCCGGGCCGCACCAAGTCGCTGCCGTGGCAGAGCGGGTTCGCCGGCATCGCCTGGAACAAGGAGAAGCTGCCCCAGGGTCTGAAGAGCATCGACGACCTGTGGAAGTCCGACCTCAAAGGCAAGGTCGGCGTGCTCAGCGAGATGCGCGACACCATGGGCCTGATCATGTTGCAGCAGGGCGTCGACATCTCGAAGAACTTCAGCGACGACGACTTCAACAAGGCCATCGACACGATCACCAAGCACGTCAACGACGGCCAGATCCGCAACATCAAGGGCAACTCGTACCTGAACGACCTGAAGTCCGGAGACACGCTCGCCGCGATCTGCTGGTCCGGCGACATCACCCAGCTGAATGCGGAGGCAGGCGACAACTGGCAGTTCGCCATCCCGGAGGCGGGCGGGACGCTGTGGAGCGACAACTTCGTCATTCCGATCGGCTCCACCCGGAAGGCGAACGCCGAGAAGCTGATCGACTACTACTACCAGCCGGAGGTGGCGGCCGAGGTCGCCGCGTGGGTCAACTACATCACCCCGGTGCAGGGCGCCAAGGAGGCGGCCACGAAGATCGACCCGGAGCTCGCCGATAACCAGCTGATCTTCCCCGACGACGCGACGCTCAAGAAGGTCAAGGTGTTCCGGACCCTGACCCCGGCCGAGGAGCAGAAGTACCAGGCGGCGTTCCAGAAAGTGATCCTGGGGGCCTGATGGCCAGGGGAGTGTTCGCCGAGTCGGGCGCGGATCTGCGCCTGGACGGCATCAAGAAGCGGTTCCCGGGCTTCACCGCGATCGAGCAGCTGGACCTCACCATCCCCGCCGGCTCCTTCTTCGCCCTCCTCGGCCCGAGCGGCTGCGGCAAGACGACGACACTGCGCCTGGTGGCCGGGCTGGAGGAGCCGACCGAGGGACGCATCCTGATCGGCGGCGAGGATGTGACCCGCACCAAGCCATTCCAGCGTCCCGTCAACACGGTGTTCCAGAGCTACGCGCTGTTCCCTCACATGACGGTGCTCGAGAACGTCGCCTTCGGGCTGCGCCGGCGCCGCATCGGCGACCCGATCGCGAAAGCCCACGAGGCGCTGCGGCTGGTCGAGCTCGATCACCTGGCTGCGCGCCGCCCGGCCCAACTGTCCGGCGGCCAGCAGCAGCGCGTCGCGCTCGCCCGGGCCGTCGTCAACCGGCCCGCACTGCTCCTGCTCGACGAGCCGCTCGGCGCGCTCGACCTGAAGCTGCGGCGACAGATGCAGCTGGAGCTGAAGTCCATCCAGCTGGAGGTCGGGCTCACCTTCGTGCACGTCACGCACGACCAGGAGGAGGCCATGACCATGGCCGACACGGTCGCCGTGATGAACAAGGGGCGGATCGAGCAGATGGGCTCACCGGAGGTGCTCTACGAGCTGCCGTCGACGGTGTTCGTCGCGAACTTCCTCGGGCAGTCGAATCTGTTCGCTGGTCCGATCCAGGAGTCCGGGACGGACACGCTCGGCGTCGATGTCGGGGGAGAGCGCATCCAGGTTCCGCGGTCGCGCGCGCAGCGCACCAGCGGCTTCGTCACGGTCGGGGTCCGCCCCGAGAAGCTGACGTTGCACGCGACGCCAGAGACCATCCGGGCCGGCGCCAACCGGCTCGGTCCCGGCCGGGTGACCGACGTGTCGTTCAGCGGCGTCAGCACCCAGTACCTCGTGGACGTGCCCGCCCTCGGCACCGTCGTCGTCTTCGCCCAGAACACCGCGAGCGGACCGGTCGCCGCGCTCGGCGCCGACGTCTGGGTGGCCTGGGACGCCGACCACACGTTCGTGCTCGCCGACGAGCCGCCCGCCGACGGTCGCTTCGTCGAGGACGCCGACACGCAGGCGTTGGCGGCGCAGGCGCGGGAGCGGATGCTGACGGAGCTGGAGGAGGCGTAGATGGCCCTCGCCGCATTCACGGGGGCGCCGCCGACGCAGGACCAGGAGCCCGCGGTCCGCCGCAAGAGCGGTATCGCGCTCGTCCTCCTCCTGCCCGGGGTGCTCTACCTCATCCTGTTCTTCCTGACGCCGCTGGTCTCGCTGATCATCACCTCCTTCCAGGCCCCCGTCGTGGACGGCGACATCGGGCAGTACCAGACCGCGTTCCAGTGGCAGAACTACGCCGATTCGCTGTCGGAGTACTGGCCGCAGATCCTGCGCTCCTTCGTCTACGCCATCATCGCGACCGCGGCCGCTCTGCTGATCAGCTACCCGCTCGCCTACTTCATCGGTGTGACGATGCGCGGCCGGCCGCTCGTGCAGAACCTCCTGATGACCCTGGTGATCGCACCGTTCTTCATCAGCTTCCTGCTGCGGACGCTGGCGTGGAAGGCGATCCTCAGCGACGACGGGTGGATCGCCAGTTCGCTGAAAGCGGTGTCCATCCTGCCGCCGGACGCCCACATCACCGGGACGCCGTTCTCGGTGATCTTCGGCCTGACCTACAACTTCATCCCGTTCATGTGCCTGCCGCTGTACGCGACGCTGGAGCGGTTGGACACGCGGCTCCTGGAGGCGGGACAGGACCTGTACGCGAGCCCGTGGACGACGTTCCGCAGGGTGACCATCCCGCTGTCCCTTCCGGGGATCGTGTCGGGGACGCTCCTCACGTTCATCCCGGCGGCCGGCGACTACATCAATGCGTCGCAGGACTTCCTCGGTGCCGCCGACACCTCGATGATGGGCAACGTCATCGAGAGCAACTTCCTGGTGCTGCAGAACTACCCGACGGCGGCCTCCATGTCCGTCATCCTGATGGCGGTCATCCTCGTCATCGTCGGTGCGTACGTGCGGCGGAGCGGGACGGAGGAGCTGTTGTGACCACGATGGCGACACCCACCGACACCACCACGCCGCCGAGCGCGGCCAAGGGCAGGCGCCGATTCAAGGGCCTCGGACTCGGGGTCTACGCGTTCCTTGCCCTGGCGTTCCTGCTCATCCCCATCGTCTACACGTTCGTCTTTTCGTTCAACGACGCGATCAAGAACAACATCGCGTGGCGCGGCTTCACCCTGCGCAACTGGACCAACGTCTGCGACGCCGCCGGCATCTGCGACGCGTTCTCGGCGAGCATCATCATCGGTGTCATCTCGACGGTGATCGCCACGGCGCTCGGCACCATGATCGCGATCGCCCTGATGCGCTACCGGTTCCGGCTCCGGTCGCAGACCAGCCTGCTGCTCTTCCTGCCGATGGCGAGCCCGGAGGTGGTGCTCGGCGCGGGCCTGGCCGCCCAGTTCCTGAGCCTCGGCGTGAACAAGGGCTTCCTGACGATCATCATCGCCCACGTCATGTTCTGCATCAGCTTCGTGGTGGTCACGGTGAAGGCGCGCGTCGCCTCCCTCGACCCCGCGATGGAGGAGGCGGGGCGCGACCTGTACGGGTCGCCGAACGCCGTCTTCTGGAGGATCACCTTCCCGCTGCTGCTCCCGGGCATCCTGTCGGCGGCACTGCTGTCGTTCTCGCTCAGCTTCGACGACTTCATCATCACGAACTTCAACGCCGGCGCGGTGACCACCTTCCCGATGTACATCTACATCGCGGCATCGCGCGGCATCCCGGCGCAGGCCAACGTGATCGCCTCGGCCGTCTTCATCCTGACCCTCCTCGTGGTGCTCGTCTCGCAGCTGACCGCCGCCGCGCGCTCCCGCCGCCTCGCCCGCCAATAACCGCCCCGCTCCCCGCCGTCGAGTACACAAAGAGTGCACGCTTCCTTGCGGAAAAGCGTGCACTCTTTGTGTACTCGACGGCGGGGGGTCAGGTGTAGGAGGCCCGGATGGCGCCGACGGGGGTGCCACGGCCGAGGACGGCGAGGTCCAAAGCGGGAGCGACGCGGTCGACGGCGTCGTGGGTCAGCGCGTCGGCGTCGGCCAGGAGGCGCAGGGCGACGATGGAGGCGGCGCGGAGGCTGCCGTCGAGCACCTTCAGCGTCACCGTGGTGCCATCCGGCGCGGCCATGACCATGACACCCTCGGCGCCGCCCTTGGCGAAGACGCCCAGTTCGTCGATGACGACCGTATTCGCCCGCCCGGGCCCGTCGATCGCCCAGCCGTCCGCGAGCACCGCATTCTTGAGCAGGGCGGCGTTACGGAAGAGCGCGAACGGAGAGCCGTCCGACGCGGTCGCGATCCGGTGGATGCCGCGGGCCAGGGCGATCAGCGACATCGCGTGGACCGGTGCACCGCAGCCGTCCACGCCGGTCGCGACGACCTTCTCGCCGGTCAGCCGTTCGATCGTGTCGCGGATGTGCTGCTGTACGGGATGCGTCGGGTCCAGGTAGCTCTCGGTCGGCCAGCCGTTGACCCGGCAGGCCAGCAGCATCGCGGCGTGCTTGCCCGAGCAGTTCATGAAGACCGGATGCTTGTGCTCGCCGGCGCGGACCAGTTCGTCCCGTGCGGCCGTGTCGAGCGGCCAGTCCGCCGGGCACTGAAGGGCGTCCTCTGCGAGCTGAGCCTGCGCGAGCAGCTTGCGCACCACCGACAGGTGCGACGGCGTCCCGGCGTGGCTGGCGGTGGCGAGCACCGCGGTCGCGCCCTCCAGGGCGACGCCTGCTCCCATCACCGCGATCGCTTGGAACGGCTTCATGCTCGACCGGGGGAAGACCGGACGCGCGGGGGCGCCGAGGCTGCGGATCACCGTGCCGTCCGGGTCCAGCACCACGGCCGAGCCGGCGTGGCGTGACTCCACGAAGCCGCTCCGTTCGACGACGGCGAGCTCCACCGAATCGTCGACGGAGAACACTTCAGCGGTCACGGGCGTCCCGGTGCTCACAGTGCCGCGATGGCGTCGTCGATCACCGACACGGCGTCGGCGATCAGCTCGTCGGACACGGCCAGGCTGGGCAGGAAACGGAGGACGTTGCCCCAGGTGCCGGCGTTGAGGAACAGGATGCCCTGCTGGGCGGCCGCTGCGACGATGGCGTTGACCGCGTCCGGGTTGGGCTCCTTGGTCGTGTCGCCGGTGCCCGGCTTGACCAGCTCGATGGCGATCATCGCGCCGATGCCGCGCACGTCGCCGATGATGTCGTACTTCTGCTGAAGCTTCTCGAGCGCCGGCTTCAGCGCGCTCTCGATGCGACGGGCCTGAGCGAGCAGGTCGTTGCGCTCGATGGTCTCGAAGACGGCGACCGCGGCGGCGGCAGCGACCGGGTTTCCGCCGAAGGTCCCGCCGAGACCGCCCGGCTGGGCGGAGTCCATGATCTCGGCGCGCCCAGTGACGGCGGCGAGGGGGAGGCCGCCCGCGATGCCCTTTGCGCTGAGCACCATGTCCGGGACCACACCGAAGTGCTCGCTGGCGTAGAGGGCGCCGGTGCGCGCCATCCCGCTCTGGATCTCGTCCGCGATGAAGACTACTCGGTTCGCGGTGCACCACTCCTGCAGCGCGGCGAGGTAGCCCTCGGCCGGGACGATGAAGCCGCCCTCGCCCTGGATCGGCTCGGCGACGAGGCAGGCCAGGTCGGAGGCGCCGACGACCTTCTCGAGGTACGCGATGGTGCGTGCGGCAGCCTCGGCGCCGCTGAGGCCGTCGCGGTACGGGTAGGAGTTGGGCGCGTGGTAGACGTCGCCTGCGAACGGGCCGAAGCCGGTCGCATAGGGCATGGCCTTGTAGTTCATGGCCATGGTGAGGTTCGTGCGGCCGTGGTAGGCGTGGTCGAGGACGGCGACGGCGCGACGGCCGGTGAATTTGCGGGCGATCTTGACGCCGTTCTCGACGGCCTCGGCGCCCGAGTTGACCAGGACGGTCTTTTTCGTATGGTCGCCGGGGGTGTGCTCGGCGAGCAGCTCGGCGACGCGTACGTACTCCTCGTACGGGGTGATCGTGAAGAGCGTGTGGATGACGTCCTGCAGCTGCCCGGCCGCGGCCTCCACGACGCTGGCCTCGGTGTGCCCGACCGTGGTCACCCCGATGCCCGCGCCGAAGTCGACGAACTGGTTGCCGTCCACATCCACGAGGATCGCGCCGTTCGCGCGGGCGATGTAGATCGGCAGCGCCGACGATACGCCGGTCGGCACGACGGCGAGGCGACGCTCGTGCAACTCCTGCGACTTCGGGCCGGGAATGGCGGTGATGATGCGGCGTTCTTGTGGAACGGAGTAGACGGGCGCGAATGTGCTCACGGTGTCAGTCATGGTGATTCGAGTCTAACCGCGGTGCGAGAATCGATGCATGAAGCTCGAGCACGGGTATGCGATCGACCTGCAGTGGACCGGGAACCGGGGGACGGGCACCAGCGGCTACAAGGAGTACGGACGCGACCATGTGGTCAGCGCACCGGACAAGCAGCCGATCGAGGGCTCGGCAGACCGCGTCTTCTTCGGCGACCGCGACCGATGGAACCCGGAGGAACTGCTGCTCGCTGCGTTGTCGCAGTGCCATATGCTCAGCTACCTGGCGGAGGCCGCCCGCGCGGGCATCGTCGTCGTCGGATACACGGATGCAGCGACCGGCACCATGGTCCAGACCGGGAACGGCGGCGGCCATTTCAGCGAGGTGACCCTGCGCCCGCGGGTGACGATCGCCGACCCCGCGCAGGCCGAGTTCGCCGCCTCCCTGCACGGGCCGGCCTCGGAGAAGTGCTTCATCGCGGCGAGCGTCAACTTCCCCGTGCACCACGCCCCCGAGCTGCTGACCCTCGCCTGAACTCGGCGGCTAGAGGCGTTCGGGGCGGAATGCGCGCTTGACGCGCTCGACAGCGTTCGCCGGCGGCGTCTCGTTGTAGACGCCGGCGAGTTCCTGCCCGGTGAGCCCGTGGATGGCCGCCATGATCGCATCCGTGGCCTGGCGGCGGGCGCGTCCGGAGTCGGCAGATCCGAAACGCGAGACGTCGATCGGCTCGCCGAACGTGACCGTGATCCGGTGCGGCTTCGGGAACTTCGCGCCGACGGGTTGCATCTGGTCGGTCCCGACCAGCCCGACGGGGACGACGACGGCGCCGGTCGTGAGCGCCAGCCAGCCGACCCCGGTGCGACCCTTGTACAGGCGACCGTCGAGCGAGCGGGTCCCCTCCGGGTACACCGCGAAGGCCGCGCCCGTGTCGATGATCTTGCGCGACTGCTCCAGGGCCTCCTGCGCTGCCGCTCCCGCTCCGCGTTTGACGCCGACCGCGCCGATCGCGGTGAAGAAGTCGCGGGAGACGCGTCCCTTCACCCCGGTGCCTTCGAAGTAGGTCGACTTGGCCAGGAACTGGACACGCCGCGGCGCGGTCATCGGGATCACCACCGAGTCGATGAACGACAGGTGGTTGCTCGCCAGGATCACCTTGCCGTGCTTCGGGACGTTGCGCTTGCCGATCACCCGCGGCCGGTAGACCAGCTTGAGGAGCGGCGCCATGAGCACACGGCCGAGGAAGTACAGCGCGCCGGGCTTCTTCACCTCGGCGGCATCATCGTCAGGCTCGTCGATGCTCACCTTTCGAGCGTAGGCGGCCCTGTATGCCGGAATCGGAATAAGCCGTCAGGGCGCGAGCGGTGCGACCGGGCTGCACCCGAAGCCACGAACGTAGACCAGGCAGCCATCGACGAAGCCGGTGTACCGCACCGCCAATGGCGAGCCGAACCACGCGTTGTACAGCCGCGAGAAGTTGAGGTTGCCGTAGGCCGAGCAGGCGTCGCCCGGGCCCTTCTTCAGCGTCGCCTCGTTCGGCTGATAGGGGGTGTAGTTGTACAGGTTCGCGGTCGCCTGATTGAGGATGGTGACCGGGCTCGACCCGCACGCCGCACTCGGGTGGTACTGGATGGTGTTGCCGCCCACCCTGTAGCGCCAGTCCTTCGGGTGGACGGTGTACTCGCGGAACTGCCACGCCGCTCGGTAGACCTGGTTGAAGAACCCGAAGTAGCGGGTGTCGCAGGCGGCGGTGTCCGGGCAGGCGTAGCCCGTCGCCTTCTGGTAGCCCGAGGCGCTGGGCGTGGTCAGCAGGGACTGCTCCTTCTGCAGCAGCACCAGCAGCACACGCGGGCTGACCGTGCAGGCTGCCGCCACGCGGGCGATGATGCTGCTTGCGCGCTCGTTCTTCCGTGCGGACATGGCCGTGCAACGCTCCGCCGAAGCGGGCTGCGCCGGCGCGTCCATCCGGAAGTCGGCGAGGCAGGGGGAGGCGTCCTTCGGGTGGCACGACCGGTCTTCGAGGAAGCGCTGGATCTGCCCGGCCGTCATGGCATCCGGGTTGAAGAAGCTGTCATCGCTGATGATGTAGCCGGGCGAGAACGGCGCAGGCGACTCGGCGACCGCCGCAGCGGGCACCAGCGCGAGTCCCGCCGCGACGGCGGACGCCGCGGCGATCAGGCGCAGGCGGGGGAGCCGCAGGCGGGGGAGCCGCACGAGTGATCTCCCTTCGACACCGCGGACAGCGTGCCTTCAACGCTACAGATGCCGAACTGAGAAGCTCCTCTGCGGCCCCCGACGGCGCACAAACGCGCTCAGCTCAGGCGGCCGAGCGCCTCCTCGAGCACGGTGGCGGCGTCGTCGATCAGCTCCTCGGAGATGACGACCGACGGCAGCAGGCGCAGCACGCTGTCCCAGCTGCCCGCATCCAGCGGGATGACACCGTTGCGCGTGGCATGCTTGAGCACCGCCTGCAGAGCCTCGGGGTTCGGCGTCTTGGTGCCCGGCTTGACCAGCTCGACGCCGAACATCGCGCCCTTTCCGCGCACCTCGCCGACCACCGGGAACCGCTCGGCCCAGTCGCCGATCCGCGCCCACAGCGCCTTCTCGACCCGGCGTGCCTCCGCCAGCAGGTCCTCGTCCTCGAAGGCCTGGAACACCGCGAGGGCCGCGGCGGTGGAGACCGGGTTGCCGCCGAAGGTGCCGCCGATTCCGCCCGGCTGGACGGCATCCATGATCTCGGCGCGCCCCGTGACGGCCGCGAGCGGGAAGCCGCCTGCGATGCCCTTCGCGCTGGTCACCAGGTCGGGGACGACTCCGTGGTGCTCGATCGAGTACCAGGTTCCGGTGCGGCCGATGCCGGCCTGGATCTCGTCGGCGACGAAGACGATGCCGTTCTCGGCGCAGAACTCGGCCAGGCGGGCGAAGTACCCGGGCGCCGGGATGATGATGCCGCCGTCGCCCTGGATCGGCTCGACGAAAAGCGCAGCCAGTTCGGTGGCACCGATGTGGGTGCGGATGTAGTCGATCGTGCGCTCGGCGGCCTCCTCGCCGGTCATCCCCTCAGGATCGCGGAACGGGTAGCTGATCGGCAGGCTGTAGATCTCACCGGGGAACGGTCCCATGCCGGCGCGCTCCGGCCAGGGGCGGTAGGTCATCGCCATGGTCAGGTTGGTACGGCCGTGGAAGGCGTGGTCGAGTGTCGCGATGGCGCGGCGACCGGTGTACTTGCGCGCGATCTTGACCGCGTTCTCCACGGCCTCCGCCCCCGTGTTGACCAGGATGCTGTGCTTCTCGAAGTCGCCCGGCGTGATCTCGGCGAGCTTCTCGGCCACCGCGACGTAGTTCTCGTACGGGGTCACGGTGAACAGAGTGTGGGTGAGCTTGGACGCCTGCTCGGCGGCCGCCGCGGCGACGGCCGGGTGCGCGTGGCCGATCGTGGTGACGCCGATGCCGCAACCGAGGTCGATCAGGCGGTTGCCGTCCACATCCACCAGGATCGCGCCGGAGCCGGACTCCATGTAGATGTTCGCGAGGGTCCCCGCGCCGCGGCTCACCGTGGCGACGCGGCGCTGCTGCAGTTCGACCGAACGCGGGCCGGGCAGCTCGGTGAGGAGGTGACGGGACTGGGGCACGGAGAATTCGCGGGTCATGCCCTCCATCGTATGCGGCCGCATTCAGCGCACCCATGACCGCCTGTCAGGTTCGACGGAGGCGGATAGGGCAGGATGGACGACCGTGCGTACCTCTCTCAAGGCCCTGACCGCCTCCGCGACCGCGGCCCTCCTCGTCGCCGGGCTGGCGGCGTGCAGCTCCGCCGAACCGTCGACGACCGCGACCCCCGCCGCGAACGCCTGCCAGAACGTGAAGTCGGGCGCGACCTCGAAGGCGGTCAGCGTGACCGGCGCATACCGGTCGAGCCCGAAGGTCTCGTTCAAGGCCCCGCTGAAGGCGACGGATGTGGAGCGCACGGTCGTCATCACGGGCCACGGCGCCAAGGCGGTCGGCGGCTCCAGCGTCGACATCGCGTTGGCCGCCTACAACGGGACCACCGGCAAGGAGCTGACGGCGGCCCAGGGCTTCGACGGCTCGGCTGCAGCCACCGTCCAGGTCGACGACAAGGCGTACGTACCGGGCCTGGTCCGGGCTGTCGAGTGCCTTCCGGTCGGCTCGCGCGTCGTGCTGACGGCGCCGGCGAAGGCTGCCTTCGGCAACCAGGACCTCTCGAAGCTGAGCCTCACCGACAAGGACAGCGTCGTGTTCGTGGCGGATGTGGTCGACATGCCGCCGACCCGTGCCAACGGCAAGTCGGTCGCCCCCACCGAGGGCTTCCCGACCGTGAAGCTGAACGCCAAGACCGGCGAGCCGAGCATCACCATCCCCAAGGCCGACCCGCCGACCGAGACCAAGATCGCCGTGCTCAAGCAGGGCGACGGCGCCACAGTGCAGGCAACGGATACGGTGACAATCCAGTACAAGGGGGTGCTGTGGCGGACCGGCGGGACGTTCGACGCCACGTGGAGCCGTGGTGCGCCGTACACGAACACGGCCTCGGGGTTCGTCCCCGGGTTCACGAAGGCTCTCGTCGGCCAGAAGGTCGGCTCGCAGGTCATCGTCGTCATCCCGCCGGCAGACGGCTACGGCAGCGCCGGTAACGGTGAGATCAAGGGCACCGACACCATGGTCTTCGTTCTGGACATCCTCAAGGCGACGAGCTAGCCGACCGGGCATATCGCCTCTGGACTACTTGTATTTCTGATTCATAGGTTCCTACGCGCGCCAACCGGCGCCAGGTACGGAGGAACAGCGGTTCTCGCAGTAACGCTTGCGTTCGCAACCCCGCTGAGCGCAAACGCTGCGATCACGTGGACAGCGCCTGGTTGCACGACGACCGGTGTGTGCATGAAACGGGGAGATGGCACTCCGGTCGGATACGACGGTACGGGGTCCATCGCCATCAGTCAGGGCAGCATTCGATCGGTCGCGGCCGGGAATCGTACGACGACCGTGAAGCTCGCCAGCGGCACCACCTACATCATCCAAGCGACGCAGATGATCACGTTCCCCAATGCTTTGCAGACGGTGACGTCGATCTCGCGATGATCAAGGGATCTGAGCCGGGGCGGCCCCACGGCTCCTCCGTTCCCGACCCCACTCGGCGTGTCGACTGCGAACTCCTCCCTTTCCCGTCTCGTTCAGAGCGATTGGAAAAGGAGGAGGTTGCCCGCGGCGCGCCGCTCACCCGCTGGAAACGGAGGAGTTGCGGCCGACATCGGCACGAAGCTCCTCCGTTTCCGACGAGGCCCCGCAGGTGGGCACCGTGCGTACGATGGCGTCGTGCGCAGAGTCATCATCCTCGGGTCCACCGGTTCCATCGGCACGCAGGCGCTCGACGTCGTCGCGGCGAACCCTGACCGGTTCCGCGTCGTCGGCCTGAGCGCCGGTCGGAACGCCGACGAGCTCGCCGCGCAGGCGGAGCGCTTCGGCGTGGTCGACACTGCTCTCGGTGCCGACGACTCCGAGCTGCTGGTGCGTTCGGTCGAGGCGGATGTGGTGCTCAACGGCATCACCGGCTCGGTCGGCCTCGGCCCGACCCTGGCGGCGTTGGAGGTGGGTGCGATGCTCGCGCTGGCCAACAAGGAGTCCCTGATCGTGGGCGGCTCGCTCGTCAAGCGCGCCGCGGCTCCTGGGCAGATCGTCCCGGTCGACTCCGAGCATTCGGCCATCGCTCAGGCCCTCCGTTCGGGCACGCCCTCGGAGGTGCGTCGCCTCGTCCTCACCGCATCGGGCGGCCCGTTCCGTGGCCGGTCGCGTGACTCGCTGCGTGACGTGACACCGCGGCAGGCGCTCGCGCATCCCACCTGGGACATGGGCCTGGTGGTCACCACCAACTCGTCGACTCTCGTGAACAAGGGCCTGGAGGTCATCGAGGCCCACCTGCTCTTCGACGTGCCGTACGACCGGATCGATGTCACCGTGCACCCACAGTCCGTCATCCACTCGATGGTCGAGTTCGTCGACGGCTCCACCATCGCTCAGGCATCACCGCCGGACATGCGTCTGCCGATCTCGCTCGGCCTCGGCTGGCCGGACCGCGTGCCCGACGTCGGCACGCCTCTGGACTGGGCGACGGCGCACACCTGGACGTTCGAGCCGCTCGACGGCGAGGCGTTCCCCGCGGTCGCACTCGCGAAGCGGGTCGGCATGGCCGCCGGCACGTACCCGGCCGTCTTCAACGCTGCGAACGAGCAGGCGGTGGCCGCATTCCACGCGGGCGCGATCGGCTATCTCGACATCCTCGGGACGGTGGAGCGCGTGGTCGACGCGCACGTGCCGTCGGGGGAGCTGACCAGGGATTCTCTCGCTGAGGCGGAGCGCTGGGCGCGGTCCAAGGCCGACGCGCTGATCGCCGCACGTTGACAGCAGGCGCATAGCGGTCACCCATCCGCTTCGCGGCCTCCTCCAAGGCGGCCACCGCTAGCCTGAAGCCGTGGAATCCGTGCTCCTGTTCGTCCTCGGCGTCGTCATCATCCTGATCGGCGTCGCTCTGTCGATCGCGCTGCACGAAATCGGGCACCTCGTCCCGGCCAAGCTGTTCGGCGTCAAGGTGACGCAGTACATGATCGGCTTCGGCAAGACACTGTTCTCCTTCAGGCGGGGCGAGACCGAGTACGGGGTGAAGGCCATCCCGCTCGGCGGCTACATCTCGATGATCGGGATGTTCCCGCCCGGCAAGGACGGCGGCCGCGGCCGCAACGCGACCACCGGTTTCATGCAGCAGCTGGCTCAGGATGCGCGGACCGCGAGCGCGGAGACCGTCGCGGTCGGCGAGGAGGAGCGGACCTTCTATCGGCTGCCGGTCTGGAAGCGGATCATCATCATGTTCGGCGGACCGTTCATGAACCTGCTCATCGGTGTGCTCCTGTTCGGTGTGCTGCTGATGGGCTTCGGCGCGCCGCAGAGTTCGACGACGGTTGCCACGGTGAGCCCGTGCGTGCTGCCGCCAGGGAGCACGAGCCAGACGAGCCAGACAGGTGACGCCTGCCCGGCGGATGCGACACAGGGCCCCGCCGCGGCCGCCGGCCTCCGCCCCGGCGACACGATCGTCAGCATCGACGGCACGAAGATCGCCAGCTGGGCCCAGTCCACCGCGATCATCCGGAAGTCGGCCGGCCAGACCCTGAGCGTGGTGCTCAGCAGGGACGGCGTCCAGCGGACGGTGCAACTGACCCCTGTGATCAACAAGGTCGCGAAGACCGACGCGAACGGGGCAGTCGTCAAGAACGCCGCCGGCGGCATCGAGACGCTGACGGTCGGCTTCGTCGGCATCGGCCCACTGACGAAGCTGGTGCCGCAGCCGCCCACGGCCGTGCTTCCGGCGGTCGGCGCCCAGACCGGTGCCGTCGCCAACGTCTTCGTCCACCTCCCGCAGCGCATGGTCGACGTCTGGAACGCCGCCTTCGGGTCAGCACCGCGCGACCCCAACGGCCCGATCAGCGTGGTCGGTATCGGCCGCGCCGCCGGTGAGCTGACGGCACTGGACGGCGTCCCGGCGGTCGACAAGGTGTACACGATGATCGGGATGCTCGCCTCCCTCAACATCGCGCTGTTCGTCTTCAACCTGGTCCCGCTGCTGCCCCTCGACGGCGGCCACATCGCCGGAGCGCTGTGGGAGGGGCTGCGGCGCACGGTCGCGAAGCTCTTCCGCCGCCGCGATCCGGGGCCGGTGGACATGGCCAAGCTCATGCCGCTCACCTTCGCGGTCGTCGTCGTGCTCGGCGGGATGAGCGTCCTGCTGATGTACGCCGACATCGTCAAACCGGTCAACCTGTTCGGCTAGTGCACGTATGGCCGGCCCTCGGCCGGTACCCAGCCGCCTCCCACGCAGCCGCGTAGGATTGAGACCGTGGCAGCAATCAATCTGGGGATGCCCAAGGTCCCCGAAACCCTCGCCCCCCGTCGCACGTCCCGCCAGATCCGCGTGGGCAAAGTGCTGGTCGGTGGGGACGCACCCGTCAGCGTCCAGTCGATGACCACGACGCCGACCACCAACATCAACGCCACGCTGCAGCAGATCGCCGAGCTGACCGCCTCCGGCTGCGACATCGTCCGCGTCGCCGTCCCGAGCCGCGACGACGCCGAGGCGTTGCCGATCATCGCGAAGAAGAGCCAGATCCCGGTGATCGCCGACATCCACTTCCAGCCGAACTACGTGTACGCGGCCATCGACGCCGGATGCGCGGCCGTGCGGGTGAACCCCGGCAACATCCGCAAGTTCGACGACCAGGTCGCCGAGATCGCCCGGCGCGCGAAAGCGGCCGACGTGTCGCTCCGTATCGGCGTGAACGCGGGATCGCTCGACCGCCGCCTGCTCGAGAAGTACGGCAAGGCGACCCCGGAGGCGCTCGTCGAGTCGGCCGTCTGGGAGGCGAGCCTGTTCGAGGAGCACGACTTCCACGACTTCAAGATCTCGGTCAAGCACAACGACCCGATCGTCATGGTCAAGGCCTACCGGATGCTCGCCGAGCGCGGCGACTGGCCGCTCCACCTGGGCGTCACCGAGGCCGGCCCGGCCTTCCAGGGCACGATCAAGTCGGCGACCGCTTTCGGCATCCTGCTCGGCGAGGGCATCGGCGACACCATCCGCGTCTCGCTGTCGGCGCCTCCGGCGGAGGAGGTCAAGGTGGGCTTGCAGATCCTGCAGTCGCTGAACCTGCGGGAGCGCAAGCTGGAGATCGTCTCCTGCCCGAGCTGCGGCCGGGCTCAGGTCGACGTCTACTCGCTCGCCGACAGCGTCACAGAGGGCTTGCAGGGCATGAGCGTGCCGCTCCGCGTCGCCGTCATGGGCTGCGTCGTCAACGGCCCCGGGGAGGCCCGCGAGGCCGACCTCGGTGTGGCGAGCGGCAACGGCAAGGGTCAGATCTTCGTCAAGGGCGAGGTCATCAAGACGGTCCCCGAGTCGGAGATCGTCGCGACCCTGATCGCCGAGGCGAACCGCCTGGCCGACGAGATGGACGACCGTCCGTCCGGTGAGCCGTCAGTCACCGTCGGAGCCCACTGATTCCCGTCCCGGGGGCCGCGCTCACCCGGTGACGGGCTCGAACACGACCCGGCCAGTCGTGATGTCGGCGGCCTGCACCCGGAGCCGCACCCGGTCGCCCGGCGCGACGCCGTCCGCACGGGGTGCTGAGGCGCTGACCGGTGGGTCGTCGAGTTGCACCAGGACCGTGCCGTTGCGGACGGCGAGCACTGTGGCATCCAGTTCGGTTCCGATCCGGGAGCTGAGCAGGGCAGCCTCCACGCGATCCACCGCCCCGGCCTCCACCTGTGCGGCCAACCGGGACGACGTACCCATGATCGAGGGCAGCTCGCCCAGCGAGTCGCGCGCCCATGCGGGCACGGGCAGTCCGGCGCAGACCGCCTCGCAGATCACCAGTGCCCAGCGGTCGGCGAGACGGCGCAGCGGCGCGGTGACGTGCGCGTACGGAGCGGCGATCGCCGCCTGCTGCGGATCGGCCGGGACCTCGCCGTCCATGACGACGTAGCCGGCTCCGCGGAACAGCGCCGTCGCCGCCTGCAGCACCGCGGCGGCGCGGGGATGCGCGGGGTCGAGCATCCGGAGGTACTCGCCGTACGGCATCCCCTCGCCCCACGGCAGCCCAAGGGCGATCGTCTGCGTGCGGAAGGCCGTGAACGCTTCCTCGCTCGGAGCGGGCATCGTGCGCAGGATGCCGACCCGGGCCTCGAGCATCAGCCCGGCGGCCGCCATCCCGGTCAGGAGGGAGAGCTGCGCATTCCACTCCTCGACGGGGAGCGTCGCCCGCCGCTGGAGCGTGTAAGTGCCATCCCGGGCGACGACCTCCTCGTCGGGGGTGTTGAGACTCGCGCCGCCGCGTTCCCGTTCGCAGGCGATCCGCGCGGCGCCGATCTCCCGGAGCACCGCCAGCTCCGGCGGAGCGCTGCCGTCGTCGACTGCGGCCTGCGCCTCCTCGTAGCTCCACTGGCGTCGCGAACGGATGCGTGCCCGCGACACGTGGGCGGAGGTCTCGTGGCCGTCGGCGTCGAGCGCGATGTCCCAGACGAAGGCTCCGCGGACGACGTCGGGCAGCAGCGAACCGGCGTTCTCGCCGATGGCGGCGGGGTGCAGCGGGACGCGGCCGTCGGGCGCGTAGATGGTCTGGCCGCGACGCCGAGCCTCCGCATCCACCTCGCCTCCCGGAGCCACGAGCGTGGGTACGTCGGCGATCGCGTAGCGGACCCGGAAACCGTTCGCGCTGCGCGACAGATGCATCGCCTGGTCGAGATCGGTGGAGCCTGCGGGGTCGATGGTGAGGAACGGCAGCTCGGTGAGGTCGGCCTCGGGTAGGGGATGCCGCGCGGCCACGCCGGCCGCCTCCGCCTCCACGACGGCAGGGAAGCCGTCGGGCACCTTCAGCTCCCGCCGCAGGGCCGCCAGCGAGGCGGCCAGCGGAGCAGCGGCGGGGGAGTGGGCGACGCGGGTCCGGCGGTCGGGCATGCCGACCACCCTATCCCCGGCCCCTTAATATGGAACGGTGCCTACTCGCTTGAGCAACTACTTCCTCCGCACCCTCCGTGAAGACCCGTCGGACGCCGAGGTCACCAGCCATCGGTTGCTGGTCCGCGCCGGCTACATCCGCCGCCAGGCACCGGGGATCTTCGCGTGGCTCCCGCTGGGCCTGCGGGTCAAGGAGAAGATCGAGCGAATCATCCGCGAGGAGATGTCCGCGGCCGGTGCGCACGAGGTGCACTTCCCGGCGCTGCTGCCGCGCGAGCCCTACGAGGTGACGGGCCGCTGGGAGGAATACGGCGAGGGTCTCTTCCGGTTGCAGGACCGCAAGGGCGCCGACTACCTGCTGGCGCCGACGCACGAGGAGGTCTTCACCCTGCTCGTCAAAGACCTCTATTCGTCCTACAAAGACCTGCCGCTGACGATCTTCCAGATCCAGGACAAGTACCGCGACGAGGCACGCCCTCGCGCCGGCCTCCTGCGCGGCCGTGAGTTCACGATGAAGGACGCGTACTCGTTCGACTACACCGACGACGGACTCGATGCGAGCTACCTCGCGCAGCGCGACGCGTATGAGCGCATCTTCACCCGTCTCGGCCTCTCCTACGTCATCGTTCAGGCCGACGCCGGCGCCATGGGCGGTTCCCGGTCGGAGGAGTTCCTGCACCCGACGCCCGTCGGCGAAGACACCTTCGTCCGCTCGGCCGGCGGCTACGCTGCCAACGTCGAGGCGTTCACCACCACGCCGCCGCCCGCGCGCTCGTACGAGAAGCTGACTCCGCAGGAGGTGCTCGACACCCCGGGCACTCCGACGATCCAGTCGCTGGTCGACCTCGCGAACGAGAAGCACCCCCGCCCGGACGGCCGGTCCTGGAGCGCCGCCGACACCCTGAAGAACGTCGTGCTCGCGCTCACGCAGCTCGACGGAACCCGCGAACTCGTCGTCGTCGGTCTGCCCGGCGACCGCGAGGTCGACATGAAGCGTGCCGAGGTCGCCTTCGCACCCGCCCAGGTGGACGCGGCGAACGGCGACGACTTCGCCAAGCATCCCGGCCTGGTGAAGGGCTACATCGGACCGTGGTCGCCCGAGGGCGCTGTGCTGGGCGAGAAGTCGGCGACCGGCATCCACTACGTCGTCGACCCGCGCGTGGTCGACGGCTCGGGATGGATCACCGGCGCGAACATCGACGGCAAGCATGTCTTCGGCCTGGTCGCCGGCCGTGACTTCGGCTGGGATGGCGTTGTCGAGACAGCCGAAGTCAAGCCGGGCGATCCCGCGCCCGACGGCTCGGGACCCGTCGAGCTCGCCCGTGGCATGGAGATCGGCCACGTCTTCCAGCTCGGCCGCAAGTACGCAGAGGCGCTCGGTCTCAAGGTGCTCGACGAGAACGGCAAGCTGGTGACCGTCACCATGGGCTCCTACGGCATCGGCGTGACACGCATCCTCGCGATCATCGCCGAGGAGAACAACGATGACCGCGGTCTCGTCTGGCCGGAGTCAGTCGCGCCCTTCGACGTGCATGTGGTCGCAGCGGGCCGTGACGCAGCCGCCTACGAGCTGGCGGAGGAGATCGTGGCACAGTTCGAGGACGCCCGCCTCGACGTGCTCTACGACGACCGCCCGAAGGTTTCGCCCGGCGTCAAGTTCGGCGACGCCGAGCTGATCGGCGTTCCGCGCGTTCTCGTGGTGGGTCGCGGCGCTGCGGAGGGCGAGGTCGAGCTGTGGAACCGGCGAACCGGTGACCGGCGCACCCTTCCCGTCACGGAGGCGGTCGCCGAGCTGACGGCGTAGGCGAGGTCAGGCCGTCGACGCGTCGTCGCCGGCGATCTCGACGTGGATGCGCCGCAAGTCCTCCACCAGCGACCCGATGAGCACCCAGTGGCGCGGGTCGGGCGTCGCGACGGTCAGCGGCGCGGTGAGCACGGGAACGCCGGCCGTCTCCGTGCCCGGTTCCACGATCGGCTCCTCGGGGTCGCGAGCGAGCAGCCGCAGGTCGTGCGCCGCGCGGTGCAGTTCGTCGGCGATCGCATGGATGGTCGGCTCGGCGGCGAGGCTGTCGTCGTAGTGGTCGTGGTACGCCCGGGTCATGCCGAGCGTGCGGTTGATCAACGGTCGCAGGCTGTCGAAGAGCTGCTGGTCGTGGGTCAGGTAGACCCGATGCTTCCGCTGCCGCGGGTTCAGCGAGAGGCTGTCGTCCGCGGCCGTCAGCGCGGACTGAGCCTTGGTCTCCATCGGCCGCAGCAGCCGCGCCTCGATCAGCAGCGCGTCCAACTCCGCCCGGCTGTGCGTCGCCTTGAGGGCGTCCGCCAGCCGTTCGAGGGTGGCCGCGATCTCCGTGCCCAGCGCCAGCACCGACTGCCGTGCCGGACCGGTCAGCACCGGCGGGACGATCGCCACGTTCACGACGACGCCCACGGCCGCCCCGAGGACCGTCTCGACGATGCGGGCGAGCGCGTACTGCGGGTCGGACGCGCCGATGGCGAGCACGAGCATCGCCGTGATCGGCACCTGATTCGCCGTCCCCGGCGTCAGCTTGAGCGCCCAGGCGAGGAGCACGGAGACGACGACCGCCAGCAGCACGATCCAGCTGTTCGTCCCGAAGGCCAACCCGATCAGGTAGGCGACGAGCACGCCGCCGATGACCCCCAGGGAACGCTCGATGGCGCGCCCCACCGACTGATTCACGCTCGGCTGCACCACCAGGAGTGCCGCGATCGTCGCGAAGATCGGTAGCTCGCCGTGGACGAAGACGCTGGCCACCGCCCACGCGACGATCATCGCCACCGCGGTCTTCACCACCTGGAGGAACGGCGCCCTCGTACTGGTGCGGATGGTGGCGGGGAGCGCGATCCCGGCCGGGAGTCGGCGTCGGGTCGAGCTTATGCGTGCCACCCCTCCACGCTACCCGGCGAAGCGGGAGTACGCCGTCGCCGCGCGTTCCAGTCGGCCCTGCCGGGCCGGTGTCAGCGGTGCGAAGGGCAACGGGACGACGGTTCGGCCGTCCCGGCGCCAGGTGCCGACGATCCGGCCGCCCGCGACGATGATCGCCTGGAAGACACCGTTGTTCCCGGGCACGATGAGTTCCGCGTGCTCGTCGTCGAGGATGGGTGCGCGGTCCTGATAACCCAGCAGATATTCGTCGAAGGCGGGCAGCAGGTGCACCGCCTCCTTCTCGGCGCGGGTGGCCGGAGCGCCCGCCGCCCCGTCCACGAGTTCGGTCGTGACGAGGTACTCGACGCCGTCGACGTCGAGCGTGGTGACGGAATCGCCGAGAACGCCCAGCGCCGTCTTCGCGCCGGCCACGGTGCCCTTGGTCCACCAGACGAAGTCGCGCACTGTCGCCGGTCCGTGGCCGCTCAGGTAGCGGAGCAGGAACCGGGCCAGTGCCTCGTCCGGCTCCAGAGCCGGGGGAGGCGGCGCCCATTCGTCGAGCAGGACGAGAGCCTGCGTGGGATTGCCGTTTCCCGAGCGCACGACCGGACCCCAGCACAGCAGTCCGGTCTGCGCGAGGAAGTAGATCAGGTGGTAGCCGCGTTGGCCGGTGGTCGCGATGCCCGCAGACTCCCACAACTCCATGACATCGGCCCGGCTGATGCTGCCACCGCCGGTGAGGGCCGCGCTGACCACCTCTGCCGCCCGTTCGAAGTCGGCGCGCGCCAGGCCCAGCTGCTCCTGACGCCGGCCCAGACTGGCGACCATTCGATCCATCGTGACCGACAGCATCCATCGCAGGTCGTCGGGCGCCACGAAATGGAGGGTGCCGCGCATCGGCCAGGAGCGGATGATGCGGCCGGCATCGAGGTCGGCCAGCACGTCGTTCAGCGTCGAACCGGTGGTGCGGAGGGCGAGCGCCCAGCATCCCGCCGCGAAGTCCTGCCCCTGGAGAGCGAGCAGGCGGCGCGCGGCCGCTGCCGGGTCGGGCTCGCGGGGGCCGTCGATCGCCTGGGCCAGCCGACGCAGACGGAGGAGGTCGCCGCGGCTCACGCGGCTGGTGCGGGCGGTGCGGCTGGCGGGCATGGGTCCAGCCTGGCAGGGACCGCCGACATGGCGCACTCCGGCCCTGTGGGTGCGCTCCGGTCGGCTAGACCAGCCCCAGGTCTGTCAGCTGCTCGCTGAGTCCCGCACCGTCGGGCGCGTACACCCACGGCGTCCCCGACAGTTCGCTGTGCTTCTCCGCCTTCGAGCGGCCGCCCGCGAGGACCGCTTCGCCGCTCGACAACTGACGGATGGCCACAGCTGACACCTTCTCCGGGTGCGCGACCGTGAACTCGCCGTACAGGTCTTCGTCGTGCTGGCCGTCGTCGCCGATCAGCAGCCACTTCACCCCGGGGAACTCCTCGGAGAGCCGAAGCAGGCTGGTGCGCTTGTGCTCCCGCCCGCTGCGGAACAGGCGGTCGTGCGTCGGCCCCCAGTCGGTGAGCAGCAGCGGACCGGCAGGGAACAGGTTGCGCGACAGGAAACGGGTCAGTGTCGGCGCGACGTTCCAGGCTCCGGTCGAGAGATACACGACGGGTGAGCCCGGATGCGCGGCCGACAGTCGCTCGAGAAGGACGGACATGCCGGGGGTGGGAACGCGGGCGTGCTCGTCGAGGACGAACGTGTTCCAGGCGGCGAGGAAGGGCCGCGGGAGCGCGGTGACCATCACGGTGTCGTCGACGTCGGAGATGATGCCGAAGGTCGCCGCGGGGTCGACGATGTAGATCGGCGCTTCGAAGACCCGCGTCGATTCGGCAGTGAAGAGCCGCACGGTGTGCCGCCCCGGCGTGAGCTGCACCGGGATGACCGTGTCGATGACGCCACCGCGGTCGGTCTTCACCTCGTGCCGGTCGCCCTCGATCTCGACGGTGACCGTCGTGCCGGCCAGCGGGACGCTGACGAACGACCGCCAGCCGCGGACCGATTCTTCGCGCTTTCGGTGCAGTCGCTCGGCCCGGCTCCCCGGCCGCGGGTCTTTCGCGAGCACGACGCGGCCCAGGATGCGCACCCAGCTGGGGGAGCCGTAGCCGGTGTAGGGCACGACGGTTGCCAGAAATCCACGCCTGCGGGCGCGCCGAGCGCGGAACTCGTGCACAGCGTCCTCGATGCGAGCGGCACGGTGCATGATCGGCTCGACCGATGCGCCGCGTCGCCCGGCGGGGTCGCGGGACGCCTTCACTGGGCGCGATTCGGGGGAGAGCATCTGGTCCATTTTCTCATGGAGGGAAGGTCATTCGAACGCATCCCCCAGATTTGGGGGACATTAATACGGTGTGTCGGGGGGTAATGCCCAGCAGAAGTGAGGTTTCCACGATTATGATCCTTTCAGTGCACCGCTCACGCGGTGCCGGGCTGGGGACCCGCACCACCGCCTTAATCGACTGAGAGAAGGAGTCGCCCTCGTGCCCATCAATGATCTGGTCGCTGGACAGAGCCCCGTCGGAGCGCCGCTCGTCCGTACGGAGCCGATCCAGGAGCGCAGTGCAGCGCGCATCGACGCTCTGCTCGACGCGGCCGCCGAAGTGGTGGACGAGATCGGCTTCGACCGGCTCACCACCGCCATGGTCGCGGAGCGCGCCGGAGCATCCATCGGCACCGTCTATCGCTACTTCCCCGACCGCATCGTGCTGCTGCAGGCGCTGCGCGACCGGGCGCTGCTGCGCTACCGCCACTCGGTGGTCGCCGCGATCGACGCGCAGGCGCCGGAGCACTGGTGGAACGCCGTCGAGGCCGCCATCGACGCCTTCGTCGACATGTTCCGCACCGAGCGCGGTTTCCGCATCATCCGCTTCGCGGACGCCGAGCGCGGGGGCGTGCCCGAGGACGAGGTGGTCCGCGCCATCGGTTTCGCGCAGCAGTTCGCACAGATCCTCTCCGACGAGTACGGGCTGCCGGGCGGCGCGGACCTCGCCTTCCGGCTCGAGGTCGTCGTCGAGATCATGGATTCCCTGATCAACCGCGCCTTCGTCGAGGATCCGAACGGTGACGAGCGGTACATCTCCGAAGCCCGCACCGTTGCGCGCGAGTACCTCGAACGGCGATTCGACACGAAAGACTGACCCGGATCCGGGAATGTCGGTGGTCGGTGGCAAGTTGCCATCCACAGGTCCGAGTGCTCCGAACAGAGTGCGAACGCCGCCGAACGGCCACGACATCGAATGAAGGGGGGCCGGCATGCGACCGACCCTGTACGTCACGATTCGACGCATTTCGTTGCCAAATCAGCCCGCGGCTGTTTGGCTGAAGGCGATGGCTGACACAGTCCCCGCTCTTTCGCGCGACGCCCTGAGCGCAGCGACCCGGTTCACGAGGGCGCTGTCGTGATCGAGTTCCGTGATGTCACCAAGCGCTTCCCCGACGGGACGCTGGCCGTCGACGACTTCTCGCTGGTCGTCCCTTCGCGGAAGATCACCGTGCTGGTCGGTTCGTCGGGCAGCGGCAAGACGACCATCCTGCGGATGATCAACCGGATGGTCGACCCGACCTCTGGCCACATCGAGATCGACGGCGAGGATGTGCTGGGCCTCAAGCCTGTCGCCCTGCGCCGCTCGATCGGTTATGTGATGCAGAACTCCGGCCTGCTGCCGCACCGCAAAGTGGTGGACAACATCGCCACAGTGCCGCTGCTGAAGGGCACCGCCAAGAAGTCCGCGCGCGAGCGGGCTCTGGAGCTGATGGATACCGTCGGCCTCGAGCGCTCGCTCGCCGATCGCTATCCGAGTCAGCTGTCCGGCGGGCAGCAGCAGCGCGTCGGTGTCGCACGCGGGCTCGCGGTCGACCCGAACATCCTGCTCATGGACGAGCCGTTCGGCGCCGTCGACCCGATCGTCCGGGACGACCTGCAGAACGAGCTGCTGCACCTGCAGCGCGACCTCGACAAGACGGTGGTCTTCGTCACGCACGACATCGACGAGGCGTTCAAGCTGGGCGACCAGGTCGTCATCTTCCGCAAGGGAGGCGTCGTCGCGCAGAAGGGCACGCCGGCCGAGATCCTCGCCGACCCCGCCGACGACTTCGTCGCGTCCTTCATCGGCGCCGACCGGGGCCGCCGCGCCCTGCACATCGAGGAGACCGCCACCGGTTCGGTGCTCGTCGACAGCGACGGCCGCGCTGCGGGCGTCCTCACCGGCTCGCCGCTCGGCGACGCCGGCCCCTCCGAAGCAAAGGCCGCGACCGTTTCGGTCGCGGGTGCTCCGGCGCAGGGTGAGGACGCGTCGTGAGTTTTCTGTGGTCGAACTTCGACCAGGTCTGGAATCTCACGGTCTCGCACGTGTGGCTGGCGGCGCTTCCGATCGTCATCGGCTTCATCGTCTCGCTTCCGATCGGTTGGCTGGCGAACCGCTACCGGCTGAGCCGCGGCGTACTGCTCACGATCGGCGGCATCCTGTACACGATCCCGTCGTTGCCGCTGTTCTTCGCGATGCCCGCCCTGATCGGGACGCAGATCCTGGCACCGGTGAACGTCGTCCTCGCGTTGAGCATCTACGCGGTCGCGCTCATGGTCCGCACAGTGGCGGACGCTCTGGCGTCGGTCCAGGGCGACGTCCTCCAGTCGGCGACCGCGATCGGATTCTCGGCCTGGCGTCGATTCTGGTCGGTCGAGCTTCCGCTCGGCGGTCCCGTCCTGCTGGCGGGACTGCGTGTGGTCTCGGTGAGCACCGTCAGCCTGGTGAGTGTCGCGGCGCTGATCGGTGTCCCCAATCTCGGCTACCTGTTCACGGACGGCCTGAACCGGTCGTACACGGAGGAGGTCGTGGTCGGCATCGTCGCGATCATGATCGTGGCGCTGGTCTTCGACCTGGTGCTGGTGCTGCTGGGGCGACTCCTGCTCCCGTGGACTCGGCTCGATAGCAGCACGCGACGTCTCAGCCGGAGCGCGGCGATGAAGGCGGTGAGGGGCGCATGACCGATTTCGTCGCCGCCTTCGGCTGGCTCGCGGACCCGGCGAACTGGGCCGGCCCCAGCGGCATCCCGACGCGTCTGGGTGAGCACATCCTGTACTCCCTGCTCACCCTGCTGCTGGCAGCGATCATCGCGCTTCCCATCGGGTTCGCCGTCGGCCACACCGGACGCTTCCGGGGCCTGTCGGTCGGCGTCTCCGGCGCCCTGCGTGCGCTTCCGACGCTGGGTCTCGTGGTGTATCTGGCCCTGATCACCACGAACCTCACCATCGTGCCGCCCCTCATCGCGCTGACGATCCTCGCGATCCCTCCGGTGCTCGCGGGCGCCTACTCGGGGCTGGAGTCGGTCGACCGGAACACCATCGATGCCGCGCGCTCCATCGGCATGACGGGGTGGCAGGTGTTCACCAAGGTCGAGCTTCCTCTGGCACTGCCCCTGGTGATCGGCGGAATCCGCTCCGGCGGCCTGCAGGTGATCGCCACCTGGACCGTCGCGGCGATCCTGCCCGTCGGAGGGCTCGGCCGTTTCCTGTTCGACGGGCTGGCCGTGCAGAACTACCCGGAGATGCTCGGCGGTTCCATCCTCGTCGTCGTGCTCGCACTCGTCGCGGACGCGGTCTTCGCGATCGTGCAGAGACTCGTCGTCCCGCGCGGCGTGATCGCCGGACGCGTCCGCGACACCACGGACGGCGACAACCACCGATCGGAGCGGCCGACCGTCGCGACCGAGAGCGCGCCGACCACCTGACTGCTTTCACCTTCCACGCACACCGAAGAGCCCGTCACCGCGGGAAAAACCAAGAGAAGAGAAAATCATGCTCGCATCCAAGAAGAGTCGCATCGCGGCCGGCGTGCTCGCCGCTGGGGCGCTCGTCGCCCTCAGCGCCTGCTCGTCCGGTGGCGGCGCGTTCAGCAGCGACAAGGCCTCCTCGTCCTCCGACACCATCACGGTCGGCTCGGCGGCGTTCGGCGAGTCCGAGATCCTCATGCAGATCTACGGCCAGGCCCTCGCGGCCAACGGCGTCGAGGTGTCGTACAAGCCCAGCATCGGGCAGCGCGACGTCTACCTGAAAGCGCTCCAGGACGGCTCGATCGACCTGATCCCCGAGTACAGCGGTAACCTGCTCCAGTTCTACGACAAGAACAGCACCGCCACCTCCAGCAGTGACGTGTACTCGGGCCTCAGCAAGGCGCTGCCCAAGGGCTACGAGGTGCTCGACCAGTCGGAGGCGCAGGACGCCGACTCCTACAACGTCACCAAGGAGTTCTCGGAGAAGTGGGGCGTCAAGAGCCTGGACGACCTCAAGAAGGTCACCGACCCGCTGACCGTTGGTGGCAATCCCGAGTTCGGTACCCGGCCTTACGGCATTCCGGGCCTGAAGTCGGCGTACGGCGTCACCGCCACGCTCAAGCCGATCAGCGACTCCGGCGGCCCGCTGACCGTCGCCGCGCTGAAGAACGGCGATGTGCAGCTGGCCGACATCTACACGACCACTCCGGCGATCAAGGACAACGGCTTCGTGTCCCTGAAAGACCCGAAGAGCCTGATCGCGGCGCAGAACATCGTGCCGCTGATCAACACCTCGAAGGCGTCGAGCACGGTCAAGGATGTGCTGAACAAGGTCTCCAAGGAGCTCACCACCGATGACCTCATCGTCATGAACGGTGACAACCAGGGCGCCAGCAAGACGCAGCCGGACGCGGTCGCCAAGAAGTGGCTTCAGGATCACCCGATCAAGAAGTAGGCGGCTCGCCACTACTCGACACCGCGGTACCCAGCGGCGGCCCGGATCTCCGGGCCGCCGCTTGGCGTTCCGGCCCTCAGCTCAACAGAACGACGAGGGGCGGTACGACCACCAGCAGCACGGTCACGGTCACCACACTCGCGCGCAGCACCGGGCCGACGGTCCGCCCGCCGGGCGTGAGCCGCTCCTCGCGAGCGAGCAGGGCGGCCCGCCGCTGCTCGGGCGTCCGTCGATCCTTCGGGGCACCGAGGGCTGCTCCGGCCGGCCCGGTCTCATCCACCAGGCGGATGGCGTCGGCCAGCACCGCATCCCCGGAGGTCCGGCGAGCGGTGTCGTCCGCGAGCATCTCCAGCAGCATCGCGACGGCATCCTGCGCCCGGGTGGCGATCGGGAACCAGGGCAGCGAGCGCTTCCAGGAGCGGAACGCGTCCAGGAGCAGGTGATGCTTCTGACGCAGGTGGGCACGTTCGTGGGCGACAACGGCATCGAGCTGATCGGTGGAGAGCAGCCCGATCATGCCCTCCGACAGCACGGTGACGCTTCGCGCGCCGGGCAGGCAGTACGCCGCGGGCGCCGGGTGGTCGATGACGCGCGTGCTCGGGGTGTCCGGCAGGGGCGAGGACAGCAGCCGCAGCAGCTCCATGTGCCGGTGCCGCTGGTTGCGGCTGCGGACGGAGGTGAGGGCGAGGTTCAGGACGAGGTGCGCCGTGAGCAGGACGGCCGCGCTCAGCAGGAACGCGTTCAGGAGGCTGGCGGCCGGCGGCAGCGGCCCGTGGAACAGCGACGCCGCGGCGCCCTGGATGCGCGTCCACAGGTCGTCTCCGAACGGGATGAGCCCGGCCAGCAGCAGAGAGCCGATCATGGAGATGCCACCGGCGAGCGCGATGGACTGCCAGAGGGCGACCGCGAGAACGGGCGCTGCAGACGGCCACTTCGCTCGTGCCAGCAGCAGGGGTACCGGCCAGGCCAGCGCGATCGCGAGCGCGCCGAGGAAGATCGCCCCGGCGAGCGGTGCGACGGGGTCGGTGCTCACACGCTGCGCGCGTCGAGCAGCCGGCGCAGCACCTCGGCCTCGGATTCGTCGACCGAGCCGACGAAGTAGGCCAGCGCCTCGGTGCGGTCGGAGGACGACTCCAGCACCTCGCGCATGAGGTCGGCGACGTGGCCCGCCCGGGTGAGGGCGGCGTAGTAGAGGTGGGGACGCGCGTCGCGGTCGCGAGCGACGAAGCCTTTGGACTCCAGCCGGGAGAGCACGGTGAGGATCGTGGTCAGCGCCGGCGCCTTCGCGCTCTCGCGGGAGGCCGTCAGCTTGTCGCGCAGCTCGCCCGCCGTGATGGGGGCGTCGCCGTCCCACAGGGCGTCCATGACCGCCCGCTCCAGTTCTCCGAGATTCGCCACGAATCCAGGGTAGCGCGAACCGGCTGGGAATGTTCTACACTCTGTAGAAGTTGCTTCTACGAAGCGTAGAACTTCATCGGAGGATCGCACGTGAACGAACTGCTGGACCCGCTCCTGCTGTCGCGCTGGCAGTTCGGGCTGACCACGGTCTACCACTTCCTGTTCGTCCCGCTCACCATCGGCCTGGTCACCTGCACGGCGATCTTCCAGACCGCCTGGTACCGGACGGCCAAGGCGCACTACCTGCAGCTGACCCACTTCTTCGGCAAGATCTTCCTCATCAACTTCGCGATGGGCGTGGTAACCGGCATCGTCCAGGAGTTCCAGTTCGGCATGAACTGGTCCAACTATTCGCGCTTCGTCGGCGACATCTTCGGCGCACCCCTGGCCCTGGAGGGTCTGCTCGCCTTCTTCCTGGAGGCGACCTTCATCGGGCTCTGGATCTTCGGCTGGGATCGCCTGCCGAAAGGCATCCACCTCGCTACGATCTGGGTCGTCTCGGTCGGCAGCGTCCTCTCGGCATATTTCATCCTCGCCGCCAACGCCTTCATGCAGAACCCGGTCGGCTACCACCTCAACCCGGTCAAGGGCCGCGCGGAGCTCACCGACCTGTGGGCGGTGCTCACGAACAAGGTGGCGCTTGCGGCCTTCCCGCACACGATCTTCGGCTGCTTCATGGTCTCGGCCGGCGTGATCATCGCCGTCGCCGCGTGGCACCTGTCACGCAACCGTCACCTCGACACGATGCGTCCCGCACTGCGGTTCGGCCTGTGGCTCATGATCGGCGCCGGAATCGGCACGGTGCTCTCGGGCGACCAGCTAGGCCTGGCGATGGTCGAGACGCAGCCGATGAAGATGGCCGCGGCCGAGGCGCTGTACAAGACGTCGACGGGGGCGGATGCCTCGTTCTCGATCTTCACCCTCGGAACCCCTGACGGCGTGCACGAGCTCTTCAGCATCCGCATCCCGTACCTGCTCTCGTTCCTCTCGACGCACACGCTCACCGGCACCGTTGAGGGCATCAACGACCTGCAGGCGCAGTACACGCACCTGTACGGCCCTGGCGACTACACGCCGATCATCTGGATCACCTACTGGGCCTTCCGCTGGATGATCGGGCTCGGCTCGCTGCACATCCTGATCGCCGTCGTGGGCCTGTGGCTGACGCGGAAGGGGCGGATGCCCGCCCGGCCGTGGGTGTGGAGGGTGGCCGTCTGGGCGATGCCGCTGTCGCTCCTTGCGATGATCGTCGGCTGGGTGTTCACCGAGATGGGGCGGCAGCCCTGGATCGTGTTCAGCCTGATGAAGACGGCCGACGGCGTCTCTCCCGGGACGAGCGGCCTCGAGGTGCTCATCTCGCTGATCGCCTTCACCGCGATCTACGGAACGCTCGCGGTGGTGGAATTCAAGCTGATCAAGCGCGCCGCCCAGAAAGGCCCGGCGCCGATCGAGAAGCACCTCGATGACGCGGGCGAGCCCATCCCCGTCGCGACGGTCTACTAGGAGGAGCACGGCAATGGATCTCGCAGTTCTCTGGTTCGGAATCATCGCCTTCTTCTTCGTCGGCTACTTCGTGCTCGACGGCTTCGACTTCGGGGTCGGGATGGCGCTGCCGTTCCTCGGCCGCGACGACGTCGACCGCCGCGTGATGATCAACACCATCGGCCCGGTCTGGGACCTCAACGAGACCTGGGTCATCGTCGCCGGTGCCTCGCTCTTCGCCGCCTTCCCGGAGTGGTACGCGACACTGTTCAGCGGGTTCTATCTGGCGCTGCTGCTCATCCTGCTTGCGCTGATCGTGCGTGGGGTCTCGTTCGAGTACCGGCACCAGCGGTCTGGCGCGCGGTGGAAGAAATGGTTCGACGGGATGATCGTGGTCGGCTCGGCCGTTCCCGCGTTCCTCTGGGGGGTCGCCTTCGCGAACATCGTGCAGGGCGTCGCGTTGGATGCCAATCACGACTACACCGGCAGCCTCTTCGATCTGCTGAACGGCTACGCGTTGGTCGGCGGACTGACCACGCTGCTGCTGTTCTTCACGCACGGCGTCGTCTTCATCTCGCTGAAGACCGACGGTGCGCTGCGCCTCCGGGCGCGGCGGCTGGCCGCCCGTTCGGGCATCGCCGCGATCGTCGTGGCGGTGGTCTTCCTGGGCTGGACCGCGCTCTCGCACTTCTCGCCGGTGTTCCTGGCCTTGGCGGTGGTCGCCGCCGTGGCGCTGGTCGCATCCTGGATCGCCAACCTGCGAGGCGCGGAGGGCTGGTCGTTCGCGTTCATGGCCGCCACAATCGGTCTGGCGGTGGTGTCGCTCTTCGCCGCCTTGTTCCCGAACGTGATGCCGTCGTCGCCGGACCCGCAGAACAGCCTGACGATCACGAACGCATCGAGCTCCGACACGACGTTGACCATCATGACCTGGGTGGCGGCGATCTCCCTGCCGCTGATCCTGGTCTATCAGGCGTTCACCTACTGGGTGTTCCGCAAGCGTGTGACGCGTGACCACATCCCGCTGGAGCCGGGGGCCGGGCAGCGTGCAGACGAGGCGGGCGACACCCAGCATCCGGTGACGGCCTGACATGCGGCCGCTCGACCCCCGCCTCCTCCGCTACGCGTCGGCGACGCGCGGCACCCTCGCTGCCGGCGCCCTGCTGGCTCTGCTGCAGACCGTGTCCGTCGTGGCGTTCGCCTGGCTGGTCACCGACCTGATCGTTCGAGCGATCGCCGGCGAGCCCCTCGCCTCGTTGGGCGGGACGCTCGCGCTGCTTGCTCTCGTGGTACTGCTCCGGGCGGTACTGCTGTGGGCGGTGGAGTCGGTGTCGTCCCGGGGTGGGGCGCGGGTCGTCGGCCAGCTCCGTGAGCGAGTGGTCGCCGCCGTCGGGCGGTTGGGTCCGGGATGGGCCTCCCGCCGGAGCTCGGCCGACGCGACCTTGATCGCCGGACACGGCATGGAGGCCCTCGACGGCTACTTCTCGAAGTACCTCCCGCAGCTGATCGGGACCGCCGTCGCGACACCACTGCTGGTGCTGACGATCGGCTGGCGGGACCTGACCAGCGGGCTCATCCTCATGGTCACGCTGCCGCTGATCCCGGTGTTCATGGTGCTCGTCGGCTGGGCCACGCAAGCGGCGCAGCAGCGCCAGTGGCGCGCACTCTCCGCTCTGTCGACCGGCTTCCTCGACGTGGTGGCGGGCCTCGCCACCCTGAAGCTGTTCGGGCGGCAGCACCGGCAGGAGGCGCGGATTCGGCAGGTGAGCGAGCAGTACCGGGTGCACACCATGCGTGTCCTCCGGATGTCGTTCCTTTCGGGGTTCGTCCTGGAGCTGGCGGCGAGCCTGTCGGTCGCGGTGATCGCGGTGACCATCGGGCTGCGACTGCTGGGCGGCTCGCTCGACCTGTCGGTCGGCCTGTTCGTGCTGCTCCTCGCACCGGAGGCGTTCCTGCCGCTCCGCAACGTCGGCGCGGCCTACCACGCGGCCACCGAGGGGATCGAGGCGGCGGCGAACGCGCTCGCGATCATCGAGGAGGCGGCGGAGCTGCCGACGGCGGAGCACCCGACGGCCGCGGCACCGTCGCAGCCGGGCGCATCCGCAGGGCTGGTCTTCGAGGACGTCCGCATCCGCTACGACGACCGCATCGTGGTGGACTGCTTCACCGCCTCCGTCGCGCCGGGGACCCTCGCTGTGCTTCGGGCACCGAGTGGGGCGGGCAAGTCCAGTCTGATCGCGGGGCTCCTCGGCTTCGTGCCGGTGGAGGGACGGGTCCAGGCAGGTGGTCGATCAGACCCGGCCGGCCGACGCGATGCCGTGGCCTGGGCCGGGCAGCGCCCGGGACTCCTCGCCGGCACTGTCGCTGAGAACGTCGCGCTCGGAGAGACCGCCGACCGGGGGCTGGTCGTGGCGGCGCTCCGGGATGCGGCGGCGGCCGATGTGGACGCCGACCGGGTACTCGGCCCGGGTGGAGTGGGCCTGTCCGGCGGTCAGGCACAGCGCGTCGCCGTCGCACGCGCCCTCTACCGGATGCGATCGCGGGGTTGCTCGGTGCTCGTGCTCGACGAACCCACCTCGGCACTCGACGCCGCCACGGAGCAGCGGTTGCTGGGGTCGCTGCGACGGGTGGCCGACGGGGGCGTCGCGGTCCTGGTCGTCAGCCACCGGACCGCCGTTGCCGACGCGGCGGATGTGGTGCTGACGCTCCCGGCGCCGGAGGATGCGGCCGGCCTCGTGCGCGCCGAGCTGACGACGGAGGAGGTGTCCGGTGTCCGTTGAGACGATCCACCGCGAGGAAACGGTGGCCCAGGCGGCTGTCGAACGCCCGGTCGACCCCGCCGAGGTGCGCCGCATCCTGCGACTGGCGATCCCGTCCGCCCGTCGGCTCTGGATCGCGATCGGGTTCGGTGCGCTGAGCGGCGGCAGCGCGGTCGCGCTCCTCGGAGTGTCGGCCTGGCTGATCACCCGCGCGTCCGCGCAGCCCGCGATGATGTACCTGTCGATGGCGGTGGTCGGCGTGCGCGCATTCGCCCTCGGACGCGCGTTCTTCCGGTACCTGGAGCGGCTCGCGGGCCACGACGCGGCCTTCCGGCAGCTCGGAACCGTCCGCGCGCGCCTGTACGCCCGGCTCGAGCCGCTTGCGCCCGACGGTCTGCGCGGCGTACGCTCCGGCGACCTGCTGACCCGGCTCGCCGATGACGTCGACGAGCTGCAGAACCTCGCTCTGCGCGTCATCCAGCCGCTCGCCGGCGCGGGAGTGGTCGCCGTGGGAAGTGTGGTGGCGGCCTTCCTGGTGCTGCCTGCTGCCGGGATCGCGCTGCTCGTCACGCTCGCTCTGGCGTTCGTCGCCGGGGCGTTGCTGAATCGGTGGGCCGCCGGAGCGGCTGAGCGTCGCATCGCTCCACTGCGTGCCGAGCTGAACGACGCCCTGCAGGACCTGGTCGGCAACCTGGACGTCCTCACCGCATTCGGCGCGCTAGCCGCTGAGGATCGGGTGAGCGGCGCGAGCGCGCGGCTCACGTCAGCGGTCCGCAGCCGCGCCGCGTGGCTCGGCCTGACGGCGGGCGCGGTGTCTCTCCTGGCGGGCGCGGCCACGGTCGCGGCACTGGCCGCGGGCATCCCGGCACTCGGCCACGGCGCGCTCGACGGTCCGGGGCTGGCCGTCATCGCGCTACTCCCGCTGGCGGTCTTCGAGGTGTTCGGGACGGTTCCGCAGGTCTTCGGCGCCTGGAGCCGGGTACGGGCCGCCGCCGAGCGCATCGCATCCGCCGCTCCGGCCGAGGTGCCGGCCGGGATCCCGGTGGATGCGCCGGGCGCGCGGGCGCTGCCCGCGTCGACCGGCGTCCCCGAGGTGCTCCTGGACGGCGTCTCGGCCTACTGGCCCGACGAGGAGAGCGCCGTGCTGAACGACGTGTCGCTGCGGCTCCTGCCAGGGGAGCGGGTGGTGCTCACCGGTCCGACGGGGGCCGGGAAGACCGCTCTCGCGCACGTCCTGACCCGCCTTCTGGATCACGGCGGCCAGTACCGTCTGGACGGCATCCCCACCGGTGAGCTCCGGCAGGACGACGTCCGCGCCGTCGTCGGACTCGTCGAGCAGCGGCCGTACCTGTTCGACTCCGACCTGCGTCAGAACCTCCTTTTCGCCCGTGAGACGGCGACGGACGACGAACTGCTCGACGTGCTGGAACGCGTGGGCCTGCGGGACTGGGCGCTCGCGCGCGGAGGACTGTCTGCTGCGGTCGGCGAACGCGGCGCACTGGTCTCGGGCGGCCAAGCCCAGCGCATCGCTCTCGCCAGGGCACTGCTCGCGGGTTTCCCTGTGCTGGTGGTGGACGAGCCGACGGCCAACGTCGACGCCGCCGTCGGGGACACCATCGTCCGCGATGTGCTGGAGACGGCGGCAGAGGACGGGCGAACGGTCCTGCTGATCTCGCACACCGACATCCCTGCCGGGCTCGTCGACCGCGTGCTCCGCCTGGAGGACGGCCGGCTCGTCCCGTGAGGTGCTGTCGGTAGGCGGCGCCTGGCACCATACTGACCGCATGAGCGACAGGGCAGTGGGGCGGCGTACCGAGGACAGCGGATTCGTGCGGTTCCTGAAACGCAAATGGTTCGCCATCGTGCTGGTCGCGCTGCTGGTCATCGTCGCCCTGCAGAACGGTGTCGCGAACGACCAGGCCACGATCTTCGTGTTCTGGGGTCAGGTCCAGTTGCCGACGTGGCTGCTCATTGTGATCGTGTTCCTGATCGGCGGCCTCACCGGGTGGATCCTGGCGCGCAACCGGGCGGCCCGCAGGGCCCGCCAGGGGCGTCGCTGACGCCCGCAGGGGCTACGGAAGCGGCCGGGCCAGCGCGGCGAAGCGGGCGCGCCACGCCTCCGTGCGCGCCGCATCCTGGGCCAGCGCCGGGCCGTCGACCCAGGACGTGACCGCCCGGATGCCGTGCAGCGCGTTCACCGCCCACAGGACCGCGCCGCCGAGCTCGGCAGGACGCGCTTCCTCCTCTTCGACCGGCGTACCGAGGGCCGCCGCGATGCCGCGGACCGTTCGCGCCGCGACACTGTCGACCCGCGGCAGCGAGAACGGGGGAGCGAAGAGTGTGTCGCCGCGCCACCAGAGCAGAGCGGTCGTCGCGCCGTCGGAGACCCGGCCCTCATCGACGATCACCGCCTCCTGCGCTCCGCGCCGCTGTGCCCGCTGCCGCAACGCGCTGAGCCGGTCGATATCCGGACCCTTGAGGTGCGGCGCCTGCCGGGGGTCGCCGTCGGCCGTCGCTACAACGAGGGTCTGCGTGAGCTCGGGCGCCGGGCGCAGCCGGAACCGGAGGCGCAGCGCATCCCGCGCCCGCACCAACTCGAACCGGGGGAACCAGTCGCCCTGGCGGGGGAGGGAGGCAACCCCTGCGTCCCAGAACGCGTTCAGGTCGTTCCCGGTGAAGCCCTGCTCGCGGGCCGTCTCCGCGAAGCGCGCTCCGTGGAGTCGCAGCGCCAGCGCCCGGCCGTCGCGGACCAGGAAGGAGTCGGCGGCCAGCAGTTCGGTCTCCACGACCTCGCAATCGTCGCGAACCAGGAGCTCACCGCCCGCCCAGTCGGCGAGGGTGTTCAGGGTCTCCGTGCTGCGCGCGTCCACTCGCCTAGGCTAGTCCGGTGGCCCAACCGCTCCGCGTGCTCCGGCTCGACACCTGGGTCGACCCGGCGGACGCCTTCGTGACCCTGTTCGGCGGCACCGCAGAGGACGCCGTCTGGCTGGACAGCGGTGTGGATGCGGTCGACGGCCGGTCCTTCATCGGGACAGGGCGTGTCACCGCGACGTCGTCCGTCGCGGACGGGACGGTGACCCTGGGCGGTTCGACGCGGCACGGCGGCATCCTGGAACCGCTCCGCGACGACCTCGCCGCTCGGCGGCATCCCGAGCCGTCCGGCCACCCGGTCGGCTGGTGGGGACGGCTGGGGTACGAGGCCGGAGCGGCCGCCGCGGGCGCGCCCGTCGCCGCAGGGGACAACGCCGCCGACGCCGCCCTCCTGCTGGTCGACCGACTGCTCGCGTTCGATCACGCCGCCCGAAGGGTGACGGTCGTCGCCCCGGCTGACGGCGATGGCGACGCGTGGACCGGGGCGGTACTACTGGCCCTGAAGGACTCGGCCGGTGCCGCACCCGCGTACGAGGCCGCCCACCCCATCCCACCGGCCACCGCCGCGTGGCGGCACGACGACGCGTCCTACCTCGCCGCCATCGTCTCCTGCCAGGACTCCATCCGCGCCGGCGATGCCTACCAGCTGTGCCTCACCAACCGTGCGCAGGCGCGTACCGACGCGGACCCGCTCGCCGTCCATCTCCGGCTCCGCCGGGCCAGCCCCGCGCCGCACGCCGGGTTCCTGCGGATCGGCGGCGAGGTCCTGGTGAGCTCGTCGCCCGAGCAGTTCCTCCGCGTGGAGGCGGATGGGCGCGTCCGGACCCGCCCCATCAAGGGCACCCGGCCGCGCGGCGCGACGGTCGCGGCCGACGTCGAACTCCGCGCGGAGTTGGAGGCGAGCGTGAAGGAACGCGCCGAGAACGTCATGATCGTCGACCTGATGCGGAACGATCTGGGTCGGGTCTGCGCGGTCGGCTCCGTCGAGGTCAGCCACCTGCTCGCGGTGGAGAGCTACGCGCAGGTGCACCAACTGGTGTCCACGGTCGAAGGGACGCTGCGCCCGGGACTCGGCGCGGTGGATGCGGTGGCGGCCTGCTTCCCCGCCGGCTCGATGACGGGAGCGCCCAAGCTCAGCGCGATGCGTATCCTGAACCGGCTCGAGGGTGGACCACGCGGCGCCTTTGCCGGGTGCTTCGGCTACTTCGGGTTCGACGGGACGGCCGACCTGGCGATGGTCATCCGCAGCATCCACTTCGCCGGTGACGTCGTCACGATCGGCGCGGGCGGCGGGATCACGGCCCTGTCCGTGCCCCAGGAGGAACTCGACGAGGTGCGGGTCAAAGCCGCGGCGATGCTCGCGGCGGCCGGTCTCAGCGCTCCCGCGGGCCCCGTCACGCCCTCGGTCACGCCCGCGGCGAACTGAGGGGCAGCCGGGAACGGTCTGGAGCACCCGGACGTTTAGTACTCTGGAGACCCGGGCCTGTCGCCCGGACCTCTTCCGTGCCGTCCGGAACCCGACCCGGCACGACGGAACCGAGATTGAGAGTCACGTGGCACACGAGAACCCGCAGGACGACCGCGCTCAGGACGAGCGCGAGCAGTACGACTTCACGGCGATCCAAGACAAGTGGCTCCCGCGCTGGGATGAGCTGCGCCCCTTCGCCACGGACGACGCGACCGACAAGCGTCCGCGCAAGTACATCCTCGACATGTTCCCGTACCCGTCCGGCGACCTGCATATGGGCCACGCCGAGGCGTACGCGCTGGGCGACGTCATCGCCCGCTACTGGCGTCAGCAGGGCTTCACCGTGCTGCACCCGATCGGCTGGGACTCGTTCGGCCTGCCCGCCGAGAACGCCGCGATCAAGCGCGGACTCGACCCGGCCGGCTGGACCAACGACAACATCGCGCAGCAGAAGGCGAGCATGCGCCGCTACGCGCCCAGCTTCGACTGGGACCGCGTGCTGCAGACCAGCGACCCGGCGTACTACCGCTGGAACCAGTGGCTGTTCCTGAAGCTGTACGAGAAGGGCCTGGCATACCGCAAGGCCAGCCAGGTCAACTGGTGTCCCTTCGACCAGACGGTGCTGGCGAACGAGCAGGTCGTCAACGGCCGCTGCGAACGCTGCGACAACCTGGTCACCAAGAAGAAGCTGACCCAGTGGTACTTCCGCATCACCGACTACGCGGATCGGCTGCTGGACGACCTGAACCAGCTGGAGGGCGCCTGGCCGTCCAAGGTCATCTCGATGCAGCGCAACTGGATCGGGCGCTCGAGCGGTGCCGATGTCACGTTCGCCATCGAGGGGCGCGACGAGCCGGTCACCGTGTACACCACCCGTCCGGACACCCTGTACGGCGTCACATTCATGGTGGTCGCGCCCGACTCCGACCTGGCCGCCGAGCTGGTCGAGGGTGCCCGCCCTGAGGTCCGCCGGCGCTTCGACGACTACCTCGCCGCCGTACGCGGCACCACCGAGATGGACCGCCTGAGCACCGAGCGCGAGAAGACCGGTGTGTTCCTGGAGCGGCACGCCATCAACCCGCTGACCGGCGAGAAGCTGCCGATCTGGGCGGCCGACTACGTGCTGAGCGACTACGGCCACGGCGCGATCATGGCCGTGCCCGCGCACGACCAGCGCGACCTCGACTTCGCCCGTGCCTTCGACCTGCCGGTCCGCGTCGTCGTCGACACGACGCAGCCGGTGACCGGCGCCATCCCGGTGATCCACCTCGACCCGGAGACCGGCGAGCCCATCCTGCCGGAGGAGCCCGCGCTCGAGAACCCGTCCGAGACCGGCGTCGCCCTGACCGGTGAGGGCCGCCTGGTCAACTCCGGTCCGTTCAACGGGCTGAGCAAGTCGAACGCGATCCGCCGGGTGACCGAGGCGCTGCAGGGCTCCCACCTGGGCGCGCCGGCGAAGAACTTCCGCCTGCGCGACTGGCTGATCTCGCGTCAGCGGTACTGGGGCACGCCCATCCCGATCATCCACTGCGAGCAGTGCGGAGAGGTCCCGGTTCCCGAGGCCGACCTGCCGGTGCTGCTGCCGCCGGCGGAGGGCCTCGACCTGCAACCGAAAGGCACCAGCCCGCTCGGCGCGGCGAGCGACTGGGTGAACGTCGCCTGCCCGAACTGCGGTGGCCCGGCGACGCGCGACACGGACACGATGGACACGTTCGTCGACAGCTCCTGGTATTTCCTGCGCTTCCTGTCCCCGAAGGACGACACGCAGGCGTTCGACCCGCGCGAGGCGGAGAAGTGGGCCCCGGTCGACCAGTACGTCGGCGGCGTGACCCACGCCATCCTGCACCTGCTCTACGCCCGGTTCATCACGAAGGTGCTGTTCGACCTGGGCTACATCAGCTTCACGGAGCCGTTCACGGCGCTGCTGAATCAGGGCCTGGTCCTCATGGACGGCTCGGCGATGTCGAAGTCCCGCGGAAACCTGGTGAAGCTGTCCGAGCAGCTCGACGAGCACGGGGTCGATGCGGTGCGCCTGACGATGGCGTTCGCAGGTCCTCCGGAGGACGACATCGACTGGGCGGATGTGTCGCCGTCGGGGTCCGCGAAGTTCCTCGCGCGTGCCTGGCGGATCGCGGACGATGTGACCAGCGCTCCCGATGTGGTCTGGAAGACGGGCGACGCGGGGCTTCGCCGGGTCACGCACCGATTCCTGGCCGACGCGCCCGGACTCGTGGAGTCGTTCAAGTTCAATGTCGTCGTCGCGCGCCTGATGGAGCTCGTGAACGCGACGCGGAAGGCCATCGACACGGGCGCGGGCCCGGGGGATGCGGCGGTGCGCGAAGCGGCCGAGGTGACGGCTATGGCCCTGAACCTATTCGCGCCGTACACGGCCGAAGAGATGTGGAACAAGCTCGGCTACGAGCCCTCGGTGGCCTTGGCGCAGTGGCGCAAGCCGGACCCAACGCTGCTCATCGAGGAGTCGGTGACCGCGGTCGTTCAGGTGGATGGCAAGGTGCGAGACCGGCTGGAGGTGTCGCCGAAGATCGCGTCGGACGAGCTGGAGACTCTGGCGCGCGAGTCGGAGGCGGTCATCCGCTCGGTCGGCGACCGCGAGATCGTCAACGTGATCGTGCGTGCGCCGCGACTGGTGAACATCGCGACCAAGCCGCGCGGCTGAGAGTCATCGCCGGGGGCGTCGGGTTGTCGTGCACAACCCGGCGCCCTTCGGTGCTTATCCACCGGTTCGCGTCGGGCCGTCTCGGGGCTGCGCCGCGTTCCTAGCGTGGAGGGATGCGACACCACGCCGATCCCTCAGCTGCCGGCGCGCCTGACCAGGGCGCGGCGGGCGTCGAGGGTGCGGCGGGCGTCGGGGGCGCGGCGGGCGTCGCAGACTCGCCATCGCAGGAGGGTCCGGAGCGACGGAGCGGCCGGGTGCGCGTCGGCGTCGGCGCTGCCGTGGTGCTGCTCATCGCGGCGGCGGTGGTGGCTGTCCTCGTCTCAGCGACCGCGCAGGCCGGCAACAGTCTCGACCTACCGACGGGTACGGCGGCTCCGCTCGCGCCGTCCACTGCCACGGCGGGCGCTACGCCCGGTGGCGGCCTGCTCGTGCACGTCACCGGAGCGGTCCGTTCGGCGGGACTCGTGTCCCTTCCGGCCGGCTCGCGGGTCGTGGATGCGGTGGCAGCGGCGGGCGGGCTGGCGGACGACGCCGACGCCGCGGGCGTGAACCTGGCGAGGCCTGTCGCCGACGGTGAGCAGCTGGTGGTGCCGCGCGTCGGCGAGGCACCGGCGGCGGCCGGTCCGGCGGCCGGCGGGTCCGCGGGCGGTTCGAGCGCAGGCGCAGGCGCCATTGTCAACCTCAATACGGCGACGCAGGACCAGCTCGAGACGCTTCCGCGCATCGGACCGGCTCTCGCCCAGCGCATCCTCGACTGGCGGCAGGCGAACGGCCGCTTCGTGAAGCCCACCGACCTGCTCAAGGTGACGGGCATCGGGCAGAAGCTGTTCGATGGCCTCAAGGACCGGGTGGCGGTCTGATGCCCGATCTCCGACTCGCGCTGCCTGCGAGTGCGCTGTGGGTGGCCTGCGCCGTGATGATCGGGCAGCCGGGCGCGGCTGTGAGTTTGGCGATCGTGGCGGGAGCCACCGCTGTCGGAGCGCTGACGCTGGCTGTCGTGTCTGCGCCGAGCAGTGGACGAACACCCCCGCGGTCGTTGACACGCATGCGCGTGCTGCCTCTGGTGGCGACGCTCCTCGGCGCGATCGCTCTCGGATCGGCGATGGTCGCTTTCCAGGCACCCGACCGGGTGAGTGCGGGGCTGGACCGAGCGGCGAGCGAGTCAGACACGGTGCGGGCGCTGATCCGCGTGGAGCGCACCCCGCATCGGATGACCGCCGGATTCGGCCAGTCGCTCCGCTGGACTCTCCGCGGCCGCACCGTGGGAGACCCGGCAGGTATTCCGGTGTCACTGCAATTCGGCGCCGATGTGGCGACCGCGCGGGCCTTTGCGGTCGGGACGGTCGTCCGTGCGGCCGGAAAGGCACGGGTCGAGGACGCAGGGGAGGCGACGAGCTACACGCTCCGCACCTCGGGTGACGACGCTCCGGTGATCGTGCAACCCCCTCCCGTCTGGCTCGCCTGGACCGCGACCGCGCGCACGACGTTCGCCGCCGCCGCGGGTGCGACGCCCGGGGACGGGGGCGCCCTGCTACCCGGGCTGGCGATCGGAGACGAGACGTCCGTGTCGCCAGAGCTCGACGAGGCGATGAAGGCATCCTCGCTCAGCCACCTCACGGCCGTTTCGGGAGCGAACTGCGCCCTGGTGATCGGACTGGTGTTCCTGCTCGCCCGCGCCGCGGGGGCCGGCCGGCGGACGCGCATCCTGGTTGCGGGTGTTGCCCTGCTGGCGTTCGTCGCCCTGGTGGGCCCCGGGCCGAGCGTCATCCGTGCGGCAGCGATGGCCGGCGTCGTGCTGATCGGCCTGGCGCGTGGGCGCCCCGCCGACGGAATCCCGGCGCTCGCCCTCGCGATGGTGGTGCTGCTCGTCCACGATCCGTGGCTCGCGCGCGATTACGGCTTCGCCCTGTCGATTCTGGCCACCGCGGGTCTGCTGGTGCTGGCCGGGCCGCTCAGCGGGGTACTCGCACGGTGGATGCCGCGGTCGCTCGCGCTGGCGGTCGCCGTGCCGACCGCTGCCCAGCTCGCGTGCCAGCCGGTCCTGGTCCTCCTGACGCCGACACTCCCGCTCTTCGGCATTCCCGCCAACCTCCTCGCGGAACCGGCGGCACCCGTCGCCACCGTGCTGGGCTGCCTCGCCTGCGCCGTGCTCCCGTGGGCGCCGGTGATCGGGGAGTTGATCGTGCGACTGGCCTGGGCCCCTTCGGCCTGGATCGCGCAGGTGGCGACGTTCACCAGCGGGCTCCCGGGCGTCGCTCTGCCGTGGGCGCCTGACCTGCTCGGCGTCGTGCTCAGCGCGGCTGTTCTCGCCGCCGTCGCCGTGTTGGTGCTGGCCCGGGGCGCACCGCGGATCGTGTCCGCTGTGGCGGCCCTGGCGTTGTGCCTCGGCGCGCTCGTGTACGTCGGAGCGTGGGGAGGGAACGCGATCGGTCGCTCGCTCGCCCTTCCGAGCGACTGGCAGCTGGCCGCCTGCGATGTCGGGCAGGGAGACGGCGTGCTGCTGCGGGACGGCGACGCGGTCGCGATGATCGATGTGGGAAGGCAACCCGCGCCCGCGGCCGCCTGTCTCGATCGGTTGGGTGTCCGTCAGCTCGACGTGCTGATCCTCACGCACTTCGACGCCGACCACGTCGGCGGTGTCAGCGGCGTGGCGTCGTACGCGAAACGCGCCATCTCGCAGCGACCGGTGCGTGACGGCGACGAGCGCACCCTCGCGGTCCTCGCCGCTGCCGGCGTTCCCGTCGAGCTGGGGCACGCCGGCCTGAGCGGACGGCTGGGAGGGATCGACTGGCGGCTCCTCTGGCCGCCGGCTCCGGACGTCGGCTCTGGCGCCTCGGACGCTGACACCGGGAACGCCGGCAGTCTGACGGTGGAGGCGGAGGGGCGCGGCCTCCGGTCGATCTTCCTCGGGGACCTGGGCGAGAACGCGCAGGATGCGCTCCTCGCCACAGGCGCCGTTCGCCCGGTGGACGTGGTCAAGGTCGCCCACCACGGCTCGGCGGATCAGAGTCCGGCGCTGTATCGGGCACTCGCGGCCCGGTTGGGTCTCGTCTCCGTCGGTGCCCACAACGGCTACGGGCACCCAACCGATCGGGCGCTGCACATGCTGCAGGAATGCGGTACGGCCGTCGCGCGGACGGATCAGCAGGGGATGGTGCTCGTCACCCCCAGGGCGTCCGGCATGGAGGTGTGGAGCGAGCGCGCAGCGGAGAGCGCTGACGGTGGTCGCCCTTATCCTGGACAGGTGGCATCCGGCGACCGCCGGGCTGCACAGCAACGAGGAGGCACGTGGCGACCCGAGGCGGCAGCAGAGGCGGAGCGAGCAAGGCGCGCGCCGCCGCGAGCGCGATCCCGCAGGTCCCGTGGAGCCAGATCCGCGCGGCTCCTGTCGTGCTCGTCACCGGGCCGGAGACCTTCCTCGCCGACCGAGCCGTGCGCTCCCTCCGCGACTCGCTCAAGGCGGCCGACCCCAGCCTGGAGATCAGCGACCTGCACGCGGGCGACTACGCCCCGGGCGAGCTCCTCACCCTCGCGAGCCCCTCCCTGTTCGGCGAGCCACGACTCATCCGGGTCGACGCCGTCGAGAAGTGCAACGACGCGTTCCTGGCCGACATGCTCGACTACCTGAACGCACCGGCCGATGAGACAGTGGTCACCCTCCGCCATGCCGGCGGGGTTCGAGGCAAGAAGCTGCTCGACGCCATCCGCACCGGCACCGGCGGCGGCATCGAGGTCATCTGCGCCGAACTCAAAAAGGACGCGGAGAAATACGACTTCGCACAGGCCGAGTTCGCGGCTGCGAGACGGAAGATCACTCCGGGGGCACTGCGTGCGATCACGTCGGCGTTCTCCGACGACCTCGCCGAACTCGCGGCCGCCTGCCAGCAGCTGCTCTCCGACTCCGCCGAACAGATCACCGAAGCCACCGTCGACAAGTACTACGGCGGCCGCGTCGAGACGAACGCCTTCCAGGTCGCCGACGCCGCCATCGCCGGCCGGCACGGGGAAGCACTGGTGACGATGCGCCACGCGCTCGCCTCCGGCGCCGACCCTGTCCCCATGGTGGCCGCCTTCGCGAGCAAGATCCGGACCATGGCCAAGATCTCCGGCGCGCGTGGCGGCTCCGGCCAGCTCGCGCAGCAGTTCGGACTCGCTCCGTGGCAAGTAGACCGCGCCCGACGTGACCTCCAGGGCTGGACGGAAGACGGACTGGGCCGCTGCATCGAGCTGCTCGCCGAGACCGACGCCAACGTCAAGGGCGGAGGCCGCGATCCGGTCTTCGCGCTCGAACGGATGATCCGCATCGTCAGTGCCCGCGGCCGAGACTGACGAGCAGCGAACCCGACCAGCGGTGAGCCCGACATGCTTCGAGCCAGCCGCACAGCGAGCCCGACATGCAGCGAGCCCCCGTCCGGACCGAGGTCCTGGAGCGGGGGCTCGCTAGCGGCGCGGGGCAGGGCCCGCGGTCGGTCGTCGCTTAGAGCGCGGCGACCTGCTTGGCGATAGCCGACTTGCGGTTCGCCGCCTGGTTCTTGTGGATGACGCCCTTGCTGGCCGCCTTGTCGATCTTCTTGCCGGCGGTGGCCAGCGCCGCGCTTGCCTTCTCCTTGTCGCCGGCGACGACGGCCTCACGGGTGGCGCGGATGGCGGTCTTGAGCTCGCTCTTGACAGCCTTGTTGCGCTCCTGCGCCTTCTTGTTCGTGCCGTTGCGCTTGATCTGCGACTTGATGTTTGCCACGAGTGGTCACTTTCGTTCGGAGTGAGTTAGGGATGTGCCGCTCAGCGGAGAGGGCGCCTTGCGGCGTTTCGTGCGGACACATCCACACGCAAGCCAACAAACAACTCTACCAGCGCGTCTCGCATCCCGCCAATCCGCGGGCCACTCCGTCGGACCTGCCCGGTCAGACCCGCGCGGGCGCGTAGGAACCCACCAGGAGCTCTTCCAGCAGGGTGGGACCATTCGGCTCCCAACCCAGGTCGATCCGGGCCTTCGTGCCACGCGCCTGCTGGTCGAGCAGCAGAGCGTCCGCGAAGCCTTCGCCCAGCCGCGACCGCGTGTCTTCGAGCGATTCCGCTGCGACCCCGCCGGCGATACCGGCCGACTGCGCCGCGGCCTCGCCCAGCTCGCGCACCGTGGGGTTCTGCCCGCCCGCACCGATGTACGTCGTGCCGGGAGCGCCGTGCTCCAGCGCGAGCACATACAGCGCCGCGAGGTCGTCCACGTGCACGGTCGCCCAGTGCTGCGAGCCGTCGCCGATCAGGCTGAGAACGGGCACGGCGCCGGAGCCGACAGGTGCATCCACGATGACGTTCGGCAGCCCCTTACCGTGTCCGTAGACGATGGACGGGACGACCACCATGCCGCGGACGTCCGTCGCCTCGTGCACTAGCGCCTCAGCAGTCGCACGCCAGGCGGTCAGCGCCGGAGGGTCGACGGGGGAGTCCTCGGCGATGTCGTCGTTCGACCCGTAGGTCCAGATGCCCCCAGTGTGGACGAACGGCTTGCCGGACCCGGCGAGACCTCTCAGCACCGCCGGAACCAGGACGGCGTCCACGTCCTCGCCCGAAGCGAGGTGGATGACGCCGTCGCTGTCCTGTGCGGCACGCTCCAGGAGCGCGGTGTCCACGGCGTCGCCGATGAGGGCCGAAGCGCCGGCAGCCTGCACCACGGCGGCCTTGTCGGCGTCGCGGACGAGCGCGGTGACGGAGTGGCCCTCGTCGAGAAGGCGGGGGAGGACAGAGGATCCGATGAAGCCGGTCGCACCGGTCAGAAGGATGTTCATATCCGTCCACAACGCGCGTGATCGGCGAACATTCCCGAGATCGCATGCTGCGCTGGACCGCCGAACCGGCGCGCGTAGGCTCGATCCATGACTTCCACCACCATCGCCATCGTCAACGGTTACGTCGTCCCGGTCTCCCAGGAGCCCATCGAGAACGGCGTCGTGCTCGTCCGGGAGGGCGTCATCGAGGCGGTCGGTGCCGCGGGTGACGTGACGGTGCCCGACGAGGTGACGGTGGTGGATGCGGCGGGCAAGTGGGTCCTCCCCGGCTTCATCGAGTCGCACGGGCACGTGGGAATCCACGAGGAGGCCAACGGTCCGGCCGGCGACGACACCAACGAGATGACCACTCCCAACACGGCGGCGGTTCGCGCGATCGACGCCATCAACATCGACGACGAGGGCTTCCGCGACGCGCTCTCGGGCGGCGTCACCGCGGTGGTCGTCAAGCCCGGCTCCGGCAACCCGATCGGCGGCCAGACGGTCGCGATTAAGACCTGGGGCGGCCGCATCATCGACGAGCAGGTCATCCACGAGGCCGTGAGTGTGAAGTCCGCCCTGGGCGAGAATCCGAAGCGGGTCTACGGCGGCAAGAACCAGACGCCGAGCACCCGCCTGGGTGTCGCCATGATCATCCGGGAGGCTTTCGTCGCGGCCCAGAACTACCGCACCCAGCGCGACAACGCCGAACTCGAGGGCAAGCCGTTCGACCGCGACCTCTCCAAGGAGACGCTGGTGCGGGTGCTCGACGGCGAACTCGCCTGGGATCAGCACACCCACCGCCACGACGACATCGCCACCGCTCTGCGGCTCGCCGACGAATTCGGCTACCGGTTGGTCGTCAATCACGGCACCGAGGCGCACAAGATCGCCGACGTGCTCGCGGAGCGCGACATCCCGGTGATCTTCGGGCCGATGTTCACCTCGCGATCGAAGGTCGAACTACGCGACCGCGCGATCGCCAACCTCGCCGTGCTCGCCAGAGCCGGCGTCCGGGTCGCCATCACGACCGACCACCCGGTGGTGCCGATCAACTTCCTCATCTACCAGGCGGCGCTCGCGGTGAAAGACGGGCTGCCGCGCGAGACGGCGCTGGAGGCCCTCACGGTGAACCCCGCCGCGTTCCTGCGCCTCGACGACCGCGTCGGCTCGCTCACTCCGGGACTCGACGGAGACGTGGTCATCTGGTCCGGCGATCCACTCGACGTGAACTCGCGAGCCGAGCGCGTCTTCATCGGCGGCGCGGAGGTCTATCGCTGGGAAGACGGCCAGGGCCGCGTGGTGGAGCGCGGCGAGCGCTTCGCCTGACCCGACACCGCGTGCCCGCGCACCGGGCGTTCATGGAAGAATGGCCGAACGATGTCACCACGAGCTCTTCAGGCCCTCGAGCCCGCCGCGACCGACCCGGCCTCCCTCCGCAACTTCTGCATCATCGCCCACATCGACCACGGCAAGTCGACGCTGGCCGACCGCATGCTGCAGATCACCGGCGTGGTCTCGGACCGGGACATGCGCGCGCAGTACCTCGACCGCATGGACATCGAGCGCGAGCGCGGCATCACGATCAAGAGCCAAGCGGTGCGCATGCCGTGGGCGGTGGAGGGACAGACGTTCGCCCTCAACATGATCGACACTCCCGGGCACGTCGACTTCACCTACGAGGTGTCCCGTTCCCTGGCGGCGTGCGAAGGTGCCATCCTCCTGGTCGACGCGGCGCAGGGAATCGAGGCCCAGACCCTGGCCAACCTGTACCTCGCGCTCGAGAACGACCTCACGATCATCCCGGTCCTGAACAAGATCGACCTCCCGGCCGCCGACCCCGACAAGTACGCGGCCGAGCTGGCCAGTCTGATCGGCGGTCGCCCCGAAGACGTGCTGCGCGTCTCGGGCAAGACCGGGATGGGCGTGGAGGCGCTCCTCGACCGCGTCGTCGCCGAGATCCCCGCACCGGTCGGCAACGCCGACGCGCCGGCCCGGGCCATGATCTTCGACTCGGTCTACGACAGCTACCGCGGTGTCGTCACCTACGTCCGAATGATCGACGGCAAGCTGCAGCCGCGCGAGCGCATCCAGATGATGTCGACGAAGGCCACGCACGAGATCCTCGAGATCGGCGTCTCCTCGCCCGAGCCCACCCCGTCGAAGGGCCTGGGCGTCGGCGAGGTCGGCTACCTGATCACCGGCGTGAAAGACGTCCGCCAGTCCAAGGTCGGCGACACGATCACGACTGCGGCGAAAGCCGCCACGGTCGCGCTTCCTGGCTACACGGAGCCGAAGCCGATGGTCTTCTCCGGTCTCTACCCGCTCGACGGCAGCGACTATCCCGAGCTGCGCGAGGCACTCGACAAGCTGAAGCTGTCCGACGCCGCCCTCGTCTACGAGCCCGAGACCTCCGTGGCTCTCGGTTTCGGATTCCGCTGCGGCTTCCTCGGCCTGCTGCACCTGGAGATCATCACCGAGCGCCTGTCCCGCGAATTCGGCCTCGACCTCATCACGACGGCCCCGAGCGTGATCTACGAGGTGACGACCGAAGACAAGAAGACGGTCACCGTCACCAACCCGAGCGAGTTCCCCGGCGGCAAGATCGAGAAGGTGGAGGAGCCGGTCGTCAAGGCGGCCATCCTCGCGCCCAAAGACTACGTCGGCGTCATCATGGAGCTCTGCCAGGGCCGTCGCGGATCCTTGCTCGGCATGGACTACCTCGGCGAGGACCGCGTCGAGATCCGCTACACGATGCCGCTCGGTGAGATCGTCTTCGACTTCTTCGACCAGCTCAAGTCGAAGACGGCCGGCTACGCCTCCCTCGACTACGAGCCGTTCGGCGAGCAGGAATCCGACCTGGTGAAGGTCGACATCCTGCTCCAGGGTGAGGCGGTGGATGCGTTCAGCGCGATCGTCCACCGCGACAAGGCTTACGCCTACGGCACCATGATGGCCTCCCGCCTGCGCGAGCTGATCCCGCGCCAGCAGTTCGAGGTCCCCATCCAGGCCGCAATCGGCGCGCGCATCATCGCCCGCGAGAACATCCGCGCCATGCGGAAGGACGTCCTCGCGAAGTGCTACGGCGGCGACATCACCCGCAAGCGCAAACTCCTCGAGAAGCAGAAGGAGGGCAAGAAGCGCATGAAGATGGTCGGCCGCGTCGAGGTCCCCCAGGAGGCGTTCATCGCCGCCCTCTCCGGCGACACGGAGAAGAAAGAGAAGAAGTAGCGCGCGAACCCGGGTTCGCGAACCCCTCCGACATGGCGGAAGATGAATACATGCGCCGCTCGAGTTTCACCGACCAGCCCGTCACGTACGGGGCGGTCGGCGCCACCCAGGCGGCGGATCTGCTCTACTACCCGCCGAAGGGCTACAAGCCGCTCGAGCGCACCGTCCGGCTCGGCAGCGGGGACGAGCGGTTCGACGCCGCGGCGACCGCGTTGATGGCCTGGGGGGTGCAGAAGGGCAGCGGCATCCAGGTCACGGACGTCCGCGAAGGCACCGGCGTCCAGTACGAGGGCGTCGAGTTCGGACCCGACGGCACACCGATGCGGATGCGCGAGAACCGGCCGGAGGAGGACGTCTACGCCGACGACGGCACGCCGTTCGTCCGCAATGGGATGACCGCGGTGCTGAAGATCCCCTTCGGCCCGTTCCGGGTGACCGCCCCCGTCCGGGTCGTCTACGTCGTCGATGAGCCGCACCGCCGCGGCTTCGCCTACGGCACGCTGCATGGCCACCCGGAGAGCGGCGAGGAGCTGTTCCTGGTCGAACGGCGCGAGGACGGCACGGTCTGGTTCCGGGTGCGGGCGCTGTCCCGCCCGTCGAACGCCTTCTACCGGATGGCCGCGCCGATCCTGGCGACGGTTCAGCGACGCTACACCGCGAAGTACCTGCGCGCGTTGCACCCCGCGAGCTCCGCCTGATGCCCAGCGCTCTGCCCCTCGGCGACCCTGCGCCCGCAGACGGCCTGCTTCCGGCGACCGCCGCCGACGACGCGGACAGCCGCGGCTTCGGGGTCTACCTGCACGTCCCGTTCTGCCGGGTGCGCTGCGGCTACTGCGACTTCAACACCTACACGGCGACCGAACTCCGCGGCGTCTCGCAGTCCGACTACGCCGGCCACGCGGTGGGAGAGGTGCAGTTCGCGGCCCGGGCCCTGCACGCAAGCGGCATCCCCGACCGGCCGGTCTCGACGGTGTTCTTCGGCGGCGGCACCCCGACGCTCCTCCCGCCGGGCGACCTCGCCGCGATGCTCGGCGCCGTCCGCGACGCCTGGGGCTTGGCCGACGGCGCCGAAGTGACCACCGAGGCGAACCCCGACTCGGTGGACGCCGACGATCTGCGCCGCCTCGCCGACGCCGGCTTCACACGGGTGTCGTTCGGGATGCAGTCCGCCGTTCCGCACGTCCTCCACACCCTGGAGCGCACACACGACCCGGCGCGCGTCCCGCTCGTCGTCGGCTGGGCTCGCGACGCCGGCCTCCAGGTCAGCCTCGACCTCATCTACGGGACGCCGGGGGAGTCGCTGGACGACTGGTCGCGGAGCCTCGACGCCGCGCTCGCCTGCGAGCCGGATCACCTGTCGGCCTACGCGCTGATCGTCGAGGCCGGCACCAAGCTCGCCCGGCAGATCCGCTCCGGCCAGGTACCCGAGCCGGACGACGACCTCGAGGCCGACATGTACGAGTTGGCCGACCGCCGGCTCGCCGACGCCGGCTACGACTGGTATGAGGTCAGCAATTGGGCGACGGATGCGGCCCACCGCTCGCGGCACAACCTGGCCTACTGGCTGGGGCACGACTGGTGGGGGATCGGGCCGGGCGCTCACAGCCACGTGGGCGGTGTCCGCTGGTGGAACGTCAAGCATCCGGCGGCCTACGCTCAGCGCGTGCTGGGCGGCGAGTCGCCGGCGGCGGGCCGAGAGACCCTCGGCCAGGAGACCCGTCACGTGGAGCGCGTGCTGCTTCTCAGCCGCATCCGCGAGGGCGTCCGGACCACCGAACTCGGCGATGCAGGCCGCCACGAAGTGCCCGCCCTGATCGCCGACGGCCTGATAGACGGACGAGCCGCCCTCCGCGGGTCGATCGTGCTGACCCTGCGGGGGCGGCTCCTGGCCGACGCGGTGGTGCGCCGGCTGCTGGCGGACGAAGCCGCTTAGCGCAGCTGGACGCTCAACTGACGAACCGGATCGCGATCGGGTACGTGTAGAACTCGCCCTGGTTCGCCTTCACGGCCGCGATGATGCTGAACACGATGTCGAGCACCCAGGCGGCGAGGATGATGAAGATTCCGACCACCACGATCGACAGGATGCCGCCCACCACGTAGGCGATGAAGATCGTGATCTGGAAGTTCAGGGCGGTCGCCGTGTGTGCGCGGATGAAGGGGCCGCGGTCCTTCAGCACCAGGTAGCCGATGAGCGCCGGGATCCAGCTGAACAGGATCCCGCCGACCTGGACGAGTGTCGCCCAGAGCTTCTCGTCTGCGGGGCTGAGTTGTGCGGCGCCACCGTACGGCTGCTGGGGCGGGGGCGGCGGGGGTGTCGCGGACATGGTGCGGTTCTCCTCTGGTTGGCCGGGTGGGCGCGGTCGGCCCCAGCCTAGGGCGCGAGGCCCGAGGCTGAAAGAGCCTGAACGCGTCGACTACTTGATGAACCGGAAGTTCATCGGGTAGCGGTACGTTCCACCGCTGTTCACCCGGACGAAGCCGAGGATCGAGAACACCAGGTTGACGATGTACAGCGCCCACGGGATCAGCAGACCGAAGAGCAGGTAGCCGAGCCCGTACGTGAAGCTGCCGATGATGATCCCGATGATCTGCGACGCCACCCAGGCGAGGATCCAGGTGATCTGCCAATTGAGGGCTTCCTTGGCCTCCTGATTGGTGAGCCGGCCGCGGTCCTTGAAGACCAGCCAGATGATGAGCGATGGCAGGATCCACAGGATGCCGCCCAAGTGTGCGAACGACGCCCACTGCTTGTCCTGCGCGGCGTCGAGGGGTGCCGCCGCTGCCGCGTAGGGCTGCTGCGGTCCACCGGCCGGCTGCGCGTAGGGCTGCTGCGGCGGGACATTCGAATACGGCTGCTGCGGCGGGACACCGCCGGGCTGCTGCGGCGGGACGCCGCCCGGCTGCTGCGGCGGGACGCCGCCCGGCTGCTGCGGAGGGACGCCTCCCGTGGGGTCGGACGGCTGGTTCGGGTCTGTCATTGGCGGAACCCTTTCATGATCGGTTGCGAGCGTGTCGAACCGTTGCACATAAGGTACTGCTGCCGTGTCTCAGCCAGCAATCACCCTCGTGGTGTTTCCTCGCGGTAGGATTGGCACTCAGGAAGCGTGAGTGCTAATCGGTCGACGGGAGGCGGGGATGGTTTCGGAACGCAGCCTCGAGGTGTTGCGCGTCATCGTCCAGGACTATGTGGCGTCGCGCGAGCCGGTCGGATCGAAGAGCATCGTCGAACGGCACTCGTTCGGCGTGTCGGCGGCGACCATCCGCAACGACATGGCCCTGCTCGAAGAGGAGGAGCTGATCGCGGCTCCGCACACTTCGTCCGGCCGTGTCCCCACCGACAAGGGCTACCGCCTGTTCGTCGACCACCTCGCTGAGATGCGCCCGCTCACGCCCGCGCAGCGCACGGCGATCGAGACGTTCCTGGGTCACTCCGCCGACCTCGACGACGTGCTGTCCCGCACTGTCCGCCTGCTGTCACAGCTCACCAACCAGGTGGCGCTGGTGCAGTACCCCTCGGTCGCGCGGTCGCGCATCCGTCACATCGAGCTCGTGGCCATGTCGCCGCGCAGGCTGCTCAGCGTGCTCATCACCGACTCCGGGGCGGTCGAGCAGCGTGTGATCGAGTTGGCCTCCGAGCTGAGCGATGAGGACGTGGCCGAGGTGCGCGGCGCCATCAACGGCGCGGCGGCCGGGCTGACCCTCGCCGAGGCGACCGCGCGCCTGCGCGAGCTGCCGTCGGCTCTCACCGACCGCAGCCGTGCGCTGGTCGAACCGGTCGCCGGGGCTCTGCTCGACCAGATCGCTGCCAACCGGCAGGAGAAGCTGGTCATGGCGGGCGCCGCCAACCTGGTCCGCACCGAACTCGACTTCCCCGGCACGATCACCCCGGTGCTCGAGGCGATCGAAGAACAGGTGGTGCTGCTCCGCCTGTTCGACGAGATGGCGACCGACCAGCACGGCGTCGCCGTGAGCATCGGCCGCGAGAACGCCGGCTTCGGCCTGACGGAAGCATCCATCCTCTCCAGCGGTTACAGTGCGGCGGGGTCCGATGTGGCCCGCGTCGGCCTCCTCGGCCCGCTCCGCATGGACTACTCCAGCAACATGGCGGCCGTCCGCGCCGTCGCCCGATACCTCTCCCGGATGCTCGGCGAGCAGTAGCCTGCACCGCATCCACTCGCAGAACCCAGTACACAGCACTCGATCGAGAAGAAGGAACAGCCCCACGTGGCCGACCACTACGAAGTCCTGGGCGTCGAGCGCGACGCCAGCCCCGACGACATCAAGAAGGCGTACCGCCGGCTCGCGCGGGAGCTCCACCCGGATGTGAACCCGAGCGCCGAAGCGCAGGAGCGGTTCAAGCTCGTGACGCACGCGTACGACGTGCTCAGCGACCCGCAGCAGCGCCAGCAGTACGACCTCGGCGGCTCGGGCGGTTTCGGCGGTGGGGCGGGCGGAGCCGACTTCGCCGGGTTCAGCGACATCTTCGAGACGTTCTTCGGTGGCGGCGGGGGAGCGGGCCGCGGCCCGCGGTCGCGGCGTGAGCGCGGTCAGGACGCCCTGCTGCGCGTGGAGGTCGACCTGGACGAGGTCATCTTCGGCACGCATCGCGACCTGGAGGTCGACACGGCCGTCGTCTGCGAGACCTGCAACGGCTCCTGCTGCCAGCCGGGCACCCAGCCGGTGACCTGCGACATCTGCCACGGCACCGGCAGCATCCAGCGCTCGGTGCGCTCGTTGCTCGGCAACGTGATGACCTCGAGCCCGTGCGGCACCTGCCGCGGGTACGGCACCGTCATCGCGACGCCGTGCGTCACCTGCCAGGGCCAGGGCCGTGTGCGCGCCCGCCGCTCCGTTCCGGTGGACATCCCAGCAGGCGTCGACACCGGCCTCCGCCTGCAGATGCCCGGCAGCGGCGAGGCCGGCCCTGCCGGTGGCCCCAACGGTGACCTCTATCTGGAGATCAAGGTCAAGCACCACGAGATCTTCAGCCGGGACGGCGACGACCTTCTCTGCACGCTGGAGCTGTCGATGACGGATGCCATCCTCGGCACCACGGCGACCGTCAAGGCGCTCGACGGCGACATCCGCCTGGAGCTGAAGCCCGGCACGCAGTCCGCCGACATCATCAGCGTGAAGGATCGCGGCATCACCCACCTGCGCGGCACCGGCCGCGGCGACCTCCGCGTCGGCATCCAGGTGGTCACCCCGACGAAGCTCGACCACAAAGAGAAAGAGCTGATCAAGAAGTTCGCCGCGACCCACAAGGCGGCGCAGCCCTCGCTGGCGCACTTCCAGCAGGGTCTGTTCGCGAAGCTCCGCGACCGCTTCCTCAACCTGTAGCACTGCGAGCGATGGCGTCCCTGTATCTGCGTGAGGACCTCGACGACGTCGAGGTCGGCGCCCGGCTGTCGTTGAGCGGCGCCGAGGCGAAGCACGCGGCGACCGTCAACCGGACCCGGCCGGGCGAGTCGGTGCTGATCGGCAACGGCCGCGGTCTGGTGGCGTCGGGCGAGGTGCTCGTGGCGACGAACACCGAGCTGACGATCGACGTGGAGGCGGTGTCGCGCGTTCCACGCCCGACACCAGCGATCACGCTCGTGCAGGCGCTCGCGAAGGGCGACCGTGACGAACTGGCCGTGCAGGCGGCCACGGAGCTCGGTGTGGATGCGGTGCTGCCGTGGGCGGCATCCCGCTCGATCTCCCGGTGGGAGGGCGCGAAGGTCGCGAAGGGCCGTGAGCGCTGGGCGACCATCGTGCGGGAGGCGGCCAAGCAGTCGATCCGCGCCTGGACGCCCGAGGTGGGTGAGCTGGCGACGACCAAGCAGCTCGCGTCGCTGACGGCGGGCGCGCGCGTTCTCGTGCTCGAACCGGACGCCGAGGCGCCGCTGACGGCCATCCGACCGGATGGCCGCGACCTCGTGCTCGTCGTCGGACCCGAGGGCGGCATCGCGCCGCAGGAGCTGGCGGCATTGCGTGACGCCGGCGGCGAGCTCGTGCGCCTCGGCGACACGGTGCTCCGCACCTCTACCGCCGGCCCGGCCGCCCTCGCCGTCCTCAACGCCGCGCTCGGGCGCTGGTGACCCCAGCCGCGTTGTCGGCGTGCGCGAATAGGATAGGGATATGGCAGACACGGAGCGTTCGATCTTCTCGCGGATCATCGCGGGCGAGATCCCGGCCGATGTGGTGTTCGACTCCGACCGGCTGATCGCGTTCCGCGACATCGCGCCGAAGGCCCGGTTGCACCTGCTCGTCGTCCCCAAGACGGAGGAGTACCGCGACGTCGCGGAGCTCGCCGCGGGCGACCCGGGGCTGCTGGCCGAGCTCGTCGCCACCGCGAAGCACCTCGCAGAGGAGCACTCGGACGGCGACTTCCGGCTCATCTTCAACACCGGCGCCGGAGCGGGCCAGACCGTGTTCCACGTCCACGCACACGTCCTCAGCGATAACGGCGGCGAAAGCCTCCGGGAAGGATCTCTTGCCGAACTCTGAATCGACCCAGGGCGCCTCGAACCCGGGAGAACAGGCGGGCGCCGAAGCGCGCCTGAGCGTCGACGGCATCCAGATGGTTCGTCTGCTCGGACCGCAGGACCGGCTGCTCACCACGCTGGAGCGGCAGTACCCGCTCGTCAACGTGCACGTGCGCGGCAACGAGATCACCCTCACCGGTGATGCGACCCAGGTCGCCGCCGCCGAGCGCCTCGTCCAGGAGTTGCTGGAGATGGTCCGCAACGGCCAGGAGCTCTCGCCCGCCGAGGTGACCAGCTCGGCGCGGATGCTGGGTACCGACCTGAACCTCAGCCCGTCGGATGTGCTCGGCCAGGCCATCCTGACCGCGCGCGGCAAGAGCATCCGACCCAAGACGCTCGGGCAGAGCCAGTACGTCGACGCGATCGACCACAACACGATCGTCTTCGGGATCGGCCCGGCCGGCACCGGCAAGACCTACCTCGCCATGGCGAAGGCCGTCCAGGCGCTGCAGCGCAAAGAGGTCACCCGGATCATCCTGACCCGCCCGGCCGTCGAAGCGGGCGAGCGTCTGGGCTACCTGCCCGGCACGCTCACCGACAAGATCGACCCCTACCTGCGCCCGCTGTACGACGCGCTCAACGAGATGATGGATCCTGACCTCGTACCCAAGCTGCTCGCCGCCGGGACGATCGAGGTCGCACCGCTCGCCTACATGCGCGGGCGGACGCTGAACGACTCGTTCATCGTCCTCGACGAGGCGCAGAACACGACGCCGGAGCAGATGAAGATGTTCCTGACGCGTCTCGGCTTCAACTCCAAGATGGTCGTCACCGGCGACATCACCCAGGTCGACCTCCCGAACGCCGCCAGCGGCCTGCGGCTCGTGACGCGGGTGCTCAACGACATCGACGACATCCATTTCGCCCGCCTCACCAGCGACGACGTGGTGCGCCACAGCCTGGTCGGGCGGATCGTCGACGCGTACACCGAGTACGACGCGCGCCAGCAGGCACGGCACTACGAGCGGGAGCAGGCGGCCGAGTTCGCGAACCGCGCCGAGCGCCGCGGCGGCAGCCCGCGCGATCACCTCCCCAAGCGCCGATAGACCGACACGGAAGCGACGATAGGGCCGCAGTGAGCATCGAGATCAACAACGAGTCCACCATCGAGGTCGACGAAGCCGCCCTCCAGCGGCTGGCGACGTACGCGTTCGACATCCTGCACGTCCACCCGGACGCCGAGCTGGCGATCGTGCTCGTCGACGAGGCCGCGATGGAGCAGCTGCACGTGCAGTGGATGGACGAGCCCGGCCCCACGGACGTGCTCAGCTTCCCCATGGACGAGCTTCGGCCGGGCACCGAGGAGGAGCCGTCGCCGGCCGGGCTCCTCGGCGACGTCGTGCTGTGCCCGCAGGTCGCGCAGGTGCAGGCGGAGACCGCCGGACACTCGCTGATGGACGAGCTGCTGCTCCTGACCACGCACGGCATCCTCCACCTGCTCGGCTTCGATCACGCGGAGCCGGCGGAGGAGCGCGAGATGTTCGCGATCCAGCGCGACATCCTCGTCGGCTTCGCCCGCTACGACCGACAGCGCTAGGAGCCGGGATGCTGCAGGCGCTGTTCTTCATCGTCGCGTTCCTGCTGGTTGCTTTCGGCGGCCTGATGGCCGCCGTCGACTCCGCCCTGGCCGTGCAGTCGCGCGCCGACATCGCCGACCTGGCGGAGACCTCGCGCGCGAAGAAGTCCCTGCGGGCGATCGCGGAGGACCCGGGCGCCTACCTGAACGCGGTCAGCTTCACCCGCCTCCTCGCGGAGACGACGGCCGCGGTGCTGGTCACGCTGGCGTTCGAGCAGATCTTCGCCGAATGGTGGGTCTCGCTCATCGTGGCCGCGCTCATCATGACGGCGGTGTCGTTCGTGCTGGTCGGCGTGAGCCCGCGCAGCGTCGGCCGGGCCAACTCCACTGTCCTGCTGCGGCTGGCCGCGCCCATCGTGCGCTTCGTCCGGGTCGTGCTCGGACCCATCCCGGGCGGACTGGTCGCCCTCGGCAACCGCGTGACGCCGTCGCGGGCTCGCTCGGCCCCGGTGACCAGTGAGGAGCAGTTGCTGTCGATCGTCGACGAGGCGACCGAGTTCGACGTGCTCGAGGAGGACGACAGGGAGCTCATCCACTCGATCTTCGAGTTCAACGACACGGTCGTGCGAGAGGTGATGATCCCGCGCACCGACATGATCACGGTGGATACGACCGCCGGTCTGGGCACCGCCATGGGCCTGTTCTTCTCGACCGGCGTCTCGCGCATGCCGGTCATCGACGGCGGAGACCCCGACGAGGTGATGGGCATCCTGTACCTGAGGGATGCGGCCAAGCTGAGCTTCGAGCGTCCGCTCGGCGCGGACGACCTGACCGTCGGAGACCTGGCGCGGCCGGCCCTGTTCGTGCCCGAGTCGCAGAAGGCCGACGCCCTGCTGGCGCAGATGCAGCGCGAGTCGAACCACCTGGCGATGGTGGTCGACGAGTACGGCGGCATCGCGGGCCTGGTGACGCTGGAAGACCTCATCGAGGAGCTGGTCGGCGACATCTCGGACGAGTACGACCACGAAGTGGCGCTCATCCAGCCGCTCGGCGAGGGCCGCTACCGGATGGCGACCCGGCTGCCGATCGACGACCTCGCCGAGCTGTTCGACATCGAGATCGAGGAGGAGGATGTCGACAGTGTCGGCGGCCTCGTCACGAAGGCACTCGGCCGGCTGCCCGAGGTCGGGTCGACGGTCAAGGTGCACGGGTTGCGGTTCACCGTGGATCGCATCGAGGGCCGCCACAAGCATGTCGCGTCGGTGCTGGTGGAGCGGGATGTCGCCCTGCTTCCGCAACCCAGCCGTGACAGTGGGAGCGTGCCCATGCCGAAGGACGAGGACCGCCCGGACCGCCACGGCACCGACCGGCACGGCAGCGACCGTGGCGGCGACAGGCACGGCAGCGACCGTGGCAGCGACCGGCACGGCAGCGACCGTGGCGGCGACAGGCGACACACCACCCAGGAGAGCAGATCGTGACCGAGTACCACGCCGGATTCGTCTCGTTCGTCGGCCGCCCCAACGTGGGCAAGTCGACGCTGACCAACGCCCTCGTCGGCGAGAAGGTCGCGATCACGAGTTCCAAGCCGCAGACCACCCGCCGCGCCATCCGCGGGATCGTGCACCAGAAGGACGGCCAGCTGATCCTGGTCGACACCCCGGGCATCCACCGCCCGCGCACCCTGCTCGGCGAGCGACTGAACACGCTCGTGCAGTCGACGCTCGGCGACGTCGATGTGATCGGGTTCTGCGTGCCCGCCGACGAGAAGATCGGCCCGGGCGACCGGTTCATCAACGAGCAGCTCGACGACTACCCGCGGGCCAAGAAGGTCGCGATCGTGACCAAGGTGGACGCGACGTGCAAGGCTCAGGTCGCCGAGCAGCTGCTCGCCGTGTCGGAGCTGCGGGAGTGGGACGCGATCGTGCCCGTGTCCGCCGCCGACAACATCCAACTCGAGACGTTGACCGACGAGCTGATGAAGCTGCTGCCGGCGTCGCCCGCGCCGCTCTATCCGGACGAGGCCATCACGGACGAGGGGATCGAGGACCGCATCTCGGAGCTGATCCGGGAGGCGGTGCTCGAAGGCGTCGACGATGAGCTGCCGCACTCCCTGGCGGTGACGATCGACGACATCGTCGAGCGCGAGGACAAAGACCTGGTCGAGGTCTACGCGAACCTGTTCGTGGAGCGCGACAGCCAGAAGGCGATCGTGATCGGGAAGGGCGGCAGCCGGATCCGCGACGTAGGAGCGACCGCGCGCAAGCCGATCGAGGAACTGCTCGGGAGGCACGTCTTCCTGTCGATCCGGGTGAAGGTCGCAAAGGACTGGCAGCGCGACCCGAAGCAGCTTGGGCGGCTCGGGTTCTGAGGCACGCTGAGGCGTGCTACATCCCGAGGATGATTCCTGGCCGCTGGGAGGCGAGCGTGGCAGCCCGGCCCGTACGGTAGAGGCATGCCCTCCCGTCGCCGACTCCTGAGCGCGCTCGCGCCGCACCGCTGGGTGCTGGAGCCGGCGCTTGCGGTGGCGCTGTTCGCGGCATGGTTCGTCACCGGGCTGCCGTACGACATGTCGGCCGCGCTGGCACTCGTCTTCTACTGCGCGGCTGTCGCAGTGTCGCGCATCCTGCCCACTGTCGCGCTCGGGCTGCTGTGGGTGGCGGTGCTGCTGGAGCTGGCGGAGCAGGACTCGATGGGCGGAGCGTTCCGTGTGATCGCGTCGATCGCGGTGGTGGTGGCCTTGGTGGGAGTGGCCGCCCACGGCGGCCGCGTGCTGCGGTGGCTCGACTTCGCCTCGGCGATTCTGGTCGCGCCGGCGATGGCGTACCTGTTCACGGTTCGAGGTGACCTGAAGTTCCCGCAGTTCGGGCCGGTCATCGCGGGCTACTACACGAGCCAGGGGATCGGCTTCGTCCTGATGAGCCTGCTGCTGGCGGTGATCTTCGTTGCCGCGTGGCTGCTGGGCTTCCTGGTCGCTCGGCAGCGTGCGGCGCAGACGGCGGTCACGGAGGCCTCACCGGCCGCAGGCGCGCGACGGATCGGGGGCGGCCGGCAGGGTCCGTCCGTGCTGGTCTGGCTCGCATCCAGCGGGGGTGCGGACGTCACCGAGGATGACGCCGACCGCGCCCAGCTGGTCCGGCGTCTCACCCGGACGCAGCTGACCGTCGACATCATCGGCGCGGTCGCCTTCCTGGTGTTCTGCCTGATCGCGGGCGAACAGGACCGGGCGGCCTTCGTCGTGCTCACCGCCTTCTCCGTGGCTGTGGCCCTCCGCCGGATGTCCCCGGCGGTCGCGCTCTCGATCGCGTGGCTCGCGGCCGTCCTCCAGATGACGACCGGCCACAGCATCCTGGTCAGCGACCTGGGAGTGCTGATCGTGCTGTACGCGACGGCGGCCTACGGCGACCGGGTCGTTCGGGCGGCCGGACTCATCTCGGCCGGCATCGGCGCCTTCGTCGCTGCCCTCTACCTGACCGTTACCGCAGCGGTGGCGCAGGGCTACTACGACCTGCTGTCCAGCGCGATCGCCAGTGTGGCACTGCAGTTCGCCTTCCTCTTCGTGGTGAGCGTCACCGTGCTCGGGCTGTCCTGGGTGCTCGGCCTGCTGGTGCGCACCTGGCGGAACGCGCGCGCCGCACGGCGGGCACGCGACGCGGCCGAGCTCGACCGCGACCGGGCCGTCGAAGACGTCGTGGTCGAGCAGGAGCGCACCCGGATCGCCCGGGACATGCACGACGTGGTCGCTCACTCCCTGGCCGTGGTGATCGCGCAGGCCGATGGAGCCCGGTATGCCCGGCACAACGACCCCGATGCGGTGGATGAGGCACTTGCCACCATCGCCTCCACCGCGCGCTCGGCGCTCGGCGACGTTCGCGTGCTCCTGGCCGAGCTGCGGCAGTCGCATCCTGCCGACCCCGATCGACCGCCGGGCGCGCACGACGGTCCGCAGCCCTCGCTGGCCGACCTCGACCAGACGGTCGAGCACATCCGGTCGGCCGGCCTGCCGGTCACCCTCGAGCGCAGCGGGGCGCTCGACGCGTTCGGCTCCGCTCAGCAGCTCGCCGCCTTCCGCATCGTCCAGGAGGCGCTCACCAACGCGCTCCGGCACGGCGACACCGGCCGTCCGGCCAGCGTCGTGCTCGCCGCCGCGCCCGCCGACCCAGCGGCCGGCCGTGTGCCCGGCCTCGTCATCACCGTGAGGAACACCATGAAAGAAACCACCCCCGAGCCCACCACGACTGGTGCCCTGCAGCGCGTCGGCCACGGACTGCCCGGGATGCGCGAGCGCGCGTCCCTCGCCGGCGGGTCGCTGACGGCGGGTCCGGAGGGCGGCGAGTTCGTGGTGACCGCGTTCCTGCCGGGGGTGGCAGCGTGAGCGGCGGAGGGACGGGCGCGACGAGCGGCGCCGCGACGGGCACGCGCATCCGGGTGCTGCTGGTCGACGACCAGCCCTTGTTCCGGGCCGGCGTGCGGATGCTGCTCAGCTCGCAGGGCGACCTGGAGTTTGCCGGCGAGGCGGGCAACGGCCAGGAGGGCGTGCGCCTCGCGGCCGAGGCCCGACCGGACGTGGTGCTGATGGACATCCGCATGCCGGTGATGGACGGCATCGCCGCAACCAGCGCGATCATCGCCGACGCGGAGCGTGCCGGCCGGACGCCGCCCCGGATCGTGGTCTTGACGACATTCGACCTCGACGAAGCTGCGGCGCGTGCGATCCGCGGCGGCGCGAGTGGTTTCGTGCTGAAGGACGCCGAACCGGAGTTCCTGCTCGCCGCGATCCGCACAGTGCACGCCGGCAGCGCGGTGATCGCCGCAGGGGCCACGCGAGAACTGTTCGAGTACTTCTCGTCCGCCCAGCCGACCCGGCCGGAGCCGGCCGAGTTCTCCTCCCTGACCTCGCGGGAGCGGGAGATCTTCGTCCTCGCCGCCCGCGGCCTCAGCAACGCCGAGATCGCGGGCTCGGAGTTCCTCAGCGAGGCGACCGTGAAGACGCACATCTCCCGCATCCTCGCCAAGCTCGGGCTGCGCGACCGCGTCCAGATGGTCGTCTACGCCTTCGAACACGGGCTGACCGCCGCCGAGTAGCGTCGCCTCCCGTCGGAGATCCGCCGCCCATCGTCGGAGGACTCGCTGCGAGTCTCCGACGCACCGCGGCCCGCCGGAGATCGCGGCCAGTCCGAGTCCGAATCTCCGACCGACGAAACTCGGGGCGGTCGGGGGCGGACCGCACAGACATCCCACGTCATCCTCAGGGAGGACACAGGATGGGCCCGTCGCCCGATCCGGCGGCCTCCGCCGCTCCCTAGCGTTGATCACATGGACCTCACTCTCACCGAAACGGTGGCCCGCGTCGAAGCGGCGACCAAGACCTACGGCGCCGGCCCCGGACGCGTCAGCGCGCTCGACGACGTGACCGTCGGCATTCCGGCCGGCCGGTTCACGGCCATCATGGGGCCGAGCGGCTCCGGCAAGTCGACCCTGATGCACGTGATGGCGGGACTGGACTCGGTCACCCGCGGCCGTGTCTTCCTCGGCGACACCGAGATCACCCATCTCGGCGATGCCGAACTGACGGTGCTGCGCCGTCGCCGCGTCGGGTTCGTCTTCCAGGCGTTCAACCTGGTGCCGACCCTCGATGTACGCGGGAACATCCTGCTGCCGTTCGAGTTGGACGGCCGGCGGCCGACCCGGCAGGAGTCCGAGCGGGTCGACCACCTCATCGACACTCTCGGCCTGCGCGACCGGCTCACCCACCGGCCCCACGAACTGTCGGGCGGGCAGCAGCAGCGCGCCGCCATCGTCCGCGCGCTGGCCACGCGGCCGGACCTGGTCTTCGCTGACGAGCCGACCGGCAACCTGGACTCGCGCACCGGTCGAGAGGTCCTCACCGTGCTGCAGGATGCGGCGCGCACGTCCGGACAGAGCATCGCCATGGTCACCCACGACCCGATCGCGGCGAGCTTCGCCGACCACATCGTCTTCCTCGCCGACGGCCGCGTCGTCGCCGAGCGGCCGCAGTCCAGCGCCGAGGAGATCTCCTCGTTCATGCTCGGGATGGAGTCGCGCGCGTGAGTCGGCCCTTCTCCGCGTTCCGGGCGAACGCACGCGATCACCGGGCGGGCATCCTGGTCGCGGCTCTCAGTTCGGCGTTCGGCGTTGCGCTGGTCGGCGGCGTGAACATCCTGGACGCCTACATCGGCGCATCGCAGGTGGGGGAACACGGCAGCGTCCAGGTCGCCCTCGCCCTCGTCGCGGGCATCTTCTTCGTGATCGCCGTCTACGTCGGGGCGATCGTCACCACGAACACGTTCGCGACGGTCATCGCCGGTCGCACCCGCACGATCGCGCTGCTCCGGCTGATCGGCTCGAGCGCGCGTGCGCAGAGGAGGTCGGTGGCGGGGGAAGGGCTCGCCGTCGGGCTGATCGGCGCGCTGGTCGGCGGGGCGGCGGCAGCCGCGCTGGCGCTCCTCGCCGTCCGGCTTTTCGTGGCGACCGGGACCCTGCCCGATGTGACCTATCCGGTGCTGTCGCCTGCGATGGTCGGCCCCGCCGTGGTCGTCGTGTTGACGACCTGGCTCGCGTCCTGGATCGGGAGCCGCCGGGTGCTCTCCGTGACACCCGTGCAGGCGCTCGGCGCGGCGCAGGAACGCCCGGCGCAGGTCGTCCGTAGCCGCGCACGACTCGGGGTTTCGCTGGGCCTCATCCTGAGCGGTGGCGCTCTTCTCACGCTGGGGCTGCTGCTCGGTCTCGGTGTGTTCCTGCGGGCCGGTTCGCTCCTCGCCGACCTCTCGCGTTACGGCGTGCTCATCGCGATGCTCGGCGGCGTCCTCTCGTTCACCGGGATCGTGCAGGCGGCGCCGTTCTTCCTGCCCGCGGTCCTGCGTACCGTCGGCCTGGTCGTCGGACGCGGAGCGGCGGGCCGTCTGGCCGCCGCCAACGCCGTGCGGAACCCGGAACGGAGCTCGCGCACGGCGATCGGCCTGGTGATCGGCGTCACGCTGATCACCATGTTCGTCGTCGCCGCCTCGACCTGGCTGGAACTGATCCGGGAGGCGTCGGCGCGCGAGCCGGGCGTCTACGAGGGTGCAGCCCCGGTCATCGAGGGCACGCTGGCCGTCTTCACCGTCCTGGTCGGGTTCTCGGCGGTCATCGCGGCGTGCGGCGTGGTCAATACGCTGTCGCTGAGCGTGCTGCAGCGGGGCCGGGAGCTCGGCCTGCTGCGGGCGCTCGGTTTCAGCGCCGCGCAGGTGCGCAGGATGATCCTGGCGGAGAGCGCGCAGTTGACGGTCGCCTCGGTGCTGACCGGCCTCGTGCTGGGCACCCTGTACGGCTGGATCGGTGCTCAGTCGCTGCTCGGCATGATCCCGGGAGGCGGGCTCATGGCCCCGGTGCTTCCGTTGCCGTTCCTGGCCGCAATCGTGGTCGCCGCCGCGGCTCTTGCGGTGGTCGCGGCTCTCGCGCCGACCCGCCGGGCCACGCGGGTGTCGCCGGTGGAGGCGCTGGCGGTCGAGTAACCGCCCTGGAAGTTTCCTGAACTCTCACGGAGCCTCAGCTATCGGTGAACTGAGCCCTGAATAATGAAGCGTCCACCACCGAGCGCACCGACCTGAGCTTTCGAGAGGAATCCGCCCTGAACTGGCTCCTGACCCTGAGGATCGACAAGCCGCCGTTCCTCATCGCGCTCGATGTCGTCGCCGCCGCGCTCGCGCTGTACCTGCTGGTCCGCCCCACCTGGAAGCGCACGCTCGCGGGGCTGCTCGCTGCGCTCGGGGGCGGCTTGGCCGGGTGGTTCCTGGTGTGGCTGCTGACGGATGTGCTGGACCTGTTCGGTGTCGCCCTCACTCCGGTGACCACACTGTGGACGGCCCTCGGCTTCGGCGGTGTGAGCCTCGCGGTGGCGAACCTGTTCCGCTCGCGGTGGTGGCGGAAGCTGATCGCGGCTGTCAGCATCCCGGTGTTCCTCGTCGCCGCGTTCTGCGGGATCAATGCCGACTTCGGCGCTTACCGCAACCTGAACGACGCCATCGGCGTTGTGCCGTACAAGGCCCTCGACCTGCACTCGGAGAGGGGCCAGGTGATCGCTGGAACCGACTGGCGTGTGTCGGCGAACCTCCCTGCTGGTGACCCGCCGGTGGTCCCGCAGAAGGGCGAGGTCGGGACCGTCCACATCCCCGCCACCGTGTCGCGGTTCCCGGCTCGCGAGGCGGTCGTCTACCTGCCGCCCATCGCGCTCACCGCGAACCCGCCGGCGCTTCCCGTGCTGTACGCGCTGTCCGGCCAGCCCGGCGCGCCCGCCGACATGTTCACAGCGGGCGGCGTCGCCTCCGCGATGGATGCGTTCGCCGCCACGCACGGCGGGTACGCCCCGATCGTTGTCGCACCCGACCAGCTCGGCGGGCCTGGCCGCAATCCGATGTGCATCGACTCCCACGACTACGGCAACTCGGAGACCTATCTTCTGACGGATGTGCGGAACTGGGTGCGTTCGAACCTCCGCGTGAGCGGTGACCCGGCAGGATGGGGGGTGTTCGGCTACTCGCAAGGCGCCACCTGCGCCGTCCAGTTCGCGAGCAGCAGGCCGGACATCTTCGGTTCCGCGCTCGCCTCGTCGAGCGAACTCGGGCCGACGTTGGGGAATGAGGAGCTGACCATCAGCACGGGGTTCGGGGGATCGAAGGCGGCGTTCGAGAAGGCGCAGCCGGCGGCGCAATTCGTCGCGCACGCCCCTTACCATGACTCGGTCATGGTCTTCGGCGCTGGGGCGAACGACGCGAAGTACTCCGCCTTCGCACGGAAACTGTCCGAGGATGCGATGCGTGCGGGCGTGCACGCCGAGGTGCTCAGTTCACCCGGCACGGCGCACGACTGGAAAACGGTGCGCTACGTCCTCACACACGGGTTCCCGGTGATCGCGGAACAGCTGGGACTCGGTTCGTGACGCTGAAGGGTCTTCTCGAACGAATCGGACGGCTGATCGTCCGGCATCCGTTCACCACGGCGGTGACCCTGCTCATCCTGGTGCTCGCGCTGGTCACGGGTCCGCTCCGCGGCCCGCACCGCCCCCTCCGCGGCTGGCTGGGCGCCGGCGCGGTGCAGTTGCTGGACGGCCACTGGTGGTCGCCCTTCACCGCGGTGCTGTTCACCGACGACCTGGTCGAGCTGATCGTCGTCCTCATCCTCACCGTCGCGCTCGTCGGCGCCTCTGAGCGGCTGATGGGCACGTGGCGAACCGTGCTCGCCTTCTTCGGAACAGCGGCGGTCGGCGTGGTCGTCGGCGCCATCGTGCAGGTCCTGGCGAACGACATCGGGGAGCTCTGGGCGCGCAACGTGCACGGCCTGCTGGTGCTCGACGTCTTCACGGCGATCGGCGGCACTGTGATGACCGCGAGCGCGTTCGCCGGGACGCTGTGGCGGCGCCGCATCCGCGTGATCACCCTTCTCGTGGCGATCATGTACCTGCTCTACTCGGGCCTGCCCTCCGACCTCTACCGACTGCTGGCGGTGCTCACCGGACTCGCCCTCGGGCCGCTGCTGCGGCAGCGGAAGATCGTCGGGGACTGGCTGCGCAGTTCCCACCACGAGGTCCGGGTGCTGCTCGCGTCGGCGGTCACGATCACAGCGCTCGGACCGGTGATCGGTCTGCTCAACTCCACGCGCTACGGGATGCTGTCGCCGGTCGGGCTGCTGTTCAGCAACGAGGCGCCGAGCGCGTCCTCCGTCATCGAGCGCTGCCAGGCCTTCGCCGTGACCCGTCAATGCGTCCGCGATCTGACGCTGGAACGGATCAACGGGCTGGGGCCGGTGCTCCTCTCTGTGCTGCCCCTCCTGCTCCTGCTGGTCGCGGCGTACGGACTGCTGCGCGGGCGCCGGTTCGCGGTCTGGCTCGCGGTCGCGGTGAACGGCTTGCTCGCGCTGCTGTCAGCGCTCTACTACGGCATCCTGCCCGTCGCGTCGGCACGGCCGGTGGTGTCGGCGCGCTACTGGGAGATCACGGCCATCCTCGCCCTCTCGACCCTGGCGCCTCTGGCGATGGCCGTCCTGATGGTGGTCTTCCGTCGGCATTTCACGGTCATGCCGTCCGCCCGTGCGGTGCGCCGGTACATCGTGGTCGTGCTCACGACCGGCGTGGCGCTGATCGGCGTGTACGTACTCGTCGGCTGGCTGCAGAAGGACACCGGCTTCACGCGCCCCATCGACCTGGCAGACCTGTTCGACGACGTCCTGGAGCGCTTCATCCCGGTCAGCTTCCTGCGCCGCGAGCCGGTGCAGTACCTGCCGACCACTCCGCTGGCCACGGTGGTCTACCACAACATCGGAACGGTGTTCTGGCTCGTCGCGATCGTTGCCGCTGTCCCGGCGATGCTGGGCCGCGGACTGCGGCGGCGAGGAACGGGGGAGTCCGGGCACGTGCGTGAGCTGCTCCGCCGCGGCGGCGGGGACGCGATCTCGTTCATGGCGACGTGGCCGGGTAACTCCTACTGGTTCGATCCGGTGGGCGGCGGCGCGATCGCGTACCGGGTGGAGGGACGGGTCGCGCTGACGACAGGCGGCCCGTTCGGCGCGCCGACGCCGCACGACGGGGCGATCCAGGGATTCGCCCGGTTCTGCGACGACAACGGCTGGATCCCCGTCTTCTACAGTGTCGAGTCCCGCTACAGCGGGCTGTTCGAGCGCCTGGGCTGGTCGACGATGACGGTCGCAGAGGAGACCGTCATCCGGCCCCAGCTGTGGGCGACCACGGGCAAGAAGTGGCAGGACGTCCGCAGCTCGATCAACCGCGCCCAGAGGGCCGGAATCCGTGCGCGGTGGACCTCGTACGCCGGTCTCTCACTGTCCGCCGCCGTCCAGCTCTCCGACATCTCCGAGCAGTGGGTGGCCGAGAAGGATCTGCCCGAGATGGGCTTCACCCTGGGCGGCCTCGACGAGCTCCGCGACGCGGAGGTGCGGCTGATGCTGGCCGTCAACGAGGGCGACGGCCCCGAGCACGGCCGCATCGAGGCCGTCACCAGCTGGCTGCCCACCTACCGCAACGGCATCGTGATCGGCTGGACCCTCGACTTCATGCGCCGGCGGCCCGACAGCATCAACGGCGTCATGGAGTTCCTCATCGCCGAAGCCGCCACCAGGATGAAGGAGGACGGCATCGAGTTCATGTCGCTGTCCGCCGCACCACTCGCCCACACCGCCGCCACGCCGGACGGGGGACAAGACACCATGGATCGGGTGCTCAGCTACCTGAGCTCGTCGCTCGAACCGGTCTACGGCTTCCGTTCGCTGCTGAAGTTCAAGCAGAAGTTCCAGCCCGAGCTGCACCCGCTGATCATGGCCTACCCGGACCCGGTGACGCTGCCCGCGATCGGCATCGCGCTGGTCCGCGCGTACCTGCCGGAACTGTCCGTCCGCCAGGCGGCGACCTTCGTACGGGGCCGCTCGTGACCTCGGTCGCAGGCTCCCTCGGCGCTGGGGTCGCGGCATCGCTCCGCGCTGCCCTGGGCTCCACCGCGCGTGGTAGCCTGTTGTCTGTGTACGGTCTGCTCCTCCTTAGCTGCCGCGACGAGTCCTAGTTTCGGGCCTCACTCGTCGCGGAGTTCGTCGTCGGCTCTCCACAGCACACGAGCAGAGGATTCGAGAACACAATGAAGAACGCACAGGCGCCGAGCGCCATGCCGATCCACAAATACCGACCGTTCCACGAGCAGATCCGCGTCGACCTGCCGGACCGCACCTGGCCATCCACTCGCATCACGGAGGCGCCGCGCTGGTGCGCCGTCGACCTGCGTGACGGAAACCAGGCCCTCATCGACCCGATGAGCCCCGAGCGCAAGCGCATCATGTTCGACCTGCTGGTGCGGATGGGCTACAAGGAGATCGAGGTCGGTTTCCCGTCGGCGAGCCAGACCGACTTCGACTTCGTCCGCAGCCTCATCGAAGAGGGCGCCATCCCGGACGACGTCACCATCCAGGTCCTCACCCAGGCGCGCGAACACCTGATCAAGCGCACGTACGAGTCGCTGGTGGGCGCCAAGCAGGCGATCGTGCACCTGTACAACTCGACCAGCATCCTGCAGCGGGAGGTGGTGTTCCGCACCGACCAGCAGGGCATCGTCGACATCGCGCTGAGCGGTGCGCGCCTGTGCCGGAAGTACGAGGAGCTGGTCCCGGGCACCACCATTTACTACGAGTACTCGCCCGAGAGCTACACCGGCACCGAACTGGAGTTCGCCGCCGACATCTGCAACCAGGTGCTGGAGGTGTTCGAGCCGACGGCCGAGCGCAAGGTGATCATCAACCTGCCGGCCACGGTCGAGATGGCGACGCCGAACGTCTACGCCGACTCGATCGAGTGGATGTCACGCCACCTGAACCACCGCGAGAACGTCATCCTGTCGCTGCACCCGCACAACGACCGCGGTACCGCCGTCGCGGCCGCCGAGCTGGGCTACATGGCCGGCGCCGACCGCATCGAGGGCTGCCTGTTCGGCAACGGCGAGCGCACCGGCAACGTCGACCTGGTCACCCTGGGCGTCAACCTGTTCACGCAGGGCATCGACCCGCAGATCGACTTCAGCGACATCGACCAGATCAAGCGCACCGTCGAGCACTGCAACCAGCTGCCCGTCGGAGAGCGCAGCCCGTGGGGCGGCGACCTGGTGTTCACCGCGTTCAGCGGCTCCCACCAGGACGCCATCAAGAAGGGCTTCGAGTCGATGGCGGCGCGCGCCGAACGCGAGGGTGTGTCGGTCGACGACCTGGTCTGGGCGGTCCCGTACCTGCCGATCGACCCGAAGGACCTGGGCCGCAGCTACGAGGCGGTCATCCGCGTCAACTCGCAGTCCGGCAAGGGAGGCGTCGCGTACCTGCTGAAGAGCGACCACTCGCTCGACCTGCCGCGCAAGCTGCAGATCGAGTTCTCCGGCGTCGTGCAGGCCAAGACCGACGCCGAGGGCGGCGAGGTCACCAGCGAGCAGATCTGGGAGGTCTTCCAGGACGAGTACCTGCCCGCTCCCACGACCGACCCGGACGCCAAGTGGGGCCGGTTCGAGCTGGGCAGCACGACGACGGCGAACGAAACGGGCGAGCACGTCGTCCTCACCGTGACCCTGCGCGATGGGGACACCGTCTCGAAGGCCACCGGCGAAGGCAACGGTCCGATCGCTGCGCTGTTCGACATCCTGCACCAGCACGGCGTCGACGCTCACCTGTACGACTACTCGCAGCACACGCTGTCGGCCAGCGAGTCCGCCCTCGCCGCCGCGTACATCGAGTTGGATGTCGACGGCCAGCGTCGCTGGGGCGTCGGCATCGACGCGGACACGACGACGGCCTCGTTCAAGGCGGTCGTCTCGGCGGTCAACCGCGCGGTCCGCACCGCCCAGCCGGCCGAGGAGCTGGTCTCCGCCTGACCGGTTCCGTACCGCCGTACGCGAACGGAGGTGGTCGCGTCCCCTACGGGTCGTGACCACCTCCGTTCATCGCATCCGGCGCCGTTTGGCCGAACTCCTCCGGCTTACTCGCCTTTGTCGATGCGGTACCGAGGGATGGTGCCCGTGTCGGTGCGCTCGGCGGTGCGTTCCGGGCTCCGTGTCGGTGGCCGCAGGCGCGGCCAGCGCATCCGGGGGAGCCGGCCGAGCTCCCGTTGCTCCGGCAGACTCCAGCCGAAGCGCACGGCGAGCAGCCGGATCGCCAGCGTGACCACGACGCAGACGATCGCGGCCGGGATGAGCGGCACCCCCACATCCACCATCACGACGAGCACGATGGTTCCGGCGCCCGCGGCGACCGCGTAGAGGGACCCGACGTGCATGACCGCAATCGGGAGATTCAGCAGGAGATCGCGCAGGATCCCGCCGCCGACCGCCGAGACCACTCCCACGAACACCGCAGGCACCTCCGGGAGCCCCAGCGCCAGCGCCTTCGTCGCACCGATGGCCCCGAACAGACCGATGGTCAGGGCGTCGAGGAAGGTGATGATCGCGTCGAGCCGGCGGAACAGCCGGATCAGCAGCATCCCGAGCAGGGCCGCGACGATGGTGCTCGGCAGGTACCAGTTCGACTGCAGCGCCACCGGCGTCACGTTGAGCAGGATGTCGCGCAGCAGGCCGCCACCCACGCCGGTGGCGACGCCGATGATGGCGACGCCGAGGAGATCGAGCCGGCGGTCGCGGAAACCGGAAGCGAACATCGCACCCTGCAGGCTGCCGACGCCGACGGCGAGAAGGTCGCCCCAGAGCGGGATCGCCAGTGCGCCGATGTTCAGTGCGCCGAAGTGCAGGGCGCCGAGGTGCAGGGCGGTGGTGCTCACCTCCCATGTGTACCATGCGCGGTGGAGCGTGCCCCGGGTTGTCAGCCGCAGGCGCGATACTGGAGTGTGCCAACCTACCGTGATGAGGCCGTCGTGCTCCGCACCCACAAGCTGGGCGAAGCCGACCGCATCGTCACCATGCTCAGCCGGCAGCATGGCAAGATCCGCGCGGTGGCCAAGGGGGTGCGGCGGACCGCTTCGCGTTTCGGGTCGCGGCTGGAGCCGTTCATGGTCGCGGACGTGCAGCTGTACGAGGGCCGCAGCCTGGACATCGTCACGCAGGCCGAAACGATCGGGGCCTACGGCGCACTGATCGCCGACGACTACGCCAGCTACACCGCCGCCAACGCGATGGTCGAGACGGCCGACCGGCTGACGGATGCGGAGGCCTCCCTGCAGCAGTACCTCCTGCTGGTCGGTGCGCTCCGGTCGCTGTCGCGTCGCGAGCACGGGCCGGGGCTGACACTCGACTCCTACCTACTACGCGCGCTCTCGCTGGCGGGATGGGCGCCCAGCTTCCAGGACTGTTCGCGCTGTGGCGCACCCGGCCCGCACACGTCCGTCGTGGTGCAGCTCGGCGGAGTGGTGTGCGCGAACTGCGCGCCGCAGGGGGCCCCGAAGGTCGACGCCGACACGATCGCTCTCCTCGGGGCGCTGCTGAGCGGCGACTGGGAGGCGGCCGAAGCCGCGCCTGAGGGGACTCGCAACCGCGCGAACGGCGTGGTCGCCGCCTACACCCAGTGGCACCTCGAGCGCGGGTTGCGCTCGTTGCAGCACGTGCAGCACGACCGGGTGGCGAGCCCCGACCCGACCGATCAGAAGGCGAGCGGATGAGTCCGAAGCCCTACACCCACAAGGATGCGGTCGAGTACCGCCCGCTGGACTGGACAGGGGTGCACCCGCCCGCGTTCCCGGCGGCCAGCGTCCCGTCGCACGTGGCCATCGTCATGGACGGCAACGGCCGCTGGGCCAACCGGCAGGGCCTCACCCGCATAGAGGGTCATCGGGCAGGAGAGGCCGCGCTGCTGGATGTGGTGGCCGGGGCCATCCAGGCCGGCGTCAAGCACCTGAGTGTGTACGCGTTCTCGACCGAGAACTGGAAGCGGTCGCCCGACGAGGTGCGCTTCCTGATGGGCTTCAACCGGGAGGTGCTGCACCGCCGACGCGACCAGCTCAACGAGTGGGGCGTCCGCGTCCGCTGGGCCGGCCGGAAGCCGCGCCTCTGGTCGTCGGTCATCAAGGAGCTGCAGTACGCCGAGCAGCTGACGGCCGGAAACGACGTTCTGACCCTGACGATGTGCGTCAACTACGGCGGCCGCACCGAGATCGCGGATGCGGTCCGCTCCATTGCGGATGACGTTGCCGCTGGCCGGCTGCGGCCGTCCGCGGTGAGCGAGAAGACCATCCAGCGCCACCTCTACCTCCCGGACATGCCCGACGTCGACTTGTTCGTGCGCAGCTCGGGGGAGCAGCGGACCAGCAACTTCCTGCTCTGGCAGAGCGCCTACGCCGAGATGGTGTTCCTGGACACGCTGTGGCCCGATTTCAGCCGGACGGACCTGTGGGACGCGGTGGACCTGTACCTGCGGCGCAACCGGCGGTTCGGGGGAGCGGTGGATGCGCCGACCGCGGAAACCCTCACGGAATAACTGCAGTTGCGCAGAGTTGCACTTGACGTGAGCGAACCCATCAAGATCGACATCTGGTCCGACATCGCCTGCCCGTGGTGCTACATCGGGAAGCGCAAGTTCGAGGCGGGCAGTGGCCTCTTCGCCGAGGCGGGCGACGGCCGTGGCGTCGAGGTCGAGTACCACTCGTTCGAACTGTCCCCGGACACCCCGGTCGACTTCGAGGGCAGCGAGGTCGACTTCCTGGCCGGGCACAAGGGCATGCCCGCCGGTCAGGTGGAGCAGATGCTGGAGCGTGTCACCGGGATCGCATCCTCGGTCGGGCTCGACTACGACTTCGCCAACCTCAAGCACACCAACACGGTCAAGGCGCACGAACTGCTGCACTACGCGAAGGCGCACGGCACGCAGCTGGAGCTGGCGGAGCGCCTGTTCCGCGCCTACTTCGTGGAGGGCCGCCACGTCGGCCGCGCGGAGGACCTGTCCGACCTCGCCGCCGAGGTGGGACTCGACCGCGAAGAGGCCCTCGCCGCGCTCGAATCGTCGCAGTACCTCTCCGACGTCCGAACCGACCAGCAGACAGCCGCCGAGTTCGGAATCAACGGCGTCCCCTTCTTCGTCATCGACGGCCGCTACGGCGTCTCCGGTGCGCAGGACGCGCAGACGTTCGCCGAGGTCCTGGAGCAGGTCTGGACCGAGCGCGCCGCGGTGCCCGCGTGATCGCCGACGCGCCGCCGCCGCCGGCGCCCACGCCGCCGGTCGCCGCACCCCGCCCGTCCCTCATCCCCCTCGGCGCCCCCGCCGCCGTCTGCGAAGGCGACACCTGCGCCCTCCCGTGATGTAGTTGACGCGACACGCCGTCTCACCGGACGGGGCGACGGCGTGTCGCGTCAACTACAGGGTGAGTGCCAGCCGGATCCGGCGGACGGCTTCGGCGGCTCCGCCTGCGAGGTGGGTGCGGTTGATGCGCACCACGTTCCAATCGAGGGAGTGGATCCTCCACAGGCGATCGACGTCCAGGTAGTACTGACGAGCGTCGGTCCTGTGCTGGTCGCCGTCGTATTCGACGACGACGCGGGCGGCTGGAAAGACGAGATCACCGTGCGCGACGACATCGCCTGTGCGGTTCGCGATCTTGTAGTTCACCCGCGGTTCGGGCAACCCAGCACGGAGAATGGCGAGACGAAGGATGGTCTCCATGGGCGAGTCCGTGCGGGCTCGGACCTGCAGAAGCGCCCTCCGGAGCCGGGGCACTCCTGGTCTGTTCGGGCTCGATTCGATGGCGGCCGCGAGCGCTGACATCGTGGCAGGCGGGGATTTTCGACGCACCAGGGCATCCCCGTAGACGACAAGCGCCGTCTCATCGACCATCGAGGCGAGTTGGCACCACGATTCAACGGGGGTGACAACCGGCAGGCCGTCTACGACCATCACTTCGGTGTCACCGAACCGCATTTGGTGGCCACGAACGCCTCGGTGGCGCGGGGCACGCTCCGGCGCCCGGGAGCTGACATGCAGCCGGACATCGTCCCGCACGGAGGTCGGTAGCGGGAGCCCGTGAAGGCGAGCCGCCGTGGTGTGGCTGAACACCATCGCGGGCGACATTGCAGGTAGGAACGCCCGACACTGCGCCACGATGCTGTCAACAGCTTGGGTGGTGCGCACGCCGTGGTGCGGGGACGCAAGGTCGGTGCGTCGGAGCCGCGAGCGAGACACGCCCTCCTGCTGCGCGTGCCGCGTGGTGAAGTTCGTGCCGAGTTCGAGCTGCTGCATCGCGATAGGCTGCCACGTCGCAGAAATCCCCGCTCCCGTTATCCACAACCCAAAGATGTGGCTGACGCAACACGCCGCGTCAGCAGTGACGCGCGCGGCGCGTCGCGTCAACTAGATGGCTACTCGGGGTCGGTGATGTCGGCGACGGTGGCGCTGAAGGCGGCGACGAGGGCGTCCGCGTCGACGAAGAGCGAGTACCCGTGCTCGCCTGCGCCCATCGAGACGGTTCGGCCCGCGATGGTCGCGTCCGCCACGACCGGCCAGGCGGTCGTGCTTCCGAAGGGCGTGATGGTACCGCGCTCGTATCCCGTCGCGGCCAGAGCGACCGATGCGTCCGGCAGTTGCAGCTTGTTCACCCCGAGCACGGAGCGCAGCTTCGGCCAGGCGATCTTGCGTCCGCCGGGCACGAGGGCGAAGACGAAGGTGTCGTCGCTGCGCTTGACGACCAGCGTCTTGACGATGTCGGAGGGCTGGATCCCGAGCAGCGAGGCGGCCTCGTGGAGGCTGCGGGCCGCGGGGCGCTCGATGATGCGGATGTCGACCCCGCGCGCCTCCGCATCCGCCGTCACCCGCTCGCGACCTGCACGCAGTTCTCCACCGGTGGGGGAGAAGTCGACAGATTCCGGGCTCTCGGCCATAGCTCAGCACGCTTTCTGGGAGAATCGAGTGAGATGTCTACCACTGCAACGATAAGCCACGCCCCCCAGCTGACCATCGGTCCGCTGGCGCTCGACGTGCCCGTGGTCCTCGCGCCGATGGCCGGGATCACCAACACCGCGTTCCGGCGGCTGTGCCGAGAGTTCGGCGCGGGCCTCTACGTGAGCGAGATGATCACCTCGCGGGCCCTCGTCGAGCGCACCCCGGAGTCGCTCCGGTTGATCACGCATCACGAGTCCGAGACGCCGCGGTCCATCCAGTTGTACGGCGTCGACCCGGTCACCGTCCGGGAGGCGGTGACCATGCTGGTCGCGGAGGACCGGGCCGACCACATCGACCTCAACTTCGGCTGTCCCGTGCCCAAGGTGACACGCAAGGGCGGCGGTGCGGCACTCCCGTGGAAGCTGGGGCTGTTCCGCGAGATCGTCGAAGGCGCAGTGAAGGCGGCGGGCGACATCCCCCTCACCATCAAGATGCGCAAGGGCATCGACAGCGACCACCTGACCTATCTCGAGGCAGGGCGCATCGCCGAGAGCGCCGGTGTCGCGTCGATGGCACTGCACGCCCGCACCGCCGCCGAGTTCTACTCGGGCCACGCCGACTGGTCAGCCATCGCCACGCTCAAAGAGACGATCACGTCGACGCCGGTGCTCGGCAACGGCGACATCTGGTCCGCGGCCGACGCGATCCGGATGGTGGAGGAGACCGGCTGCGACGGGGTCGTCGTAGGTCGCGGCTGCCTCGGCCGGCCGTGGCTGTTCGGCGACCTGGCGGCGGCCTTCCGCGCACGCGCAGGCGAGATCAGCGAAGCCGAGGCGGAGGCCGCTCAGGCGCACCCCACGCTGGGCCAGGTGGCGCAGACGTTCCGTCGCCACGCCGAGCTGCTGGTCGAGTTCTTCGACAGTGAGGAGCGCGGCTGCCGCGATATCCGCAAGCACGTGGCGTGGTACTTCAAGGGCTACCCCGTCGGCGGCGACCTGCGGGCCAGCCTGGCGACCGTCGACACCCTCCAGCACCTCGACGACCTGCTGGCCACTCTCGATTGGGACCAGGAGTATCCGGGCGAGGCGGCGGAGGGCCAGCGCGGCCGCGCCGGGTCCCCGAAGCGCCCGGCGCTGCCGGACGGCTGGCTGCTCAGTCGGGAGCTGGACGGCGTCCAGCGCGCCGAAGTCGCCGAGGCGGAGGTGCACAACAGTGGTGGATGACGTCGCGGCCGGCACGCAGAACGAGGTCGGGGGGCCGCGTCACGCCTCCCACGATGAGACGGCGGCGGGCTACACCGAGCACGATCGTGAGCGCTGGCTGCCGGAGCACCACTCCAACCGCCGAAGCGACTTCGCCCGTGACCGCGCGCGGCTGCTGCACTCGAGCGCGCTCCGTCGGCTGGCGGCCAAGACGCAGGTGCTCAGCCCGACCGCGGGGCTGGACTTCGCCCGCAACCGCCTGACGCATTCCCTCGAGGTCGCCCAGGTCGGTCGTGAGCTGGCGAACAGCCTGGGACTCGACCCGGACATCGTCGACACCGCCTGCCTCGCGCACGACATCGGCCACCCTCCCTTCGGCCACAACGGCGAGCGAGCGCTGAACTCGTGGGCGGAAGACATCGGCGGCTTCGAGGGCAACGCGCAGACGCTCCGCCTGCTCAGCCGGCTGGAGCCCAAAGTGTTCGGGCGCGACGGCCGGCCCTACGGCCTGAACCTCACCCGCGCCAGCCTCGACGCCAGCTGCAAGTACCCGTGGCCGGCGTCGTCCTCGGTGCCCGATCCGAGCGGTCGGGCCAAGTTCGGCTTCTACGACGACGACCACGCGGTGTTCGAGTGGATGCGCGCGGGCGCGCCCGACCGCCAGCGCTGCATCGAGGCCCAGGTGATGGACCTCTCCGACGACATCGCCTACTCGGTGCACGACTTCGAAGACGCAGTGGTCAACGGCTACATCGACGTCGCTGCGTTGGGGAGCCGGGTCGACCACGAAGACCTCGTCGAGTCGATGCACGAGTGGGTGGGCGGCGAGGTGAGCCATGAGGAGCTCATCCAGGCGTTCGACCGCCTCGACAGCATGGACATCTGGCTCGACGGATGGGACGGGTCGCGCCGTTCCCAGGCCCGACTGAAGAACCTCACCAGCCAGCTGATCGGGCGGTTCGCCCACGCGGCCGTACATGCGACGAGGGAGTCCGCGGGACGGACGGATCTGATCCGGTTCGGCGCCGACGTCGTGGTTCCCCTGAGCATCCGTGCAGAGATCGCCGTGCTGAAGGGCATCGTCGCGACCTTCGTGATGTCGAAGAACACCCGTCAGCCGATCTACGCCCAGCAGCGGCAGATCCTCACGACGCTGGCCGATCTGCTCCACCAGCGCGGGCCGGCCGAGCTCGATCCCGGCTTCGCCGAAGACTGGCGCGACGCCGGATCGGAGCACGAGCGTCGGCGTGTGGTGGTGGACCAGGTGGCCAGCCTCACCGACCAGTCCGCACTCAGCTGGTACGAACGACTCGTCCAACACTGACGGACCGGGGTTGAATACCGCGCCGCTGTGCAGAATGCTGGAGATCAGGCCTTCGGGAGGAAACCAATGAGCACCCCACTACCGCCGTCGGACGGCGACCGCCCAGCAGAGGGCGAGTCGGCTGGGGCGACCCCGGCAACGCCGGAGACCCCACGCCGCGCGCCGCGTGCGTCCCGCGCAACGGGTACGTCCAAGGCGGCCGGTGCCTCCGCAACGGGCGGTGCGCCCGCGCGCACGCCTGCCGCGGCGAAGCCCGCGGCAGCGAAACCCGCCGCGGCGCAACCAACGGCGGCCAAGCCGGCCGCGGCGGCGAAGCCGGCCGCGGCGGCGAAGCCTGCCGCCAAGAAGCCGGCTACGACCCGAACCCGACGTACCGTCACCAAGCCAGCGGCTATCGCTCCCGAGGGCGAAGCTCCGGACATCATGGATGCCACGCTCGGGGCTCGTCGGCCTCTCGCGGGGGCATCCGCATCGGCCGGCAGCGACACGTCGACCTCGCCCGCCGAACCGTTGGAGGAGTCCGACATCGCCACCACGAAGCGCCTGCCGACCGCAGCGGAGGTCTACGCGTCCGCACCAGCCGCCGCGAAGGAGCAGGAACCGACGGACAAGATTGCCGCTACGGAGGTGATGCAGGCGGCTCCGGAGACCGCTACCGCGACCGCGCCGATCGAAAGCGAGGCTGCGGCCGTCCCTCCCACGCCGTCCGATCCGTCTGCCCCCGAGGCGGGACCGGCCCAGGCGACCCCGGCCCAGGCGACCCCAGCTCGGGCGACCCCTGCCCAGGCCCAGGCACAAGCGCCCTACGGACGCACCGTGAACGATCTCGCCGATCGGCTCGACGACTCCCGCTTCTTCTCGTCGCTGTTCGACTTCACTTTCACGAACTACGTGACGCGGAAGCTGGCCGGTCCCGTCTACGTCGTCGGCCTGGTGCTGATCGGCCTCGGGATCGTGGTCGGCTTCGCCAACTCGTTGACGTCCGCCATCTCGACGCACGCACCGATCGGTGCGTTCGTGTTCCTGTTCGGGGTCCTGATCACCCTGGTCGGCGCCATGCTCTCCGTTCTGCTGCTGCGCGTGGGCATCGAGGTCTTCTGCGCGATCATCGAGATCGCCCAGAACACCCGCCGCAGACGCCCTCCCCGGGAATGACGAGACCGCACGACCGCTGGGACCGGGGATGAGCGTCGGTCCGGCTCACTAGAATCGAGAGTATGGCCGGCCGGATTCGACAGAGCGACATCGAAGAGGTCAAGGCTCGCACCAACATCGGCGACATCATCGGCGACTACGTCAGCCTGAAGACCGGCGGCGTCGGCGCTCTGAAGGGCCTCTGCCCTTTCCACGACGAGAAGAGCCCGAGCTTCTACGTTCGCCCCGGCGTCGGCCGCTACCACTGCTTCGGCTGCGGTGAGGGTGGCGACGTTTACGAGTTCCTCCTCAAGATGGACCACGTCACCTTCACCGACGCGGTCGAGCGGCTCGCCGCCCGCATCGGCTACCAGCTCCACTATGAGGAGGGCGGCGGGGGACCGTCGGAGGGTTCCAACCGGGCGCGACTCCTCGCGGCGAACTCCGCGGCGGAGGACTTCTTCCGCGACCGGTTGTCCGCTCCGGACGCCGAGCCCGGCCGCCGCTTCCTCGGCGAGCGCGGGTTCGACTCCGCGTCGGCCGCCCACTTCGGGGTCGGCTTCGCTCCGAAGAGCTGGGACGAGCTGACCAAGCACCTGCGCGGCAAGGGCTTCACCCAGGAGGAGCTGGCCACCGCCGGGCTCGTCTCGCAGGGCGACCGCGGTGTCTACGACCGGTTCCGGGGGAGGCTGGTCTGGCCGATCCGTGACGTCACCGGCCAGACGATCGGCTTCGGCGCGCGCCGGCTGCTCGACGACGACAAGGGCCCGAAGTACCTCAACACCCCCGAGACCCCTGTGTACAAGAAGGCTCAGGTGCTCTATGGCCTCGACCTGGCCAAGCGCGACATCTCGCGTCAGGATCAGGTCGTCGTCGTCGAGGGCTACACCGACGTCATGGCGTGCCACCTGGCCGGGATCACCACCGCCGTGGCCACCTGCGGGACCTCGTTCGGTGTCGACCACATCAAGGTGATCCGCCGGGTGATGGGCGACGACTCGAGCCAGGGGTCGGTCATCTTCACGTTCGATCCGGATGCGGCGGGCCAGAAGGCCGCGACCCGCGCGTTCGGCGAGGAGCAGCGCTTCTCGGCGCAGACCTATGTGGCGGTCGGCCCGGACGGCCTCGACCCCTGCGACCTGCGGCTCTCGAAGGGCGACGACGCCGTCCGACGCATGATCGACGCCCGCAAGCCGATGTTCGAGTTCATGATCCGCCAGGTGGTGGAGCGGTTCGACCTCGACTCCGTGGAGGGTCGCACGGCCGCCCTCCGCGCCGGTGCTCCGATCGTGGCGACCATCCGCGACCCCGCCTCCCAGAACGGCTACACCCGCGAACTGGCCCGGCTCTCCGGCGCGGACCTGCAGGACACGATCCGTGCCGTCCGGGCGGCCCAGCGGAGCACGGGCTCCCGCACCGAGGGCGCCGACAGGCGCGGTGGCGACTCGCGCGATCCGGGCGATGGGCGAACCCGTTCATCGGGCGCGGCGGTCGGCGCCGCCCTCGAGCCGCCACGCCTCTCGCAGGCAGACCTTGCCGACCCGACCCAGCGGACCGAGCGCGAGAGCCTCATGGTCCTCCTGCAGCTTCCCGGCGAGGTCGGCCCCGACCGCGCAGCACGTGCGATCCAGGTGCCGTTCGTCAACCCGACGCACGCCGTGGTCCGCGACGCCATCGCCAGCCAACTGGCGACGATGGAGCAGCCCGGGTGGGTGGATCGCGTCCTCGCCGAGGTGCCGCAGGCGTACTCCTCGACGGTGAACGCCCTCGCGGTGTCGGCGCTGCCGCAGGGCGGCGACCCCGGCCGGTATGCGCGCTCGATCGTCGACGGTCTGATCGACCGCGACCTGCTGCGCGAGAAGGCCGAGCTCACGTCCCGGCTGGGCCGTACGGAGGACCCGGAAGTGCGTCGTCAGATCTCGCTGGCCATGGTGGCGATCGAGTCCGAGCGGCGCCGGCTTCGCGGGGAGTAGGGCGGAAGGAGCGCCACGGGGTCGTCCTGCGGAATCCTTCGTGAAACGGCCTCACGAGCGCTCTTTTGTTGCGCCTGTGTAAAGATCACGCCCGGATCCGCATCCCAATGCGTGATCTGTGAGCATTCCATGCTAGGAAAGTTGTCACGCGTACGGCGATCGCGCACGTCTGCATCGGCGCCGACGCGCATCCCACACCAGGAAGAGGTACTCGGATATGACATCCGCACACAACGGCGGCCGGCGCATACTCGCCGTCTCCGCCGCGTTCGCGGCCGCGGCACTGGTGCTCGCCGGCTGCTCGGGTAGCAACAACGGTTCCGGCGGCGGCGGCGCGCTCACGGTCGGCACGACGGACAAGATCACCTCGATCGACCCGGCCGGCTCGTACGACAACGGCTCCTTCGCCGTGATGAACCAGGTCTACCCGTTCCTGCTGAACACCCCGTACGGCAGCCCGGACGTCAAGCCGGACATCGCCGTGAGCGCCGACTTCACGTCGCCGACCGAGTACACGGTGAAGCTGAAGCCGGGCCTGAAGTTCGCGAACGGCCACGACCTGACCTCGTCGGACGTCAAGTTCACGTTCGACCGCCAGATCAAGATCAACGACCCGAACGGCCCGGCGTCGCTGCTCGCCAACCTCGACAGCGTCTCGACCCCGGACAAGACCACCGTCGCGTTCAAGCTCAAGGTCCCGAACGACCAGACGTTCCCGCAGGTGCTCTCGAGCCCCGCCGGCCCGATCGTCGACGAGCAGGTCTTCTCGGCCGACAAGGTCACCCCCGACAACACCATCGTCAAGGGCCACGCCTTCGCCGGTCAGTACGACATCTCGTCGTACGACTTCAACAACCTGATCGCGTACAAGGCGTTCGACGGCTACCAGGGTCTCCTCGGAAAGCCGGCGACCGCCAAGATCAACGTGAAGTACTACGCGCAGGCGTCCAACCTCAAGCTCGACATCCAGAAGAGCGCGATCGACGTCGCCTACCGTCAGCTGTCGGCGACCGACATCCAGAACTTGCAGTCGAACAAGAACGTCAAGGTCGTGAAGGGACCGGGTGGCGAGATCCGCTACATCACGTTCAACTTCAACACCCAGCCGTACGGTCCCAAGACCCCGGACGCCGACCCCAAGAAGGCTCTCGCGGTGCGTCAGGCGGCCGCCGACCTGGTCGACCGCGCAGCGATCGCCAAGCAGGTCTACAAGGACACCTACACCCCGCTGTATTCGTTCGTTCCGGATGGCCTGACCGGCGCCACCACGGTGCTGAAGGACCTGTACGGCGACGGCAACGGCGGACCGAGCCTCGACAAGGCCAAGGCTGCTCTGCAGGCCGCGGGCGTGACGACTCCCGTCGCGCTCAACCTGCAGTACAACCCGGACCACTACGGCCCGTCCTCGGGTGACGAGTACGCCCAGGTGAAGTCGCAGTTGGAGAACGGCGGACTGTTCAAGGTGAACCTGCAGTCGACGGAGTGGGTCCAGTACTCGAAGGACCGCACCGCGGACGTCTACCCGGCCTACCAGCTGGGCTGGTTCCCGGACTACTCCGACGCCGACAACTACCTGTCGCCGTTCTTCATCAAGGACAACTTCCTGGCGAACCACTACGACAACGCCGAGGTCCAGGCGCTCATCGCGAAGCAGGCGGGCACGACCGACAAGGCCGAGCGCACCAAGCTGATCCAGGAGATCCAGGCCAAGGTCGGCGCCGACCTGAGCACCCTGCCGCTGCTGCAGGGCTCGCAGGTCGCGGTCGTGGGCACGCTGAGGAAGCGAGCCACCCCCTCTCCACGAACCACCCAGGATTGGCCTCCATGACAGCGACTGTCAGCGCCCCGGCGGCGGGAACCGCCCCCGGGCCAGACCGGACGAAGGCGAAGCGACGATTGGGCGGTGGCCTCGGCCGCTACCTCCTCGTCCGCGCCCTCCTCATCATCCCCACCATCTTCATCCTCGTCACCGTCGTGTTCTTCCTCATGCGGTCGACGGGTGACCCGATCACCGCGGCGCTCGGCGGCAAGCTGCCGCCCGCACAGCTGGCGCAACGGGTCCACGAGGCCGGCTACGACCGGCCCGTACTCGTGCAGTACTTCGAATACCTGGGCCAGCTGCTCCGCGGAGACTTCGGCACGACGTTCACGGACCATCAGCCGGTCACGCAGGTGCTCCTCACCTACGGCGCGGCGACCCTCGAGCTGGCGTTCTACGCGCTGGTCGTCGCCTTCATCGTCGGAATCCCGCTCGGCCTCGTCGCCGCGTACTTCCGCGACAAGGCGCAGGATGCGAGCCTCCGCATCTTCGCGATCCTCTGCTATGCGACACCCGTGTTCTTCGTCGGCCTGGTGCTCAAGCTGGTGTTCTCGATCTGGCTGGGCTGGCTTCCGGTCTCCGGCCGCGCCTCCACCAGCTCCGAACTGGAGATGCAGACGCTCGACGGCAAGACGGGCATCTACCTGATCGACGCGTTCCAGACGGGTGACCCCGCCGTCGTCGGCGACGTCCTGGCGCACGCGATCCTGCCGGCGGTAGCGCTCGGGTTGCTCACCGCGGGCGTGTTCCTCCGCCTGGTGCGCACGAACGTGATCGGCACGCTGTCGACGGACTACGTGGATGCGGCCCGCTCACGCGGCGTCCGCGAGTCGCGTCTCCTGCGCAAGCACGCCTACCGACCCGCCCTCATCCCGATCATCACCGTGATCGGTCTGCAGATCGCCCTCCTGCTCGGTGGTGCGGTGCTGACGGAGACGACCTTCGAGTGGAAGGGTCTGGGCTTCCAGCTCGTGCACTATCTGCAGGCGCGCGACTTCGTCGCCGTGCAGGGCATGGTCGTCCTCCTCGCGGTCATCGTCACGCTCACCAACTTCATCGTCGACGTCATCGCGGCGCTCATCGACCCGAGAGTGAGGTACTGAGATGTCGATCACGACCCTCACCTCCCGCAAGCGCCGGCTTTCGGACCGACTGCCGGTCGTCCACCAGCTCCGGCAGAGCGTCGGGCTGCAGCGCGGGATGCTCGTGGCGGGCCTCGTGCTCACCGCCGTCTTCATCCTGCTCTCGATCTTCGCCCCGCTGATCGCGCCGTACGGGTTCGCTCAGCTGAAGGGCGCCGACGGCCAGCCGTTCGGGACCACGCAGCCGCCCAGCTCCGCGCACATCTGGGGCACGACGTCCGGTGGCTACGACGTCTTCTCGCGGGTCATCTGGGGGACGCAGACCGCCATCCTGGTCATCATCGTCGCGGTCATCCTGTCGATCTTCATCGGTGTGTTCCTCGGCCTCGTCTCGGGATACTTCGGCGGCTGGCTCGACCGCACCCTCGTGGTGATCTGCGATGCGATCTACGCCTTCCCGTCGCTGCTGCTCGCCATCGTGATGGCCATCGCGATCAGCGGTGGGCAGTCCAGTCTGTGGGGCGGAATCCTGGCCGCGGCGATCTCGATCACGGTCGTGTACATCCCGCAGTACTTCCGGGTGATCCGCTCCGAGGTGGTCCGGATCAAGGCCGAGGCCTACGTGGAGTCGGCGAGGGTGGTCGGTGCGAGCAACGCGCGGATCATGTCCCGTCACGTGCTGCGCAACTCGACGCGCACCCTCCCGCTGATCTTCACCCTGAACTCGTCGGAGGCGATCCTGACCCTCGCGGGCCTGGGCTTCCTCGGGTTCGGCATCGAGCCGACCGCCGCCGCCGAGTGGGGCTACGACCTCAACAAGGCCGTGGACGACGTCACCAGCGGAATCTGGTGGACCTCGATCTACCCGGGACTCGCGATCGTCCTCGCGGTGCTGGGCATCACGCTGGTCGGCGAGAGCCTCAACGACCTGGCCGACCCGCGTCTGCGCGGCCGCAGGCGCGCCGCCGTGGCATCCGGTGAGGTCGCCGAGACCTCCGTCGTCCCCGGTGGCACGCTGACCGCGGGCCTGGGCGGGCTGGACGGTCTGGAGAGCGGCGAGACGTTCGACGAACACGGAATCGAGGTCAAGCCATGAGCGATGTCGTTCAGATCAAGAACCTGTCGGTCTCCTTCGCGACCGACGCCGGGGTGGTGAAGGCCGTCGACGACGTGTCGTTGCATGTCTCGCCGGGCGAGGTGCTGGCGATCGTCGGCGAGTCCGGCTCCGGCAAGACGGTGACAGCGAAGACCATCCTCGGACTCCTCCCGGAGACCGCGACGGCCGCCGGTGCGATCGTCCTGCGCAGCCGCGACGGGGCGAGTGAAGCGGATGTGGTCAGCCTCAGCAAGCGCCAGCTGCGCTCGGTCCGCGGCACCGACGTCGCGATGGTGTTCCAGGAGCCCTCGACAGCCCTCAACCCGGTCTACACGGTCGGTTGGCAGATTGCAGAGGGCCTGCGCGCCCACGCGAAGCTGTCGAAGAAGGAGGCGACGGCGAAGGCCGTCGAGATCCTGGGGCGTGTCGGCATCCCGGAACCGGAGCTTCGGGTGAAGTACTACCCGCACCAGTTCTCGGGAGGCCAGAAACAGCGCATCATCATCGCGATGGCGCTCGTACTGAACCCTGGGCTGATCGTCGCCGACGAGCCGACCACAGCGCTGGATGTGACGGTGCAGGCCGAGATCCTCGACCTGCTGCGCCGCTGCCGCGACGAGTTCGGTGCGGCCATCGTGCTCATCACCCACAACATGGGTGTTGTCGCCGACCTGGCCGACCGCGTCGCCGTGATGTATCAGGGCAAGCTGGTCGAGCAGGCGGATGTGCGGACTCTGTTCGCCTCGCCGCAGGCGGAGTACACGCAGAAGCTCCTGGCGGCCGTCCCGAAGATCGGCCAGGGCGCGGTCGCCACGCAGGACCGCGCCATCGCGCGCGCCGAGCGCCCCGAGCAGGCGCCGGTCGTGCAGGCACGTGACCTGCGCATCCAGTACCCGGGTCGCCTGGGTCGGCCCGGCTTCGTCGCGGTCGATGGGGTGTCGTTCGACATCCGTCCGGGCGAGGTGCTCGGTCTGGTGGGCGAGTCAGGCTCCGGCAAGACGACCATCGGGCGGGCCATCGCCGGCCTCAACCGGGTGACCGGCGGGTCGCTCGAGGTGCTCGGCCAGGAGATGAACGGCGTGCGCGAGCGACAGTTCCGCAAGGTGCGCGTCGATATCGGGTTCGTGTTCCAGGACCCGGCGTCGAGCTTCAACCCGCTGCTCTCCATCGCGGACTGCGTGGCGGAGCCGCTGGTGGTGCACGGCCGTGCGTCCTCGCCGGCGGAGGCGCGTGCACGCGTCGATGAGTTGCTGGAGGCGGTCCAGCTCCCGCGCGCCTACGGCGACCGCTTCCCGCACGAGCTGTCGGGGGGCCAGCGCCAGCGCGCCAGCCTCGCACGCGCCCTCGCGCTGGAGCCGCGCCTGCTGATCGCCGACGAGCCGACCTCCGCCCTCGACGTCTCCGTGCAGGCGCGAGTGCTCGAGCTGTTCGCCGAGCTGCAGAAGGAGTTCGGATTCGCGTCGCTGTTCATCAGCCACGACCTGGCCGTGGTGGACCTGCTGGCCGACCGGATCGCGGTGCTGCACCGCGGGAAGCTCGTCGAGGAGGGGACGGGCGCCGAGGTGCTCGGCAACCCGCGTGAGGCGTACACGCAGCGACTGCTGGCGTCCCTCCCGGTGCCCGACCCGATCGAACAGGCCGACCGACGGCGGGAACTGCAGCGGTTGCAGCGGGAGAGCGCTTAGGGTCGAAGGGTGAGTTCCGAGCCCGCCATCGTCGTCAGCGACCTGTCCGTCGAGTACCCCGCGCGGGGCCCCAGCACGTCGTGCGTGGCCCTGCGCGGGGTGAGCTTCCGCCTGGAACCCGGGGAGGTGCTGGGGGTGCTCGGTGAGACCGGCTCGGGCAAGAGCACCCTGGCCAGGGTGCTCGCCGGGCAGGTGCTGTCCGCACGGGCATCCGACGCCGGTCCGCGGATCAGCGGCGGAGAAGCGTCGGTGCTCGGTCACCGGCTGCGGAAGGCGCGCAAGCGCGACCTGGCCGAGGTGACCTACCACGTCGGCTACCTTCCCCAGGAGGCGGCGGCGACTCTGGAGCCCACGCTGTCCGTGCAGGACAACGTGGCGCTGCCGATCTTCGAACGCGACGAGCACTACCCCCGGCGCGCGGCGGGGGAGCGGGCGGCGACGATGCTGGACACCGTCCACCTGCCGCTGAGCGTCCTCAACAAGTACCCCTACGAGCTCAGCTCCGGGCAACGGCAGCGCGTGGCCCTCGCGCGGGCGCTGGTGCTCGGGCCGAGCATCCTGATCGCCGATGAGCCGACGGCCGGGATCGATGCGACCGTCCGGGACGCGGTGATCGACCTGCTCGCCCAGTTGCGCGGGCATGAGGGCTTCTCGGCGGTCGTCGTCAGCCACGACCTCGCCGTGCTGCGACGGGCCACGGACATGTCCCTGGTGCTGCAGGGCGGCCGGCCGGTCGGTTTCGGTCCGATCGAGGAGGTGCTCGCGAACCCGACGCATCCCTACGTCGCCGGTCTCGCCCGGGCGCTGAAGCCGCCGGCGCAGCGCACCGAACGCCGACCCCAACGAGCGGCGACCCGACGCGAAACGAAGGACAACGGATGAGTGCAGACACCATGGCTTCTGAGCAGGCGGCGGAAGGGGCGGCACCCCGGCACCGCGCGGTCATGGCGGACGAGGTGACAGTGGTTGCCGCGGACCAGCGCCCGGAGCCCGGCCCGATCGCGGTGCTCCCGGAGGCGGGACAGCAGTTCGTCGATGCCGTCGAAGCAGCGGGCGGCACCGTCGAGCCCCTGTCGGAGCGGACCCGCGGTGTGGTCTGGCTGTCGAACAAGGACGCCGCATCCTTCCCGGCCGTGCTGGAGGCGCATCCCGGCATCGGCTGGGTCCAGCTGCCGTTCGCCGGTGTGGACGCCTTCGCCGACATCCTGTCGTCCGAGAGCCGGCCGGGCCTGATCTGGACGAGCGCCAAGGGCGCCTACGCCCAGCCGGTGGCCGAGCATGCGCTGGTGCTGAGCCTGGCTCTGCTGCGCGTGCTGCCCACGCGGCTGCGCGCCCGGTCGTGGGCAACCGAGCCGGAGGGACGCAGCCTGTACGGGCTCGACGTCGTCATCGTCGGCGCGGGCGGCATCGCGCTCGAGCTGATGCGCCTGCTCGAGCCGTTCGGCACGCGCATCACGATCGTCCGCCGCTCGGAGGAGGCCGTGCCTGGCGCATCCCGGACGGTGACGGCGGCGCACCTGGAAGAGGTATTGCCGTCGGCGGACCTCGTCGTCGTGGCGGCCGCGCTGACCGGAGGGACACGCCGGCTGTTCGGCGCCCCCGAGTTCGCCGCCATGAAGGAGACGGCCTACCTGGTGAACATCGCGCGCGGTGGCCTGGTCGACACGGATGCTCTCCTCGACGCCGTGCGGAGCGGCACGATCGCCGGCGCGGGCATCGATGTGACCGACCCGGAGCCGCTGCCGGACGGCCACCCGCTGTGGGACGAGCCGAACGTCATCATCACGCCGCACCAGGCGGATACACCCGAAATGACGGCCCCGTTGCTCGCCGAGCGCATCCGTCTCAACGTGCGCGCTTTCCTCGACGACGGGCGTTTCGTCGGGGTCGTCGACCCGGAAGCAGGGTACTGAGACTCGACGCGCGCGGGATCCTGACCCGATTTCCGGAGCAGCCGCGAACCTTGCTAGAGTAGCTTCGCTGATCAAGCATTCCTCGATAGCTCAATTGGCAGAGCAGCCGGCTGTTAACCGGCAGGTTCTTGGTTCGAGTCCAAGTCGGGGAGCACTGAAACCCCCGGCCTTCCACGGAAGGCCGGGGGTTTCGTCGTTGCGGCGTGCTCGCAGACATTTGCCCCAAATGTGCGGGCGGGCCGCGCGGAGGGCTACTGCCAGCCGGGCTGGACCAGGCCGGTCTCGTAGGCGAGCACGACGAGGTGGACGCGGTCGCGGGCGTCCAGCTTGGTCATGATGCGCGAGACGTGGGTCTTGGCGGTGAGCGGGCTGAGGTAGAGCCGCTCACCGATCTCGGAGTTGGTGAGGCCGTGCGCCACCAGGGTGAGCACTTCGCGCTCGCGCTCGGTCAGCTGCTCCAGCGCCGCCGTGTCCGGCGCCGGGCGCAGGCCGCCCGACACGCGCTCGATCAGGCGGCGTGTCACACCGGGGGAGAGCAGTGCGTCGCCCGCGGCGACGACCCGGACCGCGCGGATCAGTTCGACAGGCTCGGTGTCCTTGACCAGGAAACCGCTGGCGCCGGCGACGATGGCCTGCGCGACGTACTCGTCGAGTTCGAACGTCGTCACGATCACGATGCGCGTTCCGGCGAGCGCCGGGTCCGCGACGATCTCGCCGGTGGCCCAGAGACCGTCGCCGTCGGGCATCCGGATGTCCATCAGCACGACGTCGGGACCCGTGCGCCGCGCGATCTCGACGGCTTCACGGCCGGTGGACGCTTCGCCGACGATCTCGACATCGTCCTCCGATTCCAGCAGCGCCCGGAAACCCGCCCTGACCAGGTGCTGGTCGTCGGCCAGCAGCACGCGGATCATGACGCCTCCTGCACGGGCGTAGGCATGGAGGGTGGGGTCGCGGGGATGTGCGCCTCGACGGACAGACCGCCGCCGTCGGGCGTGCGCACCTCGAAACGCCCGCCGAGGAGCTCGGCGCGCTCGCGCATCCCGAGCATGCCCCTGCCTGTGGTCCGCGATACGGCGTCGGCGGGGAGCCCGCGTCCGTCGTCCTGGACGCTGAGCACGTACCAGCCGTCGCCCTCCGACAGCCGGATGGTGACGCTCGTGGCCTGAGCGTGGCGACCGACGTTCGTCAGTGACTCCTGCACGATGCGGTACAGCGCCAGCTGGGTCGCGGCGGACGGCGTCGAGGCGAGGTCGGTCTCGTAGACGATGTTGAGGCCGGCCTTGCGGTACGTCTCGACCAGGACGGGGATGCGGGCCAGATCGGGTTCCGGGGAGCGTGCGGCGTGCCCCTCCGGGCCGCGGAGGAAGCCAAGCACTCCGCGGACCTCCTCCAACGCCTGGCCGCTGGTCGTCTTGATGGCCTCGAGACTCTCCCGTGCCTTCTCCGGCCGCGTGTCGAAGAGGTGGAGGCCGACGCCGGCCTGGACGCTGATCTGCGACAGCGAGTGCGCCAGCACGTCGTGCAGCTCGCGGGCGATACGGAGCCGCTCGGCCTCGGCGGCCGACTCCCGGCGCGCGGCGATCGTCCGCGCGACCTCCCGGTAGCGTTCACGGCGGTTGCGGAGCGCCTCACCGACGCCGACCAGCAGGCACATGACGAGGGCGACGATGAGCGGGCGGATCATGGCCGCGGGGTCGCCGCGCAGGAGGTAGGCGGCAGCGGGACCCGCGAGCGCGACGCCGGCGAGCGTCCACCAGGCCCACGCCCGGGCGCCACGGACGACCGCGCTCACCACGGCGAAGGCGAGCGGAACGGCGGAGAACGGTGGTCCGACCGTCACCGCGATGGCCGGCGCGCACAGGGCGGCAACCACCACGACGGTGGCGCCGGGATGGCTCCGGGACGCCAGCAGGACGAACGACGCAGCGAAGGCGAGCAGTGTGAAGCCGAGGGCGACCGGGTCGGCGTGCGCATCCCGAGCCGCGATGAGCACTCCCGGGACCTGGAACAGGACGGCCACGATGACGGCGAACCAGCGGGAACCGCGCGGTCGGCCGCGCCCGGACCACGGAGGACGTGGCCAGGAGCCGGTGTCCCCACTCACCCCGTGCTGCCAGGGGTTCGCCGCGCTGTCGATGCTCCCAGGGCGCGCGCCGGAGCCGTTGTCGGCGGGCGTGTTCCAGGGCATCCCCTCATGCTAATCAGGCGGCCGTGCCCCGGCATCCGCCGAGGGGCGTCTCGCAGCCACTGTGCGGCTACTCCCGGGGGAGTACCCGGCGCGCGTCCGGCCCGCTCACGGGTTGTGCTCCGCGTCGAAACCGCCGTCGTCGGGCGGAGCCTGGTCGAACAGGTGCCCGAAGGTGGGGCCGCCGAACGCGGTCAGACCGGCCTCGCGCTCCAGGGACGCGCGGTCTTCGGCCTCGTCGTTCTCGTACTCGGTCAGCGGGTCGTCCGGGTCGACGCCGGAATCGTCGTTGCGGGCGTCGTGGCGTCCGTCCTCGTGGTCCATGCGCGAATCGTACGTCCGGTGCGCGGCGCTCCGACAGGGGGTGTTCCTCGCGCGGGCTGCTCCCGAAGGAGTAGGAAGGAACGCTCCCGGCGGCGGATTCGCGTGAGCGTCCGCCGGGCGATGCTGGCTGTGTCGTCCGCGAGAGGCGCGGACTCCTCACCGATTGGACACATCATGCTCAGCTCCTTGGCCACCGCCGCCGCGGCAGCGCCCTGCTACGTCGGCTACGGGCCCCCTTTCGTCGGCTGGTGGTGGATCTTCATCCCGATCTTCTGGATCCTCGTGTTCGTGCTCATCTTCGGGTTCGCAGGGCGGCGCTGGCGTCGCGTGGCCGCCGCGCGCGGCGGCTACAACGGCTGGGGTCCGCACGCCGGCACCCGCTCGGCGGAGCAGACCCTCGCACAGCGCTACGCGAGCGGCGACATCGACGAGCAGGAGTACCGCGCCCGGCTGGAGGTGCTGCGCTCGAATCGCGACAGCGCCTAAGTTATAGACAGCGGCCGCCACTCTCCACAGTGGCGGCCGTGCCGCTGTCCCAGCCCGCGCGCCCCGGTAGGATCGACCGGGCCGCGCGAGCGTGCGGCAGAAAGGACGGACCATGCACGTCGCAGTCGAAACTGCCGCCGCGGTCGCCCTCGTCGCCGCGCTCGTCTTCCTCGGCCTCTGGCTCGCGGAGCGCGCCCGCCGCATCCGGCTGCGCGACACCCGCCAGGAGTCGGAGTGGGACCGCATCGACCGTGAGCTCGATCTGGCGGAGCAGGCCGGCCGGTTCCGCATCATCGGCGACCTCGGCGACGTCGCGATCCAGTCGGTGTCCCGGCTGGTGTCCCAGGCCGAGGGGGTCCGGTACGCCGCGGACGCCGACCCGGCCGCCGCAGTCCGCTCGGTCGGAGCGCTCGAGACCGCTGCCCGCGATGCGCTGGCCGATCTGCGCCGACTCCAGGCGGTGGCTCGCGAGGCGCAGGAGGCCTCCCTCCCGCAACCCAGCCTGCACTCGGCCCGCGACCTGTTCCGGGTGCTCCGGGATGCGGGGCTCGCCGTCACTTTCGCCGAGAACGGCGAGCGCTTCGAGCTCCGGCAGGGCGCAGAGCTAGCCGTGTTCCGCATCCTGCAGACCAGCCTGGAGAACGCTCTCAAGCACGGTGGCCCTGGCACGAACGCGTCCGTCTCGTTCTCCTGGACGGCGGACGGCCTCCAGGTCAGCATCGAAGACGACGGCATCCGCGCCGCCGCCCGCCGTCTCGGTCTCGACCGCGACGGCGTCGACCAGGCCACGGCCTACACGATCGCCGACGACGTCCGCGCGCTGACCGACCACTACGAGGGGGCAGGCATCATCGAGATGCGCGAGCGCGCGGCCCTCTTCGGCGGCACGCTCAATGCCCAGACCATCCCGGGCGTCGGCTTCACCCTCTCGGTCGTCTTCCCCGCGCTGCGCCACCACAACGGAGTGCACGGCGTCGACCTCCGCCGCTGAGGCGCCGCGCGGAGCGGCCTCCGCTCGGTTCAGGCCGGGCGGCGCCTACGTGACGCGACGGCGAACCCGGCAACGGCGATGAGCGCGCCGAGGATGGCAACGACCATACCGAGCCACGCCCCGTGACCGTCGGGAAGGACTCCGCGCTGGGTGTACTGAGTGAAGACATGGACGGGCAGCGTCGGAATCGAGGACGCCAGCCGAGCCGCCCGCTCAGTGGGGCAGCAGAGTTCGTGCATACCCCGAACGAATCTCCGTCACGTTTGCGGAGTTCCTCCGTCTGTATAAGCAGACGGTGCAAACGGCCGTCGCGGTCGCGGAGCTATTCCTTCCGAGTTGTTGGGGTGAGGAGTTTGTCCGCGGGTTCATCATGAACGACGAAAGGACAGGCCCTATGACCTCAGGCCCTGAGAGGACGACGCCGCTTTACGGGCTCGTCCAGGACGCGGTCGTCGGACTGCTCACCGGTGCAGCGTACGCGGCCATTCTCGTGTTTCTCGACAGCGCGCCGAAGGTGATCCTCGTCAATGCGCTCCTGTGGCCGGGCGCCTATTTCGTCGGGCAGCGGCTCCGTCGCAGACGGAAGAGTGCCGCTGCCGCGCAGCTCAGTCCTCCAGGTGGTCGCGGCCCGGCAGCCAGCTCAGGCCCGGGACGCCCCAGCTGTTCTTGCGCTGCGCCTTGAGGGCCGACTTCCCGTACGGGTGCGTGAGGCGGTCGACGTAGAGCAGGCCGTCCAGGTGGTCGTACTCGTGCTGGAAGATGCGCGCCAGCCAGCCCTCGGCGTGCACCTCGTACGCGTCGCCGTCGAGGCCGGTCGCCTGCAGGATGACCCGCTCGGCGCGGCGAAGCGGGAACCGCTCACCGGGGAACGACAGGCAGCCCTCCGACTCGCTGTCCTCGTCGAGCTCGTCAACGGTCAGCGGGCTCAGCCACAGCGTCGGGTTGATCGCGACGCCGCGGTGCTGCACCTCGTCGTCATCCATCCAGCCGTACACGAAGAGCCGCAGCGGCAGGCCCACCTGAGGCCCGGCCAGTCCGACCCCGGGCGCCTCGTCCATGGTCTCGAACATGTCCGCCACCAGTGCGCGCAGTTCGTCGTCGACCTCCTCGACAGGGCGTGCGGGGGAGTGCAGCACGGGGTCACCGGAGATCCGAATGGGGAGGACGGCCATTCAGCAAGACTATCCGGATCATTCCCGGTAGGGTCGTGGGGTGGGTACGGAACTGATGGATGCTTTCGACGTCTCGTATCAGCCCAGCCAGCTCCTGGGCATCCCCGTCGCGCTCGTCGGCGCCTGCTTCCTGTCCGTCGGCGCTCAGCTGCAGCACCACGGCGTCACGAAGGTGGAGGCGTCGGTCGGCCACGCGGAGAGCGGACTGAACCCGCGCCAGCTGGGACTTCTGCTCGCACGCCCGTCCTGGGTGATCGGGACGCTGCTGCTCGGCCTGGCCATCGTCTTCCAGCTGGTCAGCCTCAAGCTGTCGCCGATCATCCTCGTCCAGCCGCTCGGCGTGGTCGGGCTGGTCATCACCAGCATCCTCAACGCCCGCGTCAGCGGTGTGAAACTGAATCATCAATCGGTTATCGCCGTGACCCTCTGCGTCAGCGGCGTCGGGGCGTTCGTGCTCCTGGCGGCGGTCTTCGCCCGCGACCTCCCGGTGACGACGCAGGCGCTGATCATCATCCTCATCATCCTGGCCGTCGTCCTCGTTGCGTTCGGCGTGCTGTTCGCGTTCCTCCGGCACCGGTTCAAGGCGATCATGTACATCGTCGGCGCGGGCGTGCTCTACGGTTTCGTCGCCACGCTGGCCAAGGTCGCGATCGAGCGCATCTCCGTCCAGGAGTGGGACTGGCTGCTGGTCGCCTGCATCGTCGCCCTGCTGCTGGCCGCAGTTCTGGGCGCTTACTTCGTCCAGAACGCCTACTCGTCAGGACCACCGGACCTCGTCATCGCCGGGCTCACGGTCATCGACCCGCTGGTCGCCGTCACCATCGGCATCGTCGTCCTCGACGAGGCGGCCGGCGCGCCCTGGTGGGCGATGGTCGGCTTCGCGCTGACCGGCGCCGTCGCCATGTTCGGCGTGTTCCAGCTGGCGAAGTACCACCCGCAGTCCGCATCGGACGCGCCGGTGGCTGACCGGATTGCGGACGTAGCAGGGGAAAGCCGCCTAGACTAGGCCGTTGAATCGACCGGGCGTATCCACCACCCGGGCCGCGAACGCCGTCTCCGGCTTCGCTATCCGACGCACACGACGACCGTAGGGAACGAACCACGTGCCTGATACGAGCGGACCGCATCCCGTCCCGCCCGCGCAGGCGGCCAAAAAGCCGCTGACGATCGTCATGGGCTGCGACACATTCGCACCGGACGTCAACGGAGCAGCCCGGTTCGCCGAGCGCCTCGCCGCCGGGCTGGTCCAGCACGGCCACGACGTCCACATCGTCGCCCCCGCCGCGAGCCGCAAGCACGGCACCTGGGTGGAGGAGCACGAGGGCAGCAAGATGACCGCCCACCGCCTCCGCAGCTGGCGCTGGTATCCGCACGACTGGCTGCGCTTCGCCCTCCCGTGGACCAGCAAAGCGAACGCGCGTCGCATCCTCGACTCGGTGAAACCCGACGTCGTCCACTTCCAGTCGCACATCGTGGTCGGCCGCGGGCTCGCCGCCGAGGCGCAGAAGCGCGGGATCCGCATCGTCGCGACGAACCACGTGATGCCGGAGAACATCGTCGAGTTCACCCTGCTCCCCAAATTCCTGCGGAAGACCTTCGTCCGGCTGGCGTGGGCGGATGCGCGCACGAGCTTCGACCGTGCCGAGTCGATCACGACGCCCACGCGGCGCGCGGCCGAGTTCCTTGAGTCCGCGATCGGGGCGCGCGGCATCCACGCCGTCTCCTGCGGGATCGAGGCGCAGAACTACACCCCCGACTTCAGCCCGCGGACGGGCAACACCATCCTGTTCGTCGGCCGGATCACCGGTGAGAAGCACATCGACGTGCTGCTCAACGCGGTCAAGCTTCTGCCGGAGAACCTGGATGCGCGCCTGCAGATCGTCGGGGGCGGCGACCAGTTCAAGAACCTTCAGGTGATGGCGGAGACGCTCGGCATCGCCGACCGCGTCGACTTCCTCGGCTACGTGAGCGACGAGGAGCTCCGCCAGGCCTACACGCGCGCCACCGTCTTCGCGATGCCGTCGATCGCCGAACTGCAGTCGATCGCGACCATGGAGGCCATGGCGTCGGGTCTTCCGGTCGTCGCCGCCGACGCCATGGCGCTCCCGCACCTCGTGCACGACGGCGAGAACGGTCACCTGTTCCGCCCCGGCGACGCGCAGGACCTCGCCGACAAGCTGGAGAGCGTGCTCACGCTGCCCCAGGACGAGCTCGATGTTCTCAAACGCGGGTCGCTCCGCATCGTGGCCGCGCACGACATCCAGACCACGATCAGCACGTTCGAAAGCCTGTATCGTGGGGAGCCGGTGGCCGACCCGGTGACGGACGCGGCCCCCAGCGTGCCCGCCCCGGAGTAGCCGGAGCCGGCACGATCGGGGCGGTAGCTCAGCTGGTCAGAGCAGGGAACTCATAATTCCTCGGTCACGGGTTCAAGTCCCGTCCGCCCTACTCCGAGTACAGGCACGGAAACACTTCAATCCCCTAGCTATTCCGGGCTGCGGGGGTACCGTGACGCGTCATGAACACAACTGGATGGATCATCCTGATCGTCGTCGTGGTCGTCATCATCGTGGTCGCCATCATCGCGTTGACGTTCGGCCGCAACAAGAAGCGCGAGGCGGACCGTCACCGTGCCGAAGAGATGCGGCAGTCGGCGGCGCAGACCCAACTGGATGCGCGCGAGCGTGAGGCGAAGGCCGCCCGCGCGTCCGCCGACGCCAAGCAGGCGGAGGTCGACGCCGAGCGCCTGCGGCGCGAATCCGAGGAGCGGGAGTCGGCGGCGGCGAAGGCCCGCGCCGAGTCGGACGAGGCGATGCGCAAGGCCGACCGGGTCGACCCGGACGTCCGCACCGACCGCGAGGGCAACCGGGTCGAGGACGCGAACCGCCGCGACGCGGAGGTCCGCGACGCGAACACGCGCGACGCGGGGGCCCGCGACGCGGCGCCCGCCGGCACGACGCCCGCAGGCACGGCGCCCGCCGGCACGACGGCCGGCCCCGAGGCGACCGCGACCCCGGTGGACGACCCGACGACCCACGGCGCCCGCCACGAGGCACCGCGCTTCGACGACGGCAGCGACCGCTCGGCGCGCTGAGCGCCCCCGAACACCACTGACGGAACCCATTGACCGGCGAGCGCCGACGGCCGACCTGAGGCCTGTCGGCGCTCGCCTCAGTGCGTTCCGTCCTGCCGGCTTTCGCGGGTTAGCATCGGTCCGTCGGCGCCAACGGACGGAGGATGGATGCCCCCATTCGTCGTCGTACCCCACGGCTCTGCATCGGACATCGTTCCGCGCCTGTCGCCGGGCGACCATGTGCGGCTGACCTCCCTCGGCGCAGACGATGCGGCCCGCCAGCGGTTCCTCTCGGGCCGTTGCGCGCTGTTCACGGCGGCCGAGCGTCTCGGGGAGCTGGACATCCGGATCGACGCACGCTGCCCCGACTGCGGGCTCGCCCACGGGCGGCCGGTCGCGCTGGCCGCGCAGGCGCCCGTCCACCTCGCGCTCGCACACGCGGCCGGGAGGGCCTTTGCGATCGCGGCCCGTCATCCCGTCGGCATCGACGCCGAATCGACGGCGGCGTCCGCCGACCGGCTGGCCGCCGTGGACGCGCTCGCGCCGGGACGAGGCGATGCGCTCCGCCGTTGGACCGCCATCGAAGCTGTGCTCAAAGCGGACGGGCGCGGACTGCGGGTGCCGCCCGGCGCTGTCCGTGTCGGCCGCAGCACCGCGCGCCTCGACGGCGCCCGTTATCGGCTCACGACCACCGAGTCGAACGGCTGTGTCGTCACCGTGGCCGAACGTCAGCCCTGACCCTCCGCTGGCGAGCAGAGCGTCACGCCGGGCTGCCGAGTCGCGACAACATGTCGCCACCCGGCGCGCATAGCAGCAACGAGTCACGCCTCGCGGCGCGCTGAGGACGACGGGGCGGCGTCAGCGGGAGAGGGACGGGAGCCGGGTCTGCCGCAGCCACGCGTCGAAGAAGGCGTCCAGGGGCTCCTCCGCGTACAGTGCTGCGAGCGCCTCGAAGTCGGCGCTGGTGACCGTCCGGAACCGGTGGGTCTGCGTCCACTCTTGGAGCAGCGCGAAGAACCGCTCGTCGCCGGTCCGCACCCGTAAGGCGTGCAGGAGGCAGGCTCCGCGCTTGTAGACCCGGTCGTCGAACATGGAGTCGGGTCCGGGGTCGCCGAGCAGCAGATCCTTGGGCGCCAGCCGCAGCGCCGCGTGGTGCACCCGCGCCTGTGCCCGGGCGGACAGGCCGCCGGAGGCCTCCGACCACAGCCACTCGGCGTAGCAGGCGAACCCCTCGTTCAGCCAGATGTCGCGCCAGGAGGCCAGCCCGACGCTGTTGCCGAACCACTGGTGGGCGAGCTCGTGGGCGATCAGCCGCTCCGAGCCGCCGCGCCCGTCGGCGTGGGTCGAGCCGAAGGTGGCCATGGCCTGGGACTCCAGCGGGATCTCCAGGGGGTCCTCGGTCACGACGACCGTGTACGACGGGAAGGGGTACGGCCCGAACAGCTCCTGGAAGCACTCCAGCATCCGCCCGACCGGCTCGAAGTCGTGCAGGACCCGTCGTGCGAGTGCCGGTGGGTAGGCGAGCGCCCAGTCCACACCCGCGGTGTGGCGTCGTTCGAGCGTGTAGCGGCCGATCTGCACCGCGGCGAGGTACGTCGCGGTGGGCTCCGTGCGTTCGAACGTCCAGGTGCCGCGTCCGCCGCTGACCGTGTGGCCTGCCGGCTCCCCGGTGGCGAGCACGGTGTACGCCTGCTCGGTGGTGATCCGGAGGCTGTAGGAGGCCTTGTCCGATGGCCGGTCGTTGCACGGGAACCAGGTGGGCGCGCCGGAGGGTTGCGCCGCGACGATGGCTCCGTCGGTCAGCTCCTCCCAGCCGAGCGTGCCCCAGCGCGTGCGGCGCGGTATCGGCGAGCCGTCGTACGCCACCTCCACGGTGAACTCCGTTCCCGCCGGTACGGGCGTCGCGGGCGTCACCCGCAGGTGGGTTGTGGTCTGGCTGATGCGGGCGGGCTTCTGCCCGTCGACGCGGACGCGCTTCGCCTTCAGGTGCACGAGGTCGAGCACGATCGCCGGAAGGTCGATGGATGCGCGTGCGCGGATCAGTGCGGTCGCATCCAGGCGGTTGGTCGCCACCCGGTACTTCAGGTCGAGGTCGTAGCTGAGGACCGCGTAGGCGTCGGTGCCCGACTGGGGCAGGTAGGCGTGCGGTGCGGCCTCCGGTGCGGCGTCCGTCATCCGCCGGCCCGTGCCCGGTACTCGCGCACGACGACTTCCCGCCACGGCCCGATCGGGTTGCCGCTCCACCGGCTGCCGGCCGGCACGGTCTCGCCGCGCATCACCAGCGAGGCGGGCCCGACGGTCGCTTCCGGCCCGATGTCGGCGGCGGGCAGGATGACGCTGTGCGGGCCGAGCGTTCCGCCGCGCTCGATGGTGACCTGGTCCATGCTCATGATTCGATCATGGAACAGGTGCGTCTGCACAACACAGCCCCGGTTGACGGTGGATGCGTCGCCCAGCGTGACCAGGTCGGCCTCGGGGAGCCAGTAGCTGTCGATCCAGACGCCGGAGCCGATCCGGGCGCCGAGGCTCCGCAGCCACCAGACCAGCGCAGGAGTGCCGGTTGCGGCCCAGGCGAACCACGGGGCGGCGACCATCTCGGTGAACGTGTCGGAGACTTCGCTGCGCCAGATGAACGACGACCAGAGCGGGTGCTCGCCCGCGCGCAGCCTCCCGAGCAGCGCCCACTTCGCGGCCGTGCTCACCGCCGCGGCCACCGCCCCGGCGAGCATGAGGACGGGGCCGCCGAGGATCACTGCCCAGACCGGACCCCATGCGGTGACGATGGCGCCGAGGGCGATCACGACGCCCAGACCGATGGCGCAGGTCACGAAGACGGGCACGATCCGGAGCAGCTCCCACGCCGTGCGGGCCACCCGGAGGGCGGTGGGCGGCTCGAAGGTACGGGAGAGGTCCGCATCCTGCGCCTGGCGACGCAGTCGGACCGGGGGAGAGCCGAGCCACGACGATCCGGCCTTCGCCTTGCGCGGGGCGAAGGAGAGCACCGCCACCAGGCCGTCGCGTGGCACCCGGTTGCCGGCCCCGGCCATCCCCGAGTTGCCGAGGAACGCGCGCGCTCCGATGTCGACGTTCGCGATCCGGACGTAGCCTCCGCCCAGCTCATAGGACGCCACCAGCGTGTCGTCGGCGAGGAACGCGCCGTCGCGGATGCGCGTCATCCGGGGGAGGAGGAGCACCGTGGAGGCCTCGACGTCCTTCCCGACACGTGCCCCCAGCATCCGGAGCCAGACGGGTGTGAACAGACTCGAATACAGCGGGAACAGGATGGTGCGGGCGAGATCGAGGAGGCGCTCGGTCGACCACGCCTGCCAGCCGACGCGGCTGCGCACCGGGTAGACGCCCTCGCGCATCCCGATGCCGAGCAGGCGCACCAAGCCGACGACGAGTGCGGCGAGCACGACGCCTGCCGCGAGCGTGCCCGGAACCAGCCCGGCTACGGCGCGCCCGACGACGTCGGCCCAGTTGACTGCTCCCCGCACGAAGAGAGCCACCACGCCCCCGCCGACGGCGAGCGAGAGCACCGGCACCAGTGAGACCACCAGGGAGGCGAGCGCATAGGCGATCACCCAGCGGGTCCGTCTCGGCGGGCGTTCCGCCGGCCACCAGTCGTGGACCCGGCCGACCCGGACGGCGGGGGAGCCGGACCAGTTCTGCCCGGCAGGCACCCGGCCGAACACGGCAGACCCGGGCGCGACGGTCGCGTTGCGCCCGATCTTCGTCCCCGGCATGAGCGAGCTGCGGGCACCGACCGAACTGCCCGCGCCGATCCGGATCTCGCCGATGCGCACCACGTCGCCGTCGATCCAGTAGCCGGCCAGGTCGACCTCCGGCTCGATGGAGGCGCCAGCGCCGATGCGCAGCATCCCGGTCACCGGCGGAAGGGTGTGCAGGTCGACGCCGCGGTCGATCGTCGCCCCGAGGGCACGTGCGTAGTAGAGGATCCACGGAGCGCCCGCAAGGCTCGCGGCCCCGATCTGGTGCGCGACCTGCTCGGCCAGCCACAGCCGCAGGTGCACGCCGCCGCCACGGGGATGGTCGCCCGCCTTCACCCCGAGCAGCAGGAGCCGCGCCGCCACGACCGAGATGGCCATCCGGCCCCACGGCGTCACGAAGATGAGCAGACCGACCACCAGCCAGACCGGGTCCACCGCGGGTAGTACGTCGAAACCGCCGAGCGGCCGGAGCAGGAGAGACGCGGTCAGGAGGTACAGCAGCCAGCGGATGCCGCCGAGGATGAACAGCGGGACACCGAGGACCGTCTGCACCGCGCGCATCCGGAACGGCGTGGGCGGCACGACGTGGGTCGACGCGGCGGACGACGACGGCGAACTCTCAGCGAGCAGCTGCGTCATCGCGCCGAACCGTGGCGCCGCGTAGATGTCGGCCACCGTGATGTCGGGATGCCGTCGGCGCACCAGCGAGACGAGCTGGGCTGCGGCGAGCGAGCCGCCGCCCAGGTCGAAGAAGTTGTCGTCCGGGCCGGAGACCGGGAGGCCGAGGACGCTGCGCCAGTCGTCGGCGAGCGCCTGGGCGACGGGATCGTCCGTCACCGCTCCGCCGCCGGCCGCGTCCGTATCCTCCAGCGGCCACGGGAGGGCAGCCTTGTCGACCTTGCCCGAGGTCCGCACCGGCAGTTCGTCGACCACAGCGAGCAGCGGCACGAGGGCGGCGGGCAGCGTCTCGCGCAGGTGGGTGAGCGACGCACCCCGGTCGAACGCGTCCGGATCCGGCACCGCCAGGTAGCCGACGAGTACGTCGTTGCCGGCGGAGGAGCTGCGGACAGCCGCGGCGGCCCCGGCGACCCCCGGCAGCAGCTGGAGGGCGGCTTCCACTTCACCGAGTTCGATACGTCGGCCGCCGAGCTTCACCTGGTCGTCGGCGCGGCCGACGTAGAACAGCCCCTGAGCGTCGAACCGGACGAGATCGCCACTGCGGTAGGCGCGCTCCCAGCCCAGGGTCGGCATCGGAGCGTACTTCTCGGCGTCCTTCGCCGGGTCCAGGTAGCGGGCCAGCCCCACCCCGCCGATCACCAGCTCGCCACCTTCGCCGTCCCCGACCGGCTCGCCCTGCGCATCCACTACGGCGAGGTCCCAGCCGTCCAGCGGAAGGCCGATGCGCACGGGCTCGCCGACGGTGAGCGGGGCTGCGCAGGCGACGACAGTGGCCTCCGTCGGGCCATAGGTGTTCCAGACTTCGCGACCGGGCACCGCAAGCCGGTTCACCAGCTCGGGCGGGCACGCCTCACCGCCGAAGATCAGCAGGCGCACGCTGTCCAGCGCATCCACCGGCCACAGCGCGGCCAGGGTCGGGACGGTGGAGACGACGGTGATGCGCCGCGCGGACAGCCACGGACCCAGGTCCATGCCGGTCCGGACCAGCGAACGAGGAGCCGGGACCAGGCACGCACCGTGGGCCCAGGCGAGCCACATCTCCTCGCAGGACGCATCGAAGGCGACGGAGAGGCCGGCCAGCACCCGGTCCTGGGGACCGATCGGCTCGCCCTGCAGGAACAGCCGCGACTCGGCGTCCACGAAGGCGGCGGCCGAGCGGTGCCGCACGGCAACGCCCTTCGGGGTGCCCGTCGAGCCCGAGGTGAAGATGATCCAGGCGTCATCCTCGGGAGTCGGCGGCTCGACGACCGACACCGCGGCGGTGCTGGGATGCGGCGGCTGGGCCGGGAAGACGCTCCGCGGCTCGTGCTCGCCGCGAAGCAACAGACCCGCGTCGGTCAGGACGCCGCGAACGGCAGCCTCGCGGAAGACCAGTTCCGCACGCTCGTCGGGATCGTCCGCATCCACCGGCACATAGGCTGCGCCGACCGCGAGAACGCTCAGGATGGCGAGGTACAGCTCGCGAGAGCCCGACGACATGCGGACGCCGACCCGGTCACCGCGCCGGACGCCGCTCTCGCGCAGGCGTGCGGCCCCGGCACCGACCCGGGCCAGGAGCTCGCGGTAGCTCAGCGCGCCGGCCGCATCCTCTACGGCTGAGGCGTCAGGAAAGCGGCGCGCCGACTCCGCGAGGATGTCGATCAGGGTGCGGGCGGTGGGCGCTGCGTCGCCGCGGAGGAGGAGGCCGGGAGACTCGGGGGCCCGCAGTGCGGCGCCCTGCGATTCTGCGGCCTTGAAGCCTGCGGCCTGGAGGTCTGCGGCCTGAGATTCTGGGGCGTCGGGCACGACGGCACGCTAGAGGTGCCGGGTTAAGCGCCGGTGAACAGCAGCCCTGACCGTGGCGTCAGCCCTCGCCGAGCGCATGCAGCAGCTGCGCCTTGTTCATCCGGGAGTAGCCCTGGATTCCCCGGCCCTTGGCGCGGTCGCGCAGCTCGCGGAAGGTCGGGATGCCGGTGTCGGAGGCCGGGACCGCGACATGCTCCGCCACGGACTTCGCCGACGCCCGCGCATCGTCGGCGGTCTTCTTCGCCCGCCTGACCGCCTTCTTCGCGTCCTTCGCCGCCTGAGCGAGTCGGTCGGCCAGATCCTCCGCCTCGCGCCGGGTCTTCTTGTCGAGCTTCTTGACCGCCTTCTCGGCATCGCCGACGGCGACGCGCGCGGTGTCCAGCGCGCGCTCGGCGGTCTTCTCGGCCTTGGTCTTCGTCACGGGTACCTCCTCGCAGGTAACGCCCCCTCGTGGGGCCAACCATACGGGTGCGCGGGGCCATGCGCGCTAGTGGATTTCCGCGTCCTCCGCGAGGCGCGCGAGCAGCGCGTCCAGAATGGGCCGCTGCGCTTTCGTGAGCTTCAGCCGCGCCGCCTCCACAGGGAACCACCGGGCGTCGTCCACCTCGGGGAACTCCTGCACCCTGCCCGAGCGGGGCGGCCACTCGAGCTCGAACGTGTTGCTCCGCACTGCCTCCGGCTCGAACTCGGTCTCGGCGGCGAAGACGACGATCGTCTTACCCGACCCTCGGAACTCGCCGAGCGGGAGGTAGTCGACGTCGGGCGCGGGCGTCCCGATCTCTTCGGCGAACTCGCGCCGGGCGGCGGCGAGCTCGTCAGCGAGGTCGCCCTCCTCGACGATGCCTTTCGGGACCGACCAGGCCGCCTCGTCCTTGCGCGCCCAGAAGGGGCCGCCCATGTGCGCGATCCACACCTCTACGCCGGAGCGACGGCGGTACAGGAGCAGGGCGGCGCTACGCACGGTCATGAGGACAGCCTCCCACCACGCGTCCCCGTGTGACAGCGCGTCGAGGGGCCACGCGCCGGCGCGACTAACGTGGAGACGTGGACTCGGGAGACGCGTGGGTGGAGGGGCCGGACGGCCAGCGGTTCTGGGGCCGGTTCGGCGCTGCCGGGCTGCTCGTGCACGACCTGCGTCGGGGGGTGCTGCTGCAGCACCGTGCCGACTGGAGCCACTTCGGCGGCACCTGGGGCCTGCCGGGGGGTGCGCGTCACGCCGGCGAGAGCGCGGTCGATGGGGCCCTGCGGGAGGCCGCGGAGGAAGCGGCCGTGCCGCCCGACGCCGTGCATGTGCTCTTCGAGAGCGTGCTCGACCTGGGCTTCTGGTCGTACACCACGGTCGTCGCCCAGGCGGTGCGGTCGTTCGAGGCGCACATGGCCGACGTCGAGAGCATCGAGCTGCGCTGGGTGCCGATCGCCCAGGTGGTCTCGCTGCCGCTGCACCCGGGCTTCGCCGCCTCCTGGCCCGCGTTGCGCGCGCGCCTGACCGCGCTCTCGGACTGACGCCCCACGTGGCTCCCTCATCGAGTGGACGCAACACGCCGTCATCGGGCAGCGCTCGACGGCGTGTTGCGTCCACTCGATGAGGCTGGCCGGGTCAGGATGCGAGGCGCGGCCAGAGCAGCGAGCTCGGCACGTCGTCGCAGTCGGCCGGGAGGCCGATGTACGACGCCGAACCGGGGTAGGGCGCAGCACCCGGGTACGCGGGAGCGCCCGGGTAGCCCGGGGATCCGCGGTAGGGTCGCGCGCTCTCGGTGAAGAGCCGGTCGCCGCGGATCGTGCCGAGGTAGTCCCCGTCGGGCGTGACGGCTTCGTCATCGCTCCACGGGAACCAGCCGATCCAGTCGCCGTCCGGATTGAACAGGTCCCGGGACCTCGGGTCGGTCCGGAACGCTATCCATGCTCCCTGACTGTCATGCAGGTATACGGTCATCGTCGATCATGCCTTTCGGGTCGGCATCGTCGTTAGCTGAAGTATCCTCATATGAGGCGATCCGCGCAAGCGACGCGCCGGTGTCGGCGCACGCCGGGAGAATGGGTGGATGCACATCCTGCTCGAGCGCGACGTCCGCGGCAGTGTCCGCGTGACCTGGCTCGACGGGACGGAACGCTCCGACATGGTCGAGGTCGGCCGGCTGCCGAGCCTGGTGGCGGGGGAGGAGCGCCTCCCCGATCGGCCGCGCTGGGTCTGGGATGACACCCGGCTCTGGTACCCCACCCTCCTCGCTGCAGGGGTGCGGGTCGAGCGCTGCGTCGACCTGCGCCTGTGCCACGCCATCCTCCGCAATTCGACCCTGACGGCCGGTACGGCGCTGGCGGCCGCGGAGCCTGGACCCTGGGATACGGTCGCCGACCCGGTCGAGGAGGCGCCTGCCATCCACACGGCGCTCTTCGACCTGGAGGAGCCCGCGCCCGCCGCCGAGACGCCCTCGCGCTCGGTGCGGGCCGAGTTCGCGGCCCAAGAGGACGCTGTGGCCACCAGCGCCGACCCGCGGCGGCTGCGTCTCCTCCTCGCTGCCGAGTCGGCCGGAGCCCTCATCGGCGTCGAGCTGCAGCACGCGGGCCTCCCGTACAGCGTCGAGCGCCACGACGAACTGCTGACGGAACTGCTCGGTGCTCGCCCGGCCAACGGCCGCCCGGCCGTGCTGGAAGAACTGAGCCACGACATCCGCGGCCACCTCGAGGCTCCGGAGCTGAACCCCGACAGTCCGCCGGACCTGCTCAAGGCGTTGCAGCGTGCGGGACTGATGGCAACGTCCACCCGGTCGTGGGAGCTGAAGCGGATCGAGCATCCGGTCATCGAGCCGCTGCTCCGCTACAAGAAGCTGTCCCGGCTGCTCACCGCCAACGGCTGGACCTGGCTGGACGCCTGGGTGCGCGACGGCCGGTTCCGGCCCGACTATGTGCCGGGCGGGGTGGTGACCGGCCGCTGGGCCACGCGCGGCGGCGGCGCGCTGCAGCTGCCCAAGCAGGTGCGTGGTGCGGTCGTCGCCGACCCGGGCTGGAAGCTCGTGGTCGCGGATGCGGCGCAGCTGGAGCCGCGCGTGCTCACCGGGCTCTCGGGGGACCAGGCGATGGCGGCGGCCGGGCGCGGCAAAGATCTGTACGAGGGGATCGTGGCCTCCGGCGCGGTCGACGAGCGCGCCCACGCCAAGGTCGCGATGCTGGGCGCGATGTACGGCGCGACGACGGGGGAGAGCGGGCGGCTGATGCCGCGCCTCAAGCGCGCGTTCCCTCGCGCTGTCCAACTGGTCGAGGATGCTGCGCGCGCGGGCGAGCGTGGCGAGAAGGTGACGTCCCGTCTGGGCCGCAGCTCACCTCTCCCCGGCCGCGCCTGGGCGAGCGCGCAGTCGGCGGCGTCGGCTGCCGAATCCACCGACGCGGACGAGCGCCGGGCCCGGAGCCAGGCGCGCGACTGGGGCCGCTTCACACGCAACTTCGTGGTCCAGGCCAGCGCCGCGGAGTGGGCGCTGTGCTGGATGGCCGAGTTGCGCAACCGGCTGACCGCTCTGAGGCCCGACGCCGCACTCACCGAAGGCCCGCACCTCGTGTACTTTCTGCACGACGAGGTCATCGTCCACACCCCGGCGGAGCTGGTTGAGGAGGTAGCCGCGGCCGTCCACGCCTCCGCGGAACGGGCCGGACGGCTGCTGTTCGGCTCCTTTCCGGTCGAGTTCCCGGTCACGGCCGCGATCGTCGACAGCTACGCGGAGGCCAAATGACGCGGCGTGCGGAATGCCCGAGTGTCGGAGTTGGTTGTGACGGGAGACCTGACCGAGGATGGACACCATGACCGACACCGCCACCGCCCGCGACGACGCCCCCAGGACCGACCCGGACGCCGTCCTCGCCCGCTACCGCGCCCGCCGCGAGCAGGCCGTCACCGCGCCGCAGGGCAACCTCGCGCTGGTGAACACCCAGTGGGTCACCGGCGATCCCGAGTCGGAGCAGCCCATCTGGGGTGTGCCCGGCCTGTGGTCGCCGCTGCCGAAGGGCGAGTCCGGTCTGAAGGTCACCGCTTCGGCGACCGACAACATCGTCGTCGACGAGGTGCTCGTCGACGGCTCCGCCATCGTCCGCGGCAAGGACGACCCGAACCCTGGCGCCATCCGCTTCAGCGACACGGCGACGGGCTTCGTCATCGCCAGTGAGGACGGCGACTACGCCCTGCGGGTGTGGGACGCGAACTCCGAGGCCATCCAGGAGTTCGGCTCCATCGACGCCTTCCCGTTCAACCCCGAGTGGATCATCAAGGCCTCGTTCACGCCGATCGAGGGCGGCAAGACGGTCGGCTTCGAGCACCTCAAGGACGACGGTGCGACGCGCGACATGGTCATCCCGGGCGAGATCACCTTCACGAAGGACGGCGTCGACTACAACCTCGCCGCGTTCAAGGCCGGTCGGGCCCTCCAGCTGGTGTTCGCGGACGCGACCAACGGCGACAGCACGTACTCGGTCGGCCGGTTTCTGTTCGTGGTCCCGAACGAGGACGGCACGGTGACGCTCGACTTCAACCTGGCCGTTCTACCGCCCTGCGCCTTCAGCTACAACTTCAACTGCCCGCTGCCGCCGGCGCAGAACCGGTTCTCCGTCCCGATCGAGGCGGGCGAGAAGAACGTCCTCAACAAGCAGGGCGAACTGCTCCACTGACCGCCGCGCGTTCCCGCGAGCCCGGAACCGGAGGAACGCCCGCCGCGAGGCCGCTTGCAACTCCTCCGTTTCCTAACCGCCACGGCGTGTCGGGCGCGGTTCTCCTCCGTTCCCGACGTCGAGCACGTCGACACTGCCGACCACGTCGCACGTGTGGAACGTGCCGAAAAGGGAGGAACAACGCCACAGTGTGGTGCTGATCGGCGGTAAAGGGAGGCGCTCGCCGCCGGAACGGTTGGAAGCACCTCCGTTTCCGCACCCGCGCGCCGCCCCTGCGCGCCGCACCCGCGTGCGGCGTGCTGCGTCGACGGGCCCCGAACCTGCGGCTGGCTGCCTGCGTGCTACTCGGAAGTGGCGGTCGCCTCGGCCGACGGCCGCCGGCCACGACGCGGGCGCTCGGGGGAGCGGTGCTGCACCAGTGCGCCCGGCTGCGCGGCCAGCGTGGCCGCCACCTCGTCCAGCCACTCGATGGCCGCTTTCGCGCCCAGCTCCGCCGCGCGATTGGCCGCGAGCAGGGCCCGCGAGTCCGCTTCGTGCGACAGGTAGCGGATCCGCTCGGCGTACGCCGCGCGATAGCCGTCGATGATGGCACGCGCGTCGATGCCGTCGAGGGATGCGGCGATGAGGACCTGGTCCTGCATCTCGTCCCAGTCCGGCCGACCGTCCGCCGGACCGGCCGTCAGCCAGTCGCTGGCCGCGGCCTGGCCGGTTTCCGTCAGTGCGTACAGCGGCAGCCCGTCATCGGTCGCACCGGCGGAGGCGACCAGTCCCTGATCCGACATCCGGTCGAGCGTGGAATACACCTGACCAGGGTTGAGTTGCCTGCGATGCGCCGCACGGCAGAGGAACTCGCTCTGCAGTTGCGAGCCGTAGGCGGGGCCCTGCGTGAGCAGCGCCAGGAAACCGTTCTGCACCGACATACTCGGTATGCTATTCCGCTCCGACGTTCGCTGGGCGAGTGAATCGCCGAATCACAATCTTGTAACTACCCGCGGTTCTCAGGCATAATCATGGCAACGCGCATGAGCGCAGCCAATTGAATACGCCGAAGCATTCCATTCCGTTCCTGGTCGTAGGGGAAGACGCACCAACGAAACGGAGGAGAATCATGTCGGCACACGCAGCTCGAGGGGTGCTCTACGTGCACTCCTCTCCCAGCGCGCTCTGCCCCCACATCGAGTGGGCGGCCGGTCGCGCCCTGGGGCGAGCGGTCAATTTCACCTGGGAAGCACAGCCGGTGCTGAAGGGCTCCCAGCGCACGGAGTTCTTCTGGGACGGGCCCCCGGGCACTGGTGCGCGCCTCGCGTCCGGCCTGCGCGGCTGGGAGCACCTGCGCTACGAGGTCACCGAGGACGCCGGCCACGGCACCGACGGCGGCCGGTGGATGCACACGCCCGACCTCGGAATCTTCTTCGCCCAGGTGGACACAGCAGGCAACATGGTCGTGCCGGAGGACCGCATCCGCTACGCCATGGAGATCGCCGGCTCGAACACGCTGGAGCTGCACCGCGAGCTGCGCCTGGCCCTCGGGCAGGCGTGGGACGAGGAGTTGGAGCCGTTCCGTCACGCTCACGACGACACGTCGGTCATCTGGCTGCACAACGTCGGCTGACTGCGGTCTCCCGTCACGTGCGCGCCTGTGCGCGCAGCCGCACAGGTGACAAAGGGGCGCAGACACCAAGCCTCCCGCGGCGGGCCCGGCCACGGCCGCCCGCACGCGGTGACACGCATAAGGCCCCGGTCCACGGACCGGGGCCTTCTGCTGTCGCGGCTCAGTAGCTGCGGAACGCGGCGACGGCGTTGTGGCCGCCGAAGCCGAACGAGTTGCTGATGACCAGCTGCGGGCCGTCGCCGAGCGGCTGCGGCTCGCCCTTAACCTGGAGCGGGATCGCCGGGTCCATCTCGGTGATATTGATCGTCGGCGGCGCCTGACGGTCGCGGATCGCGAGGATGCTGAACACGGCTTCCAGCGCACCCGTTCCACCGAGCAAGTGGCCGGTCGACGCCTTGGTGGCCGACACGGGGATGCCGTGGATGCGGTCGCCGAACACCTCGCGCAGCGCGACGTACTCGGACGGGTCGCCGACTGGCGTGCTCGTCGCGTGGGCGTTGATGTGGGTCACGTCGTCCGGCGACGCACCCGCCTGGGCGAGCGCGCGGTTGACGGCACGGCTGGCGCCGCGTCCCTCCGGGTCGTTGGCGGTGATGTGGTACGAGTCGGCGGTCACGCCGCCGCCCGCGAGCTCCGCGTAGATGCGGGCGCCGCGCGCCAGGGCGTGCTCCTCGGTCTCGAGCACGAGGCTTGCGGCGCCCTCGCCCATGACGAAGCCGTCGCGGTCGACGCTGTAGGGGCGCGACGCGTGCGCCGGGTCGTCGTTGCGGCGGGACAGCGCCTGCATCGACGAGAACGAGGCGACGGTGATCGGGTGGATGGCCGACTCGGTGCCGCCCGCGATCACGACGTCGGCGTAGCCGGCCTGCAGGTGGTCGTAGGCGTTGACGATGGATTCGGTGCTCGACGCGCAGGCGGAGGCGACGGTGCGGGCGAAGGCACGGGCTTCGAAGTGCATCGATACGGCGGCGGCGGCCGCGTTGGGCATCAGCATCGGCACGGTCATCGGCAGCACGCGGCGCGGGCCGCGCTCACGCAGGGTGTCCCAGGCGTCCAGCAGCGTCCAGACGCCGCCGATACCGGTGGCGAAGTCGACGCCCAGACGCTCGGGAGCGACCTCCGGACGTCCCGCGTCCTCCCACGCCTCCATGGCGGAGATGAGCGCGAACTGGCTGGACGGGTCGAGGCGCTTCGCGACGGGGCGCTCCAGCACCTCCTCAGGGCGCACGATGGCCTCGGCGGCGAAGGTCACGGGCAGTTCGTACTTCGCGACCCAGTCGTGCTCGAGGGTGCGGGCCCCGGAGACGCCGGCGAGCAGTCCCGCCCAGCTGTCCGGGGCGGTGCCACCGAGGGGCGAGGTCGCACCCATACCGGTGACGACGATCTTCTTGGGTCTCATAACGGCAACTCTCTAGAGAAACGACGACGGCACGCTCTTGGGAGGCCCGCCGCGCACGGGCGACGACTCAGGGCCGCCGCCCGCGCGGAAGATTCTTGGGCTTAGCGCTAGGCGTCCTGCGCCTTGACGATGAACTCGACCGCGTCTCCGACGGTCTTCAGGTTCTTGACTTCCTCGTCCGGGATCTTGACGTCGAACTTGTCCTCGGCGTTGACCACGATGGTCATCATCGAGATGGAGTCGATGTCGAGATCATCGGTGAACGACTTGTCCAGCTCGACCGTGTCGGTCGCGATGCCGGTCTCGTCGTTGATGAGCTCAGCCAGGCCGGCAAGAACTTCTTCGGTGGACAATGCCATGGTGTTTTCTCCTTGAGGGGGTGTCGTTTTTGACCGTGGACCAGTCTAGGGCAGCACGACGACCTGCGCGCCGAAGACGAGACCGGCGCCGAAGCCGATCTGCAGCGCCAGGCCGCCGCTGAGCTCCGGGTTCTCCTGGAGCAGGCGGTGGGTCGCGAGGGGGATGGACGCGGCTGAGGTGTTCCCCGTCGTCTCGATGTCGCGGGCGATCGCGACGGTGTCGGGCAGCTTCAGCTGCTTGGCGAACTCGTCCACGATCCGCATGTTCGCCTGGTGCGGGATGAACGCGGCGAGCTGGTCGGGGGAGACCCCGGCCTCGTCGAGTGCCTGCTTGGCGACCTTCGCCATCTCCCACACCGCCCAGCGGAAGACCGTCTGGCCCTCCTGACGGAGGGTCGGCCACGGCGCACCCTCGTCGCGGTACTCGAGGAGCGTGTTGCCCATCCCGACCGCGTCGGCCTTGGAGCCGTCGGAGCCCCACACCGTCTTCGCAATGCCGGGGTAGTCGCTCGGGCCGATCACGACAGCGCCGGCGCCGTCGCCCAGCAGGAACGAGATGGTGCGGTCGGTGGGGTCGACGACGTCGGAGAGCTTCTCGGCCCCGACCACGAGCGCGTAGTGGGCGGCTCCGGTGCGGATGAGCGCGTCGGCCTGGGCGATTCCGTAGGCGTAGCCGGCGCATGCAGCATTCATGTCATACGCCGCGGCGGGATTCGCACCCACCCGGTCGGCGAGGACGGCAGCGATCGACGGCGTCTGCTGCACATTGGAGACGGTCGCGACGATGACGGCGTCGATCAGCTTGGGGTCGACGCCCGACTTCTCGATCGCCTCCTTCGAGGCCTCGGTGGCCAGGTCGACGGCGAGGATGCCGCGGCTCGCCCGCGTGCGCGTGATGATTCCGGTGCGCTGGCGGATCCACTCGTCCGAGGAGTTGATCGGGCCGATGAGGTCCTCGTTCGGGACGACGAGGTCGCCGCGGGCCGCTCCGATGGAGAGGATGCGCGTGTACTGGGGGCCGTGCGACTGCTGAAGCGTGGGGTGGGACATCGGGGGAGCTCCTTGGGGCCTACGCGGCTTGGTCGATGAGGTCGAAGGCGGCCGGCAGGTCGTCCGGCGTCTTGATGGCGACGGTCGGGACGCCCTTCAGCCCGCGCTTGGCGAGGCCGACGAGAGCGCCGGCGGGGGCGACCTCGATCAGGCCGGTCACGCCGGCCCCCTGGAACGCCGCCATGTCGAGGTCCCAGCGGACCGGCGACGAGACCTGGCCGACCAGCAGCCGCAGGAACTCGGCGCCGTCGGTGACCTCGGAGCCGTCCTTGTTGGTCCAGAGCCGCAGCGTCGGGTCGTTGGTACTCAGGGTCTGCGCGAACGCTTCGAGCGCGGGAACGGCGGGAGCCATGTAGCGCGTGTGGAAGGCGCCGGCGACCTGCAGCGGGATGACCCGCGCGCGGGCCGGCGGGTTCTCGGCCAGCTGGGCGAGCGCCTCCAGGGCGCCGGCGACCACGATCTGGCCTCCGCCGTTGTAGTTGGCGGGGGAGAGCCCGAGCTCGTCCAGACGGGCCGGCAGCTCGGCCTCGTCGGCGCCGATGACGGCGCTCATGCCGGTCTGCACCTCTGCGGCGGCTTTGGCCATCGCGGCGCCGCGCTCGCGCACGAACGCCACCGCATCCGTCTCGCTGAGGACGCCCGCTCCGGCTGCGGCCGTCAGCTCGCCGACCGAGTGGCCGGCGATGCCGCCGACGCGCTCACGGCGTCCGTCGGCGAGCAGCGCCGACAGGGTCAGCAGGCCCGCCGAGACGATCAGCGGCTGGGCCACGGCGGTGTCGCGGATCGTGTCGGCGTCGCTCGTCGTGCCGTGCGCGACGAGGTCGATGCCGACGGCGTCGGAGATGCCGGTCAGCTGATCCCGGAAGGAGGACTCGGCGAGCCACGGCTCCAGGAAGCCCGGGGTCTGGGATCCCTGCCCCGGGCACACGATGACGATCACGGTTTCCAGTCTGCCAATCTTCCGCCGGGCGGATGTGTCGGTTGGGTACGAAGTATTCGAAGAATGCTTGTGGCTCTCTACAAACTCAGCTGCCGCGACGCGGCGAGTCCGGCTCGTTGATCGACCCGACGATGAGGGCGGCCTGCAGGATGAGCGCCTCGCGCGCTCCCGTCGCATCCCACCCGATCACCTCGGAGACCCGCTTGAGGCGGTAGCGCACGGTGTTGGGGTGAACGAAGAGTTCGCGCGCCGTCGCCTCCAGCGACCGGCCGTTGTCGAGGTAGCACCAGAGCGTCGTCAGCAACTCGGTCGAGTGCGCCTGCAGCGGACGGTAGATCCGGCTGATCAGCGTCGCGCGGGCCAGGCCGTCGCCCGCGAGCGCGCGCTCCGGCAGCAGATCGTCCGCGTGGACCGGCCGCGGGCAGTTCCGCCAGGCCTTGGCGACCGCGAAACCGGCCAGTGCCGCCTTCGCGCTCTTGGACGCATCCACCAGGCTTGGCACCTCGTGGCCGAGCACCAGGTGGCCGGCGCCGAAACCCGGCTCCAGATGCTGCGCGATCTCCAGGAACGAGACCGTCGGCATCGGGCCGATCGCGTCGTCCGGGGCGCTGTTGCTCGGGAAGGCCCGACCGATGACCAGCACCAGCCGGCTGCCCTGCACACCGATCAGCACATCGGCCGACATGTGCCGCGCGGTACGGCGCAGCTGGTCGACGTCGAGCATCTTCGGTGCGGTGCCGACCAGGACGCTGACCTCGCCGTGGCCGTGCCAGCCGAGCGCAGCGATGCGGCTGGGCAGTTCGTCGTCGTACTCGCCGGTCAGGATGCTGTCGACGACCAGCGCCTCCAGCCGGGCGTCCCATAGGCCGCGCGCCTCGGCGGCCCGCGCGTAGACGTCCGCGGCGGCGAAGGCGATCTCGCGGGAGTACAGCAGGATCGCCTCCCGCAGGTCCTCGCCGCCGGCGCTCTTCACCCGCTCCTCGACCACCTCGACGGTGATCTTGATCAGCTGGAGGGTCTGCTGGAGGCTGACGCTGCGGAGCAGCTCCCGCGGGGCCGCACCGAAGACGTCCGCCGCGATCCACGGCGTCGAGCGCGGGTCGTCGTACCAGGAGATGAACGACGAGATGCCCGCCTGGGCCACCAGGCCGACGGCGCTTCGTCGGCCCGGTGGCATGTCGCGGTACCAGGGAAGGGTGTCTTCGAGCTTCTTGAGCGTGGTCGTGGCCAGCTCACCCGAGATCTTGCGCAGCCACGCGAGCGTCTCGGGCTTCGTCCTCTCCACGGCGCTGCCGGCCACGGGGCGGTTACGCCTCGCCGCCCGCAGAGCCGGTGGTGCCGGCGTTGACGTCGTGCAGCAGGTACTTCTCGATCGCCCAGGCCGGTGCGTTCGGGTCGACCTTGCCCTGCTCGGCCAGCAGCTCCAGCGTCCGGACCACCATCGACGGTCCGTCGATCTTGAAGAAGCGGCGGGCCGCCGGGCGGGTGTCCGAGAAGCCGAAGTCGTCGGCGCCCAGCGTGGCGTACCGACCCGGCACGAACTGACGGATCATGTCCGGCACGGCGTGCGAGTAGTCGGTGACCGCGACGAACGGGCCGTCGGCGCTCTCCAGCTTGCGGGTGACGTACGGCACCTGCTTCTCCTGCTGCGGGTAGAGGAAGTTGTGCTCCTCCGCCGCCAGGCCGTCGCGACGCAGCTCGCCCCAGGAGGTGACACTCCACACGTCGGCGGAGACGCCCCAGTCCTGCTGCAGCAGTTGCTGCGCCTCGAGCGCCCACGGCACCGAGACACCGGACGCGAGCAGCTGGGCCTTCGGGCCCTCGCCCTCACCGGCGCGCAGCCGGTAGAGGCCGCGGACGATGCCGTCCACATCCACGCCCTCCGGCTCGGCCGGCTGGACGATCGGCTCGTTGTACACCGTGAGGTAGTACATGACGTTCGGGTTCGGGTGGCTGCCGCCGTACATCCGCTCCAGCCCGGCGCGCACGATGTGGCCGATCTCGTAGCCGTACGCGGGGTCGTACTGGACGACCGCCGGGTTCGTCGACGCGAGGACGGGGGAGTGGCCGTCGGCGTGCTGCAGGCCCTCGCCGGTCAGCGTGGTGCGGCCGGCGGTGGCGCCGATGAGGAAGCCGCGCGCCATCTGGTCGCCCGCCGCCCACATGGCGTCGCCCGTGCGCTGGAAGCCGAACATCGAGTAGAAGACGTACACCGGGATGAGCGGCTCGCCCTGCGTCGAGTACGACGTTCCGACGTTGGTGAACGCGGCCAGCGCGCCCGCCTCGTTGATGCCGACGTGGATGATCTGACCCTGCGGGCTCTCCTTGTACGCCAGGAGCTGCTCACGGTCGACCGACGTGTAGTGCTGGCCGTTCGGGTTGTAGATCTTCGCGTTCGGGAAGAAGGCGTCCATACCGAACGTGCGCGCCTCGTCCGGGATGATCGGGACGATGCGGTGGCCGAAGTCCTTCGAGCGCAGCAGGTCCTTCAGCAGGCGGACGAACGCCATGGTGGTGGCGATCTCCTGCGTGCCCGATCCCCGCTTGGAGATCGCGTACGCCGAGTCGTCGGGCAGGTTGAGCTGCGTGTACTTGGCGCGGCGCTCCGGCACGTAACCGCCGAGTGCGCGGCGGCGGTCGTGCAGGTACTGGATGGCCTCGTCGTCCGGTCCCGGGTTGAAGTACGGCGGGAGGTAGGGGTTCTCCTCCAGCTGCCCGTCGGTGATCGGGATGCGCATCGCGTCGCGGAACGCCTTGAGGTTGTCCAGCGTCATCTTCTTCATCTGGTGGGTCGCGTTGCGGCCCTCGAACGACGGACCGAGGCCGTAGCCCTTGATGGTCTTCGCGATGATGACGGTGGGCTGGCCCTTGTGCTCCACGGCCGCCTTGAACGCCGCGTACACCTTGCGGTAGTCGTGGCCGCCGCGCTTGAGGCCCCAGACCTCGTCGTCGGTGAAGTCCTTGACGAGTTCGAGCGTTCGCGGGTCGCGACCGAAGAAGTTCTCGCGCACGTACGCGCCGTTCTCGGTCTTGTAGGTCTGGTAGTCGCCGTCCGGCGTCTGGTTCATCAGGTTGACCAGCGCGCCGTCGGTGTCGCGGGCGAGCAGGTCGTCCCACTCGCGGCCCCAGATGACCTTGATGACGTTCCAGCCGGCGCCACGGAAGTAGCTCTCCAGCTCCTGGATGATCTTGCCGTTGCCGCGGACCGGGCCGTCGAGGCGCTGCAGGTTCGCGTTGACGACGAAGGTCAGGTTGTCGAGCTTCTCGTTGGCCGCCACCTGGAGCTGACCACGCGACTCGACCTCGTCCATCTCACCGTCGCCGAGGAACGCCCAGACGTGCTGGTCGCTCGCATCGCGGATACCGCGGTTGGTGATGTATTTGTTGAGCTGCGCCTGGTAGATCGCGTTGATCGGGCCGAGACCCATCGACACGGTCGGGAACTGCCAGAACTCCGGCATCAGACGCGGGTGCGGGTAGCTCGACAGGCCGCCGCCGGCGTGCGACTTCTCCTGGCGGAACCCGTCGAGCTGGTCGGCGCTCAGCCGGCCCTCGAGGAAGGCGCGGGCGTACGGGCCGGGGGAGGCATGGCCCTGGAAGAAGACCTGGTCGCCGCCGCCCGGGTGGTCCTGGCCGCGGAAGAAGTGGTTGAAGCCGATCTCGTACAGCGTCGCGCTGGAGGCGTAGCTGGAGAGGTGACCCCCGACGGCGATGCCGGGACGCTGCGCCCGGTGCACCATGACGGCCGCGTTCCAGCGGATCCAGGCCCGGTAGCGGCGCTCGACCTCCTCGTCGCCCGGGAACTCGGGCTCGTTCTCCGGGGAGATGGTGTTGATGTAGTCCGTCGTCGGGACCATCGGGACGCCGACGTGCAGGTCCTTGGAGCGCTTGAGCAGGCTGAGCATGATCTCGCGCGCCCGCTCATGGCCATTAGCCGCAACCAGTTGGTCGAGGGATTCCTGCCACTCGGCGGTCTCCTCCGGGTCCGAATCGATGTTGTTCATCGAGTACGGGTCCTGGTCGTTTACAGTCACCCTCGACCTCTTTCTTGTGTCGGATGGATCGTGGACGTGCCTCGGGGCTGTCGGTTCTCGACAAGCGTGGACACCATCCTTCAGCCTAGCCGCACTCCGTGGGCGTCGTTGACCGTCACTTGGTACTTGCAGCACGGAGGTCTAGGCTCAGTCCTCGTGCCCGCCGGTGTGCTGCGCGACGCGGGCGTGAAAGGACGACACCATGGCCCTCGAGAACGACACGCTCGCCCCCGACTTCGAACTACTGAACCAGTACGGCGAGACCGTTCGGCTGAGCGACTTCCGTGGCCGCAAAGCCGTCGCGATCGTCTTCTTCCCGCTGGCGTTCTCCGGCACCTGCACCGGCGAGCTGTGCGCGCTGCGCGACAACCTCGGCCTGTTCGAGGACCACCGGGTGGAACTGCTCGGCGTCTCCGTCGACTCCAAGTACACGCTGCGGGCCTGGGCGGAGCAGGAGGGCTACACGTTCTCGCTGCTGGCCGACTTCTGGCCGCACGGCGACATCGCCAAGGAGTACGGCGTGTTCCTGCCCGAGAAGGGCTTCGCGAACCGCGCGACGTTCCTCGTCGACGAGCGCGGCATCATCCGCGCATCGTTCATCACCGCCCCCGGCGAGGCGCGCTCGATCGAGTCGTACCGCGCGGCGCTGGACCGCCTGCCCGCCCACGTCTGACCCCGTCCGGCGTTGCCGCCGTCGGGACGGGAGGAGTTCCGCGCTCCGTGGGGCGACTTCCTCCTCCGTTCCTCGTATCGGCTCGGCGCGTCGCCCTGAAACCCCTCCCTTTCCGACCGGCTAGGCTGGACGGCATCCAGGGCCTTTAGCTCAGCTGGTAGAGCGCCACGTTTACACCGTGGATGTCGTCGGTTCGATCCCGGCAGGGCCCACACCAAGAGCGCAGGTTTCTGCTTGGAGATGAACAGATCGCGCAGAGATCAGACACCCGTAATGCGCTTCTATTGGGTCAAGATAGGTTTCTGGCTACACGGTGACGGACGAACTAGATATTGGGTTCGAGGAATCCAACGAGGTCTATGTGGGTGCTTGAAATCGTCGCAAACGCATCATGATAGAACTTCGAGCGCGGGAAGGTACGGACGCGCGACACTGACTCGTTGACGAGGCTGTAAGACCCCCGCTCAGTAATTAGCCCCACGCCCTCGAACTGCTCCATCAGAAAACCGGCGCGAAGACGATGCGTAAGAAGGGTGCTTTCCGCCAGATCGGGTCGGACAGCGTTGCGGCGATATCGTGTGCTGATCTTCGCTTTTGTCACAGCGTTGGGATCCGTGTACAGACTCACGACTTTGTACCTGCCCGCGTTGCGAACAAGCAGCTGGTTATTCGAATTGCCAACCACCTTGAAATCCGCGGCTGTTTCGTCATGGTCCAGAGCTCCTGCAAGCTGTTCGTCAATAGTTGCGGGGGCCTCATATCCGTCGATGACAGTCTCGTCGTAAGTCGCGGCCTCCGACGTACGCCGTCTCGCGGTTTGTGTACGAATCAAAGTTGGCGCAACTTCGCCCGTGTAATTCAGAACACTGTAGTTGGCAAACGATACGCGCCTCGAGTAGTCGTCGATCTGAGAGGGCGCGACGACTGCATCTTCGATCCACCCTTCGCCCGATCCGAGGTTTATCTGTCGTTGGAACGCCCCGCGGTCAGCGCCCGAAGCGACCAGCCGACCACCTAGGGTGTCGACGTTCAACACCCTGAAATCGAGGAGCTGAAGTTGCGGATTGAACGAAGAGGAAAAGTGCTCGCCGGGAAGCACGCTTTCAAATAACCCAGATTCCGTGCACGTGTAGAGTCGGTTGCCGTACACCGCGCAATCAAGCGCGTAGCCGGGTATGCGGTCAGTTCTTACCTCTCTGAGAAACTTGTCGATAGGCACCGTAACCGTGGCCGAAGCGGCATCGTCAAGGCACTCAAAAATTCCACTGCGCGCGCCCGCAATTCGCAGCAATCGCGTGAAAGGCTCGGAGTACTTCCAGTCGTTTCGGAATATGAGGTAGTCGTAAGCCAGTCCGACCTGTGTTCCCGCTTGCATCCGGACGGACGCCTGAATCGCCTCCACCGGGACTAAGAAGATGTTCCCGTCCTGGGACCACAGCAGGAGCTGTCCCCTGTAAAGCCATGCGTCCCGCCAACGCCCTGGGATGCGTACGGTAGCACTCTGAATTTTGTCGCTCACAATATCCCACGCCGAAGTTTGTCTTCGACTTGGTCGTTGATTCGGCCCGATTGGCGCCACCCAGAAATTATTTCTGCAGGTGGCATGTGTCGCGACTGCCCCGGTGATGAGGCCCCAACGGGATAACCATGCCACGGCACGGTCGGATTAGTAGCACCTTGAAAAAAAGCCAGCCGTTCGTTGCGAGTCCCCAGCACACGCTTCGCGCCTTTTGATATGTACCACACGCCGTCGCGGTCAACGTCAGCCAAGGTCTGAGCCGCGCAAAATGTGTGGCACTCGCTCGGGCGATCGATGGCCCATATTGACTTCTTGGACTGTCGCGATGATCCTCGATGATGCGCATGGCACATGTAGATATCGCCAGAGCAGGAAACATAGTGATGTGATCCCCCGTCTGTATGACTGTACCGGCATGACTTGGTTGGCAAATTAATAGACCTCCCGAACTAGTTCATACTGCTAGCTGTGGGACCAGTTGTCACGCCCTCCCATGGGGGGCACGAGAGCTACCTGGCTCCTATGCAGTCGGACTGGTTGGTCCCTGGCCGTGCTATTCCCACCTCGAGCAGGTCGAAGACCGCATCCACCGCGGCCGCCATGTCGACCGACGGGTCCTGGAGCCACTGCAGCTGAAGGCCGTCGGAGACCGCCTGCACGATCCGGGCGAGCGTCTCCGGGTCGACTCCTGCGGCGGGGCCGCCGCTCTGCTGCTCACGGGCGAAGACGCCGGTGAACATCTCGCGCAGGCGGGCGCTCCGCTCGACGAAGTACTCGTGCGCGGGATGCTCGGCGTCACCGGCCTCAACGGCGAGGCGCGAGAACAGCTGCACCAGCCCGGGAACCTCGGAGTTGTGGCGGACGATGCCGACGAAACCCTCGCGCAGTCGCTCGCGGGTCACCTCTTCGTCGATGTCGCCGAACCGGCGGGAGTCGACCTCGTCGCGCTTGCGGAGGATCGCCGTGAAGAGCTCGTCCTTGCTGTCGAAGTAGTGGAGGAGCCCGGCCTGACTGAGCCCGACCGCCTCTGCCAGTTCCTTGACCGACGCCCCGCGGTAGCCCTCGCGGGCGATGACGTCCAGAGCGCGCTCGAGGATCTCCTCGCGCTTCGCCACGCCTTTCGCATATGCCCCTCGTCGTGCCATGTCCCGAGGATAAACCGAACAGCGCTTGATTTCTGAAAACCGAGTGTCGTAAGGTTTTCCCACCATCCACGGTGGATGGTGAGAGGACCCCTTCGACAATGACGTCTGACACCTCCGTCCCGACCGGCGACCCGACCGCCGAACACATCGAACCCATCGAACCCATCGCCCCCATCACCACGAACACCTTCGTCGGCACCGCCTCCGGCAACGACGACCCGCCCGCTCCGATCCGCGGCCTCCGCCGCCTGATGGTGTGGATCATCCCCGCCAACCTCGGCATCTACTTCATCTGGGGAGCCCTGCCGGGCATCCTCCTCCCGCAGCAGATCACGGTTCTCTTCGGCCAGAAGGATCAGGTGGCCAACTTGGCGATCGTTGCGACCATCGGGGCCTTCGCGGCCATGGTGGCGCAGCCGATCGCCGGGCGGATCTCCGACCGTACGCGATCACGCTTCGGGCGGCGAGCGCCGTGGATCCTGATCGGCTCGCTGGCCGGCGGCCTGTCGCTGATCGGGCTGGCTTTCGCGAACTCGCTCCTCGGAGTCATCATCGCGTGGACGCTCGTCCAGATCAGCTACAACATCGCGCAGGGTCCGCTGACGGCCGTGATGCCGGACCGTGTGCCGGTGAAGCGCCGCGGCACCTTCGCCGCACTGTCCGGGATCGGACTCATGGTGGGAGCGCTCGGCGGCTCGATCATCGGTGCGATGTTCTTCAACAGCATCACCGTCGGCTACGTGTTCTTCGCACTGTTCTCGCTGGCGGTGCTGACCCTCTTCGTGGTGATGAATCCGGATTACTCCAGCACGAAGCTGGAGCGCGAGCCGTTCACCTTCGTCGAGTTCCTGAAGACATTCTGGGTCAACCCGGTCGCGCATCCCGACTTCTTCTGGGCGTTCACCGGCCGTCTGCTCCTCTACACCGGCTACTTCGCGGTGACGGGGTACCAGCTGTACCTGCTCAGCAACTACTTCCACGTGGCGCACCCGGAGCAGGTCATCCCGTTGCTCGGCCTGTTGAGCCTGGTCGGCATCATCATCTCGACCGTCGTAGCAGGGCCGCTCTCCGATCGCATCGGACGACGCAAGCCGTTCGTCTTCGCGTCGGCAGCGGTGGTCAGTCTCGCCTTCCTGCTGCCCTGGCTCTGGCCCGCCCTGACCGCCTGGGTGATCATGACAGTCGTCTCGGGCTTCGGGTTCGGGATGTTCCAGGCCGTCGACACGGCGCTGATGAGCGAGGTGCTCCCGTCGGCGAAGTCGTTCGCGAAGGACCTCGGCGTCGTCAACATCGCGGCCACCCTGCCGCAGACGCTCGCCCCTGGCGTCGCCGGTGCCATCATCCTGGCGTTCGGCTACAGCGCGCTCTTCCCTGTCGCCATCGTCCTCGGCATTCTGGGGGCACTGGCCGTCTGGCCCATCAAGGCGACCCGCTGACCTCCGCCCCACCAACGACATCCACGACTTCCACGACTTCCACGAAAGGAAACACATGACCGACACCACAACGACCGCGGTCGGCGCCGACCTGTCCACCCTCTCCCTCGAGGAGAAGGCGTCGCTGGTCAGCGGCGAGAGCTTCTGGCGCACCAAGGCGGTCGGCGACATCCCCTCCGTGATGCTCACCGACGGCCCGCACGGTCTGCGCAAGCAGCGGGAGGGCGGGGACCATCTCGGGCTCGGCGACAGCGTCCCCGCGACCTGCTTCCCGCCGGCCGTGGCACTCGGGTCGTCCTGGGACGTCGAACTGGCCGAGCGAATCGGAGCGGCGCTCGGTGTCGAGTCGTCCATCGAAGACGTTGCCGTCATCCTCGGCCCCGGCATCAACATCAAGCGCTCACCGCTGTGCGGCCGCAACTTCGAGTACCTCAGCGAGGACCCGATCGTCTCCGGCGTGCTCGGCGCGGGTCTCGTGCGCGGCATCCAGTCGCAGGGAGTCGGCGCATCCCTCAAGCACTTCGCGGCGAACAACCAGGAGGACGATCGGATGCGTTCCTCCTCCGACGTCGACCCGCGACCGTTGCGCGAGATCTACCTGCGTGGCTTCCAGCGTGTCGTGGAGGACGCGCAGCCGCACACGGTCATGTGCTCCTACAACCGCATCAACGGGGTGTTCGCCTCCGAGAACCGGTGGCTGCTGACGGACGTGCTGCGCGGGGAGTGGGGCTTCGAGGGACTGGTCGTATCCGACTGGGGCGCGGTGAACGACCGGGTCGCGGCCCTCCGCGCCGGGCTCGACCTCGAGATGCCGGGCAACGGCGGCCAGACCGACGCTCAGGTCGTGGCGGCGGTGTCCGACGGGACCCTCGACGAAGCGGTGCTGGATGCGTCGGCCCAGCGCAACGCGGACCTCGCCGTCCGCTGGGCGGCCACCCCGCGGGTCGAGGGACCGCTCGACGTGGACGCCCACCACGCCCTGGCGCGGGAGGCGGCCGCACGGTCGATCGTGCTGCTGAAGAACGACCCGCCGAGGGGTGCGGCCGAGCAGTTGCTCCCGCTCCGCCCCGGCCAGTCGATCGCCGTGATCGGCGCCTTCGCCGAGAAGCCGCGGTACCAGGGTGCAGGCTCGTCGATGATCCGGCCCACGCGGTTGGATGACGCACTCACGTCGATCCGCGCCGTCGCCGACGATGTCGCGTACGCGCCGGGCTTCTCGCTCGCAGCCGACGTCTCGTCGGAGGAGACCGCTCGGCTGCACGGGGAGGCGCTCTCGGCCGCATCCGCCGCCGATGTCGTCGTCGTGTTCGCCGGCCTGCCCGCGCGGCTCGAGTCGGAGGGCTACGACCGGACGGACATCGACCTTCCGGCCGACCAGCTGGCTCTCATCGATGCCGTCGTCGCCGCCAACCCGCGCACGGTCGTGGTGCTGTCCAACGGGGGAGTGGTCGCGCTGCCGTTCGCCGGCGACATCCCGGCCATCGTCGAGGCCTGGCTGCTCGGGCAGGCGGGCGGATCGGCCACAGCCGCCGTGCTCTTCGGCGCGGTCAGCCCGTCGGGCAAGCTGACGGAGACCATCCCGTACCGGCTCGAGGACAGCCCGGCGTTCCTCAACTTCGGGGGCGAAGAGGGCCACGTCCGTTACGGCGAGGGACTCTTCGTCGGCTACCGCTGGTACGACGCCCGACGGATGGACGTGGCCTTCCCGTTCGGCCACGGACTGTCTTACACGTCATACGGCTACGGCAGCGCGACGGCCGCGGTGACCCCGGATGGCGACGTGGAGGTGCGGGTGACCGTCACAAACACCGGCGACCGCGACGGCCGCGAGGTCGTGCAGGTCTACACCTCGCTGCCCGAGTCCAGCGTGCAAAGAGCGCCGCGGGAGCTCAAGGCTTTCGCGTCGGTGCAACTGGCGGCGGGGGAGTCGCGCGAAGTGACCGTCACCGTGCGTCGCGCCGACCTCGCCTACTGGGACGTGCGGGCGGAGCGCTGGGTCGTCGAAGGCGGCGACTATGTCGTGGAGGTCGGAGCGTCGAGCCGCGACCTCCGGACGGCGACGACGGTCGCCGTCGCCGGGGACGACCTCCGCCTCCCGCTTACACGCGAATCCTCCCTGGCCGAGGTGATGGCGCATCCCGTCGCCGGTCCGATGGTGCAGGCAGCGCTGGCCGGCATGTCGCAGATGATGGAAGGCGCGTCCGGGATCATGCCCGAGGGGGTATCGATGGACAAGATGCTGGGGTCGTTCCCGATCGGCCGCATCGGGATGCTGGCCGGCGGCCAGGTCACGCCGGACATGATCGACGGGCTGATCGCGGCAGCGAACGCGTCACAGCAGTAGGGCCATCGAGAGGACGAGACACGCCGTTATGCGCATCCCATAACGGCGTGTCGCGTCCCATGGATCGCTAGCCTGGCCGCATGCCCGAGGGACCGTACCGCTGGTTCGTGTACGCCGAGCTGGCGCTTGCCGCCGTCACGTTCGTCGCGCTGCTCTTCATCGTGGCGCCGTACGGCGGGCGTCACGGGCGCGGGGGATGGGGTCCGACCGTGCCTGCACGCGTCGGCTGGGTGGTCATGGAGGCGCCCGCGTCCATCCTGTTCGTCGTCTTCTACCTGCTGGGCACCCACCGGTTCGACGCGGTCCCGCTGCTGTTCCTGGCGATCTGGCTGGTGCACTACGTCTACCGGGCGTTCGTCTACCCGTTCCTGATGCGGTCGGGGTCGCGGATGCCGGTGCTCGTGATGGCGCTGGCGATCGTCTTCAACCTGCTCAACGCCTGGGTGAATGCGCGCTGGATCTCTGAGTACGGTAGCTATCCGGTCGCCTGGCTCGCCGATCCCCGGTTCTGGATCGGCCTGGCATTGTTCGCTGCCGGCCTCACGCTGAACATGCGCTCGGACCGCACGCTGCGCCGCCTGCGGGGAGACGGCTCGGGCGGCTACCGCATCCCGCGGGGCGGTGGATTCCGGTACGTCTCGAGCCCGAACTACCTCGGCGAGATGGTGGAGTGGACGGGGTGGGCCATCGCGACCTGGTCGCTGGCCGGTGCGGCGTTCGCGCTGTACACGGTCGCCAACCTGGCGCCGCGAGCGGTGTCCAACCACCGCTGGTACCGGGACACGTTCGCCGACTACCCGCCGGAGAGGCGCGCGCTGATCCCGTTCGTGCTCTGAGGGCCGCTGCGGCCCTCTCCCGATGACGGTGGTCGTGCCTACGCTGTCCTCGAAGAGAAGGGATGCGCTGTGCCGGAGAGCGTCGAGCAGTGGTGGGCGCGCCGCCAGTGGTCGAAGGGCGAAGCCGTGCCGTACCCCGTCGGCCGCTACCGGAGCGACTGGGAGCGGTACCCGGTGCTGATCCGGCAGTACCATCCCGACCTCAATCACGGCATCACGCTGACGCAGGTGCCGCCCGCGGCCGACGTGTACCTGGTGTGGGAGTGCGACTCCGGCCACCGCTTCGTCGCGACTCCGGGGGAGCAGCGCGCCCGGCCCGCCGGTACGCGACGGCGCTCGGTGTGGTGCCCGCAGTGCGCAGAGGCCGCGGCTCCCCGCCCGGTGCGTGCACCCGAATCCGAACCTGAACCCGATGCGGGGATGCATCGGTGCGGGCACGCGCGCGACCCGCGGAGGATCGAGGCCGACCCCGACGACGACCGCTGCTACCTGTGCCGCCGGCTCGACAGCGAGGCGCTGACGCGTGAGCAGCTGGTGACCATGGCGGCGCCGGGGTCGCGGGTGGCCGTGTCGGCGGAGAACGGCACGACGGGGAAGTACTCGTGGCAGTGCGATGCCGGGCATCCGTCGTTTCAGGCGAGCATCGAGCACATCCTGGGCGGGCGGAGGTGCCCGATCTGCCGGCACGCGCGCGCGGGCGCCGACCGCGTGCCGGTCGGGGAGGCGTTCGTCAGCCGGTGGGCGCCGGCGCCGGCATCGGCCGCGGAGCCGGAGCTGAAACGGCGGCTGGCGGCGCGGCTCGATGTCGATCTGGGCAAGAACGCGGTGCGCGTGGCGAAGCCCTTCCACACGCACCTGGAGGTCTGGCCGGACATCCTGATCCCTGAGTTGAAGGTCGCGATCGAGTACGACACGACGGGGCGGCATGGTCTGGAGCATGTCGGACCGCGCGAGACGTCGGATCGGCGCAAAGATCGGCTGCTCCGCGCTGTCGGGTGGGAGGTGGTACGCGTCCGAGCGGGCAAACTGCAGCCGATCGGGCCGTACGACGTCGCTGCGGGCTCCGTCACGGAGGCCCTGGTGGACCGCATCCTGGCCCGGCTGGGGGAGATCCGCGGGGAACTCTTCGTCGCCGCGTATCGTCGATAAGGCTCTGGTGAGCAGACCACGCCGGTGGCTACGCTGGGCGGCGAACGTGCATCCACAAGCTCTCCCGAGGAGGACACCATGCCGTCGATCCTGAACCCGTACCTGAACTTCCGCGCCTCCGCGCGCGAGGCGATGGACTTCTACCAGTCGGTGTTCGGCGGTGAGGTGCAGCGCAGCACGTTCGCCGAGTTCCAGATGGCGCAAGACCCCGCCGACAACGACCTGATCATGCACTCGCAGCTCACCAGCCCCGGGGGCTTCACCATCATGGCCGCGGACGTACCCGCGCACATGGAGCTCAACGAGGGTTCGAACATCTCCATCTCGCTGAGCGGCGACGACGAAGCGGAGCTCACCGGCTACTACGAGAAGCTGATCGACGGCGGCACGGTGATCGAGCCGCTCTCCAAGGCGCCGTGGGGCGACAGCTTCGGCATGGCGGTCGATCGCTTCGGCGTCCAGTGGCTGGTCAACATCGCCGGAGCGTCTCAGGAGGCGGCAGGCTGACAGCCGGCCGCGGCGGACGCCTCAGCTCCTGTATTCCCGCCGGGCGCCGGAGCGGGCTATGGTTCAGCCGTTCGCATCCGGAACCTCGAGGAGATCGTCATGTGCCGTTGGCTCGCATACACGGGGGAGGCGCTGAAACCCTCCGAACTCATCCTGGACACCCAGCACTCCCTGGTCGCCCAATCGCTCAATTCACCGCTCGGCACCGAGACCGTGAACGGTGACGGCTTCGGCTTCGGCTGGTATCCGGAAGACTCGAGCAACGGCAACCGTCCCGCCCTCTTCCACAGCATCGAGCCGGCCTGGAACGACGAGAACCTGCGTGAACTGACCAGTTCCATCGCCAGCCCGCTGTTCTTCGGGCACGTGCGCGCGGCGGCCGGGCCGCCCATCCAGCAGTCGAACTGCCACCCGTTCCGTCACGAGAACTGGCTGTTCATGCACAACGGGTTCCTCGACGGGTTCCTCGCGATGAAGCGCGACCTCGTGCTCGCTATCGACGAGTCGCTGTTCCCGCTGATTCACGGGACGACCGACAGCGAGGTCCTGTTCTACCTGGCCATCACGCTCGGTCTGCAGGACGACCCCGTGGCCGGGCTGGGACGGGCGATCGCGATGGTGGAGTCGGTCGGCGAGCGCAAAGGAATCCAGTTCCCGATGCAGGGGACGATCGCGGTCTCCGATGGGCACACGCTCTGGGCGTTCCGGTACTCGACCTCGCACAGGACCCGCAGCCTTTACCACTCGACCGCCATCCCCGAGCTCCGCGAGCTGTACCCGGACGCCGCGCGGCTGCAGGTGTTCGGCGACAATGCCAAGGTCGTCGTCTCCGAACCGCTCACCGATCTGCCTGGCGCCTTCACCGAGGTCCAGGAGTCGACGGTCGCCATCCTGGACGACAACGGCTACCACCACGAACCCTTCCTGGAGCAGGCGGCCTGAGCGACCGCCCGCTCCCCGGTCGGGTCAGTCGCCGTCCTGCACCCTGCGGACGAACGCCTGGACGTGCTCCCGGAGGGCGTCCATCCGCTGCTGCCTCGCGGCCTCGACGTCGAAACCGATGTACGCCGTCGGCGGGCGCTTGCGGACATTCGCCGAGCACTGGAACTCGGCGCAGACGAGCGTCCCGAGCGTATTGCCGTTGCGCCCGGCCTTTCCGGCGCGCTTGGCGATGAAGAAGACGACGTCGTTGGGGAGGTGCACGTCGTCGCACCAGGAGCACTGCGGTCGGGACCGCATGCGACCGTCGGCCTGACGGAGGAGCACGCCGACGGGGACCCCGTCGATCTGGGCGACGACGTACCCGACCGCGGGCTGCTTGCGGTCGCGCCAGCCGAGGTAGTCGATGTCGTCCCAGCGTACCTGCGCGAGATCGGGGAGGGTGAGCTCCTTGCGCTCGCGCTGGGACGCGTTGACGAAGGAGCTACGGAGCTGTTGTTCGGTAAGAGGAAGCATGAGGAACGCCTGACTGTCGTGAACCGATCGCGAGCGGACGGATCGTCCGCGGAACCGTCGCCGGGCATGCCGAAGCGACGGGCGCGTGCCCTCGGGCGCGCGGAAATCACCGAGAAGTGGTCAGCGCACTCTCGCGCCGGCGCTGTGCGCGCCGACGACCTCCAGACGCCCGGTTGCCGCGAAGGCGGCGGGCTGCGAGATGAGCGGGTTCACCGTTCCACCCTAACCCGGATGCGATTGCGCCGAAGTCGGCCGATGTCGGTGGTCCGGCGCAGACTGAGCGCCAAGCGAGAGGGGACACACGATGACCGGAGTACCGACACCCGTCGACCCGCCACAGCTCTACCGCAGCCCCGCGTTCGCCCAGGGCATGATCCTGCCCGAGGGTCCCGTCCTGTTCGTCGGCGGTCAGAACGGGGTGGATGCGGAAGGCGCGCTGCTCGACGGACTGGGCGCACAGACCGAGCAGGCGCTGCGCAACCTGCTCGCGGTCCTGGCCGAAGCGGGCAGCGGGCCGGAGTACGTGGCGAAGCTCACCATCCACCTCGCGCCCGGGATGGATCCGAGCGAGGGCTACGCCGCAACCCGAACGGTGTGGGGCGATCACCGCACCGCGGTCACGGTGCTCGCGGTGGCACCCGCCCGCCCTGGGGCGCTGGTCGAGATCGACGCGGTGGCAGCGGTACCCCGCTGACCGCAGTCACTCGTCGCGGGTGTCCGGACCGTCGAACTCGCTGAGCTCCTCGACGACCGCCTCACCCTCGGCGCCGCTGTCGTCGCGGCCGCCGTCGTCGGCAGCTTCATCGCCCGTCGGACCCGTTCGGAAGGCACCCGTGCCCTCGTCGAGCGTTCCCTCGCCGTCGGGGTAGCCCGCGTCGTCCGGGTACTCGCCGTCGCGCAGGCCTCCGTCGCGCAGGCCTCCGTCGGCCCCTCCGTCCCCGGTGCCGCCCTTCTCTGCGTCCATCATCTCGCTCCTCCTCTGATCCGTCCCCGGCATCATCCACCCGCGGGGCCCGGCGGGCGAGCCTTCGGCACGAATGTCGTCCTCGCCGACGTGGGACTCCACATTCAGCACGACTGTCAGAGCGATGCGCGCCGCTGTCGATCCTGCGGGCTTCCGTTCGACGTGTGAACAGGAGATGATCCTCGACAAACAGGAGGCAGCACGATGACCGAGTACATGATCCTGATCCAGGGCGACCCGAAGCGGTGGAATGCGATGACCGACGCCGAGCGGGCGGAGATCGACGCCGCTCACGGCGAGTTCCGGCGGCAGGCGGGCGACGCCATCCGTGCCGCGGGCGAGCTGCAGGGCCCGGGCGCCGCCGTGACCGTCCGGCGCGGTGAGGGCGGTGAGCCCATCACGGTGGACGGACCCTTCACCGAGGCGAAGGAGGTCGTCGGCGGGTTCTACGTGCTCGATGTGCCCGAACGGGAGGCGGCGATCGCGCTCGCTTCGCTGCTGGCGGAAGCCCGCCACGACCACAGCGGTGTGCAGGTTCAGCCGCTGGTCGACCACAGTGCGGGGTAGGTGGTTCCCCCGGGATGCCGTTCCGTTCGCGTCGGGTTGAGACGTCTTCGCTTACGAATTCGTTTCCGCGTCTGGTCCGGCATCCCCGGGCGAAGACAACGCTAAGCGAAGCGACCCCGTGTCCTCAATTGTGAGGACAGGAAACCGTCAACAGTTGACGGGTCCCGGACGGCACGTCGCCCGCCTCCTCAGGGAGACGGGCGACGTGCCGGTCGCGTCAGTTGAAGCGGCGGCGGTACTTCGCGATCGCGAACGCGTAGGCGACGATCAGGATGCCGACCAGCCAGGCGAGTGCGACCCAGATGTCCGAGCCCACCGGCTGCTGCGCGAACAGCGCCCGGGTGGTGTCCACGATGGAGGTGACCGGCTGGTTCTCCGCGAACCAGGCGACCGGAGCCGGCATCGAGTCCGTCGGCACGAAGGCGGAGCTGATGAACGGCAGGAAGATGAGCGGGTAGCTGAACGCGCTCGCGCCATCCACCGACTTCGCCGACAGACCGGCGAGCACCGCGATCCAGGTCAGCGCGAGGGTGAAGAGGATCAGGATGCCCGCGACCGCGAGCCACACGGCGACGGATGCACCGGTTCGGAATCCCATGATCAGGGCGACGCCGATCACCAGCGCGACCGAGACCAGGTTCGCCACCAGCGAGGTGAGCACGTGCGCCCACAGCACCGACGACCGGGCGATCGGCATCGACTGGAAACGCTCGAAGATCCCGCCCTGCAGGTCGAGGAACAGCCGGTACGACGTGTACGCGACGCCCGAGGCGATGGTGATGAGGAGGATGCCCGGAAGCATGTAGTCGATGTACGACTGGTTCGACCCGATCCGGATGGCCCCGCCCAGCACGTACACGAAGAGCAGCATCAGGGCGATCGGGGTGACCGCGGTGGTGATGATCGTGTCCGGACTGCGGAGGATGTGGCGCAGCGACCTGACCGTGAGGGTGCGCGTGTCGCTGAGGACGTAGGTGCTCATCGGAGTTCCCTTTCTGTCTCGGCGCCGCCGCCGCTGCCGGCGTCGCCGCTTTCGTCGCCGACGAGGGCGAGGAAGACCTCTTCGAGGGTGGGCTGCTTCTCCACGTACTCGACCGTGGCAGAGGGGAGGAGCCGCTTCAGCTCGGCGAGGGTGCCGTTCTGGATGATGGTGCCCTTGTGCAGGATCGCGATGCGGTCCGCCAGTTGCTCGGCCTCGTCGAGGTACTGCGTGGTGAGGAGGACGGTCGTCCCGGTGCGGGCCAGTTCCGTGATGGTCTGCCACACCTCGATGCGCGCCTGCGGGTCGAGGCCGGTGGTCGGCTCGTCGAGGAAGATGACCGGCGGCTCGCCGATCAGGCTCATCGCGATGTCGAGCCGGCGCCGCATCCCACCGGAGTAGGTGCCCGCTTTCCGGTCGCCCGCATCGGTGAGAGAGAAGCGGGCGAGCATCCGGTCGGCGATCTCGCCCGGCGCTTTCAGGTGGCGGAGCTTCGCGACCAGGAGGAGGTTCTCCCGCCCGGTCAGCACTTCGTCGACCGCGGCGAACTGGCCGGTCAGGCTCAGCGACTTCCGCACCGACGCCGGGTCCGAAGCGACCCCGTGGCCGTGGACGCTGGCGTTGCCGCCGTCAGCCTTCAGCAGGGTCGAGAGGATGCGGACGAGCGTCGTCTTGCCGGCCCCGTTGGAGCCGAGGAGGGCGAAGATCGTCCCGGGAGCGACCTCGAAATCGACGCCCCGAAGGACCTCCAACTCACCGAACGACTTGGTGATGCCCTGTACCCGGATGGCCGGGTCGAGGGTCGTGGTGCTCATGATCGTCCCTCCTTCTCGTCGTCGACGGCTGCGTCGATCGCCTTCGTCAGGCGGTCGCGCTCCTTGTCCATCCAGCGCTTGCCGGTGTAGGCCTCGGCGAACGATTCGGCGAACTCGGCGGGGTTGTCGCCGACGATCTCGCGGATCGGTGTTCCGTCGGTCGCCGCGCGCTCCCAGAGGTCGGCGAAGTCGCTGAACATCGTGACCAGCACATCCCCGTCGACCAGGCCGCCGCGGTACAGGAAGTACCGGTGGAGGGCCTTGCCGGAACTGCGGTACGGCTCGGGCAGGGCGTCCATGCGCGCGACATACTGCCGGTACTGCTTCTTCTGCTCGAGAGACCCGGTGAGCATCTCGATCCATTTCGCTGCCATGATCAGTCGTTCCCTTCGGTGCTGCTGCCGTCGTTGCCGTTGCTGTCGTGGAGGTGTTCGATCCGCTGGGAGAGGAAGCCCCACGTCTTCCAGAACTCCGCGAGTTGCTCCCGACCCTGGTCGTTGAGCGTGTAGACCTTGCGCGGCGGTCCCTTCTCGGACGGCACCTTGGTGACGTCGACGAACCCCCGCTGCTCGATCCGGACGAGGAGCGCGTACACCGTGCCCTCGACGAGATCGGTGAAGCCCTGGTCCCGTAGCCGTGACGTGATCTCGGATCCGTACGCCGGCCGGCCGGCGAGGATCGCCAGGACCATGCCTTCCAGAGTGCCCTTCAGCATCTCCGTCATCTGGTTGCCCATCCGGGTCACCTCCTACTCAGTGATGTTGACTACCAGTAGAAAGTATCACTGAGTACCGGTACTTAGCAACACCGATTACAGAGAATTCTCCGACGCTGCGACCGGGGGAGGGGAGTCAGCTGCGCTGACCGAGGTGCTGGCGGGTCAGTTCGTCCATCTCCTCGTCGGTGAGCTCGTCGAGGCGCTTGCCTTCGCGCCGATCGAGCCGCATCCACCGGACGAAGAGGAAGACGAGCACGGGCACATCCGCGATCTCAGCGATGAACCAGAGGAAGTCCCCGGAGAGGTGCTGATCGTGCAGGGGAGTAGGGAACCACAGCGGCAGCCGTCCGACGATGGCCGGGGCGTGGTCGAGCACGCCGTCGTTCAGCCGGAGCAGCAGGCCGGGAATCGCATCCAGCAGCAGCTCGACGAACGCGAGGAGGAACTCCACCGTGATGAAGAAGGCCGTGCGCACTACCGAGTGCGCGGCGATCGGCAGCACCAGCAGGAGGCCGCACAGGGGCGCCAGGACGGAGATCGTCCATTCGGAAGCGGGGGAGTCCCGCAGGATCGCCGACACCGGTGTGAGGAATACCAGGAAGACCACACAGGCGAAGGCCGGCGCGAAGATGGCGTTGCCGAACACGCGGGCCGGCCAGGAACGCGTCGCGCGGTCGACGCGGCGCCGCCCGGCGGGACCGAGGGCGACGCGGGCCAGCGCGATCGGGCGCCCCAGGCTCACGAGCCCGGGCACGACGAACAGCAGCATCGCGATGCGCGTGGTGAACGCCCATCGGAGGTCGGTGCTCTCGGCACCGAGGAAGCCGAAGGAGACGACCGCGTACGACCCGAGCCCGAGCACGAGGTAGGCGAGGGTGAGCCGGAGCGGCCAGGTGTGCCCGCGTGCGCGCAAGCGGACGACACCCAACACGTAGAGCGCGGCAGCGACGGCCAGCACGACGCCCGCCGCGGGGTCGAAGGACCACGTGCTGAGGAACACGGACAGAGGTGGCGTGGTCGGCTCCAGTCGCAGTGGGCGGGTTCGCCCATTCTCGTGGGGCGTTGCTGTGATCCCCCTGGAGTCATCACCGCATTCCACGCAAGAATTCTTCGAAGCCATGTCGAATCGGGTGGTCGGCGTTCGTAGACGAAGTGAAGCCGCCTCACGACGGGGTGGCGCTACGAGGGGAGCAACACCATGAGCACCACCTTGACCGTCGACTTCTTCAGCAGCCTGGACGGCTACGGCTCGGCGAACGGATGGCCGGGCTACTGGGGCAAGGAGGGTCCGGAGCTGATCGACGACCGCGTCCGCACCTTCGCACAGGACCAGGTGCTGGTCTTCGGCGCGACGACCTTCCGCCAGTTCCGGAAGTTCGTGACCCTCTTCGATGAGCCGTACTACGACAGCCTCAACCAGCTCCCGAAGATCGTCTTCTCCAGCACGCTCGAGGAGCCGCTCGGCTGGCAGAACGCGACGGTCATCGACGAGGATGCGGTCACGGCGATCGAACGCCTGAAGCGCACCACGGACATCCCGATGCGTTCGCACGGCAGCATCTCACTGAACCGCGCCCTGCTCGCCGCCGGGCTGGTCGACCGCCTGGAAGTGATGGTCTTCCCGGCCATCACGGGCCGGGCCGGCTACGCGTCGCTCTTCCAGGACGGCGCCGAGTTCGACCTCGAGCTGATCGAGTCGACGGTGCTGGATGGCCGTACGGTGAAGCTCGTGTACGCGCCGCACCTGCACGGGGAGATCCCCGAGGGCGTCGGACCACAGCGCCGGAAGGCAGAGTGAGAGAGGATCGGCACATGCAGTATCTGGTCAATGTCATCGACAGTCGCAGCAACTCGGGCACCGAGGAGGAGGCGGTAGCGATCGACGCGTTCAACGACACGCTCCGCGCCGGCGGCCACTGGGTGTTCGCCGCCGGCCTCGCCGATCCGACCGTCTCCACGGTCATCGACGGGCGCGGCGAGCAGCCTGTGTTCACCGATGGTCCGTTCGTCGAGGCGAAGGAATGGGCGGCCGGTTTCTGGATCATCGAAGCACCGGATCTGGACGTCGCCCTGAAGCTGATGGCGGAGGGTTCGCGGGCGTGCAACCGCCGGCTCGAGGTTCGGCCGCTTCTCACGGAGCCGTGATCGACGGGCCGGAGGTCACTGAGAAGCGCGGCGCCGCCGCCGCGCTGACCCACGCCCACCGGGACGAGTGGACGCGGGTGGTCGCGACGCTCATCAAACGGTTCGGGAGTTTCGACACCGCCGAGGAGGCGGCCGCGGAAGCCTTCGCGACCGCAGCCGAGCGCTGGCCGGTCGACGGCATCCCGCCGAACCCCGGCGCGTGGCTCACCACGACGGCGACACGCAAGGCGATCGACCGCATCCGACGGGAGAGCAGCCGCGACGCCAGGCACAGGGAGGCGCAGCTCGTGTACGGAACGGAGACCGAACCGCTCGGCGCGATCGACGACGACCGGCTGCGCCTGATCTTCACCTGCTGCCACCCGGCCCTTGCGATGGAGGCGCGCATCGCCCTCACACTGCGGATGGTCGGCGGACTGACCGTCCCGGAGATCGCCCGCGCCTTCCTGGTGCAGGACACGACCATGGGTGCCCGGATCACGCGCGCCAAGGCGAAGATCGCGGCCGCCGCCATCCCGTACCGCCTGCCGACGGCGGAGGACCTGCCGAGCCGCGTGTCGGGTGTGCTGACGGTGCTCTTCCTGATCTTCAACGAGGGATACCTCGCATCGGGCCCCGACACCGCTCCGGTGCGTCAGGAGTTGACCGGCGAGGCGATCCGCCTGGCCCGGCTGCTGCACGAGTTGGTGCCCGGCGACGGCGAGGTGACCGGACTGCTCGCCCTCATGCTGCTGACGGACGCGCGCCGGTCGGCGCGGGTGTCATCCACGGGGGAGTTGGTGCCGCTGGGGGAGCAGGACAGGGGCCTCTGGGATGCGGTGCTCATCGCCGAAGGGCACGCGCTGGTCCGCAAGCGACTCGCCTCCGGTCTCGCGCCGGGACGTTTCCAGCTGCTCGCGGCCGTCAACGCCGTGCACACCGACGGCGCCGCCACGGACTGGTCCCAGGTGGTCGCGCTGTACGACCAGCTGACGATGCTCGACGCTTCACCCCTCGTCCGGCTCAGCCGGGCGATCGCCGTCGGGCAACGCGACGGAGCGGAGGATGGGCTCGCACTCCTCGACGGGCTGACGACGGAGCTGACCGGGTACCACGCGTACCACGCGGCGCGTGCCGACCTGTTGCGCGAGCTGGGTCGCACCGCGGAAGCGCACGAGGCCTACGACTCAGCGATCGCCCTGGCCGACAACACCGCCGAAGTGGCGTTCCTCGTCCGACGCCGCGACGAGCTGACCGGCTATCCGTACACCAGATAGGTCCCCTCGTGGGTCGGCTTGTCGATGGTGAAGAGCAGTCGAAGGTCTGTGCGATCGAGCAACTCGACCTGCTGCGTGACCTGCTCGTTCGTGACGAACAGAAGACCGCCGAGGTTCCCATGCTGCGAAAGCCACGTTCGAAGCGCATCCAGTAACCGCTCGTCCATGCCGCTGGGCAGGAGGGATGTGCGGACCCAGAAGCTGACGAGGGCGTCATAGCTCTGCCACTCGTGCCCGCCGACAGGCGTGACACGTGCCTCCGTGTAGTGGCGGGCGTCCGGCGGCAGGATGTAGACGCATCCCAGGCACTCGGTTTCGTCGGGGTTCATCATCGTGTAGGTGAACGCCCGGTGGGCGACGTGGCGTTGCTCGAGCATCTCGACGTCCGTGCGGTCGTCTTCCAGGGTGAAGTCGTCCGCGGGCCAGCCCGTCTGCTCCCACGGACGGAGGTACTCCTTGCTCTCCATCACCGCCGCGTAGTCCAGCGCGACGTCGGAGGCCACGATCGGCCGCAGCGTGAACTCGTCCGTCACCAGTCGGTCAGGGACGTCGGATGGGGCCAGGTGAGTGAAGGACATCACATTGATTCCAGCACGACGAGGGGCGCGGCGCCAGGACGTCAACCGATATGGCTACGCTTCACACATGGACCGACCCGCAGACGCTACGGAGCCGACGAGCGACGGGGACGGCAATCGGCGGCGGGTTCACCTGCGGCGACGGCAGGGGTTGGCGGTCGCTGCGGTCGTCGTCTATCTCGCCGCACTGCTCTTCGCGGCAGCGACTCATCAGCCGGCCGGGAACAGCGGTTACGGAACAACCGTCGTCGGCAAGCATCACGACGGTCCGGACTGGCAGCTCGACCTCATCTCGGGGCGCCGTTCATGGACCATCCATGTCGACCACAGCGAGTACGACTCCTACCGGCTGGGCGACTCCTACAACGAGCGGTAGCGGGTCCGTATTCACCGAACGACGAGAGCGAAGCAATTGGGGGTGCAACCGACTATGCGGGGAAACGCAGCAGCTGGGATTCTGCTCGTCTTGATCAGAGGGCTCTTGCTGTGGATCCTTATTCCCGTGGGCACGGTCGCGTGGGCCTTCACGCTCCCGTGGTCGAGGTGCGATCTGGCAATCTTCCTGGGGTGGCTCGATAACAATCAGATTGCCACGCTGCAACGCCATGTGCTTCGAATAGGGTTCCCCGAGCCGGGCTACACGTGGATCCGCTTTCGCGACATGCAGACGGTTGAGCACCGAATTCGCTTCGGTGACTGGGCCTAAGCACCAACGTTGTTCCGTGTGAGCTGCAGAGCTTCAGGAGTCCGTGCTCGCGGGGACGTATCGGATGAGCGTGTTGCGGGAGCCGTCGAGGATCCGGGTCTCGACGGGCGTCAATCGAACGGGTCGTTCGAACGGTCGGCCCGGGAGGTAGCTTGGGGGACTAATGACAAGGAAGCTTGACATGTCGTGCAGCACCAGCGAGACTGATCCAATGACAAGCGACCTTGACTCGACGGCTGAGTCAGCGAGTGAGCGGAGACGTCGTCGCGCTTTTCGACTTCAGGTCTGGGTCGGCGTGGCGTGCTTCCTGCTCGCAAATTTCGCTCTCTATCAGTGGGGCGGAGCGACGAAGAACAACACGTGGGGATGGCTCCTGGTCGTGCTCCCGTTGCTTCCGGTCGTGTGGCTGGTCGTCGTCATCGTGCTTCGCGTACGACAGATGGACGAGTATCAGGTGAAGTTGTTGTTCCCGGGCCTGGTGGTCGGGTTCACAGTCGCCATGGTCACCGCGGTTACCCTGGGCACCCTCGACTCTGCAGGCGTCAACGTGGTCAATGGAGGGTGGGCTGTGGCGGTTGTGGGGTTGGTTGGCTGGCAGTTCACGAACCTCCTGGTCCACGCTCCGATGGCCTGATGGAGAACCTGATCCGTTCGGAGCGCGAGCGACGCGGATGGACGCAGGCCTCTCTCGCGGAGCGCCTGGATGTGTCGCGCCAGACAGTCGTCGCTCTCGAGACGGGGAAGTACGACCCGTCGCTGCCACTCGCGTTCCGCATTTCCAGCCTATTCGAGAGGCCGATCGAGGCCCTCTTTTTTCCGGGCCGGTAGAGGGCGGCCCTGAGCCGATCCTCGGTGACAAGCGGATGTGGCTACGCTTCGAGCCAGTCCATGCCCGTCGACGCGTCTCGCCGACGGTCAAGGCTTCAGGAGTCGGTGCTCGCGGGGACGTATCGGATGAGCGTGTTGCGGGAGCCGTCGAGGATCCGGGTCTCGACGGGCGTCAATCGAACAGGCCGTTCGAACGCGGGGATTCCCTCGCCGATCGCGTCCGGCCCGACGATGAGGTCGATCCTGTCGACGAGCCCGTCCGCGAGGAGGTTGTTCCAGAGGATGTGGCTGGCGAAGACGACGATCGCTCCACCGTCGCCTGCCTTCTCGCTTTCCACCCGGTCGCGAAGTTCGGCGCGGCTCACGACTGTGGTGGTTCCGCGCCACGGGTGAGCGTCCGGAATCTCGTAGTTGTCGCTGACCACGAGCTTGCGGATGTCGTTGTACCGTCGGCTGAATTCCCGGTTGACGGCGCTGAGCGCGGGGTTGGCGGGGTCGTCTGGAGCGTCGGCGACCATCGGCCAGAAGGAGCCGAAGAGTTCGAAGGATGCGCGTCCGAGCAGGATGGTGTCGGCGTCCCGCATGAGGCCTAGATTGTGGGCGTCGAACGCGGGGTCGAGGTTGAGGACCAGGGGATTCCCGCCGGGACCTGCGACGAATCCGTCGAGGGTGACCGCGGTGGAGACGATGAGCGGACGCATGAGCATTCCTTTCGTGGGAGGTGCGCGTTGTCAGTGGGGTAGTGGGCGGGTCAGAGCTGGGCGAAGAAGTCCCGGATGGCACGCGCGGTACGTTCCGGTTGCTCCAGCCCCATGAAGTGCCCTCCGGCTTCGGCGGTCTCGAACGAGCGGAGGTCGGTGACCGCCCGTTCGGCGAGAGAGCGAGGGAAGCCGTCGAGCCATCGTTCCCGGCTGAGCAGGATGCCGGTCGGGCAGGCGATGGGCGGTCGCGGCTCATTGTGCGACCAGTCGAAGTACTGCTGGAACGACGTCGCGATCGTCCCTGTCGCCCAGTAGAGCGTCGCGATCCGGAAGAGGTCGGCTTCGGCGATCGCCGCGAGGCCTCCGTCGGCCCACGCGTCCCATTTGTCGCCGACCCAGGCGAGCAGCCCGGCGGGGGAGTCGGCGAGGGCGGCGGCGATCGTGTCGGGGCGTGTGCCCATGATCTCGCTGTATCCGCCGTCGGCCTCGTCGTACGCCGCCAGTTCGTCGAGGTACGCCGTCTCCTGTTCCGTCTGCGGTGCGGGGTCAGAGGGGAACGGCGGGTGGATCAGGTGGATGCCGATGATCGCTTCGGGATGCAGTGCTCCGATCCAGCCGGCGGCCGCTCCGCCGATGTCACCGCCGAACGCTGCGTACCGCTCGAAGTCGAGTGCGGTCGTCATGAGTTCGTGCAAGTCCTCGGCGATGGCGGCCCGCGTGAGCGGGCCCTGGGGGAGTTGCGAGAACGCGAACCCGGGCAGCGACGGTACGACGATGTCGAACGCGAGCTCGTCGGTGGCCGCCGCGGCGAGGGCGTCTGCGAGGGGGAGGTACTCGGTGAAGGCGCTGGGCCAGCCGTGGAGGAGCAGCAGTGGGATGACCTTCGCTGCCGGTAGGCGGGGCCGCACCCGGACGAAGTGGATGCGGTGCCCTCGCACGTCCGCCAAGAACTGCGGGTAGCCGCTCAGCCGCTGCTCTTCGGCGCGCCAGTCGAACGCACGCCAGCGGTCGGCCAGGGCGAGGCGCCGCAGACCGCCCAGACCGCCCGAGCGCGCGTCGCTCCCGATAGACGGGAGGACGCGAGTGTGTTCGAGCCGAAGCTGGAGGTCGGCGAGGACGTCGTCGGGAATGCCGACGGTGAACGGTGTGATCGGCGCGGGCATGCTCATCCCTCCCCGTTCGCTTGGCGGGCGACCAGGGGAGTGGATGGTGCGTGTGATGTGATCCGGACTTCGAACAATCGCTCTCCTTGGCTGGGTTCACAGGTGCAGAGCTGCCATTCTGCGCGAACCGGAGCCTCTTGCGGCAAGCTCCCTGGAGTGCTATATATTTTGTATGGGAGGACATGTTCCTCCCTTTTCTGTGCGGTGGGGTAGTAGCCGCAGCGTGTGCTCTCAGCGGTCACTCTTGCCAGCTTGCGATTTCTTGGCGACGTCTCACCCACAGGGCGGCGCCGGCTCCCGTGGCGTCTGAATCGCGGGAGAAGCGCTCGAGTTCCGAGCAGTGTGCCTCCATTGCCTTCTTCCGATCAGCCCATGGGGGAGTCCAACCGTAGGACCGGAAAAGGTTCGGAAGGTCAGTCACGGCCTCCGGATGGTGAGCGCGGACGATCCACTCGCACCACGCGAGATCCTCGACCGGTTCGCCAAGGTGGCAGAACTCCCAATCCAGGACGGCAGCCACGTCGAGGTCCGGCGCCGAGAACATGATGTTATTGGGACCGAAATCGCCATGAACGATCACTCGTCCGGAAGCCGGTGTGAGGTCGAATAGGACCGTCGGTGAAATCGCGTGAAGGGTCCTGAGGACGCTCCCACAGCCACCGAGAACGGCTGCCGCTCGGCCTTCGTCGATGAGCTCCTGGCCGTGCCGACCAGGAACGAAGCGGGTGACGAGCTGCCCGGGTTCGTTCGCTACCACTTCGGGCACCGGCATCAGCCCGGCCAAGCTCGTCACCGCCCGATGCTCGATCACCTGACGGGCAGCTGCGCGGGCGCCGGAGTAGGTTTTCACGACAACTGTTCCGACCCGGATCGTGGCGTTCGTATATCCGTGTCGCATGACGAGAGGTTACGCGAGGCACCACATCCGGAGGCTGATGGTCATCGTCTCGGACGTGCGTTCACTCTGATACTGGTGAAGCTGATTATCCGTTTCTGAACAAGTCACATCCCCTGGAGGCGGTGCGGTGACGACAGCTCGGTCCCAGGGGAACGCGGGCAGCCCTCACCCGTGGTGGACGGTGCTGCGATCGAATAATGACAGTTCTGCTTCATCCGGTCTCTCGAACCTGCGCACCGATTGTTCGAGAACGTCGATCGTGATCCGTGCGGTCCCGTAGGGCAGGTCAGCGTTGCGCACTTCGAGCCGTCGCCACAGTTCGGAGATCCGAACGTCGAAGTAGTGCATTTCGGTTGTGGCTTTCGCGGATTGCGCGATGCGGCGGATCTCGTCGCGTTCTTTACGCTTCCATGTGCCGTCTTCCAGAATGACGCTCTGCCCGTGGGTGAGCAGTTCTTGCCACAGGCGGTCGAGTCGAATCTGCAGACGATCACGGATCGCGTCGAAGGGGTCGATGCCGAGATCCGCCATCCATTCATCGGTACTGAATCGGATAGCCCTCGACTGTTCTGTCAGGATGCGCGCCAGCGTCGTCTTCCCGGACCCGGGCAGGCCACAGAGGAGCATGAGTACCGGCCGACCTGCAGTGTCTTCTTCGACGTTCATGATTTCGTGACTACGGTAACGCAGGAATCCAAGGCTGAATCGCTTTGGGCCGGGGGCGATCATCGAGTCCAGTGGGGCTACGGCTCCCGCGCCTGCGAGGATGACGGCGACCGGTGTCGCGCTATGAACCCCGATGAGGCCCCGGCAGCGGCGAACGGGCGGGCGCGCGACACGTCGCTAAGCTGTGGCTCGCATTACTTCGCTCGGTGAACGGCCTCGGCTTTACGGTGGGTTGCGCGGGGTCGGCGGTGTCTATGCGTCATACGAGCGAGACTGGCAAGGAAACTCGTCACCCGATGTAGGAGGTACTTCTGGTGCCAGCCTCAATTGCTCAGGCATGATCGTGTACTTCTGGTAGGAGGGGCGCTTGAGCATAGAGGCCGCCGCAATGGTAATCGTCGGTGCGGCGTCAATCCTGACGGGGTTCGGGTTCATCTTTTTTCGAGAACGCGTGGCCGCCAAGAATAAGGCGAATCTCGAACAGAAGCTCGGACGGTTCTTTCCGGGCTTCGGGGATGAGTCGACCCCCAGCCGCATGGCTGCGGTTGGGGTCGGGATGATATTCATCGGTGTTCTTGTCTGGGTGAAAGGCTCGATGGGGTGAAATCTCTGCGCCACGGCGCCGCGTGCCCGCCTAAGGCTGCTTCGAGTGGTGAGGGTGCGTAATTGTCGGCGGCGTATTCTGCGGCTATTTCGCTGGATGCCTTGTCTCTTGGCCCAGGTCGAGAGTGAGTAGAGCCCGGGGGTTGGCGCCGGGCTGCTCAGTTCTCATGTCGACGAGTGTTAGCTGATCGATTTGGTGGTGCTCCCCGATCGAGAAGCTGTCTGTTTCGTTGTCGGTGATGTGTGCTGCGAATCCGTGGTGGTGATACTGCGGTTCGAGCGGCGCGGCCCCTAACGTCGTGACGGCGTCGCTGAGGAGGCGGTGGAGGGTTTGAAGCCGGTCGACGGGAAGGAGAGTTGTCACGGAGATATCGCGACGTTCTCCGAACTGTTCGCGGTGGTGGCCGGAGATGGCGAAGGGCTCGATTGTCTTGGCGATCGGTCGGAGCGTGTTGGCGATTGCCGTTGGTCCGGCCGGCGTTTCAAAAGGCGGAACGATGGTCGCGTGTAGTGGCCATTGCGAGACTGGAAATGCGGTGCCGTCCTCTATTTGGCTGAGAGGGAAGATCAGGGCGAAGGTGCTCACTGGGTGGGTCCTTCCAGTTGGGGTCTTTTGCTGAGGTAGTCGATGAATTGGGCTCCGGCGTTGCGGCGGTGTTGCTCGGCGACTGGGTAGCTGTAGTTGAACGAGTCTGCGACGATCGGTGCGGCCATTTGGAAGCCTCACCGGCGCCGACCGGCGACGCATCAGCGCTCGGCGAGCCCCTCAGGGCTCACCCATCAAGAGCCAGCAGGGGGAGTCGTACCAAGTGTCGTATTCGCATCCAGCAGGAGCATGCCATCTTCTACTGGTGAAGATCGTTATCCGTTTTCACACTAAAGGCGCCCTTGCGAGCCATATCCGCGATCGCAGACCTTTGTCGTCGGGCGACTCTTGCGCATCTCCCGACACAGGGAGCCGAACGACGCTCGGACTCGAGTGATGGCTGAGCCGCTCGTCGCGGAGCTGGCCGATCGACGCTTCCCTGGGTTATCTCGCAGCTTGCTTTAGGTCGACCAGCTCTGCGCTCTTGTCCCAGAGGCGTGAGGCTAGCGCCGCGTCGTCCGCTTGCGGGTTGGTTTTGGCGATCCGGTTCTTCTCGTAGTACTGCCCGGATACCCAGTCCTCGCCGGGGGTGCCTTCGGCAAGCCAGATGAGAGGTTCCGCGCCCCTTTCGGGGCTGACCATCCCGGCGAGACGGCCAATCGGGGTTCGGTAGAGCACCCGCATGAGGCTCGTGGTGTCGTTGGCGAAGTTCGTCCGGACGTTGCCGGGGTGGAACGCGACGGAAGAGATCCCGTCCGCGCCATGTCGGCGGTCGAGTTCCTTGGTGAAGAGGATGTTGGCGAGTTTCGCGTCGCCGTACGCCTTGTTCGCTGAGAACTTGACGTCGTTGTTCAGATCGTCGGTGTCAATCTTGCCGAACACCCGTGCTCCCACGCTCGACGTGTTGGTGACGACAGCGTGGCTCGCCTTCAGCGTGTCCAGGAGGAGGTTGGTGAGAAGGAATGGGGCCAGGTGGTTGACCTGCAGGGTCTTCTCGAAGCCGTCTACCGTGCGGGCGGGGTCGCCGAAGATGCCGCCCGCGTTGTTGGCGAGCACGTCGATGCGCGGGTAGGTGTTTCTCAGAGTCGCCGCGAGGGTTCGGACGTCGTCCAGTTTGGCGAAGTCCGCGAGGAAATAGTCGGTCCCGAGCTCACGAGCCAACCCTTCGGTCTTCCGCGGTGAGCGTCCGACGAGGGCGACGGTATGGCCGTCGGCGATCAGTTTCCGGCTGGCTGCGGCGCCGATGCCACCGCTGGCACCGGTGAGGACGATGGTTTTCGTGGTCATGAGACTCCTTGGTCGCTATCTATTTCTGCGGGGGAGCCCACAGGCGCCCTCCACATCGCGAGCTGCTGATCGGTATCGCCCGCCCACTGGACGCCTTGCAGCCCACAGTGAGTTCATCGATACGCCCGCAGGTCGGCTTACGTGACAATGTCTTCGGAGATGTCGATCAGTACCGATCCTGTCTTTCGCAGCGAGTCGACTCGGCGGTGCGCAGCCGCCACATCCGCGAGCGGGAAGACCCGGTCAATGACGGGCTTGAGGGTCTTGGTGCGGACGGACTCGAGCAGCTCTGCGGCTCCATCGGCTCGACCCAGCGAGGATCCGGTGACGACCCGGCGCCCTGAGGCGATCATCTGGTTGAGGCCAGCTCGAAGGAGCACTAGACGGCCATCCTCTTTGAGGAGACGGTCGGCGTCGCTGGGGCCGAGATTCCCAACCGTGTCCAATACCAGGTCGTAGCGTTGCCGATGGGTCTCGAGCGGATTCTCGGTGTAGTCGATCACCTCATCCGCCCCGAGCTCCCGCATGAGCGGGGTATTCTTCCCGCTGGCGACTCCTGTCACGGTCGCGCCCCGCAGTCGGGTGATCTGCAATGCCATCACTCCGACTTCGCCGGATCCGCCGTTGATCAGCACTCGTGCGCCCGGGCGGAGGCCGCCGCGCTCTAGGAAGTAGGTCGCGGTCGTTCCCCCGAACAATGTCGCCGCAGCCTCGCCGGCGCTCACTTCGTCCGGAATCCGTACGCACGATGCCGCTTTGGCCACGACGTACTCCGCGTGCGCTCCTCCCTCGGGCCCGTTGACCCCGGCGACGCGATCACCTACCGACAAGTCGGTAACCCCCGCGCCGAGAGCACTCACCACGCCAGCGAACACAGCGCCGAGAACCGGGCGGCGGGGTCCGCGCAGCCCGGTCATCAGGCGTCCCAGCACCGCCATGCCCGAAGGAAATGTCGCGGCGCGCTGGATGGTGTCGCCCCGCGTGACGGGAGTCGCGACGACGCGGATCATGATCCGCCCTGGTGCCAGCTTAGGTATGGGCACTCGCTCGACCTGGACGACCTCGGGTGAGCCGTACGTATGAGCGACCGCCGCGCGCATTGTGGGATTCATGGTGTATGCCTTCCTGGGGCGAGCCTGCTCGCCACCGGTTCCTCAATCGCCTAACATGAAACGGGATGTTCATCCCGCATAGACTATACGGGATGATCGTCCCGTTTTGTTGGGAGATGCTGTGAGTACCAGTTCGCAAAGCCAAAGACCGAGGTCCGCGCGATCCGACGCGATGCGCAATCGGCAGAAAATCACCGAGGTCGCGGCGGAAGCCTTCGCCATACGCGGGCTTTCGGTTTCGGTGGCGGAGATCGCACGGGCAGCAGCGGTCAGCACCGGCACGGTGAGCCGACATTTCCCCACCAAGAGCGAACTGGTCGCCGAGGTGCTGGGGGAGCGCGTCCAAAACTTGCTGATCATGACCGACGCATCCAGTGCCGTCGGCGATCCCGTGTCAATGCTCGAGACGTTCTTCACCGCCATGGTCGACGCAGGCGCGTCGCATCGAGGCCTGGGGGACATGCTCGAGGGGAGGGGTGATCCTGAGGTGGGCCGATCACTGCATGAGCTTGGAGAGCAGCTGATTCGTGACCGGATCGCGCACCTTCTTGCCCTCGCGCAACAATCGGGCGCCGTCCGCGCCGACGTCAGCGCTACCGCGATCATTCAGTTCGCGATCGCCTGCATTCTCATCGGCCGAGAAGCAGGGGAACCGGCCCGTCGTGTCGCCGAGGATGTCATCCTGTCCGGTCTTCGAACTAGCTGACGTCAGAAACGATCCGGTCTTCTGATTGCACTATCTGCAAACAGAATAACCTTTACTGGTGAAGACCGTTATCCGCTTTTACTCCGACCGTCGGAGTCGGGGCCCATTGACGAGCGGCGACGTGGGTCTGCAATCTATGCCGTCGAGCTCGCGTTCAGAGCTGGCGATAGCTCTGACCGTGCCCGCCCGTAAGGGCTACGGGTCTGTTATCGCGAGCCAAGATGAACTGCGGGCCGATCTCGATAGACCGATCAACTTGCTCAGTGACTAATGGAAGTACGCCCAATCGACATCAGCAACGCGGCTCGACACAAATGCCTGATCAAGGCCGGTTTAGTGAGGGGAGCGGGACCTTATCCGGTTTCACACTATGTGCAAGATTCGCACATAGTGTGTTTTCGAACTGACATAATGTGCATTATCAGCGCTTAGCTCACGCGAGTTGTCGGCCGAGACGGATGGCCGAATTAATGAGCAGCGAAACCAACGCCCCGCTTGTCACCAGTTGAAGGGTTACCAGCAGAATCCACGCCAGCGAGTCCCCGGGGTCCACGATGCCCCCGGTCGCTACCTGCACGACACTCCACACGAACGCCGCCCCCGTCAACACAGCGAGGAACCAACTGGCCGGACTTCGATGCGTAATCTGCCACCACGGGCGCGGAGGGTCGACCGGTTCGCCGTGGCCCCGAAACAGGCGCGCGCTGCACGTCCAGAACCCGACGACCAGCGCCTGCGATCCGACGCCTGCGGCGACCGGATCGATGAAGGCGGCCAACACGTATTCGGTCAAATACAAATAGCCCATGAGGACGCAAAAGGAGACAACGACGAACCCAGCGCGCCAACCGCCGACAATCCGCACCGGCTTACGGAATGGATTCGTCTGGCCGGTCTGGGGATCCACGATCGAACTACTCCCGTTCACTGCGCTTCGTGCCGCATGGTCACAGGCTACCTTCAGCAACCGGATGACCCGCCGCCCCCGTTTGGTTTCCCCGCTTCCGTCGCCTCCGCGCGTCCGCCTGAGGCCCTCCGGCGGCCGGCATTCGCGTTGTTCCGGAGCGCCAGCACCGTCCGCGCGACATCGACTCCCTCCTCGGTGACAGCGGTCCTGCCAGTCGACTATGTGGGTTTAGACGGCAACGCGTCCGGTGTCCTGCACGGGAAATACGCGCACCTTGTGGACTATTCGGGCTGGCCATGTACGTCGACGCAGCGGAACGACCAGGCCATCCCTCGCCCATACAGCGGTTTCTGAGAGCACTCTCATAAAACGAGCGTTCTACCCCTCCCATGTCGGGGTGCACCATTGGCACACCAGCGAAGTTGGCTGGCTAGATGTACATCGGGAAAGGGGCCCGACATGTTCGATTTAGCAGGCGACTGGTCTCATCCGCCGCACCAACCCCGCATGCGTGAGCACATCGGGCTCATCCGGTGGTGGCGCGGCGGCGACGGCGACTGGCAGAGCGAGACCATTCGCGGCCAGTACGCAGGTGGCAACAGCCAAGTCTGGGTCGTGCGACTCTACTCGGGCATCGAGCTCGAGTACGACCTCGAGACCTGGGCACATTTCCAACCCTGACTCGGGCGCTGACGTGATGCAGGGCGATAGGGCGGTCAAGATCCGGTAACCACTCCCCCTGCGGAATGCGTGTCGTCGAGCACAGACGCAATGCGTCGATGCTCGACGACACGCCCAGGTCGATCGATCTATCGGGTCGGCGACTTGTGCTTGGCCTTCTCGACGATCGTGCGGTGGGCGCGCATCGCGTTGGGCGCGAGGGTCGCCGTGTCGACGGCCGGGCTCGGGGATGACCTTGCCGTCGTCGATCGTGATCGCTTCGGCGAGTGCCAACTCGCTGAGGATGGCACCCGCGAGCACCATCCTGCTGCGATACGAGTCCACCACCCACTTGCCGTCCGCGTTGAGAAGCATCAGGGCGGTCTGCTGGGCGAGGGAGAGTTCGGTCTGAACCGGTGTCATTTCTGTTGCGGTCGCGTCCGTCACGATTGCCAATGTGCTTCGTCTGTATTCATGGGCCCGCTCATCTCGCGCGAACAGCGGGCACGTGTGACAGCACGCGCAAACACGAAATCAAGGAAAACATGTCTCTCAAGAAGTCCCTTATCCCCGTCCTCGCCGTCGCGGCCATCGCGGTCGGTTCGCTCACCGCCTGTGCGACCACCTCGTCCTCCAACATCAAGACCACCACGACCCCCACATCCGGCTGGAGCTTCTCATTCGGGGGCAACGACTCCAAGTTCGACGATCTGCCCTCCGACATCCCTTACCTCACCTCGTTCACCGACTCGAAGGCCACCGGCGACCAGGCCACCGGCAACTTCGAGCTCGCGCTCAAGACGGGCAGCGCTAACGCCGCCAAGGATGCTGGTAAGAAGCTCACCGCTGCCGGATTCACGGCAACCGCAGGCAGCAACGTCTATGCAAGCGCGAAGTGGAAGGTGACCCTCGAGGGCACTGCCGGCGAGGTCAAGTACACCATCACCAAGAACAGCTGATCCGAACCGGATCGAACGAGCGCCCCGCGGGGCCTTTACTGTGGCCGCACCTTCTGACCTCCAGAGGGTGCGGCCACAGCGTTGCTAACCTGATGAGACATCTCGAGGGAGCCGCCGTTGTCCGACACCACCTGCCACATGTCCATCTCGCTCGACGGCTTCGTCGCCGGACCAGACCAAAGCGTGAAGAACGGGTTGGGTGTCGGCGGCATGGAGTTGCATCGCTGGCATATCGGCGATCCGAGGGCCAACGAGGCAGACGCGACCGCCGCTGGGTGGCTCATGCGTCCTCGTGGCGCCTACGTGATGGGCCGGAACATGTACGGACCTATCCGCGGTGAATGGAACGAGCCGTGGGACGGCTGGTGGGGATCCGAGCCGCCGTACCACGCTCCGGTCTTCGTGCTCACGCATTACGCCCACGAACCGATCGAGATGGAGGGCGGGACCACGTTCTACTTCGTCACCGACGGCTTCGACGCTGCCTACGCACAGGCGCTCGACGCTGCCGGCGACTCAGGCGTCGACATCGCCGGTGGCGCGTCGACCGTCAGGCAGGCCCTCAACGCGGGCGTCATCGACGAGCTCACCCTCGACATCGCACCCGTCCTGCTCGGCCGGGGTGAGCGCCTGTTCGACGACGTCGAGACCTTCGACTTCGAGCCCGTCGAGGTGCTTCACTCCCCCTTGACGACCCACATCCGGTACCGCAGACACGGCGCGGCCTGAGCGCGGTTGCCTCCTGCCGCTGGAGGCCTCTCGGCGCTAGTGTCAGCAACAACCGCCACTGAGGCGGCCGCCACTGCGAAGGGATGAAGCAATGAGCGTGAACGACCCCACCGACCCGATGCTGCACGAGTTCTCCCTGGACGCCCGCCACATGACGCGCTCCGCCATCAACGCCATCCGGACGGCGCTTGGCGTCAGCGGTGCGGTCGGGTTGATCCTCGGCATCGTGCTGCTGTTCTGGCCCGAGAAGACGATCGGCGTGCTGGCCATCTTCCTGGGCATCTACTTCCTGGTCGCCGGCGTGCTGCGGCTCGGCGTCGGCATCTTCAGCCGTGGGATGAGCGGAGGCTCACGAGCACTCAACATCATTCTCGGAGTCCTCCTCATCTTCGTCGGGATCCTGGCGCTGAAGAACGTCTCCGCTGCGGCCGTCACCCTCGTCATCTTCGCCGTCGCCTTCATCGGCGTCGGGTGGATCATCGAAGGCGTCATGGCGCTGGCCGAGGCCGGACGGTCCGCATCCTCCGGCTGGTCCATCGCGTTCGGAATCCTCAGCATCCTCGCCGGCATCGTCGTGCTCGTCCTGCCGGTCTCCTCGGCGGCGTTCCTGCTGCTGTTCGCCTCCATCGCCCTGATCGTGCTCGGCATCATCGGGATCGTCCGCGCCTTCACGTTCGGGCGCGACATCCTCAAGGCCACGGAGGCCGCACCGGCTGCGCCTCGAGTCGCCTAGAACTGCAGGCAATGGAGGAGGACCGCCCCCGAACGGTGCGGACCTCCTCCATTTCCGGGCGGGTCCTGGCGCGTCGATCTGCGTCTTCCTCCGTTTCCGCCTGGGGCGGGAACGGAGGAAGAACGCGCGCGACACGCCGGCTCACCGCGGGTAACGGAAGAGAATCGCGGCCCGCGGCGGCGGAACTCCTCCGTTTCCTACGCGCAGTCCGTTTCCTCGACGTCAGTCAGCGACGGTTGCTGCGGCTGGGCAGGTGCTCGGCCCACCAGTCCAGGATGATGTCGAACCGCTCCCGGCGGTGCCGCGGGCGGCCGCTGCGGCTGAGTTCGTGGTCCTCCCCCGGGAAGATCACCAGCTCGGTCTCGATGCCTCGCCGCTTCAGCGCCGTGTAGTACCGCTCCGCCTGACCCAGCGGGCAGCGCAGGTCGGCGGACGAGTGCAGCACCAGCGTCGGCGTCCGCACCCGGTCGACGACCGCCTGCGGGCTCTGCGACCGCATCAGCTCCGGGTCGGTCCCGGTGTACTCGTCGCCGAAGAAGCTGCCGATGTCGCTGGTACCGACGAAGTACTCCGGGTCCAGGAACCCGCGCTCCACGATCGCCGCGGCGAACCGGTGGTCATGCGAGATCGTCCAGGCGGTCAGGTAGCCGCCGTACGAACCGCCCATGATGCCGACGCGGTCGCGGTCGAGGCCGGGCACCTGTTCGATGGCGCCATCGAGGAAGTCGAGCACGTCCGTCAGGTCGACGGTTCCCATCCGCTGACGGATGACGCGTCCATGCTCCTGCCCATAGCCGGCTGACCCCCGCGGGTTGCACATCACGACCGCGTACCCCGCTGCGGCATAGACCTGCGCCTCGTCGAACAGCGCTCCGGTGTACGCGGCGAACGGTCCGCCGTGGATGGTGAGGAGCACAGGATGCGGCCCCTCCCCTTCCGGGGCGACCACCCAGCCGTGCACGGGGTAGCCGTCACGGCCCATGACCGTCAGCTCGGTCGGTGCGAGAACGCCTTTGGCGCGGAGCGGAGCCGACAGATCGGTCAGGCGGTGCAGACCGTCCGGGCCGACCACGGCGACATCGCCGGAGGTGCGGACGTCGGCGAAGGAGACCACGATCGTTTCGCCCGCGACGCCGGCCCCGCCGACGATCGTCTGGTCATCCGTCAGGCGTCGGCGCTCCCCCGCTGCGTTCACCTCGGTGAGCACGAGGGCACCACGACGTCGGTCGTGCACGAGCACGGCATCGTCGCGGTACGCCGCGATGACGGACTCGGTGAAGTCGACCGTCTCGGGGTCGGTGAGCAGGCGGGGTGCCTGACCATCGGCGTCGATGACGTACAGGGCAGTGTTGCGGCCGACGAAGTCCCGGCCGCTCTCCCCCACATCCTGTGCCGTGAAGAACAGGACGCCGTTGTCGGCGTACTGCGCGTCGACGACGCTGTACGAACCGTGCTTGCCGGTCAGGTCGCGGGCGTCTCCGCCCTCGACGGGGACGGTGAAGACGTTCGAGCGCAGGTCGACATCGCGGCTGGAGTGACGGGCGGAGACGAACGCGATCCGCTTGCCGTCCGGCGAGAACGAAATGGCGCCGTCATCCCACGGTCCGTCGGTCAGCCGGCGCGGTTCGGCGACCCCCACTCCCCCGTCGGTGCTGCCGTCGGGCAGCGGAACGGGCGCCGGCGAGGGTGCCGACCAGACGTCGGGTGCGGCGACGACGAAGACGTGCGCGCGACGGTCGATCGTATAGCCGAGTCCGTTCGTCTGATATTTCAGGGAATCGATGCGCCGGGCCGGCTCCCCGTTCGGGTCGATCCCCTCGACGGTGCCGTAGCGTCCCAGCTCGGGTTCGCGGCTGACGAAGGCGAGCGTGCGACCGTCCGGCGACCAGGCGAACTCGGTCACACCGAGTTTGCGATCCGTCACCGGCACGGGCTCTCCGCCCGCAGCGTCCACGACGTACAACTGGGGCGGACGCTTCGGTTCGGCACGCAGGAACGCGAGAAGCCGACCATCGGGAGAGAACCGCGGTTCAGTATCCCGGAACCCGCGGCTGAACAGCTTCGGAGCGGCGTGTCCGCTCAACGGGATGGTCCACAACTGGCCGACGGTCGCATCCGCAGCCAGCGACGGATGCGTCACCGAGACCACGGCGCGCCCGCCGCCCGGGTGGACCGTGGGCGTCGAGACGCCGACCAGCAGGTCGAGGTCGGCGGCCTTCACTCGATGGTCTCGGATTCGACGACCGGTGTGAAACTCGAGACGTCCCCGACCAGGCGGGTGTGGTCGGCCGGCACAGGCTCGACGACCGCAGCGGCGACCTCGGCGGCGAACTCGCTCACGTTGTACAGCCGGCCGGCGGCCTCCTTGCGGGCGTCGATCGCACCCGGGTTGAGGCGGTTCAGCAGGGTGGCCGTGATCGTGCCCTCGATCATGTCGCCGGAGACGACGACGAACTCGACGCCTTTCTCGCGCAGCGTCGGCAGCAGCGCCCGCAGTGCGTCCTCACCGGCCCGCTTGCTCAGCGCCACCGCCTCGTACTCGGGCATCGTCGGCGTGGTCTGGATGAAGTGCGCCTGGTGGCTCGTCACGAAGACGACGCGCGAACCCTCACCCAGCAGCGGGAGCGCGGCCGTCAGCACGTTCACCTGCGCGTCGCGGTTGAGCTGCATGGCGTAGTCCTCGGCCATGCCCGACTCCATGCCGCCGGAGGCGTTCAGCACCAGGATGTCGAGGCCGCCCCACGCGTCGGCGACCTTCTCGAACATCCCTGCTACAGAGGCCTCGTCGGTCAGGTCGGCACCGACCGCGATGGCGGTTCCGCCCTTCTCGACGATGGAGTCGACGAGCTTGACCGCACGCGCCTCCTTGTTGCGGTAGTTGATGACGACGCCTGCTCCGGCGTCGGCGAGGTACTGCGCGGTGTCGGCTCCGATACCGCGCGACGAGCCGGTCACGAGGGCACGTTTGCCCGTCAGCGAACCAGCGGAAAGGGGGTTTGCCACGAATACTCCTCGGCGTCGATGTCCAGCATCCTGAGACTACCAAGTGGGTCGGATACGGCGTCGTCGCAGACTGGTACCGTCATACCAACAGCAGTGAAAGGAGGACGTCATGGACATCACGTCCTTCGCGTGGATCGTATGGCTGGTCCTCATCCTCGTCTTCGTGATCATCGAGATGCTGACGTTCGACTTCGTCTTCCTCATGATCGCCATCGGCAGCCTGGGCGGCCTCCTGTCGGGCCTCATCGGGGCGCCCTGGTGGCTCCAGCTCATCATTGCGGCCATCCTTTCGGTCCTCCTGATCTTCTTCATCCGGCCTCCCCTGCTGCATGCGCTCAAACGCGGCGGCGACCCGGCCAAGAGCAATGTCGATCGGTTGATCGGGATGGGCGGCATCGTCGAGTCGACGGTCACACGAACCTCCGGCCTGGTGAAGCTGCAGGTCGGCGAGACCTGGACGGCCCGGCTCGCTTCTCCCGTTGCGACTCCGCCCGAGCTGGTCCCGGGCGAACACGTCGTCGTCGTCTCGATCGAGGGCGCCACCGCCATCGTCGCCCCCGCGCCGGTCTCCACAGGAACCGACGGACTCACCGAAAGGATCGCCCCATGAACGATGTCACCCAACTCGTCGTGACCATCGTCGTCAGCGTGGTCGTTCTGGTCATCGCGATCTTCGTGCTGGTCACGCTGTTCCGCGCGATCCGTATCATCCCGCAGGCGCGCGCCGGGGTGGTGGAGCGTCTCGGCCGGTACCACAAGACGCTGCTGCCGGGCCTGAACGTGGTCGTCCCGTTCATCGACAAGGTGCGTCCGCTCATCGACCTGCGCGAGCAGGTGGTGTCGTTCCCGCCGCAGCCGGTGATCACCGAGGACAACCTGGTCGTGTCGATCGACACCGTCGTCTACTTCCAGGTGACGGATGCCCGCGCAGCAACCTACGAGATCGCCAACTATCTGGGTGCGGTCGAGCAGCTGACCACGACGACCCTCCGCAACGTGGTCGGCGGCCTCAACCTCGAGGCGGCTCTGACCAGCCGCGACAACATCAACGGCCAGCTGCGTCTCGTCCTCGACGACGCAACCGGCAAATGGGGCATCCGAGTCTCCCGAGTGGAGCTCAAGGCGATCGACCCGCCCGCGTCCATCCAGGACTCGATGGAGAAGCAGATGCGCGCCGAGCGCGACCGCCGCGCGGTCATCCTGACCGCCGAGGGCACGAAGCAGTCCGAGATCCTCAACGCGGAGGGGATGCGGCAGGCCTCGATCCTCCGCGCCGAAGGTGACGCCAAGGCGGCGGTGCTCCGTGCCGAGGGTGAAGCGAAGGCGATCACGACCGTCTTCGAGGCCATCCACGAGGGGAACCCGGACAACCTGCTGCTCGCCTACCAGTACCTGCAGACGCTGCCGAAGCTGGCGGAAGGCCCGGCGAACAAGCTGTGGATCATCCCGAGCGAACTGACGGAGGCGCTCAAGGGCATCGGTACGGCGTTCGGTTCGGCGGGTGCAGCCCCGTCGGCGGCCGCTGTGGCTGAGCCTGCGCCGTCCGCACCGCCGTCTGGAACGTGACCTTTCTCGACGGACAGCCCCCGCGCGTCATCGCGCATCGTGGTCTGGCGATCGACGCGCCCGAGAACACGCTGCTGGCGTTCGCCCGCGCCCTGTCGGCGCGCGCGACGCACCTGGAGACGGACATCCACGCCACGGCGGACGGCGTCGCGGTCATCGCGCACGACCCGGAGCTCACCCGCGTCGCGGGGCGCGACGTCCAGGTCGCACACCTGACGATGCCGGAGCTCCGCCGCATCGACCTCGGCCACGGTCAGGGGTTCTGCTCGCTGGCCGAGGCGCTCGACGCCTTCCCGACGGCTCGCTTCAACATCGACGTGAAGGATGCGCGGGCAGCGGCTCCGGCCGTGGCGGCCATCCGCGCCGCCCGTGCGGTCGACAGGGTGCTCATCACCAGCTTCTCCCCCGAGCGGCGACGGGCCGTGGCCGAACATCTCCCGGGTGTCGCCTCCTCCCCCGCCGTCTCCGAGTTCCTGCCCGTCCTCGCGGGAGCCAAACTGAGCATCAGCCCGCTCCTGCGGCGTTCGCTGCGGGGATTCGCGGCGGTCCAGATCCCGGAGCGCCGGGGGCCGCTTCGCCTGGTCACGCGGCGGACGGTGGACCGCATCCACGCCGCCGGCGCCGAGGTGCACGTCTGGACGGTGAACGACCCCGGCGACATGGTCCGGCTGCTCAACCTCGGTGTCGACGGCATCGTCACCGACCGTTGCGACGTCCTCCGGCGAGTGGTCGACGAGCGGCGCTGACCTCTGACGCTACGACGGCGGCGCAACACTGTGAACACTCTGGGACACTGTGAAGCCTCTGGGAGAAACGGCCGCCCGGAAAGAGAATCCCCAGCTTGACGGTTTATAACTGTGAGGATTCGCGCGCACCAGAGGAGACCACACAATGGCAGATCGCAGCTTGCGCGGCATGAGACTCGGCGCCCAAAGCTTACAGAGCGAAGAAGGCGTCGTCTACTCTCCGCGTTCCCGTTATACCTACCTGTGCACCGTTTGCGGCCAGGAGTCCGAGGTCGTGTTCTCGGCCGAGGCCGAAGCACCCGACACCTGGGAGTGCAAGCACTGCGGACACGAGGCCCGTCTGCTCGTGGGAGACATTCCCGTCGAGGTGGACCACTCGGACGCCAAGGTTCCCCGCAGCCACTGGGACATGCTGCTCGAGCGGCGCTCACGCGCCGAACTGGAGGAGCTCCTGGAGGAGCGCCTGCAGTACCTGCGTTCCCGTCGAGGCACCAGCGAGCGCAAGCACAGCGCCTGACCGTCGGTTCGCCGACCGTCGGACACCCGAGGCCGTTCTCACCGTCGAGGTGAGGGCGGCCTTTTCGTGTCCACAGGGCGCGTCGGGGTGGGCGCCTGGACACGACGTGCGGTGAAGGCGACCAGCAGCCCGAACAGCCCCAGCCCCGCCACAAGGAACTCGATCCCGCGACTGAGCAGGGTCGCGGGCGTCGTCGTGGTGCCGAGTGGCACATCCGCCACCATGTGACCCGGCTTGAACGGCGGGATCGAGCTGATGGTGCGCCCGTCCGGGCCGATGATCTGGCTGCTGCCGACCGTCGAGATGTTGACAAGCGACCGACCGGATTCGATGGCACGCAGGCGGGCGATGGCCAGCTGCTGCTGGTTCTCGTCGGTCTCGCCGAAGTCGGCATTGTTCGTCTGAGCCAGGATCACCTGCGCTCCCCCGTGCATCATGTCGGTCAGCAGCTGGTCGTCGACGATGTCGAAGCAGATCGAGATCCCCGCTCGCACGCCGCCGACCTCGAAGACGTTGTCACGCGTCCCCGGGGTGTAGTCGCGGCCGATCAGGTCGATCAGGCTCGGGGCGAACGGTCGCCAGAACGCCCGGTCGGGCACGTACTCCCCGAACGGCACCGGATGCTTCTTGCCGTAGAAGTCGACGGCACCTTCACCGGCTACCCACTGCACGGAGGTGTTGTAGAGCTTGTCGTCGCGCTTGGTGATGGTGCCGACCACGAACGGCGCGTCGAGCTTGCGGCTGAGCGCATCCAGAATCGCGGCGTTGTCCGGGTCGCGCGTCGGGTCGGGCATCGCCGACCCCTCGGGCCAGACGACCATGTCGACCTTCTTGGCGCCCGTCACCTGCGAGGACGGGATGCGCAGCGTCTCGGCGACCTGGCTGTCGAACACTGCACGGGGCGGCGCGTTGTCGAAGTACCCGGCCGGCCCGTTGCCCTGCACCGCGGCGATGCGCGTCGTGCCGTGGGTGGTCGCCGGCCAGGCCGGGATGGCGAACACCAGCGCGACGGCGATCCCCGCCAGGAGCGCGCGCGCGTCCGTTCGAACCTCCGGCGCGAAAGGCAGTTCGATCAGCAGTGCGACGAGCCACACCATGACGAAGCTCAGGCCGGAGATGCCCAGCCAGGCCACCAGCGGCGCCAGCGGACTGGTGGACTGCGACTCGGCGACGCGGCCCCACGAGAAGCCGCCGTACGGCCAGGTCCCGGTCACGAACTCCCGCAGCACCCACAGGCCCGCCACGATCACCGGCAGCAGACCGAGCCGGCCGAGGGTGGACGGGAACGCACGCGGCACCCAGCGGTACGCCAGAGTGATCAGGATGCCGCCCACACCCCAGAACAGCGACTCGAGCGTGGCCAGGGCGATCCACGGCACCGGACCGAGGTACAGCGCCGTCCAGGCGATGTGCACCAGGTAGAACGCCTCCCCCGCGACGAAGCCGACCAGGAACGCCGACCCTGCACGGCGCCCGCGCTGGGCGAGCAGCACCATCCCGATACCGACGAAGGTCAGGGGCCAGACGTCCATTGCCGGAAACCCGGCGTCGAGCACCGGCCCGGCACCCGCCGCGACCAGGATCGCGAGCCACAGCGGAAGAGGGGCTCGCGGGACGATCTGCACGAGTGAAGAGCCTATGTCATCCAGCCAAGCGACTGCTGCCGTTTGTCACGTGCGCGGCCGGGCGCGCGGGCGCGGACGCGACAACGGGCGGCACTCAGGCGACCGACGAGTACGCCACGATGCCGCGGCGGATGGACTCGAGCGCCTGCCGGGCGACACGGCCGACGTTCCCCTGAGCCACGAGCGACAGCTGGTCGAGCAGGTCGATCGTCTGCTTCGCCCAGCGGACGAAGTCACCGGCGGCCATGTCGGCCTCGGAGAGCACCGCATCGAGCCCTGAACCGCGCGACCACATCCACATCGCGAGCGAAATGGTCGTCGAGGGAGGCTCGCTCCCGGGGAGCCGGTTGTCCTGCTCCAGGTCGTCCAGCTTGCTCCACAGGTCCGTGGTCCGCTCCAGGGCGGGACGGAAGGCACCCCGAGGGAGGGTCCGCTCGTTGGCGAGCCCGTCGTCCCGGCGCGGCTCGAAGACCAGCGCACACGCCATGGCGGCGAGTCCGGGCGCGTCGAGGTCCTTCCAGACGTTGCGGCGCAGGCACTCGGCGACCAGGAGGTCCCGCTCGCCGTAGATGCGCTTGAGCGTGCGGCCGTGCACCGTGAGTGCAACCTCGCCGTCCGCCTGCTGGAGGTAGCCCAGCTCGAGCAGAACATCCGACACCCGGTCGAACACCTTGGCGACCGCGCCGGTACGCGACTGGATCTGCGAACGTAGCTTGTCTGTGTCGCGCTTCAGCATCCACCAGCGCTCGGCCCAGCGGGCGTGCTGCTCCCGCTCGGTGCACCGGTGACAGGGATGGTCCTTCATCCGTTTGCGGAGCGCGGCGAGCTGATGCTGCCGCTTCTCACGGTCGCTGTTCGACGCCGACTCGATGCGGGAACCCTTGCGCTCCAGGTCCGTCAGCTCTCGCCGGATGTTGAAGTATTCTCTGAAGTCGCCGAGGTGGCAGGTCATCGCCTCTTCGTAGCCGGCCAGCGACTGCTCCTGCTGCAGCGCCTTCCTCGCCAGGTCGACGACCGCGCGGTCGGCCTGGAACTGCGCGAAGGACGACTCCAGGATCTCGCGGGTGCGCGGCCGTCCGAACTGGTCGATCAGGTTGACGGCCATGTTGTACGTCGGGCGGAAGCTGGAGTTCAGCGGATAGCTGCGCCGGGAGGCGAGCGACGCGACCGACTGCGGGTCGAGTCCGTCCTCCCACTGGATGACCGAGTGTCCCTCGACGTCGATGCCACGGCGGCCGGCCCGGCCGGTCAGCTGCGTGTACTCCCCCGGCGTGATCGGGACGCGCGCCTCACCGTTGAACTTCTCCAGCTTCTCCAGCACGACCGTGCGCGCCGGCATGTTGATGCCGAGGGCGAGCGTCTCGGTCGCGAAGACGACCTTGACGAGCTTGCGGCGGAACAGCTCCTCGACGACCTCCTTGAAGGCGGGCAGCATGCCCGCGTGGTGCGCGGCGACCCCGCGCTCCAGGCCCTCCAGCCACTCCCAGTAGCCGAGCACGGCGAGGTCTTCATCGAGCAGCGTGCGGCAGCGGTCCTCGACGATCTCGCGGATCTCGTCGCGCTCGTGCTGCTCGGTCAGCCGCACGCCTCCGCGCAGCACCTGCTTCACCGCGGCGTCGCAGCCGTTGCGGCTGAAGATGAAGAAGATCGCGGGCAGCAGGTTGCGGTCGTTGAGCAACGCGACGAGGTCGGCCCGGTTCATCCGGTAGCCGTCGGGGCGGCCGCCCTTCGAGTGGTAGCGACCGACGTCGCGCATCTGCCGGCTGCTCAGCACCCGACCGCCGTAGCGCGCCATCTGCACCAGTTCGGGATTCACCCGGTTGGTCGCCGCCAACCCCGAGGAGTCGAACAGGTCGATGAGTTTCGACCGCATCAGGATGTGCTGCTCCAGCGGCACCGGCCGCTCCTCCGACACGATCACCTCGGTGTCCCCGCGCACCGCCTGCAGCCAGTCGCCGAACTCTTCCGCGTTCGACACCGTGGCGCTGAGCGACACCATCCGCACCTCCGACGGCAGGTGGATGATGACCTCCTCCCACACGGCGCCACGGAACCGGTCGGCCAGGTAGTGCACCTCGTCCATGACCACGTAGGCGAGATCGGTGAGCAGGTCGGAGTCGGCATACAGCATGTTGCGGAGCACCTCGGTCGTCATGACGACGATCCGGGCCCGCGAGTTGATGTTCGTGTCGCCGGTCAGCAGGCCAACCGACTCCGGTCCGTACGCGTCGACGAACTCCTGGAACTTTTGGTTGCTCAGCGCCTTCATCGGCGTCGTGTAGAAGACCTTCGCGTTGGCCTCCCGCATCGCCAGGAACACCGCGAACTCGGCGACGATCGTCTTGCCGGCGCCGGTGGGCGCAGCCACCAGGACGCTGCTGCCGCGCTCCAGGGAGGCGCATGCCTCCCGCTGGAACGGGTCCAGGTCGAAGCGGAGCCCCTCCCGGAAGGTCTCGAGCAGGGGCTGGCGGGCCCGGTCGCGCGAGGCGGAGTACCGCTCCGCCGGCGAGAGCGTCTGGTCGGTCACCCGTCCAGCCTATGCCCGGGCGGGGACACGACGCGGGGACTGGCTCTGGGCCGGGCGCGTGGCAGCGCTAAGCGGCGAGCTCTGCTTCCAACCGGTTCGCGATCTTGACCGCGCGGCGGTCGTGCAGCCAGGCCACCCCGTACGCGGCGAAGTACAGCGCCACCATCGGGATCGCCAGCAGGAACATCGACAGCACGTCGGCCGCGGGCGTGGCGATCGCAGTGAACAGCGCGATCAGGATGAGCGCCCAGCGCCACGACGCGATGATCGACTTCGCGCTCAGCACGCCCACGAAGTTCAGCAGCACGAGGAAGACGGGAAGCACGAAGGCGATCCCGACGGCGATGACGAGCTTGAGGATGAAGTCGAAGTAGGTCTTGGCGCCGATGATGGCCGAGTCGGCCTCTGGCGCAAAACTGGTCAGCAGGCTCACGATGTGCGGGACGAGCAGCCAGCCGGTCACTCCCCCGGCGATGAAGAGCGGGACGGCCGTGAAGAAGAAGCCGAAACCGTACTTCAGCTCTTTGCGCGTCATCGCCGGAACGAAGAACGCCCAGATCTGGTAGAGCCAGACCGGGCTGGAGATGATCGCGCCGATGGTGATCGCGACCTGCATCTTCAGGTCGAACGCGCCGGTGATGCTGTCATAGTTGAGCATCGCCTGGCGGCCCTGCTGCTTGGCGATGTCCGTGATCGGGCCGCGCATCGCGTCCATCACATAGTCGCTGAGGAACCACCCGATGACCGCGCCCACCACCAGGGCAAGGGCGGAACGGAAGAGGCGCTTGCGAAGCTCGATGAAGTGCTCGGCGAGCGTCATCCGTCCTTCGCGGCTCGAGCCTCGCTTGGTGGAGGCCACCGGGCTAGGGCTTCGGCTTGGATTCGGTCGAGGGGTCGACCGGAGCCGGAACGACCGGCGTCGGCGCAGCCGGCGCCTGTGCGGCCGGGCTGGAGGAGGCGGTGTTCTGGGCCGTGCCGTCAGCGGCCTGGTCCGACTTGCCGTCCTTCTTCATCTCCTCGACCTCGCCCTTGAAGATGCGCATGGACTGGCCGATGCTCTTGGCGAGCCCGGGAAGCTTCGGCGCACCGAAGAGCAGCAGGATCACGGCGAGGATGATGAGCAGATGCCATCCGGTCAGTCCTGCGAACATGAGATCAGGTCCTTCTCAAAAGGTGGGCGAAGCGATCGGGAACCGTTGCCGGGTCCACATCGACAAGTAGTCTACCGCGCCTGACTCTGGCGTCCCTGCGAGCTTGCCTGGCCATCGCGCGCTCGGCGAGCTTGCCGTGGCGCTCGGCGAGCAGCTCCCCCGCGTCGGCGAGCACGGCTGGTTCGAAGCGTTCGTGCAATTCGTCGGCGCGACGAGACAGCACCTCCGTCTTGTCCATGAGCGCCGCCGCCTCGCGCCCCGCCGCCATGAGCTTGCGGAACAGCCACCAGGCGAAGAAGACGAGCATGCCGAGGAGACCGAGTACGAGCACGGTCCAGATCACCAGCCACGACCACCAGGGCATGCGCCCAGCCTACCGGTGGAGGTCGGAGGCGCCGGTGTACCGTTCCGCGCCGGCGCGGGCCCAGCCGGCCACGACTTGGCGCGCCTCAGGAGGGTCGAGCACCGTGAGCACGCCGGAGAGCCCGGCGACCAGCCGTTTGAGCCCGTGGAAGTGGGCGACGCGGACGCTGGTGCGGATGATGCCGCCGCGCTCGGCGCGCTCGGCGCGCTCGGCGCCTTCCGGGATGTAGTCCTCGATCAGGCGGATGGCCGAGGCGGAGACGTCGACCGTCACCAGTTGGTCGTCGTCCGTGCCGGTGAACAGCGTCTCCGGGAGCTTCACATCGCCCGGACGGTAGGTGATCGGCTCCGCGGTCGCGACCAGGTCGTCGATGCGGTCGAGGCGGAAGGTGCGGATGGCGGTGCGGAGGTGGTCCCAGCCGCGCAGGTACCAGTCCTGGTCGACCGACTCGATCCGCAGCGGATCGACCCGGCGGCGCTCTCGCTCGCCGCGCGAGCTCAGGTAGTCGAACTCGACCTGCACGCCGGCGATGACCGCGTCACGGATGGTCGCGAGTGCTTCGTCCGTCTCCGACCGGGCCACCGCGAGCTGACTGGGCGCCGCGGAGGCGCCGCGGGCGAGCTTCGCCATCAGCGAGCCGATCGCATCCCGGTCGGCGTTCTCGGGCAGCGCTGTGAGGTATTGCAGGCCCGCGATCAGCGCCGCAGCCTCGCGCGCCGAGAAGCGCGGCGAGTCGTCGATGGCCACCTGGTGGGTGAGGACGATCTGGTCGTTCTCCTCGAAGTCGTCCCAGGCGATGTCGAACAGGTCGCCGGGCTGATAGGCGTTCGTCTCGCCGGGGATGCCCGACACCGCGATCAGGCGGACCGCGTCGCGCAGCTGCTCCTGCTCGACGCCGAAGTGGTCGGCGGCCTCGGCGACGCTGACCCGGTCACGGTCCATCAGGTACGGGACGAGAGCGAGGAGGAAGGCGAGCTTGTCCTGCGCTTGCATTGGCTTGCGGCGCTCAGCCATCTGCGGCCTCCCCCGCGGCGTCAGCCGGGGCACTGTGTGCGCTTGCGTGAGCGGCGACGACCGCTTCCAGTCGCTGCAGCACCTGGTCGCGCAGCTCCTGCGGCGCCAGCACGAGCACCTCCGGACCGAACGAGGCCAGCTGGTCCGCGAGGATGTTGCTGTCCGAGAAATTGACGGTCAGGCGCACGGGCTGCCCGTCTGCGCCGACGGGAATCGCGTCGCCGTAACGCTTGCCCAGCCGGGTGGCCGCATCCGTACCCGCCGTGACCTCGATCTCGGCGACGTTCGACTCCCAGATCCGCTCCAGCTCGAGGAGGGCGCGCTCGGCGAACGCCTCGCCGCCGACGCGGTACTGCTCGGGATCGAACACCTGCGACGTGAGCTTCACGGGACCGACGACGCGAGACAGCAGGAAGGTGCGGGAACCGTTCGCCTGCTGATCGATGCCCTGCAGGTGCCAGCGGCCCTGGTGCTGGACCAGCGCAAGCGGGGCGACCGTGCGCTGTCGCGACGCGCTCTCGCCGGGCTTCAGATACGGGAACTGGACCAGGACGTGCCGTTCCAGGGCCTGGTTGAAGGGCTCGAATGCGCTCTCCCGCACCCGCAGCCGCGGTGCGTAGCCGACCACCGGATCGTCGGCCTCGACGCCGAGCGAACGCAGCTTCATCAGGGCGCGCCGGGACTCCCCCGACAGCGAACCCTCGCGCCAGACGGCAGCCGCGAGGCCCAGCAGTGTGAGCTCCTCCGGCGAGAAGCTCACATCGGCCGGCAGGTCGTATGCGCCTTTCGGAATGCGATAGCGCAGGAGCTGATTGTTGCCCGACGCCTCGGGAGCCTCCACTGTCTCCAGCGGGACACCGAGTTCGCGGATGTCGTCCTTGTCACGCTCGAACTGGCGCTCCAGGCTGCTGTTGTCGCCGTGCGACTCGTAGCGCTGGCGGTAGCCCTGCACGGTGGACAGGATCTCGCTCTTGGTCAGGCCGTTCTCCGTCGCGAGCAGGGCGAGCACCAGGCTGAACAGACGCTCTTCGACCGGGACGCGCGCGGGCGAGGACGAGGAACGGGACACCCGTCCATCCTAGTCCGCGGGCTAGCGGATCCCCAGGATGTCGACGGCCCATGCCGCCGCGGGGACCTGGCCCTCGGTGGGCGCCTCGATGACCACCTGCGAACCCACCGTCTTACCGACGAGCTGCCCGAGGACGCCCTGCGGGAGGGCCTGGTTCAGCTGGCTCTGGCCGGTGCCGATGGATACCAGATCCGGCGAGCCCGACTGCCAGCTGGAGAAGACGACGTTCTTGTTCTCCCAGCCGACGGCGGTGTACTGCAGGATGACGAGCGAGTCCTTCTTGACCGTTCCGCCGTCGCCGACCTTCAGCTGCTCGGTGCGGAGTGTCTTCGGGGCGGAACCGGACGACGGGATGGTGATGCCGGGCTGACCGGTCGGCGCCAGCACCACGGTCGGGAAGCCCGAAACCGACGGCCGGACCGCGCCGTTCGCCTTCGCCAGGTACGCCTTCATGATGTCGACGACGATCACGCCGGAACCTGTGGCGCCGGAGCCGCCCGCATCCTTCGGCGAGATGACGACGGCGACGCGCGATCCGACGGGAGCGCACTGGAGGCCCTTGCTCAGGGTCGCGTTCCCGGAGCCGAGCGCCAGCGGGTAGGTGTCACCGCTGCCGAAGGATGTCTGCTGCACAGAGCCGGTCGCACCGTCGAGGATCGTGTACTGGATCTCGACGACCTGGCCCTTGTGGACCTGCTCCCCGCTGCCCTCGGTGAGGATGCTGCGCTCCGACTTCTTCGTGTCGAGCGGCGTCGGGACCGTGATCTTCGGCTTCGAACCGATCTTGCCGGTGGCCTCCACCAACTGCGAGGCCGGGCCAGACGGGAGGGCGGTGCCGCAATCCTGGTTGGGGTTCGTGGAGCACCCGGTCAGCGCGGCGGCCACGAGGCCTGCGGCGAGCACGACGGCGGACGTTCTTCCGAGGGTGACTCTGCGCACGGGTTCTCTTTCGATCGGGGCTTGAGGCGGCCCATTTATGCTAGCCGACGCCCGGAGCGTCCTCGTCCGCGTCCGCGTTACCGTCGGCCTCGGCATCGCGAGTCTTCGCGAGGTCGGCACTGGCGGTCGCTTCCCGCATCCGCTTGCGCAGGCTCTTGGGGCTGGACTGCCGCTCCCCCAGCGCTCCGGGCGTCCACGCCTCCACATCCGCGTCCGAGTAGTCGGATTTGGACGGGCGCCGCTTGAGCTCGGGCAGGACCGTGCCGGGCGCCAGCCGCCGGGCGGTGATGAGGAAGCCGGTGTGCGCGATCATCCGGTGGTCGGGGCGCACCGCCAGACCCTCGACGTGCCAGCCGCGCACCATCGTCTCGTTCGACTGCGGGTGCGTGAAGTGACCGGAGGCGCGGATCGCCTCGGCGACACGCGAGAGCTGGGTGACGGTGGCGACGTAGCAGATGACGACACCGCCCGGCTTGAGCGCCTCGGTGACCACGTCGAGCGTCTCCCACGGCGCGAGCATGTCGAGGACGACCCGGTCGACCGTTCCCGGCTCGACCGCGGCGGGCAGCGCATCCTGCAGATCGCCGACGGTGAGCGTCCAGTTCTGCGGATCGGCACCGAGGAAGGTGGCGCCGTTCGCACGGGCGACCTCGGCGAACTCTTCGCGGCGCTCGAACGAGAGCAGCCGGCCCTCCGGGCCGATCGCACGCAGCAGCCAGAGGGACAGAGCGCCGGAGCCGACGCCCGCCTCCACCACGGTCGCGCCCGGGAAGATGTCCGCCAGGGCGACGATCTGCGCCGCATCCTTCGGATAGACGATCGCGGCGCCGCGCGGCATCGACATCACGAAGTCGGTGAGCAGCGGACGGAGCGCCAGGTGCTCGACACCGGCGTTGTTGGTCACGACCGAGCCATCCGGGAGACCGATGATGTCGTCGTGCGCGAGCACGCCGCGGTGGCTGTGGAACTGCTTGCCCGGTTCCAGAGTGATGGTGTTCATCCGGCCCTTGGGACCGGTCAGCTGAACGCGGTCGCCGGCGCGGAACGGGCCGGAGCTGCGGGGCGTCTCGTTCATCGTCCGACCGCCTCACGACGTGCGCGGGCCACCGCGACGACATCATCGGCCGTGCGGCCCTCCAGCGACTCCCAGAGCGTGTGCTGGTCCGACTCCGGGAGCGGAACGATGTGCGGGACGCCGATGGTCGTCGCCCCGGAGGCGACCGCCGACGCCACGCCGACCAGCGAGTCCTCGATGGCGACGGTGTCGGCCGGCTCGACGCCGAGCAGGCGCGCGGCGCGCAGGTAGGGCTCCGGGGCGGGCTTCGGCTCGTCCACCTCGTCGCCGCTGACGATCGCATCGAACGCCGGGAAGGGGATGTGCCCGACGATCTGCTCCGCCATGCGGCGCACAGACATGGTCACCAGAGCGGTGCGGATCCCGCGCTCCCGCAGCGACTGCAGCAGCTCGCGCGCCCCGGGCCGCCACGGCACGCCGTCCTCGTCGAGCTTCTGCTGCACCCGGTCGGTCAGCCAGTGGACGATCTCGTCCGCCTCCATCGCCACGCCGCGCGAGCGGAGGATCTCGGCCGAGTTCCACAGACCGAGGCCGACGAGCAGCAGCCCGTCGTCGCGCGTCCAGGTGCCGCCGAACGAGCCCACCAGCTCTTGCTCGGAGGCCATCCAGTACGGTTCGGTGTCGACGAGGGTACCGTCCATGTCCCACAGGACGGCGGCAGGCAGGCCCGCCGCATCCTGTTCGATGGGGGCCTGTTCGCTGCGAGGGGAAGACGCGGTCACAACGGGCAAGTCTATCGGCAGAGGCGCAGGCCTATCCTTGAGGGATGGCGCCCCGACCGGTCGCCGGGAAGGACGAGGGACGACTTCGTGACTGACGGACAGAACATCCTCGGCGGCCGCATCCTCGTGGTTGCGTTCGAAGGCTGGAACGACGCGGGCGAGGCAGCCAGCGGTGCGGTGAAGACGCTCAAGGAGCAGCTCGAGGTGGTGCAGCTCTCCGAGGTCGACCCGGAGCTCTACTTCGACTTCCAGTTCAACCGGCCGGTGGTGACGGATGACGACGGGCGCCGGCGCCTGATCTGGCCGTCTGCGGCGGTGTACGGGCCGTCCCTGCCCGGGCGGGTCCCCGAAGACCTCGCCGGCGACGCCGAGCTGATGGTCACCGGTGACAACGCGGGCAACATCTTCCTGCTGCTCGGCACCGAGCCGTCCCGCAGCTGGCGGAGCTTCACCGCCGAGATCATGGATGTGGCACTCGCGGCCGACATCGGCGCGATCGTCTTCCTCGGCGCGATGCTCGCCGACGTGCCGCACACCCGGCCGATCTCCGTCTTCGCCTCCAGCGACAACGCCGCCGTTCGTGCTGAGCTCGGCGTCGAGCGCTCGAACTACGAGGGGCCGGTCGGCATCCTGAGCGCCCTGGCCGAAGGGGCGGAGGACGTCGGCATCCCGACGATCATGATCTGGGCGTCGGTTCCCCACTACGTGCACAACGCGCCCAGCCCGAAGGCGGTGTTGGCTCTGATCGACAAGCTGGAGGAGCTGGTCGATGTGACGATCCCGCGCGGAACGCTGGTCGACGAAGCGGCCGCCTGGGAGGCGGGCATCGACGCACTCGCCGCCGACGACGAGGAGATGGCGTCCTACATCCAGCAGCTGGAGCAGGCGCGCGACACGGTCGACTCGCCCGAGGCGAGCGGCGAGGCGATCGCGCAGGAGTTCGAGCGCTACCTGCGCCGCCGCGGAGACGGCCGCGACGGCGGCACCGCCGGTCGCGCCCCCGACGACCCCCGCCGCGGCTGACGCGTGCCGGGTCACGCGTGCAGGCTTACGCGCCGGGTTACGCCTGCAGGACGCCGGTGGCGAGCAGCACCATGAGAAGCACACCGAGGGCGATGCGGTAGATCACGAACGGCAGGAAGCTGCGTCGCGAGATGTAGCCCATGAAGAACGCGATCACCAGCAGCCCGACCACGAAGGCGACGATGGTCGCCGCAGCGGTCTCCACCGGCCCGAAGACCTCCGGCGTGCAGGTCCCCGCGCTGGCGAGAGCCTGCGTGCACGGCTCCTTGATCGCTTTGTACAGCTGATAGAAGCCGCTCCCGAACACCGCGGGAAGCGCCAGCAGGAACGAGTAGCGCGCAGCGGCCCGGCGCTGGTAGCCCATGAAGAGGCCGGCTGTGATCGTGCCGCCCGAACGCGAGACACCCGGGATCAGCGCCAGCGCCTGCGCCAGGCCGAAGATGATGCCGTCAAGCCAGGTTAGCTCGCGCAACCGCTTGGTCTTCGCGCCCACCCAGTCGGCGATCCCGAGCAGGACGCCGAAGACGATCAGGGTCGTCGCGACGATCCAGAGCGAACGGAACGTCGTCTCGATCTGGTTCTGGAAGAACAGCCCGAGCACCACGATCGGGATACTGCCGAGGATGACCAGCCAGCCCATCCGCGCGTCGGGGTCGTTGCGCGGGATGCGGCCGAAGAGGGCGCGGAACCACTGTTTGATGATCCGCGTGATATCGCGCCAGAAGTACAGCACCACGGCAGCTTCCGTGCCCAACTGGATGATCGCGGTGAACCGGGCACCGGGGTCCGCGCCGGTCCCGAGCAGCTCCCCGACGATGCGGATGTGCGCCGACGACGAGACCGGCAGGAACTCGGTGAGACCCTGCACGAGGCCGAGGATGAGAGCGTTGATGAAGTCCATGCGTTCGGAAGGTCCCCGGAGTCAGTAGGTGCGGAGGAGGTCGCGGAGCACGGTCCTCCCGAACACGAGCGCGTCGAGCGGCACCCGCTCGTCCACCCCGTGGAACATGCCGGGGAAGTCGAGGTCTGCGGGCAGCCGCAGCGGTGCGAAGCCGTAGCCGGTGATTCCGAGCTTGCTCAGCGCCTTGTTGTCGGTCCCGCCGGACAGGAGGTACGGAAGCACAGGCGCACCCGGATCGTGCTGCTGCAGCGTCCCGGTGATGGCGTCGACGAGGCCCCCGCCGAACTCGGCCTCCAGGCCGATATCCCGGTGCATCACCTGGATCTCCACGTCGTCCCCGATCAGCTCGCGCACGCGGGCGAGCACGGCATCCTCTTCGCCGGGGAGCGTCCTGATGTCGATCAGAGCCTCTGCCGTGTCCGGAATGACGTTGTGCTTGTAGCCGGCCTCGAGCACGGTCGGGTTCGTGGTGGTGCGCAGGGTGGCGAGGATGAAGCCGGCCGCGGTCCCGGTGCGGATGACGACTTCATCAGGACCGATGCGCTGCGGGTCGACGTCGAGCAGGCGGCCGAGCTCGCCGATCAGGCGGGTCGTCGTCGCCGTGAGCTGCAGCGGCCACTCCTCTCGGCCGAGAGTCACGACCGCCTCCGCGAGCTTCGTGATGGCATTGTCGCGGATGAGGCGCGAGCCGTGAGCGGCGCGGCCTCGCGCGATGAGCTTGATCCAGACCAGCGACTTCTCGCCGGTCTGAAGCAGGTACGCGCGTCGGCCGGCCAGATCGATGGAGTACCCGCCGACCTCGCTGATCGCCTCCGTCGCACCCGCGAAGAGTTCCGGATGGTTGTCGACGAGGTGGTGCGAGCCGCGCCGGCCGCCGTCCTCCTCATCGGCGAAGAACGCTACGACCAGATCGCGCGCCGGCCGCTTCCCCGCGCTCAGGATGTCGCCGACCGCGGTCAGGATCATCGCATCCATGTTCTTCATGTCGACCGCGCCGCGGCCCCAGAGCAGGCCGTCCGTGATCTCTCCGCCGAACGGATCGACCGTCCAGTTGCGCGGGTCGGCTGGCACCACGTCGAGGTGACCGTGGACGACGAGCGCGGGCAGCTCCGGGTTTGCGCCCTCCACGCGGGCGACGACGCTCGCACGGCCCGGGTCCGACTCGAAGACCTGCGGCTTCAGCCCCAGCTGCGCGAGCTTCGCCTCGACGTACTCCGCGGCGTCCGCCTCGCCGTTCGACCGGCCCTCACCGTAGTTCGTGGTGTCGAAACGGATGAGATCGCGGGCGATGATCGCGGTCTCGTCGAGGCCGGACTCGGACGTGCGGAGTTCGTCGGTCATCCCATTACGCTACCGGGCGCGAGGACGGCCCGTCCCGCCACGCCCGGGCTGAGGTTCCGAGTGATCCGGCCGGGGGAATCCATGCTAGGGTTTTTCTTCGGCAGCCGGAGAAGTCCGGAGGCCGCACACCTGAGTCCGGGTGGCGGAAATGGCAGACGCGCTAGCTTGAGGTGCTAGTGCCCGTATAGGGCGTGGGGGTTCAAGTCCCCCCTCGGACACATAACGCAGGGCCTCGGTCATCGACCGGGGTCCTGTTGCTTTCTCCGACGGCGCCGCCGGCGTTTTGCGGGCGGGTCTATGGTGTCGCCATGCCCCGGAAGAAGCGGTCGTCCTCGAGCCTGTTCACCGTCCTGTTCGCCTTCGCCGCGAACATCCTGGTGGCGCTGGCCAAGACGGTCGCGGCGGTGATCACCGGGTCCGCATCGCTGGTCGCAGAGGCGGCTCACTCGTGGGCGGACGCGGGCAACGAGATCTTCCTGATCCAGGCGGAGCGCTCCGCAGCGAAGCCGCGGGACGACTCCCACCCCGGAGGCTACGGGCGCGGCGCGTACGTCTGGAGCCTGTTCGCGGCGGTCGGCCTCTTCACGGCCGGCGCGGTCGTGTCGATCATGCACGGCGTGTCCGCGCTCAGCGCCGAGCGGGAGGACACCGAGTACCTCGTCGGCTACCTCGTGCTGGCGGCGGCGTTCGTCTTCGAGGGGATCTCGTTCGTCCAGTCGTACCGGCAGGCGCACGCGAAAGCGTCCTCGACCGGCACGGGCACCCTCGAGCATGTGCTCCGCACCTCCAATCCGACCCTGCGTGCCGTCTTCGCGGAGGACTCCGCGGCACTCGTCGGCCTGGTGATCGCCTTCTTCGGCCTCCTGCTGCACGAGCTGACCGGCAACCCGTTCTGGGATGCGCTGGGCTCCATCCTGATCGGCGTGCTGCTCGCGGTCGTCGCGGTCGTGCTCATCGACCGGAATCGACGGTTCCTGGTCGGCGAGCCGGGTTCCGACCGCGCCTGGCAGCTCGTCCTCACGGCGCTGCTGCGGCACCCTGCGGTCGAGAAGGTCACCTACCTGCACATCGAGTACGTCGGCCCTGAGAGGTTCTACCTGGTCGCCGCAGTCGACCTGCTCGGGAACGACCCCGAGTCGGACGTGGCCGTCGACCTTCAGGACGTCGAGGAGGAGTTGGAGCGTTCACCGTGGGTGACGGAGGCTGTGCTCACGTTGTCCCGGCCGGGCGCGGAGGCGCTGGTGCCTGCGGTGACCGCGGGCGACTGATCGGGTTCGGAAGCCGCATTGCGGCCATAGCGGACACTATCCGACCGCAAGCTCGGCACAATGGGAAGCATGGCAAGCACCGGCTCCCGAGCACTCCAGCTCCTCTCGCTGCTCCAGACCCACCGCTACTGGCCGGGTCAGGAGCTCGCAGACCGCCTCGACGTCTCGCCCCGCACACTGCGGCGCGACGTCGAACGGCTCCGCGACCTCGGCTATCCCGTCGACGCCACGCGCGGCGTGGCGGGCGGCTACCAGCTGGCGGCCGGCGCATCGCTGCCCCCGCTCGTGGTGGACGACGACGAAGCCGTGGCGCTCGCGGTCGGCCTCCGCACCGCGGCCCAGAGCGGTATCGCCGGGGTGGATGAGGCATCGGTCCGCGCGCTGGCCAAGATCGTGCAGGTGATGCCACCGCGACTGCGACGACGCGTCGACGCGCTGCGGATGACGACCCTCTCGACCGCGCTCGGACCGTCGCCCTCCGCCGACCCGGGCATCCTCACCGCCCTCGCCCAGGCCTGCCGCGACGAGGAGCGGATCGAGTTCGCCTACGTCGCCCGCGACGGGCAGGCCTCCACCCGCACCGTCGAGCCGCATCGGCTGGTGTCGATCGAGCGCCGCTGGTATCTCGTCGCCTACGACCTGACGCGCTTCGACTGGCGCAGCTTCCGCCTCGACCGCATCGCCGAGCCGCGCACCACCGGCCACCGGTTCCGGCCGCGCGCGCTTCCGGCGGAAGACGCGGCCGAGTACGTGCGGGAGTCCCTGCACAGCATGGTCGAGCCGATGGTGGTGGACGCGACGATCGAGGCGCCGCACGACCGAGTGGTCGAGGTGTTGGGGCGCTGGTGCACCGTCGAAGACAACGGCGACGGGACGAGTTCCGTGCACATCACGGCCGACAGTGCCGAGTGGGCTCTGTTCGGGCTGGCCGCAGTGGATGCGCCGTTCCGGATCATCGGACCGGAGGAGGCCCTCCTCGCAGCGGCGGACTGGGGCGAGCGGTTCACCCGGTCGGCGGCCGCACTGGGAATCGACTCAGGAGTGGACGGGAAGCCCCCGGCCCCCGCTGGCTGAGCGGCTAAACTGGAGGGGATGACGACCGCAGCCCGCACCCCGAGCCCCGCCGACATCAAGAGGTGGCGCCGCTATCTCGCCGACGAACGGGCTGAGGCCGCCGTGTACCGCGACCTGGCCAGCCGCCGCCGCGGCGAAGAGCGCGAGATCCTCCTCGCCCTCGCCGAGGCCGAGGGCCGCCACGAACAGCACTGGGTCGGCCTGCTCGGCGAGCGCGCTGGACGACCGCTGCGCGGCGACGTCCGCACGCGGATGCTCGGCTGGCTGGCCCGCCGTTTCGGGTCCGTCTTCGTGCTCGCCCTCGCCCAGCGCGCCGAGGCCCGCTCCCCGTACGCCGCAGACAGCGACGCGACCCCGCAGATGGCGGCCGACGAGCAGGTGCACGAAGAGGTCGTGCGAGCGCTCGCCGCACGCGGACGGCAGCGGCTCTCCGGAACCTTCCGCGCGGCCGTGTTCGGCGCCAACGACGGTCTGGTCAGCAACCTGGCGCTCGTCCTCGGCGTCAGTGCCAGCGGCGTCGCGAGCCACGTCGTCCTTCTGACCGGTATCTCCGGACTGCTGGCCGGCGCGCTCTCCATGGGCGCGGGCGAGTACGTCTCGGTGCGATCCCAGCGGGAGCTGCTCGAGGCATCCTCCCCCAACCCGGCCACCGGGTCGGCCCTCCCCCACCTCGACGTGGACGCGAACGAACTGACCCTGGTCTACCGGGCGCGCGGAATGTCGGCGGAGGAGGCGGCCGAACACGCGCGTGAGGTCCTCTCCGGCCTGCAGGCGGTGACCTCGCCCATCCCGATCGCGACCGTCACGTCCGACGCACCGGAGGACGAGCACGAGGCGATCGGCACCGGATGGAATGCCGCCATATCGAGTTTCTGCTTCTTCGCGTCGGGAGCTCTCATCCCCATCCTGCCGTTCCTCTTCGGGCTGACCGGGACGGCGGCGATCATCGTCTCCGCCCTGCTCGTCGGAATCGTGTTGCTGGGAACGGGCGCCGTCGTCGGCTTGCTCTCCGGCGGCTCGCCGCTCAAACGCGCCATACGCCAGCTGCTCATCGGCTACGGCGCAGCGGCGGCGACGTATCTCCTCGGACTCCTGTTCGGCGCGACGATCGGGTAACGCCCCCGCGCCCTCGGGTTACCTGCGGCGGCCGGAGCCGGTGCCGTACGTGATCGCACCCACCAGCGGAATCAGCAGGAACCACAGCCAGCTGTACTGGTAACCCCACGCCATCCCGGTCAGGAAGAACAGGATCAGCGACACGAACGGGATCACCGAGACGATGAGCAGCCCCCAGCGGCTCGACGGCTCCCGGTTGCCGCCGCCCCAGCTGGCGCCGGAATCGTAGGGCTGCGGATACGGCTGCTGCGCGGCGGGCTGCGGGTACGGCTGCTGCGAGGTCGGCTGCTGGGCGGTCGGCTGTTGGGCCGGGTCGAGGTGGAGGCCGCCGGGCAGGTCGGCGAACAGCGGGGCGAGGTCTCCCCGAGTGACGGCTGAGCGCGCCGCCACCGCTCGGGTCTGCAGTTCCGCGTCGCTGAGCCGGCCCTGACCGGCGTGCGACTGCAGGGCGGCGACAGCCCGTTCGCGCTCGTCGTTGCTGAGGCGCAACGATGCGCCGGATGAATCCGCCATGTCTGCCATGTCCGTCAGTATGCCGGAGCGAGAGGACCTCGCGCAGGATGGCGTCGCGGGAACCCATGTTTGCATTCCCGTCGTTGTTCGAATTGGGCCCCTCCGCTGCGTCACGGATCAGCGAATCCGCCGTCTTCTCAAGTAGGGCGCCAACGCCCCGGAAGACTTCACCCGAGAACCCGAGGGGAAACGCAGATCATGGCGCGTCGTTCCAGATCCCTGGCCCGCCGAGCACGTCGCTGGCGTGTCGGCGCTTTCGTCGTCATCTGCACCGCAGTCGGTGCTCTCGCCGCCTCTCTCGTCCTGCCCCAGTACTTGTCCAATGCGAGCAGCACCGCACCGTCGACGCTCTACAAGACAGGCGTCAACCTGACGAGCGGATCGACGGCGTCCTCCGCCGACTCCCCGCGCGGCAACCTGGTCGGCACGGCCGCGCCCGGCGACACGCTCAAGTGGACCATCAGCCTTCTGAACTCTGCCAACGCCAACGCATCCGTCTCCGTGACCGATGTCACTTCCGACGCCGGGAGCTACCTTCCGGGATCATTGGAGTTGCCGCCGAACCCGAACCCGGCCGGAACACTCACCCCTCAGCACTCCACCGACGGCGGAGCCTCGTGGAAGCCCGGCACTCCCCCGCCGGGAGCGACAGGAATCGGTTTCACCGGCACGCTGGCACCCCCGGGAACGCAACAGCTGTCCCCGCCGTTCACCGCCGTGCAGCCGCCGACCCTCTCCACTCTCGGCGGGGATGCCTTCAATGCCGTCCTCCACAACGGTCTGGTGTACGCCGTCTTCCACCACTGGGCCGGGCAGGTCTTGTACTGCGCCCGGATCGAGGGAGGAACATGTCCCGGCTGGCCGACAGACGGCAACGCGCAGTACTGGTCGTCAACGGTCGGAACACGGGTCGGGACGGGCACCCAGTTCCCGGGCATAACGGCCCCCGCGAACTCCACCTGGATCACGGGCGACAAGCTGTACTGGTACACCGGGCTGTCCGACTCGTCGAGCACAGGATTGGGCTGCCTCGACCTGACCACGACGACACCGACCAGTTGCGGATACCTCCCGCGCTCCGGCCGCGCCATCAGCAATAACTACATCGGGGCGCAGATCGGCGGCGTCGGCATGCCGGCCTCGGACGGCAATCGCTACAGTGTTGCCGTCAACAACGGGTCGGCAGACCTCATCTGCCTGAAGCCTGACGGCTCCGCTTGCCGCGGATACGCAGGTCTTCTGACGAGTGTCGACAGTCCAAAGATCTTCGCCGCTGTCGCCTTCGGCGACTACGTCTTCGCCAACGCACACCGGGTCGGTGACGGGCCATGGAGCACGTACTGCTACAACATCACACTCGGCGCTCCGTGCCCAGGCTGGGCGAACGGATGGGTGACGACGGTGGGCTCGGGATTCGGTGGAGCGGTGTTCGCGCCCATTCTTTCCACGTCTGGCGCCTTCATCGGCGTGTGCACTGTGCCGAATGGTCCGAGCAGCTCCAACCTCTGCTGGAATCTCAACGGTTCGTTCACCCTGCGTGCCGGCAACCCGTATTCCGGAACGGGGGCGAACTACAACCCCGCGGACGGGGCGTCCGGAGCGGTCTACGCCCGCGGTACCAGGGTTTACGTGTCGAATGGCGATCAGGTCATCTGCCGCGATTTCGCCTCGTACTCGGGCGCGGGGACTGTGCCGCCCTGCGCCGGCTTCATCAACGTTCCCAACGTGAGGAACTACACCGTCGAGCCCGCAACGGAACTGGGTCCCGAGTGCCTGGTCGCCGCCTCGGACTCAGGACAGATCACGTTCTTCGACGGTCGAACCGGTGCGCGTTGCACCTACTCCGCCCCGCAGAACCTCACGGTGGCGCCGGCGGCGTACTACTGCGGGAGCGGTGCCCAATCGTTCCGCGGATGGGACACGCTGGCGCTTCCCGGGCTTACTCCCACGGCCTACTCGAACGCCTTCGTCACGCTACGGGATCAGAAGGGCGCTGTCATCGCCGGCTACGACAACGTCTCGATCGCGGCCGGCGCGGGCCTGAACCTCTCGTCGATTCCCACGAGTATCACGTCGATCACCGCCACGGTGGAACTCGTCGGGGCGAAAGACGTGGCGAGCGTCGCCACCGGGCAGATCTCGATCAGTTGGAAGGGCGAACCCCCCGAGTTCTGCTTCAAAACGATTGCACCGCCGAAAGCCTGCGACGCCCCTCACCAGGACCTGACGAACTCGGCCCGAGCGGTCGTCGACGGGGGGACGGGATCCGGCGGCCCGAACAGTAACCAGACCGCACCCGTGACGTTCGTCCTGCAGACGCCCGACGATATGTGCTCGCTGACGGTGACGAAGAGCTCGCCGCAGCAGCAGGTCGAGCCGGGAGACACGGTGCACTACGAGATCACTCTCCGCAATTCCGGCTCTCAGGCGTTTGGCGGGGCCGTCATGTCCGACGACCTGACCGACGTCCTCAGGGAAGCTTCGTTCAACGGCGATCACTCGGCATCATCGGGCGCCCTGACGTACACCGCCCCGGTGCTCTCCTGGGTGGGCACTTTGCAACCTGGCGAATCGGCGACGATCACATACTCGGTCACGGTGAACAGCCCCGACCTCGGGGACCACACGCTGGTCAATGCGGCTGTCTCGGAGTCCCGAGGCAGCACCTGCACGGTCGGCACGGCTGATCCCCGGTGCACCACTCTCGTGCGTGTCCGCGTCATCGACCTGTTGTGGCACAAGGTCGACGAGACCAAGGCCAAGAACCTCCTGACGGGTGCGGCCTGGAGTCTCACGCCGGTCGGCACGGCGGGCAAGCCGATCGGACCGGCCATCGACGTGTCGGATTGCCGCGCGGAGTCGGCGGCATCCTGCACGGGTGCAGACCGTGATCCCATCGGAGGGCTCTTCCAGCTGACCAACCTAGGACCGGGCACCTACCACTTGGTGGAGACGCAGGCGCCCGTCGGCTTCCTGATCGATTCCACACCGATCCTGGTCACCATCTCGAGAGGGGCCACGACGGTCATGCTGCCCGACGTGGCGAACAAACAGCTGCCCGTGCCGAACATCCCCTTCACGGGCGGCCTCGGCTCAGACCTGCTGATGTCCTCCGGCGGCGGGATGCTCCTCCTCGTCGGCGGCCTCACGGTCTGGCACACCCTGCGCCGGCGCAGGACCACCGTCTAGAGAAAGAATGAGGATGCAGCGTCGGAGGCGGAGCGATACACTCGCTATCGAACGTATGTTCGATAGGCGAGGTGAGCAGCATGACCGAGATCGACGAGGCGGTCGCCGTGTGGACGACCGACGACGGAATCCCCACGAGGCTGGTGTGGCGATCCACCCGCTACCGCGTCTCCGACACCCCCACCGTGTGGGCGGAGGTCTGTGCGTGGTGGCGTCCGTTCGGCGAGCACCGCTACACGGTCGGGAGCCTTCCGCGCGAGATCGGAGGCTGGCGGTTCCAGGGCACGAACGAGCAGGGCGTCGCTCACGTGTTCGACGTCCGCCACGACGCGGTAGACCGGTCCTGGCGGCTGGTGCGGGTGTTCGACTGAGAGGCCCGGGCAAGAAGCAGGGCGCGGGCGTTCGGGATGCGGCGTTCCCGACCAGCCCAGCGTGGCTCCCCCACGTGCCGCGTCCGGTCGCATAGCCTCCATCGGGTGATGGACGACCGCTACGGAACGGATGTACTCGCCGGCGACTGGAAGGGCGCCGGGCGCACGCCTGTCCCCACGGTGGAGGCCGTGAGAGACCTCGTCGTCGAAGACGCCGCCAGCGGATTCTGCGGCGCGGTCACCCGGATCGAGGCGCAGACCGTCGAGCTGGAGGACTACTTCGGCACCAAGCGGGTGTTCCCGCTCACCGGTTCGTTCCTCATCGACGGCGGGGCGGTGCGGCTCGTGGTTCCTGCCCGCGGGCCCGCGGGTCGGTCGCGCACAGCCTCCGGATCGTTCGCTGTGGGCGATCAGAAGGCCCGGGTCGCGCGCGCCAGCCGCATCTTCGTCGAGGGCAAGCATGATGCGGAGCTCGTGGAGCGCGTCTGGGGTGACGACCTGCGCGTCGAGGGCGTCGTCGTCGAGTACCTGGAGGGAGTCGACGACCTGGACGCGATCGTGAAGGAGTTCCGGCCCGACCGCGGCCGCAGGATCGGGGTGCTGGTGGACCACCTCGTTCCGAACTCGAAAGAGAGCCGGATCGCCGACCAGGTGGCACGCGGCCCCTACGGCGCGCACGTCCTGGTGGTCGGGCATCCGTACATCGACATCTGGCAGGCGGTGAAGCCGGCCCGCGTTGGCCTGTCGGCGTGGCCGTCCATCCCACGTTCGGTCCCTTGGAAGCACGGCATCTGCGCCGCGCTCGGCCTGCCCCACGAGTCGCAGGCCGACATCGCTCGCGCGTGGAAACGCATCCTGGGCCGGGTGCGGTCGTACTCGGACCTGGAGCCTGAGCTTCTCGGCCGTGTCGAGCAGCTGATCGACTTCGTCACCGAACCCTGACCGACGGCCGGTCCCCGCCCCACGGACCCGGCGGCTGAACCCAAAGGTACGAACGCTCCAAAATACATTTGCCAGATTCGAACATGTGTTCGAAAATAGGAGGGTGTCACTCGCAGCCCAGCACCTCAGCGAACCGGTCGTCGACCGGGCGCAGGTGCACGAGCTGCAGACCCGCATCCGGCAAATGCAGGCCACCAAGCTCGAGAGCCGGACGCTGCAGACGCATCCCGCGCTCTCTCCGCTGCTTCCCGGCGGCGCGCTCAAGGCGGGCGCGGCGTACTCGGTGCACGGGTCGACCACGCTGCTGATGGCCATGCTGGCCGGCCCGAGCGCGGCCGGCGCGTGGTGCGGGGTGGTCGGGATGCCGGACTTCGGCGCCGAGGCGGCCGGCCGGTTCGGCATCGACCTGGAGCGGCTGGTGCTGGTGCCGCATCCCGGCGCCGACTGGCTGACCGTGACCGCGGCCGTCGTCGACGTGCTCAGCGTGGTGGTCGTCGCGCCGCCGTCCCGCGCGAAAGACGGCGACGTCGCCCGGCTGAGCGCCCGGCTGCGGCAGCGGGAGGCGACCCTCATCGTCGCGGGCGACTGGCCGCAGGTGGAGGCCACCCTCACGGTCGCCCGCAGCGGTTGGGACGGTCTCGGCGCGGGCAACGGCTACCTCGCGTCGCGCCGGGTGACGGTGGAGTCCGCGCCGCGCGGCGGTTCCGGCACACGCCGCACCGCCGACCTGTGGCTGCCGGCGGTGGATGAGAGCTTCCGCGCATCCGCCCCCACCCGCCTCGAGGCGGTGAGCTGATGCCCACCGCGCGCGAGGCGGCCGTCACCCGCGCGATCGTGCTGTGGTGCCCCGACTGGCCGGTGATCGCGGCCCGTCAGGCCCTCGACCTCCCCGCCGACCTGCCGCTGGCGCTGGTCGAGAAGGGGCTCGTGTTCGCCTGCTCGGACGCCGCGCGCGCCGACGGCGTGAAGCGCGGGCTGCGGATGCGCGAGGCGCAGGCCCGCTGCCCGCAGCTGGAGGTGGTCACGTACGACCCGGTGCAGGATGGGCGCGCGTTCGAGCCGGTGCTCGCCGCCATCGAGGAGATCACGCCCGGCGTGCAGCCGGTGCGCCCCGGTACGTGCGTGCTCCGGGCGCGGGGTCCTGCCCGCTACTACGGCGGCGAGGAGGCGGCCGCGGCCGAGCTGCTCCGCTGCCTGGAGGGGCTGGGGCTCCCGGATGCGCGGGTCGGCATCGCCGACGGGCCGTTCGCGGCCGAGCAGGCCGCCCGCTCCACCGGCCGCGCCCGCGTGCGCGTCATCCCGGCGGGCGACTCCCCCGCGTTCCTGGCGCCCCTGACGGTGGCCCAGCTGGGGCTCGCCGATCTGACGCCGCTGCTGCGCCGCCTCGGCCTGCACACCCTTGGCGACATCGCCGCGCTCTCCCGCATCGACATGCGGGAGCGGTTCGGCGAGCGGGGCGAGCATGCGCACACCCTCGCCAGCGGGCTCGACGGTGCAGCGGTGGTGCCGCGCACCCCGCCTGCGCAACTCGACCGCGCCATCGAGTTCGAGCCTCCCCTCGACCGGGTCGACCAGGTGACCTTCGCCGTCCGCGGCACGGCGGAGCAGTTCGTCGCCGGCCTCACCAAGGCAGGTCTGGTGTGCACGTCGCTGCGGGTGGAGGTGACCGACGAGTCCGGCCGGGTCGGCGAGCGCACCTGGCTGCACCCGCGGCTGTTCTCCGCCCCGGATGTGGTGGACCGGGTGCGCTGGCAGTTGCAGGGCGCCGGCGCGATCGACTCGGGCCTGGCGTCGCCGATCGCCCGTGTGGTGCTGGAGCCTGCGGCGGTCGACGACATCGGCCACCACGAGGACGGCCTTTGGGGCGGCGGGGCCGATGAGCGCATCCACCACGGCCTCACCCGCGTGCAGAGCATGCTCGGGCATGACGCCGTGCTCACGGCCACCATCGCCGGTGGGAGGGCGCCCGCCGAGCGGCAGGTGCTGGTGCCGTGGGGCGACCGGCCGGTGGGCGTCGCGCGCGCCGACCGTCCGTGGCCGGGGTCCCTGCCCGCACCTGCGCCATCGACCGTGTTCGAGGTGCCGCGTCCCGTCGCCGTGCTGACCGAGGAGGGCGCGGCCGTCGAGGTGACCGACCGCGGCGACGTGACCGCGCCGATCGCCCGCTTCTCCCCCACCGGCCGGGCCGGGGATGCACGCCCGGTCGGTTCCTGGGCAGGCCCGTGGCCGGTGCGGGAGCGGTGGTGGGATGCGTCCCTCGCCCGCGCCCTGTACCGCTTCCAGCTGGTCGACGCGGACGGGACGGCGTGGCTGCTCGCCCTCGCCGGCACCGGCTGGTTCGCGGAAGCACGGTACGACTGATGGGGTTCGACAACCCGCCGATTCCGTGGGCCGAGTTCGAACGGAAGCTCTCGGGGCGGCGCACCGCGCAGCAGACCGACGAGCGGCCGTCGTCGCGAAAGCGGCAGAAGTACGTGCCAGCGCCCATCCCGGACGCCCCGGACGGCGACGCCGTCCCGTACGCCGAGCTGCACACGCACAGCAACTTCAGCTTCCTCGACGGCGCCTCCTCGCCGGAGGAGCTGCTGGAGGAGGCCACCCGCCTGAGCCTGCACGCGCTCGCGCTGACCGACCACGACGGGATGTACGGGGTCGTGCACCTGGCCGAGGCGGCGGAGGCGTACGACCGGGTGAAGACCGTGTTCGGCGCCGAGCTGTCCCTCTCGCTCACCAAGCCGCAGAACGGAGAGCCCGACCCCGAGGGCAGTCACCTGGTCGTGCTCGCCCGGCGGCAGGAGGGCTACCACCGGCTCGCCGCCGCGATCACTGCCGGCCAGCTGGCCGGTGAGGAGAAGGGGCGCCCGCTGTACCGCCTCGACGAGCTGTCCGAGCAGGCGGACGGCGAGTGGATGGTGCTGACCGGCTGCCGGAAGGGCGACGTCCGTCTCGCCCTGGCCGAGCACGGCGAGCGGGGCGCCGAGCGGGAGGTCGCCCGGCTGACCGAGCTGTTCGGTCACGACAACGTGCTGGTCGAGCTGATCGACCAGGGCGGCCCGCGCGACTCCACCGAGAACGACATCCTGGCCCGGATCGCCGGCCGGCTGGGGCTTCCGACGGTGGCGACCAACAACGTCCACTACGCGAGCCCGGCCCAGTACCCGCTCGCCACCGCCGTCTCGGCCGTGCGCGCCCGGCGCAGCCTGGACGGGCTCGACGGCTGGCTGCCCGCCGCCGGGGCCGCGCACCTGCGCAGCGGCGCCGAGATGGCCCGCCGTTTCGCCCGCTACCCCGGCGCCGTCGAGCGCACCGTCGAGGTCGCCGACGACCTCGCCTTCCGGCTGCGCAGCGCCCGGCCGCGGCTGCCGAAGCAGGACGTCCCGGAGGGGCACACGCCGATGAGCTGGCTGCGCGAGCTGACCTGGCGCGGCGCCGCCGAACGCTACCCCGACCTCGACCGCAACCCGGCCAAGCGGGAGCGCATCGAGCGCGAGCTGGATGTGATCGAGGCGAAGGACTTCCCCGGCTACTTCCTCATCGTGCACGACATCGTGCGCTTCGCCCGCAGCCAGGGCATCCTCTGCCAGGGCCGCGGCTCGGCGGCCAACTCGGCGGTCGTCTACCTGCTCGGCATCACCGCGGTCGATTCGATCAAGTACGACCTGCCGTTCGAACGGTTCCTCTCCAGCATGCGTGAGGAGGAGCCCGACATCGACGTCGACTTCGACTCCGACCGGCGCGAGGAGGTCATCCAGTACGTCTACCGCAAGTACGGCCGGCACAACGCCGCCCAGGTCGCCAACGTCATCACCTACCGGCCGAAGAACGCGGTGCGCGACATGGCGAAGGCGCTCGGCTACTCCACCGGCCAGCAGGACGCCTGGAGCAAGCAGATCGACTCCTGGGGTTCGGTGCAGACCAGCGACGACCACGACATCCCGGGTGACGTGGTGGGGCTGGCGCAGCAGGTGCTGAAATTCCCGCGGCACCTCGGCATCCACTCGGGGGGCATGGTGCTGACCGACCGGCCGGTCGGCGAGGTGTGCCCGATCGAGCACGCCCGCATGGAGGGCCGCACCGTGCTGCAGTGGGACAAGGACGACTGCGCGTGGATGGGGCTGGTCAAGTTCGACCTGCTGGGTCTCGGGATGCTGTCGGCGCTCGACTACTCGATGCGCACCATCGCGGCGTCGCTGGGCGAGCGGTGGACGCTGGAGACCATCCCGAAGGAGGAGGCGGGCGTCTACGACATGCTCTGCCGGGCCGACTCGATCGGCGTGTTCCAGGTGGAGAGCCGCGCCCAGATCGGCACGCTGCCGCGCCTCCAGCCGCGCAGCTTCTACGACCTCGTGATCGAGATCGCGCTGATCCGGCCTGGACCCATCCAGGGCGGCGCGGTGCACCCGTACATCCGCCGCAAGACCGGGAAGGAGAAGGTCAGCTACCTGCACCCGGCGCTGGTCCCTGTGCTGGAGCGGACGTTGGGCGTCCCGTTGTTCCAGGAGCAGCTGATGCAGATGGCGGTCGCGGTCGGCGACTGCACGGCGGAGGACGCCGACCAGCTGCGCCGGGCGATGGGCTCCAAGCGCGGGGTGGAGAAGATCGACGCGCTGAAGGCGAAGCTGTACGAGGGGATGGCGCACAATGGCATCACCGGCGACGACGCCGACGCGATCTACGGCAAGATCGAGGCGTTCGCGAGCTTCGGTTTCGCCGAGAGCCACGCGATCAGCTTCGCCCTGCTGGTGTACGTGAGCTCGTGGATGAAGCTGCACTACCCCGGAGCGTTCCTGGCCGGGCTGCTGCGCGCCCAGCCCATGGGCTTCTACTCGCCGCGAACGCTCACCGCCGACGCCCGCCGGCACGGCGTCGTGGTGCAGCGGCCGGACATCCAGCGCTCGGGCGTGTTCCCGCTGCTGGAGCCGCTGGACGGCGAACGGCCGGCGCCAACGGGTTCCCGACCCACCGGCTCCGGGCCCACGGGCTCCGGGCCCACCGGCTCCGACCCGTGTCTGGAGGCGGACCAGCCGCCGATCGACCGGTTCGACCCGGCGGTCCCGCTCGACTTCGCCGCGCATCGCCGCGACGCTGGCCACGCCGTCCGGCTGGGGCTCGCGGCGGTCACCTCCATCGGCCAGAAGCTCGCCGAGAGGATCGTCGCCGAGCGGGAGGCGTACGGCCCGTTCCGCGACCTGGGCGACCTGGCCCGCCGCACCGGCCTGAACACCGGGCAGTTGGAGGCGCTCGCCGCGGCGGGCGCGTTCGAGGGCTTCGACCTGAGCAGGCGGCAGGCGATCTGGGAGGCGGGCAACGCCGCGCAGGAGCGGCCCGAGTTCCTGGCGGGCACGGCGATCACCGTGCAGCCGCCGCTGCTGCCGATGCTCTCCCCCGCCGAGCAGCTGGCCAGCGACCTGTGGTCGACCGGGATCTCGACCGACGACCACCCCATCCGGTTCCTCCGCCCGGCCCTCGCCGCGCGCGGGGTGTACCCGGCGGACACGCTCGCGGCCGGCGAGTCGGGGCGCCGCATCGAGGTCGGCGGGGTGGTCACGCACCGGCAGCGTCCGGCGACGGCGGCCGGGGTGACCTTCCTCAACATCGAGGACGAGACCGGGATGGTCAACGTGGTGTGCCCGGTCGGTGTCTGGAACCGCTACCGCCGGGTGGCCCGGCAGGCTCCGGCGATGATCGTCCGCGGCATCCTGGAGCGGAGCGAGGAGGGCGTGGTCAACATCATCGCCGACAAGCTCGAATCCCTCGACACGGGCATCCGCACCGTCTCGCGCGACTTCCGCTGACCCACCGCGAGGTGCTCGTACTTGCGCTGGCGTACGGCGTGTCGACGACCACTACGAGCACCTCGCGGGGTTAGTCGTCTTCGAAGCGGAGGTGGCGCACGCTGCGGCCGTTGCGGCGCACCAGGCGCAGCGCCTCCACACCGATCCGGATGTGGTGCTCGACGAAGTCTCGCGTCACCCCGCGGTCGCTCTCCGCCGTCTTCACGCCCTCCGGCGTCATCGGCTGGTCGGAGACGAGCAGCAGCGCGCCGCTCGGGATGCGGTTGGCGAAGCCGGCCGCGAACACCGTCGCCGTCTCCATGTCGACCGCCATGCACCGCGTCCGCCGGAGGTACTCCTTGAAGGTCTCGTCGTGCTCCCACACCCGGCGGTTGGTCGTGTAGACGGTGCCCGTCCAGTAGTCCTGCTTGAAGTCGCGGATGGTGGAGGAGACCGCACGCTGCAGCTGGAACGCCGGGAGCGCGGGCACCTCGGGCGGCAGGTAGTCGTTCGATGTGCCCTCGCCGCGGATCGCCGCGATCGGGAGCACCAGGTCGCCGAGCTGGCTCTTGCGCTTCACCCCGCCGCACTTCCCGAGGAACAGGGCCGCCTTCGGCGACACGGCGGAGAGCAGGTCCATGATCGTGGCGGCGTTGGGGCTGCCCATCCCGAAGTCGACCATGGTGATGCCGTCGGCGGTCGCGTTCGGCATCGAGCGGTCGAGCCCGCGCACCTCGGTGCCGTACCACTCGGCGAACCGCTCGACGTAGTCGCCGAAGTTGGTGAGCAGGATGTGGTCGCCGAACTCCTCCAACGGGGTCCCCGTGTAGCGGGGCAGCCAGTCGTGGACGATCGCCGCCTTGTCGCGGAGCGCCGTCTGGGGAACGACCCCGGCGGCCGTGTCGATCGTGTTCTCCGCGTCCACCATGTCCCGAATCCTTCCTCCGCCGCCCGGGACGGTCGCCTACCCGGCGACCGTCGTGCCGAGAAGCGAGCCGACCACGAAGGTGGCCGCCAGCGCGAGCGCTCCGCCCACCACCACTCGTAGCATCGCACGCCCGCGCGAACTGCCCCCGATCCACGCCGCCAGGTAGCCGGTTATCGCGAGTGCGACCAGCACCGCGACGAACGTGACCGGGATGCGCAGCCCCGCCGGAAGAAGGATGGTGAGCATCGGCAGTATCGCGCCGCACGTGAAGGCGACGGCCGAGGCCAGCGCGGCATGCCACGGGCTGACCACGTCGTTCTGGTCGATTCCCAGCTCGGCCGACAGGTGCGCGGCCAGGGCGTCGTGCTCGGTGAGCTCGACGGCGACCTGGCGGGCCGTGGCGGGCGAGAGGCCGCGCGCCTCGTACAGGCCGGTCAGCTCATCCAACTCCTCATCGGGCATCTCGGCGAGCTCCCGGCGCTCCTTGGCGATCAGCGCCCGCTCGCTGTCGCGCTGGCTGCTGACCGACACGTACTCCCCCAGCGCCATCGAGATGGCACCACCGACCAGTGCCGCGAGCCCGGCGGTGACGATGGCCGGGACCGAGCTGGTCGCGCCGGCGACACCGACCACGACCGCGGCGACGGAGACGATGCCGTCATTGGCGCCGAGTACGCCCGCGCGCAGCCAGTTCAGCCGCTGCGACAGTCCGCCCCGGTGCGGCTCGTCCTCATGCTGCTCCGGCATCGAGCCGGTACTCCCCGTCGTCTCGCTCATGCGTCCAGCCTAGGAACCCGTCGCGCCGACCGCCAGGAAGGTTCGGCGACCCTAATGCGCACCGAGCCGCTTCCGCAGGAAGTCGATGCGGGACTGGAGCTGCGTCACGCTCGCCTGCGCGACGGCCGGTCCCCCGCACACGCGTCGCAGCTCGGCGTGGATGAGTCCGTGCGGCTCACCCGAGTTCTTCGAGTAGAGGCCGACCAGGCTGTTCAGGAGTTGCCGTTGCTCCTTCAGCGTCCGGTGCAGCGGGGCCGGCGGGTGCCCCTCAGCGGCCGGCGGCCGGGACGAGTGGCGGCGCGCCTGCCGCTGCTGGCGTTGCAGAAGCAGCTCGTGCACCTGGTCCGGTTCGAGGATGCCCGGCAGGCCGATGAAGTCCTGCTCCTCGTCCGTCCCTGGCACGGCGAACCCGCCGAACTCCTTGCCGTCGTACAGGACGCGGTCGAAATTGGCCTCCGACCCGAGCGCCTCGAACGCGAACTCTTCGGTCAGCGCCTCGGACGCCCGCTCCTCGCGGTTCGCGTCGGCGACCATGGCGTCCTCGGGGTTCCACAGGTCGCCTTCGGCGTTCTCGTCGGTCACCCGGTCGAGTGCGTGGTCGCGCTCCAGCTCCATCGCGTTCGCCAGCGCCATCAGCGCCGGCACATTCGGGAGGAACACCGAGGCCGTTTCGCCGCGGCGTCGCGCGCGAACGAAACGGCCGATCGCCTGCGCGAAGAACAGCGGTGTGGATGCGCTGGTCGCGTACACGCCGACGGCGAGTCGCGGCACATCGACGCCCTCCGACACCATCCGGACCGCGACCATCCACCTCGACTCGCTCTTGGCGAACGCCTCGATCCGGTCGCTCGCCTCCTTCTCGTCGGAGAGGACCACCGTGACCGGCTCGCCGCTGATCTGGTGCAGCAGGTCGGCGTAGGCGCGGGCGGTGTAGTGGTCGGTCGCGATCACGAGACCGCCGGCGTCCGGGATGGAGCTGCGCACCTCGGTCAGACGCCGGTCGGCGGCCGACAGCACGGCCGGGATCCACTCGCCGCGCGGGTCGAGTGCGGTGCGCCACGCCTGCGCGGTGATGTCCTTGGTGTTGCCCTCGCCGAGCCGCGCCTCCATCTCGTCGCCGGTCTTGGTGCGCCAGCGCATGTGCCCGGCGTAGACCATGAACAGCACGGGACGCACGACGCCGTCCTCGAGGGCGCGGCCGTAGCCATAGTTGTAGTCGGTGAGCGACGTGCGGATGCCCTGGCGGTCCGGCAGGTACGTCACGAACGGAATCGGCGCCGTGTCCGAGCGGAACGGCGTCCCGGTCAGCGACAGCCGACGGGTGGCGCGCTCGAACGCATCCCGGATGCCGTCACCCCAGCTCAGCGCGTCGCCGCCGTGGTGCACCTCGTCGAGGATCACCAGCGTCTTGTGCGCCTCGGTGATGTCCTTGTGCAGGGAGGGACGCATCGCGACCTGCGCGTACGTCACGGCGGCGCCGCGATAGTGCCGGGCGTAGCGTCCGTCGGAGTTCTTGAAGTCCGGGTCGAGGTGCAGGCCGACGCGCGAGGCCGCCTCCGCCCACTGCCGCTTCAGGTGCTCGGTCGGTGCGACGACGGTGACACGCTCGATCACCCGGCGGGACAGCAGCTCGGTCGCGAGCCGGAGAGCGAACGTGGTCTTGCCGGCGCCCGGCGTCGCGGCAGCGAGGAAGTCGCGCGGCTCGTTGACGAAGTAGGCGTCGAGCGCCTCGGCCTGCCAGGCACGCAACTTGCCTGCCGTGCCCCAGGCGGCGCGCTCCGGAAAGGACGGCGACAGGTGCTCGGCAGCGAAGCTTCCGGCGTGGACGCCGGGCCGATCGAGACCGCCCGGCTCCAGACCGCTGTGTTCCAGACTGCCCAGTTCAAGACCACCATGCTCGAACCCACCCCGCGCGGGCGCGTCGGTCTCATCCGGCTCGGGTTTTGCTGTCGTCTCCACTTGGATCAAATCTACCCGAGCCCACCGACACCGTCGTCCGATGCAGAATGGAGCAATGGCCGAAGCACAGCATCCGTGGTCCCGCTACGTCGCTCTCGGCGATTCGTTCACCGAGGGCATCGGCGACCCCGAGCCGCGCAGCCCCGGCGGCCACCGCGGCTGGGCAGACCGGGTCGCGGAGGTGCTCAGCCGGCAGACCCAGGATTTCGCATACGCCAATCTGGCGGTGCGCGGCAAGCTGATCAAGCAGATCGTCGACGAGCAGGTGGATGCGGCTGTCGCCCTCCGCCCCGACCTGATCACGATCTCGGCCGGCGGCAACGACGTGATCCGCCCGGGCACCGACCCGGACCTCATCGCCCAGCTGTTCGACGAGGCGGTCTCCCGGCTGAGCGTCGACGGGGCCACGATCGTGGTGTTCACCGGTGTCGATGTGGGCTTCTCCCCCGTCTTCCGCGGCATCCGCGGCAAGGTGGCGATCTACAACGAGAACGTCCGCGCCGTTGCCGCCCGGTACGACTGCATCGTGGCCGACCAGTGGGCGCTCACCGACATCCAGGACCAGCGGATGTGGGCACCGGACCGTCTGCACCTGGCGCCGCTCGGGCACCACACGGTCGCCCGGATGGTGCTCGCCGCGCTGAACGTCGAGAACGACCTGCAGCCGCTCGATCCCGAGCCGCTGCCCCCGCGCACCTGGCGTCAGGCGCGCTCGGAGGACTTCTCCTGGGCGCGGGAGTACCTCGTCCCGTGGGTGGTGCGCCGCATCCGGCACCAGTCGTCCGGCGACCATGTCACGGCGAAGCGCCCCGACGCCGGCCCATTCCTCCTCGGCGGCGACTGACCCGCGACGCGCTCATCTGTGGGACGCGACACGCCGTTCCGCGCCACGCATAACGGCGTGTCGCGGCCATGGATGTGCGCGGCTAGGTGCCGAGGCCGCCCGGGTGGGCGAGGCGCCAGCCGAAGCCCGGGTCGGGAACGTCCTTCGCCAGCGCGAGCGGCACGGTCGCGGTCTTGCCGTTCAGCGTGAACGTGCCCTGGCCCAAGATGTCGCCGGTGAATCCCGACGACAGCGGGCGGGTTCGCAGGTCGACCTGGATGGGCGTGTCCGACCAGACGACGAACGTCTTCGACTCGGTCGCGATCAGCTTCGACGCGGCACCCCAGGCCGTCGTGTATGTCCCGAACACCTGGCCCTTCTCGACCGGCGTGACCTGGTGGAAGCCGCCCTTCATGCTCGTCAGCAGCGCCTGCACGCCGGCCCGCAGGTCGTCGTCGGTCGGGGCTCCCAGCACGACGCCGAGCACGCGCACCTTGGTCGTCCCGACCGGCACCTGCGCCGAGAACAGGAGGCAGTTGCCGGCCTCGTCGGTGTTGCCGGTCTTGATTCCGTCCATCCCCTCGAAGCCGAGGAGCGTGTTGGTGTTGTCCTGCGAACCCGCCCCGGGGAGGGTGGCGTTCTTCTGCGAGACGATGGAGGACAGGGCCGGGGAATCGAGCACCAGCTTGCCGATCCCGATCAGGTCTTTTGTGTCGCTGACGTTGCGCGGGTCGAGGCCGTCGGGGGTCACGATCTTCGTCGCGGTGAACCCCTTCTGCGCGAGCCAGTCGTTTGCCGCCTTCGCGAACGCGTCGCTGGAGCCGAATGCCCAGTTCGCGAGCGAGATCGCGTAGTTGTTGGCCGACGGGAGAAGCATCGCCTCCAGCGCCTGCTTCTCGGTGAGCGATGTGCCCGCCACGACCGGAGCCCACGATCCGCCCGCGCCGACCACCTGGTGCCAGATGTCCACGTCCTTCTGGGTGAACGCGATGCTCGGCCCCTGATCGTCACCGTTCAGTGGCTTCTTCTCCAGCACCACCAGGGCGGTGATGGTCTTGGTGATGCTGGCGATGGGCACGCTCGCGTCTCCGCCGTGCGAGGCGGAGGCGCCGGGATAGTCGGGAGCGACCACCGCGGCCGATCCGTACCCCGGCCAGGCCAGCTGGACAGCCGGCTGCGTCAGCGTCTTGTCGTGGGCGGTCACGGCGGCCGTCGCCGGAACGGGCGCGACGAGCGAGCCGACGACGTACACGAAGGCGACCAGCAGAGCGGTCAGCAGACCGAAGACGAAAACCCGCCGACGGCGGTACACCTTGCGCGAGACACGGCGCGGCGGATCGACGAGAACTTGCTGGGGCACCCTCGGATTTTAGCCGGGACTACCGATGCGGCGGCTGAGAACGCGCGCGCAGCGCCCACAATGCCACCGCGGACGCCGACGCGACGTTGAGCGAGTCCACGCCGTGCAGCATCGGGATGGTGACCGCCGTGTCCGCCGCCGCCAGCGCTCGCCGGCTCAGCCCGTCGCCCTCGGCGCCGAAGACCATCGCGATCCGCTCCGGCGGGTCGGCGGCGTAGTCGTCGAGCGTGACGGCGTCGTCGGCGAGGGCGAGCGCCGCGATGTCGAAGCCGGCGTCGTGCAGGAGCGGCACCGCCTCATCCCACTCCGGCAGGCGCGTCCACGGCACCTGCAGCACCGTGCCCATGCTCACGCGGACGCTGCGGCGGTACAGCGGGTCGGCGCAGCGCGGCGTGACGAGCACGGCGTCCGCCCCGAGACCTGCGACCGCGCGGAAGATCGCGCCGACGTTGGTGTGGTCGACGATGTCCTCCAGTACCACCACACGACGCGCATCCCGCAGCAGGTCGGCGGGATCCGGGAGCTCCGGCCGGTGCATCGCCGCCAGCGCGCCGCGGTGCAGGTGGTAGCCGGTGAGGCGCTCCAGCACGGCCGCATCCCCCACGAACACCGGAACCTCGGGATAGGGAGCGAGCAGCGGTTCGACGTCCGACAGCCACTGCTCCTGCAGCAGAACGGACCGCGGTCGGTGGCCGGCCGCCAGCGCCCGGGTGATCACCTTCGTGGACTCCGCGATGTACAGACCGCCCGCCGGCTCCGTCACGCGGCGCAGCGCCACATCCGTCAGGCGTGAATAGTCGGAGAGGCCGTCGGCCTCCAGATCGTCGATGCGGTGCAGGAGCATGGCCTCAACATTGCCAGGCCCGCGAAACAAATCGGAAAACTGCGGTGTTTAGACTCGGAGAGGATCTGGAGGTGGATGTGACCACGCTGACGACCGCGCTTCCCGCGGAGCTCGCGCGCGGCATCGACCAGACCGTCGAGCTGCTCGCCGACCGCCGCTTCGCGGTACTGACCGGTGCGGGCGTCTCCACCGACTCCGGAATCCCGGACTACCGCGGCGAAGGTGCGCCGAAACGCTCGCCGATGACCTTCCAGCAGTTCCTCGCCGACGACCGCTACCGCAAGCGGTACTGGGCGGGCAGCCACCTCGGTTACCGGCGCTTCGCCGCCGCGCACCCGAACGACGGCCACCGGGCGCTGGTTGCGCTGGAGGCATCCGGCGCTGCGAACGGCGTTATCACCCAGAACGTCGACGGCCTGCACAAGGAGGCCGGGTCGCGCCGCGTGGTCGACCTGCACGGCGCGATGGATCGGGTGGTCTGCCTGGTCTGCGGCCAGATCTTCGCACGCGAGGCGATCACCACCCGCATCGACGCCGCCAACCCGTGGCTCGACGCCGAGGGCGCGGTCGAGATCGCCCCGGACGGCGACGCGATCGTCACCGACATCGATTCCTTCGTCGTGCCGGACTGCACCGTCTGCGGCGGTCACCTCAAACCCGACGTCGTGTTCTTCGGCGAGTTCGTCCCGGCAGAGAAGTACCGCGAAGCGAGCGCGCTGGTGCGGTCGGCGGAGGCCTTGGTCATCGCGGGCTCGTCCCTGGCGGTCAACTCCGGCATCCGGCTGCTGGAGGAGGCGCGCCGACGTCGGCTTCCGATCGTCATCGTCAACCGCGGCCAGACCAAAGGCGACGGCCGCGCGACCGTTAAGCTGGATGGCGGGACGACGGAGACGCTGGTCGAGCTGGCCAAGCGGCTGGGCTGACCTTCCGCTGGGCTGCTGACCGCTGGATGAGCGTCATCGCGTCCCACAGCGAAAGGACGCGCGTGACCTTCATCTCCCTCGTTCGGCACGGACAGACCGACTGGAACCTCGCCAAGCGCATCCAGGGTTCCAGCGACATCCCGCTCAACCGCACGGGACGCGCCCAGGCGGAGACGACCGGGCGGGCGCTCTCGGGCGGTCGATTCGACGCCATCTACGCCAGCCCGCTGTCCCGGGCACTGGAGACGGCGCGGATCATCGCCGGACACGTCGGCCTCGATGACCCGCATCGGCTGCCGGCGGTCGCAGAACGGAACTACGGCGAGGCGGAGGGGCTGACCGGCGCGCAGATCCTCGACCGCTGGCCGGAAGGGACCCCCGTCCCCGGCCGCGAGACGCGCGAGGAGGTCGTCGCACGCGCACTCCCGGCCTTGCGCGACCTCGGCGAGCGGCACCCCGGCGAGAACGTCATCGTGGTGAGCCACGGCGGCGTCATCTCGTCGCTGGTCCGCCACGTCACCGACCACGCACTCCCCGGGCCCGGCGAGCTGATCCCGAACGGCTCCGTGCACCGCTTCATCTACGACGACGGCGAGCTGACCCTGGACCGCTTCAACCTCGGCCCGGAGGACCGCGACCTCTACACCGCGTCCGTCATGTGACCCTGCCGCGCGATCTAGTTGACGCAACACGCCGTTACGCCCACCCGCCTAACGGCGTGTTGCGTCCACCAGATGCACGCCCGGCGCAGCCGGGCGCGGGCGGGCGGGCGGGCGGACGGGCGGGTCAGTGGCGGCGCGACTCCGTCGCGGTGAGGACGGTCAGCAGGCGGGCGGCGGAACCGTCCCATGTGTACCGCTGCGCCTGCGCGCGGCCTGCGGCCGATCGGGCGGCCCAGACGCCGTCCTCTTCGAGGTGCCGCACCCGCGCCGCCACCTCTTCGGCCGAGTCCGGCGCGAAGTACAGTGCCGCCTCCCCGCCGATCTCGCGGAAGATGGGGATGTCGCTGGCAAGCACCGGCGTGCCGAGGGTCATCGCCTCCAGCAGCGGGATGCCGAATCCTTCGTCGTGCGACGCGGACGCGAACGCGGTCGCCGCGGCGAGCGTCTCCGCGTAGTCCTCGTCGCTCGCACCGTTGTGGAACACCAGCCGTGCACCCGGCGCCAGCTCGGTGAGCCGCTGCCGCTCCGCATCCGTCACCCGGCTCATCAGGTGGAGGGTGTAGTCGGGCAGCAGCGCGACGGCCCGCACCAGAGTGTCGACGTTCTTGTACGGCATGAACGAGCCCATGTAGACCAGGCTCTTCGTCTCGGGAGCGCTGCGCTCGGCGCGCCCCGGCGCGACCGGCGGCAGGTCGGCCGCGTTCGGCACGACGTACACCGGCCGCTTGGTCAGCCGGTGCTCGGCGATGAGGCCCTTCGTGGTCTCCGAGACGGTGACGACGGCGTCGGAGCGGTTGAGCAGCATCCGCTGCGGCCACCAGGCGAGGTGGTAGAGCCGCCATAGCCCGCGGACGAACGCGGGCAGGTCGCGCGGTGGCGTCGGGTGGCGGTAGTAGATGAGGTCGTGCACGGTCAGCACGAGCCGGTACTTGCGGCCGAAGCCGCCCATCGTCTGCATGGGAGTGAAGACGATGTCCGGGTTCAACTTGTTGACGGTGCGTGCGACCCACGGCTCCCGCGCCGAGGTCGGCGACGGGATGAGCTGCCACGGCAGGTCGGGGAGCAGCTCCAGCTGACGGTGGTCGCTGATCAGCATGGTGACCGGGTGCAGCTTGGCGAGCGCGGCAACCAGCCCGGCGGTGTAGCGGCTGATCCCGTCGTGGCGGCCGATGCGGGTGTAGCGGCAGTCGAAGAGGACCCTCACGCGTCCACCCCGTCGGCCAGGAATCGGCGGATGGCCTCGGCGGCGGTCACCGGCGTCTCGTAGTGGATGAGGTGTCCGACATCCGGGATGACGACCAGCTCCGCCTGCGGGAACAGCGTCTGCAGCCGGTATTCGGCCGCAATCGGCGTGATGTCGTCCTTCTCGGCCGCGACCAGCAGCGTCGGCTCCGGCACCCGCGCCGCGTACTCGCTGACGTCGTGCGAGACGGAGGCGCGGAACGCCTCCAGCACCACCCCGCGGTCGCTGAAGGCGGAGAAGTAGCGGTCGTGCTGGTCGTGGATCCAGCGGCGGAGGGACGCATCCCTCGTCTTCGCCATCGCCACGCTCATCGCCCGCACGATCACCCGGTTGCGCAGCAGGGCGAAGCCGAGGCGCTCTGGCAGCACCGCCGCGAGCCAGTAGTAGAAGATCGCCAGGCGGGTGGCGATGCCGCGCGGTCCCTCCAGCGCGGGCTGGCCGATCGGGTTCACGAGCACGACGGCGTCCGGCCTGGCGGCCAGCGGCCCAGCGGTCTGCGACGCGGCAGCGGCCTGTGACGTAGCGGTCTGCGACGCGGCGGCCTGGGACCCAGCGGCCTGTGACGCGGCGGCCAGCGAACCGGCGACGACGATCGACCCGAAGGAGTGCCCGAGCAGCACCAGACGCCCACCCGCGGGCAGGTCGAGGCCGGCCACGAACTCCCCCAGCCAGCGGCCGTAGCCGTCGATGTCGTGCGGCGCCTCGGTCATCGGCGTGGACGCACCGAACCCCGGCAGATCGGGCGACACCATCCGCACCCCTTCAAGCTGCGCGACCACCGGTTCCAGGCCGTGGTGGTCGCCGCGGAAACCGTGGACGAGCACGAGCGTGGTGGTCGCATCCGGGTCGCCGTAATCCCAGAACCGGGTGGTCGAACCGAGGATGCGCAGAGCCCCTTCGCGCACAGCGACCCGCTCCAGAGCGGCGGCGTAGGGTGAGGTGAGAGACATCGCCTCACAGTCTAGGCGGCGCGTCCGGAAGCGGACTGGACAGGCCACGGCCTCGACGCCCTAGACTCTGCTGAACGCAATCGCTTGCACCCACCCTGTGTCCGCGTCCCATCCCCCGCTCTACGCTGTCGCCACAAGGAGAACCGTGAGTTTCACCGCGCCCATCACGCTGCCCGGTCTCGCCCTCGACCGGCAGTGGTACCGCCGGTCGGTGTTCTACGAGGTGATGGTGCGGTCGTTCGTCGACAGCAACGGCGACGGCTCCGGCGACATCGCGGGGCTCACCTCCAAGCTGGACTACCTCCAGTGGCTCGGCATCGACGCGCTCTGGCTGCCCCCGTTCTTCCAGTCGCCGCTGCGCGACGGCGGCTACGACGTCTCCGACTTCAAGGCGATCCTCCCCGAGTTCGGCACGATCGACGAGTTCCGCGAGCTCGTGACGAAGGCCCACGAGCGCAACATGCGCATCATCATCGACCTGCCGATCAACCACACGTCCGACCAGCACGAGTGGTTCCAGCAGTCGCGCTCGGACCCGGATGGGCCGTACGGCGACTTCTACGTGTGGAACGACACGGACGAGAAGTGGCCGGACATCCGCGTCATCTTCGTCGACACCGAGGACTCCAACTGGGCCTTCGACGAAGCGCGCCGCCAGTTCTACTTCCACCGCTTCTTCTCGCACCAGCCCGACCTCAACTTCGAGAACCCGGCCGTGCACGAGGCCATGTACGACATGGTCAAGTTCTGGCTGGACCTCGGCGTCGACGGGTTCCGGCTGGATGCGATCCCCTACCTCTACGAGTCCGACGAGGGCAACGGCGAGGGCGAGCCGAAGACCCACGAGTTCATCATCAAGCTGCGCGAGTGGGTCGACCGCGAGTACCCCGGCCGGATCATGATCGCGGAGGCGAACCAGTGGCCGCGCGAGGTCGCGGCATTCTTCGGCAGCGAAGAGGAGCCGGAGTGCCACATGGCCTTCGACTTCCCCGTCATGCCGCGCATCTTCTACGCGCTGCGGTCGCAGCAGGCGGGCGAGCTGGTCCGCGTCCTGTCGGAGACCACGGACGTGCCGGACGGGTCGGCCTGGGGCGTGTTCCTCCGCAACCACGACGAGCTGACGCTCGAGATGGTGAGCGAGGAGTACCGCCAGGCGATGTACGGCTGGTACGCGTACGACCCGCGGATGCGCGCCAACATCGGCATCCGGCGCCGGCTCGCTCCGCTGCTGGACAACTCCCGCGCCGAGCTGGAGCTCGCACACGCGCTGCTGTTCTCGCTGCCCGGAAGCCCGTTCCTCTACTACGGCGACGAGATCGGGATGGGCGACAACATCTGGCTGCCCGACCGCGACAGCTCACGCACCCCGATGCAGTGGACGCCGGACCGCAATGCCGGCTTCTCCAGCGCCGATCCGGGCAAGCTGTACCTGCCCGTCGTGCAGTCGCTGGTGTTCCACTACAACCAGGTGAACGTGGAGGCGCAGCTCGCGCAGTCCCGCTCGCTGCTGCACTGGATCCGGAACGTCATCCACGTGCGGAAGGCGCACCCGGTGTTCGGGCTCGGCGACATCCGCGTCCTCCCGACGGACCACGAGTCGGTGCTGGCGTTCGTGCGCACCTACGCGGGCAGCGGCACGCACTTCGGCGACCAGCCGGAGGACGTGCTGTGCGTATTCTCGTTCGCGCACAATCCCGTCTCCGTCACCCTGGAGGCGCCGGAGCTCGCAGGGCGCGCACTGTACGACCTGTTCGGTGGCGCGGAGTTCCCGACCATCGCGGACGACGGCCGCTTCACGCTGACCCTCGGCACGCAGAACTTCTACTGGCTGCACATCGAGCCCCGCCGCGACTGACGCACCGCCCGTCGCCGAGGTGCTCGCAGTCGCGCCCCAGCACGGCGTGTCAACCGCAACAGCAAGCACTTCGGCGTGCCATCCGCGCGATGACGGCGGTCCTGCCTAGCGTTGGGGACATGAGCACCTGGCACCACCGTCTCGGCGTCTTCGATCTGGAGACCACGGGAATCGACGTCGAATCGGCCAGGATCGTCACCGCCCACGTGGGCCTTCTCGACGAGACCGGCGAGGTGCTCCACCGCCGGGACTGGCTCGTCGACCCGGGCGTGGAGATTCCGTCGGAGGCGACAGCGGTCCACGGCATCACCACCGAGACGGCCCGTGAGTTCGGGATGGAGCCGGCCCGCGCCGTCTCCGCGATCGTGGCGCAGCTGCGGAGCCTGTTCGACCGCGACATCCCCGTCGTCGCGTACAACGCTCCCTACGACTTCACCCTGCTCGACCGGGAGGCCCGCCGCTACGACGTCGCCCCGCTGGTCTCCCCCGGCCCGATCATCGACCCGCTGGTCATCGACAAGGCCGTCGACAAGTTCCGCCGCGGCAAGCGGACGCTGACCGTCACGGCGACGCACTATGGCGTCGACCTGCTCGCCGCCCACGACGCGGGCGCGGACGCGATCGCTGCCGGCCGGGTCGCCCAAGCGCTGGCGCGCATCCACGCCGAGGCTCTCGCGCTGGAGGCCGCCGAGCTGCACCTGCGTCAGGTCGACTGGTGCCGGGAGCAGGCGGCCGACTTCCAGGACTACATGCGGCGGGAGCGCGACCCCCAGTTCACCACCTCCGGAGCCTGGCCGCTGCGCTGAGGCCTCCCTCTACCTGGGGGCTACTGGTGAGTCTGCTCCAGGCGCTATTGTCTGCCCTATGAGCGACTCGAATCTGAATCCGCAGCCCCTCCCGCCGCAGCAGCCCCAGTACGCCCAGCCGTATGGCGCCCCTGCGCAGCCCGGCTGGAACACCATGTCCATCGTCGCTTTCATCGCGACCTTCTTCATCAGCATCCTCGGCATCATCCTGGGCTTCGTCGCCCTCTCGCAGATCAAGCGCACCGGGGAGCAGGGCCGCGGCCTCGCCCTCGCGGCCATCATCATCGGCTTCGTGGCCCTCGCCCTGGGCATCATCGTCGCCATCATCATCGGCGTCGCGGCCGCCAACGCGGGCATCACCTACAGCACCTCCTGACCCGTCCCGCGAGCAACGACGAAGGCCCCCGTCCGTGGACGGGGGCCTTCGTGCTGCTCTGTACGTGGTCTCTCACCAGCGTCGGAGACTGACGCCCGATTCTCCGACTGACCGCGGTAGGTCGGAGAAACCGGTGAGGATCGGGCGAAATCTCCGACGCACGGCGGCGAATCTCCGACGCAACGCCGCCGCCCGCAACGACACGACGCGACCGCCGCCGCCCCAACGACACGACGCAACCGCCGCCGCCCCCACGACGAAGGCCCCCGTCCAACAGACGGGGGCCTTCGTCGTAAGCGGCGAACTCGGCGGGTTACTTGCCGAAGTTCTTGTAGCGCGAGTTGAACTTCTCGACGCGGCCGGCGGAGTCCATGATGCGCTGCTTGCCCGTGTAGAACGGGTGCGACTCGGACGAGATCTCGACGTCGATCACCGGGTAGGTGTTGCCGTCTTCCCACTCGATGGTCTTGTCGCTCGAGACGGTGGAGCGGGTGAGGAACGTCGCACCCGAGGCCAGGTCGCGGAAAACCACCGGGGCGTAGTCGGGGTGGATGCCAGTCTTCATCAGGACTTCCTTGTTGCGTGTAGTGTTCGGTCGTGTCCGCGCCGGTCGGCGTGAGGACGGAAAGCTTTCGGCCCGGCGGGGCCAGCTATCGAGTTTAGCAGATGGCCGGGCGCGTCGCGGTCATTCGCCGGAGGTGGCGCGTGCCGTGTAACGGCCGTCGGCCGCACTGAGCTCGACATCGATGCCGAAGGTGTCGCTGAGGTTCTCACTGGTGAGCACCTCGTCGATGGGGCCCTGCGCGGCGATCCGGCCGTCTTTCAGCAGCAGGGCGCGGTTGAAGGCCTGCGGGATCTCCTCCACGTGGTGGGTCACCATCACGATCGCGGGCGACTTCGGGTCGCGCGCGTAGCCGCCGAGCAACGAGACCAGCTCCTCGCGGCCGCCCAGATCGAGACTGGCGGCCGGCTCGTCGAGCAGCAGGATCTCCGGGTCCGTCATCACCGAGCGGGCGATCTGCACCCGCTTCTGCTCGCCGTCGGAGAGGCTGCCGAAGCTCCGCTCGGCGAGGTGGTCGAGATGCCATTCGGCGAGCACGCGGCGGGCGCGACGCTCGTCGATCTCTTCGTACAGCTCGTTCCAGCGGCCGGTCACCGCGTAGGCGGCGGTCATCACCACATCCAGGACGCGCTCGTTGCGCGGGATGCGCCGTGCCAGTGCGCTCGACGCGAAGCCGAGCAGCGGGCGAAGCTCCGCCAGGTCGGTGTGGCCGACCGACTCGCCCAGCACGACGGCCTCGCCTGAGCTGGGGTGCAGCGCGGCGGCCGCGATCTGCAGGAGCGTCGTCTTCCCGGCGCCGTTCCGACCCAGGATGACCCACCGCTCGTCCGGCTCGACCGTCCAGTCGATTCCCTGGAGGACGGGGTTGCCGTCCCGCACAACGGACACGTCGGAAAGTCGGAGAACGCTGTCGGCCATGTCTTCCAGCCTACCTGCGCGTGGCGGCCATCAGTGACGGTTGGCCAGCGACCGGTAGACGTCCCGGGTCTGCTCGGCGATGGTCGTCCAGCTGAACGATGTCTCCGCCCGCTCGCGCCCCACGCGACCCATCTCGGCGGCGCGCGCCGGGTCGCTGACGACCTCGGTGAGGGCAGCGGCGAGGTCGTCGACGAAGCGCTCCGGGTCGGTCGGCGTGCCCGTGCCGTCCTGCAGCTGCTGGATGGGGACGAGCCGGCCGGTCACGCCGTCCACGATGACCTCGGGGATGCCCCCGGTCGCCGTTCCGACCACCGGCAGACCGCACGCCATGGCCTCCAGGTTGACGATCCCGAGCGGCTCGTAGATCGACGGGCAGACGAAGACGGTGGATGCGGTGAGCGCGATCCGCAGCTCGTCGTTCGGGAGGAGGCGGTCGATCCACACCACTCCGTCGCGTTCGCTCTGCAGCTGCTCGACGAGACCGGTCACCTCGGCGAGGATCTCCTTCGTGTCCGGCGCCCCGGCGCAGAGGATGATCTGCACCTCCGGTGGCAGCCGGCGCACGGCCCGCAGCAGGTAGGGCAGGCCCTTCTGGCGGGTGATGCGGCCGACGAAGATGACAGCGGGTCGCTCGGGGTCGATCCCGAGGGCGCGGGCCCTGTCGTCGTCCCGAAGCGGCTGCCAGCGCTCCAGGTCGATGCCGTTGTAGATCGTGACGACCTTCGTCGGGTCCAGGTTCGGGTACGAGGCGAGGATGTCGCGCCGCATCCCCTCGCTCACCGCGATGACGGTGTCGGCGGACTCGAAGGCGGTCTTCTCGATCCAGCTGGACACGCGGTAGCCGCCGCCCAGCTGCTCGGCCTTCCAGGGGCGCAGCGGCTCCAGGCTGTGCGCCGTGACGACATGCGGGACGCCGTGCAGCAGCTTCGCGAGCTGGCCGGCCCCGTTCGCATACCAGGTGTGCGAGTGGACGACATCCGCTCCCCCGCAGTCCTGCGCCATCTGCAGGTCCACACCGAGGGTGGCGAGCGCGCCGTTCGCGTCAGCGAGCTCCGCGGGGACGCGGTACGACGCGGTATCCGGTTCGTCTCGCGGTTCCCCGAAGGCGCGCACGATCACCTCGGTATCCGTTCGCAGGGCTCGCACCAGTTCGGTCACGTGCACCCCGGCTCCGCCGTAGATGTCCGGCGGGTACTCCCGGGTCAGTAGGTCGACGCGCATGACCAAAACGCTAGTACAGGGAACACTTCGCCTCTACTGTTATGGACATGGCACCAGGCAAGAAGATCTTCGGCATCGTCCTCGCGGGCGGAGAGGGAAAGCGGCTGATGCCGTTGACGGCGGACCGGGCGAAGCCCGCCGTCCCGTTCGGTGGGCAGTACCGTCTCATCGATTTCGCGTTATCGAACCTGATCAACTCACAGCTGCGCCAGATCGTGGTGCTCACCCAGTACAAGTCCCACAGCCTCGACCGCCACGTGTCGCAGACCTGGCGCCTCGACGGCATCACGAACTCGTACATCGCCTCCGTGCCCGCCCAGCAGCGGCTCGGCAAGCGCTGGTTCAGCGGCTCGGCCGACGCCATCCTGCAGAGCCTCAACCTGCTTCGGGACGAGAAGCCGGACATCGTGGCCGTCGTCGGCGCCGACCACGTCTACCGGATGGACTTCGGCCAGATGATCCAGGCGCACATCGACTCCGGCGCACCCGCCACCGTTGCCGCCATCCGTCAGCCGATCGGGCTCGCGGATCAGTTCGGGGTCATCGAGGTGGAGGCCGACCGCCCCTCGCGGATCGCCGCGTTCCGCGAGAAGCCCACCGACCCGATCGGCCTGCCCGACTCGCCGAACGAGGTGCTCGCCTCGATGGGCAACTACGTGTTCGACGCCGACGCGCTGATCGACGCGGTGGTGCGGGACGGCGACCGGCCGGACTCCAACCACGACATGGGCGGCGACATCATTCCGGACTTCGTCGCGCGCAACGAGGCGGCGGTCTACGACTTCAGCAACAACGACGTTCCCGGGTCGACCGACCGCGACCGCTACTACTGGCGGGATGTTGGAACGATCGACTCGTTCTTCGAGGCCCACCAGGACCTCATCTCCGCCTTGCCGGTCTTCAACCTCTACAACAGCAGGTGGCCGATCTTCAGCCAGGTGCTGAACTCCCCGCCCGCCAAGATCGTGCGCGACGGGCGCGGCGCGCTCGGCACGACCATCGACTCCATCGTCTCGCTCGGTTCGGTCATCTCGGGAGCCCACCTCGAGCGCAGTGTGCTCGGGCCGTGGGCCAAGGTCGACTCCGGCGCGAAGGTGATCGACTCGGTGGTCTTCGAGCGCGCGGTCATCGAGCCGAACGCGTTCGTCGGCCGCGCAATCCTGGACAAGGATGTGGTGGTCGCCGAGGGTGCGCAGATCGGCGTCGACCCGGACCGCGACCGCGCTCGCGGCTTCACCGTGACGGATTCCGGCATCACCGTCGTCGGCAAGGGCGTGCACGTCGTTCCATGAGCGAGCCCACGCACAGAACAGCGTCCGTCCTCGTCGTGCTCGATGCCGACTCCACGCTGCTCCAGGACGAGGTCATCGAGCTGCTGGCGGAGGAGGCCGGGTCGCGCACGGAGGTCGCCGAGATCACCGAACGCGCGATGCGCGGCGAGCTCGACTTCGAGCGGAGCCTGCGTGAGCGCGTCCGTACCCTGAAGGGCCTGCCCGCGTCGGTGTTCCACCATGTCGGCGAGCGGATCAGGGTGACCGAAGGCGTCCCGGAGCTGATCGCGGGCGTCCAGGCCGCGGGCGGTGTGGTCGGTGTCGTCTCCGGCGGCTTCCACGAACTGCTCGACCCGATCGGCGAGCGGCTGGGGCTCGACCACTGGCGGGCGAACCGTCTGGTGGTCCGGAGCGGTGTACTCACCGGGGAGGTCGACGGTCCGGTGATCGACGCGGCCGCCAAAGCGCAAGCGCTGCTGTTCTGGGCGGCCGCCGCGGGCGTCCACCTGCGTCAGACGGTCGCGATCGGCGACGGCGCCAACGACCTGCGGATGATGGCGGAGGCCGGCCTCGCCGTCGCCTTCAACGCCAAGCCCAAGGTGCGGGCCGAGGCGGACCTGGTGATCGACCGCCCCGACCTCTCCCAGGTGCTCCCCCTCCTGGGCCTCCGCGGCTGACCCCTGCCGGCCTCCCGCCCCTCACCATCGCTTCCTCGGTTAGTCCGGGAATCCGGGCCGATTCCGCGGATTAAGTGAGGAAGCGTTGACGGTCAGTGGCCCATCCCGAGGCCGCCGTCGACGGGGATGACGGCGCCGGAGATGTAGCCGGCGTCGTCGCCGGCGATCCAGGTGACGACCTTCGCAACCTCGGCGGCCGACGCGAAACGGCCGGCCGGGATGCTCTTCTTGTACTCCGCCTGCTGGGCTTCGGGCAGTTCGGCCGTCATGTCGGTCTCGATGAAGCCCGGCGCGACGACGTTGGCCGTGATTCCGCGAGCGCCGAGCTCGCGCGTGATCGAGCGCGCCATGCCGACCAGGCCCGCCTTCGATGACGCGTAGTTCACCTGGCCGGCTCCGCCGAACAGGCCGACGACGCTGGAGATCAGGACGATCCGGCCGAAACGCGCCTTCAGCATCCCCTTGTTCGCACGCTTGACGACACGGAACGCGCCGCCGAGGTTCGTTTCGATGACCGAGTCGAACTCCTCGTCCGTCATCCGCATCAGCAGCGTGTCCTTGGTGATGCCCGCGTTCGCGACCACGACCTCCACCGGACCGAGCTTCTCCTCGACCTCCGTGAACGCCGCGTCGACCGAGGCGGCGTCCGTGACGTCCGCGCGCACCGTCAGCGCACCCTCCGGACCCTGGCCGGAACGCGCGGTGACCGCCACCCGGTGACCCTGGGCGACGAACTCCTCGGCGATGGCATAGCCGATCCCCCGGTTGCCTCCGGTGACGAGGACGGTGCGTGGCGTGGTCATGCGCTTCCCTTCAGGAAAAACAGCTTTCTGCGGATTCGACCCCAGCGGGGCCGAACCCAAGTTTATGGACGTACGCTGGACTCAACGCACATGAAGAAGACCTCAGCCCCGCCGATCACGAGTCTCCCCCTCTCTCCCGATGAGGAGCGAAAGCACCGGATGATCAAATATTCGGTCGCTATGGGCGTGCGCGTGCTGTGTCTGATCCTGGCGGTCATCGTGCCCGGCTGGTGGGCCGCCGTTCCGCTGGTCGCCGCGATCTTCCTCCCGTACTTCGCTGTGGTGATCGCGAACGTGTCGGTGGAGCAGGGCCGGGTCGACGTCCAGCGTCCAGGCAGTATCGTTCCTATGGCGCCCCCACCCCCGGGGCCGCGAGAGGACGACCGGGAGGGCCAGTGAGCAGGATGGGCCAGTGATCGGTATGGGCGAGCCCGCGCCGCTGACCTGCTCGCGCGCCGGCTGTCGAGAGACCGCATCGTGGCGGATCGAGTGGCGCAACCCGCGCATCCATTCGGCCGACCGCGTGAAGGTCTGGCTGGCGTGCGACGAGCACGTCGAGTTCCTGCGCGAGTTCCTCGCGGCGCGCGACTTCCCGCTCCGGGTGGTGTCCGCGAGCGAGCCGGACGACGCCAGGACGATCGCGTGAGCCGGGACGGTCGGGTGGACGATTCCGGCACCACCGGGTGGCGGTTCGCCTTCTCGCGCCGCTGGCTCGGCTATCTGGCGTTCGCGATCGTGTTCGCCATCGCCTGCGGCTTCCTCTCGAACTGGCAACTGGCCCGCAGCAAGGAGGCCGCGGCGGCGAACGCGCTGGTCACCGAGAATTTCGACTCGAAACCGGTCGCGCTGACCGACGAACTGCCGACGCTCGGGTCGTTCTCCGCCAAGCAGGAGTGGCGGCGTGTCATCGTGACCGGCACGTACGAGCGCGACCAGCAACTCCTGGTCCGCAACCGACCGTTCAACGGGAGCCCGGGGTTCGAGGTGCTCACCCCGCTGCGGACTGCCGACGGTTCCCTGTTCATCGTGGACCGTGGATGGGTCCCCACCGGTAACAAGACCGACGCACCGGATCACGTCCCCGCCGCGCCGGCCGGTTCCGTGAGCGTCGTCTCGCGGCTCAAGGCCAGTGAGCCGGCCATTCCGGGACGCTCGGCGACCGGTGACCAGGTGGGCACCATCCAGCTCTCCGTCGTGAAGCAGAAGCTCGACGGCGCGGATGTGTACACCGGCGCCTACGGGCTGCTCGACAGCGAGGACCCGGCTCCGGCCACGGCCCCGACACCGACGGTGACCTCTCCCCCGACCCAGGATGAGGGCCTCCACTGGTCGTACATGATCCAGTGGATCATTTTCGCGCTGATCGGCTTCTTCGGCCTGGCTTACGCCCTGGTGACCGAGTACCGCAAGCTCAACTCGGACGACCCCGCCGAGAAGGCGCGCGCCGCCGACCGGGAGCGCCGCCGCCGCGCCAAGCGCACCGACGCCGACGTCGAGGACGAACTCCTCGACGCCACCCGCTGACCCCGATCCGCGCACGGCGACGTCGCGCATGCTAGTGTTCAGGCGATCGTTATCGACCGGCAGGAGGTGAGACCCATGTACGCAGCATCAACAGTGGGCGCTCCCCTGCAGTCCACGATCACGCGACTGAGGTAGTCGCCACCGGGAGCGCCGATACGGCTCGCACGAAAGGCGACTCCCATGAACACAACACCTTCCTCTTCTTTGCTCTCCTCTGCGTCCGCCACTGCGCGCGATCGCGCCCTCGTCCTCGGGGGCGGCGGTTCGACCGGCAACGCGTGGCTGATCGGCGTCATCGCCGGGCTCTACGATGCCGGGGTGGACATCACCGCACCCGACCTCACGGTCGGGACCTCGGCCGGCTCGACCGCCGCAGCGCAGATCGCCGGAGCGAACCCGGCCGAGCTGTACGCCGCAACTCTCACTGCTCCGCCACCTCGGCAGATCCCTCCTGCGCCATCCGGCGGGCGCGCTCCTGCCCGGCCGGGGGCCAATCACCTGGAGCGGCTGACGTCGACGATCGCGGTTTCAGCGGATGCCGACGACTACCGCCGTCGCCTGAGCGCGTCGGCGCTCGAGTTGGATGCTGCATCCGACGGCTCCTGGTCGGACCAGTGGCGCACCATCGTGGCCGCACGCCTGCCTCGTCAGGAGTGGCCCGACCGCCGGGTGATCCTCACCGCGATCGACGCCCGCACCGGCGACCCTGTGCTGTTCGACCGGGACAGCGGGGTCGACCTCGCCGACGCCATCGCGGCGAGCTGCTCCAGCGGTCTGCCGCTCCGGATCGGCGACGAGCGCTACCTCGACGGCGGCTTCCGTTCGAACGCCGAGAACGCGGACCTCGCCTCCGGCTACGCCCGTGTCCTGGTGCTCTCGCCGTTCGGCGGGCGGTCGCTGGTGCCGGCCGGATGGGGCACCCACCTCGCCGCGCAGGTCGACGCGTTGCGCGCGGCCGGGAGCCGGGTCGAGACGATCTTCCCGGATGCCGAGGCGGAGCACCTGTTCGGCCCGAATGCGATGGATCCGACCCTACGGCCTGCCGCTGCCCGCGCCGGGCACGCGCAGGCCGCATCCCTCGCGCCCCGCATCGCCGCCTTCTGGGCGTGAGCCCCGCCGTCGGTCCCGCCTCCTGGGCCTGAGCCCCGCCGCCGGTCCCTACTCCTGGGCCAGAGCCCCGCCGCCGAGTCCACACTTTTTACACACTTTCGCCGGGCTGGGTCTAGTGGTGGATGCAACGGGCTGATCCGGGAGGATTCTGCTCATGGTCGGGACACGGTTGTCGGTGGTGGAGCGCGGCAAGATTGAGGCGTTGTGGGGGCAGGGTTTGCGGATTCCGCAGATCGCTGTGGTGTTGG
>NZ_JBFRGV010000005.1:0-245613 GCF_052115525.1 Leifsonia sp. 2MCAF36 | reverse complement strand
CGCCGAGTTGCGACATCATGTCGCAACTCGGCGGCTCAAGGGACATCTACTCACACCTCGCGGCGCGGAGCGGAGCGGGGCGCGGGGAGTGGGTCGAAGGGAGGGGGGCGCCGGCTCAGGCGGCCGCGTCGGCGGAGTAGTGGCCGGCGGCCAGGTCCTCGAAGAGGGTGGGGCCGGTCGGGTCCCAGTCGAAGCGCGCGCGGGTGAGGTCGCTGGAGGCGGACATGTCGATGCCGAAGAATCGGCCGATCCAGCCGAAGTGCGCCTCCACATCATCCGGGTCGATGGAGGCGGTGGGCACGCCGACGGCGGCGCCGATCGCTTCGGCGATGCGTCGCGTGGCGTTGCCCTCTTCGGCGACCGCGTGCACCACACGCGCCGCGTCCGGGTCGGCCAGCGCGAGCAGCACCAGGCGGGCCGCGTCGCTGCGGTGGACTGCGGCCCAGCGGTTGGTCCCCTCGCCGACGTAGCCGGCGACACCGGTCTGGCGCGCGATGCCCGCAAGCACCGCAGCGAAGCCGTGGTCGCCCGCACCGTGCACCGTGGGGGCGAAGCGCAGTGCGACCGGGCGGATGCCGCGCTCGGCGGCCGCGATGGCCAGCGTCTCGGCTCCTCCGCGCGGCGCGTCCGGTCCGCTGTACGGGCTGGCGTCGTCTTCGGTCGCGACCCGCCCGGGGGTGATGAGCGCGATCCCGGAGGCGAAGAGGAGCGGGTTGCCGGTCCCCTCGAGGGCGTCGATGAACGTTTCCATTGCCGCGCGTTCGGTGGCACCGGATGCGGCGAAGTCACTGAAGTCGTGCTTGAACCCGAGGTGGATGACCGCGTCGGCGGATGTCGCGGCGGCATGGAGGACGGCGAGGTCGTCCAGGCTCCCGATGACCGGCTCGGCTCCAGCCGCTCGGACCCGCTCGGCCGACCGCGCCGACCGGGCGAGCCCGCTGACCTGGTGTCCCGTGCCGAGCAGCTCGGCGACCACTGCCGAGCCGATCCAGCCCGACGCTCCTGTGACGAATACGCGCATGTCGCGTTCCCTTCTCATCATGTCAGTCACTGACGTCAGCGACTGTCGTCAGCGTAACACTGATGTCAGCTGCTGTCATCACCGCGACGCACTCAGTAGACTCACCCCATGGGACGCTGGGAGCCGGGAGCACGGGAACGCCTCGTGCAGGCTGCCCTCGAGCTGTACGGAGACCCCGGGTTCGAGCAGACGACGGTCGCCGACATCGCCGCACGCGCGGGTGTCACCGAACGCACCTTCTTCCGCCACTTCGCCGACAAGCGGGAAGTGCTCTTCGACGGCTCCGCAGACTTCCAGCAGGGCGTGCTCGACGGCATCGCGATGGCTCCACCCGCGGCGTCGGCCCTGGATGCGGCGGCGGCGGGCATGGATGCGGCGGCCGACGTCCTGCAGAGCCGGCCCGACCAGGCGTTCCCCCGCCTCCGCGCCGCCGTGATCAACGCGACCCCCAGTCTCCTCGAGCGCGAGCTACTCAAGCTCGCCACCGTGGCGGCGGCCGGCGCCCGCGCACTGGAGGACCGCGGCGCGCCCCCTCTGGAGGCCGGGACCGCCGCCGAGGCGGCCATGTCCGCTTTCCGCTTGGCGTTCGAACGCTGGGTCTCCTCCGCCGAGCCGCTCGACCTGCGCGAGCTCGTGCGGGAGGGCATCTCGGCCTTCCGTGCGCTGGCCTGACCTTCCGTCCAATGCACCCCCTTGCGCCGCCGTCGGGGGGCGGGATGATGAGCTGACAGCGACGCGCAGCCGACGACCGGTATTACAAGGAGTGTCCATGACGGCAGACACCTGGGTGGACCGTCCGGACGGCGCCCCGCATCCTCACCACCACCACGGCTGGTGGTGGAAGACGCTGCTCACGGGGCTCGCCCTGTGGATCCTCACCATCGTCGTCACCATCACGACCCAGAACACGAATCTGGTCCCGACGCTGATCCTGCTCGGCAGCTTTCTGGTGCCCTTCTGCGTCGTGCTGTTCGCGATCGAGCGCGTGACGGGAAGCGTGAGCTCGCTCCAACTCGTGCTCGCCTTCTTCGTCGGCGGGATCTTCGGCGTGCTGGGCGCCTCCCTACTGGAGGTGAACCTTCACCAGAGCTACTGGCTGTACCTGGTGGTCGGCCTGATCGAGGAGCTGGTCAAGGCGGTCCTGCTGATCGTCATCGGCTGGCGGGTGGTGCCGAAGACGGCGGCGCAGGGCGCATTGCTCGGCGCGACCGTCGGCGCCGGTTTCGCGGCGTTCGAGTCGGCGGGGTACGCCTTCAACGCGGCGATCACCACGCGCGGTATCGACCTCGTGTCCCTACTGCAGACGGAGGTGTTCCGCGCCATCCTCGCGCCGGTCGGCCATGTGCTGTGGACGGCCGTGCTCGGCGCGGTGCTGTTCGGCGCAGCGCGGGGCGCTGCCCGGTTCCGGTTCTCGATCTGGATCGTGGTCACGTACGTCGGCGTCGCCATCCTGCACGGACTGTGGGATTCGGCGAGCGACCTGGCAGCGGTCATCGCACTGATCGTGAATGGGCGAGCACTGGAGGAGTTGACCACTGTGGGAGGGCTCACGCAGCAGACGGCGTCGGCAGTGTCGGCGCTGGCCGGCATCCTCTACATCGTCGTGCTCATCGTGGTCGCCGCGGGCGGCATCCTCACACTCTGGCTGGTGCTGCGGCACTACCGGCACGCCGAGCGGAAGCGGATGGCGGAGCAGCCGATCGTCTGATCAGCCCCGCGCCGTCAGGGCGATTGTGACGACGATGCTCACGATGGCGGCGGCGAGCAGGAAGCCGGCCATCGCGGCGACGAGCCGTCCGCCCGCGATGGGCGAGCGGTCCCCCTCGGCGGTGAGACGCTGGTGCTGCTGCCGGTAGCGGCGGTGGATCGCGTAGAGCAGGGATGCTGCCGCAGCGACGCCGATGAGGCCAGGGATCGCCGCCCAGGCGCCGAGGGTCTCGGGCAGGATCCGGGCGGCGACGAGCGAGCCGCCCAGCAGGGCGAGCCCGGTGCGCCGCCAGGCCAGCGCCGTGCGTTCGGGTTGCAGTCCCTGGTCGAAGACGGTGCTCATCGCACGAGCACGCCGATGAGCACGAGGACGCCGACGGCGCTCACGGCCACGGCGAGGACGAGGGTGAGCGGTGCAGCCGGCAGTGGTTCGCCGAGGCGGAGCGCGCGTTCGCTCCGCTTCCAGCCGAACCAGGCCTGCAGGGGTGTCAGCAGTCCCGCGACCAGCAGGATCAGGGATGCGGCCAGCCGGAAGCCGGGGTGGATGCCGAGCCCGAGCGCTTCGAGGGCGACGCCGCCGGCGAGGAGGGCGAGCCCGGTCCTGATCCAGGCGAGGAACGTGCGTTCGTTGGCCAGGCTGAAGCGGGCGTCGGGTTCGCTGCCGACCCCGAAGACGGAGGCCGGGAAGCGGTTGTCCGTCACGCGCCCACCCGCGGGTCGATGTCGTTCATCAGCCGTCCTTTCGTGGTAGCACACCCACTGCTACCGTACGCAGGTTCAGGACGCGGGATGCAACACCACGCAGCAGCGGCCCGCGTGCGGGTCCAGTTCGGCGCGGTCCGGGTCGTCGTCGTGCCCCTCGAGCACGCCGCGGAGCAGCGCGTGGTTCACGCCGCAGACCAGGTTGGTGTGCCGCTGCGCCAGCTGGTGGAAAGGGCAGTTCCGCATCGTGACGTCCGGGCCCGGCTCCTCCGTGGGCTCGTAGCCGCGGTCGCGCAGGTCGTCGAGCAGCGCGCGGTCGGGGGAGGAGCTCCGCCTGCCCTGCTCTTCCGCTGCAGCCGTCAATGCGGTGAACAGCGCGCCGCTGTCGTCGGCGGCCACCGCGTCGGTCATCAGCTCGGCCAGCAGGCGGTAGTCGCGAGACGGGACGGACACGGTCGTCTCGCGTGTGCTGCGCGTGTACCGTTTGGCCGGCCGCCCCGCACCCGGGCCGCCTTTCCCCGGGTCGCGGGAGTACCCGGCCTCCAGCAGGCCGGCGGTGACCAGTCGGTCGAGGTGGTACGCCGCCAGCGTGCGGCTCATGCCTGTGGCTCCGGCTGCTTCTTCCCGGCCGACCGGTTCCTGCTGCGAGGCGACGTAGTCGTACAGGCGCCGCCGTGCGGGATCGGCCAGTGCGCTGATCCCGTCGAGTGCGCTGGCCCCGTCGATTGCGCGGTCGCTGTCCATAGCGCTGATTCTATCAACAAAAGATCTTGACAAAAAGGGGCGCGCGACGCATTCTGGAGAAGAACGACGAAAGGTCGGAACGATGAGCGCAGACGCACTGGAGCGGGACGCAGCACCCGTCGAGATCGAGTGGCCGAAAGCGGCCGACGTGCGAGCGATCTCGATGGCTCCTGCCATCGACGTGGAGGCCGCCGAGGCCGCCGCCGCCCAGTTCCTCACGGCACTCGGGATGTCGCTCGAATCAGACCATCTGCGCGCCACCCCGGGGCGGATGGCCCGCGCTTGGGCGGAAATGCTCACCCCGCGGCCCTTCGACCTGACGACGTTTCCCAACGATGAGGGCTACGACGAGCTGGTCGTCGCCCGCGACATCCCGGTGCGTTCGCTGTGCGAGCACCACCTGCTCCCGTTCACCGGTCGCGCCTGGGTCGCCTACCTGCCCGGCGACCGCATCCTGGGCCTCTCCAAGCTCGCCCGTGTGGTGGAGCTGTTCGCCTGCCGCCCGCAGACGCAGGAGCGGCTCACGAAGCAGGTCGCCGACTGGCTGCAGGCCCGGTTGCAGCCGCAGGCGGTCGGTGTCGTCATCGCGGCCGAGCACTCCTGCATGACCCTGCGCGGCGTCAACGCCGTCGGTTCGAGCACGGTCACCTCGACGCTGCTCGGCCGGCTGCGTGACGACGCCCGGTCGCGGGCCGAGTTCCTGGCCGTGACCGGTATCGCGGCGTGAAGGCGCCCTGAATCGAGGAGCATCCTGATGACTGACCCGCTTGCCGGACTCGCCGACGCCGGCGTCTCCCTCTGGCTCGACGACCTGAGCCGCGAACTGCTGACCTCCGGACGCCTCGCCCGCCTGGTGGAGACCAGATACGTCAGCGGCGTCACCACGAACCCGACGATCTTCGCCGCCGCCATCGGCAAGCGCACGTCGTACCAGGCGCAGCTCGACGACCTCTCCGCCCGCGGAGCCGAGGTGGGCGAGGCGCTTCGTGAGCTGACGACCCACGACGTGCGGGACGCGTGCGACGTGCTGCGCCGCTCGTTCGACGCCACCGGCGGCGTGGATGGGCGGGTGTCCATCGAGGTGGACGCGCGGCTCGCCCACGACACCGCGGGCATGATCGCCGAGGCGCGCTCCCTGTGGTGGAGCGTGGACCGGCCCAACCTGTTCATCAAGATCCCGGCCACCCTCGAAGGTCTCCCGGCGATCACCGCCTGCCTGGCCGACGGGATCAGCATCAACGTGACGCTCATCTTCTCGCTGCGCCGGTACCGCCAGGTGATGGACGCGTACCTCGAAGGGATGCGCCGGGCCGTCGCGAGCGGGCTGGACCCGGCCGGCATCGCCTCCGTCGCCTCCTTCTTCGTGTCGCGCGTCGATGCCGAAGTCGACCGCCGGCTCGAGCGGTTGGGCACGCTCGAGGCCGGCGGGCTGCGGGGACGCGCCGGCTTGGCGAACGCGCACCTCGCCTTCCAGGAGTACGAGCGGATGCTGGACGGCGGCGCCTGGCGCGCGCTCGCCGCAGCCGGCGCCCGTCCCCAGCGGCCGCTCTGGGCATCCACCTCGACGAAGAACCCGGACTACCCGGACACCCTCTATGTCGACGGGCTGGTGACCCGCGGCGTGGTGAACACGATGACCGAGGCGACGCTGGAGGCTGTCGCGGATCACGGTCGCCCTGTTCCCGCGGACACTGTGCGGGGCTCGTATGAGGACGCCCGCGCGGTCCTCGACGGGCTCGCGTGGACGGGCATCGACTATGACGACGTGGTCGCCGTGCTCGAGGAGGAGGGTGTCGCGAAGTTCGCCGATGCGTGGAGCACACTCTCCGACGAGCTCGCGGATGTGCTGGCGTCGCGGGCGCTCACTTCTCGCTGAGCGCCTGGCGCATCCTCTGCTCCACGCTCTCCGGGGACGCTGCCGGCTTCTTGTCGCGCATCCTTCGCAGCAGCCCGGTGACACCGAAGACCGCGGCCGGTCGCGCCCAGGCGACCACGATGACGGACAGCGCGAGCATGATCGGGTATTCCGTGATCAGCTGGTCCGCCGACCAGTAGAGCAGGAGCGTCGCGACGGACATCAGGGCCGCCACCCGGGTGAGAACACCCAGGACGAGCAGCACCCCCAGAGCGGTCTCCAGCAGGGGCATCGCGACGCCGAAGAGGTCGGGGAAGGGCCGAAGCGTCAGGGCATCGAACCAGTGGAAGTACTCGGGCACCCGCGAGTTGGATGCGGCACTCTCGGTGACCAGGCGGATGTCGGCGCCGGAGAAACCCGCCCGGTACTTGAGCAGACCCTCGTTGAGCCAGAGCGCCCCGAGCACGACCCTCGCCGCGCCGGTCAGGACCGGCACGGCGAGATCGCGGGCGCTCATTTCAGGGCCGCGGCACCGAAGACCGCCTTGGCCTTGTCGCAGTGGATCACCACGTCCGTGTAACCCGACGTCTGGACGCCGCCGAGGTCGAAGCTCTGCGTCGAGGAGTTGAACACGATGCTGTCGATCTGCTTGCCGGCCGCGACGGCCGCTTCATCCGTCCCGTTGGTCAGGTACACGTGCAGGTCGGGTCCTTCGTCCGACGAGAAGCCGGCCAGGTTGAGCTTCCCGCCGGCGAACGAGACCGTCCCGGCGACGTGCTTGTCGTTCAGCCCGGCGAACGTGCCCGTGCGGCTGTCGGCGGCTACTGAGCTCGCACTCGAGGTCGACGACGTCGCCGAGGAAGGCGCCGTGGCGTCGGACGCCGTGCTGCAGGCGGTCAGGGTTGCCGAGAGGGCAAGCATGAGCCCTCCCGCGATCAGTGCTTTACGCATGGTCCACTCCTTGGTGTGGTGGGGGATGGTCGGGTCATCGGGGTTCTCTCGGGGACCTCGATGAGACTGAAGCTAGCCAGCCCACCAGCGCCGGCGGCCGAAGATTTCAGCACTGTAAGGACTTCGCCGCCGCCGTCGATTACCCGGGAGACTTGACACCGTGATCGAGCAGCGACCTCCCGTGGCGATGATCGTCGAGGACGACCCGGCGGTTCGGCAGGTGGTACGCGACTACCTCGTATCCGCCGGCTACCGGGTGGAAGCCCACGGCGACGGCGTCACCGCCCTCCGAACTCTGCGCGACGCCCGTCCGGACGTCCTGGTGCTCGACCGCATGCTCCCCGGCATCAGCGGAGACGAACTGTGCCGCGAGGCCCGGGCGATCGATCCGCGGCTCCCGATCATCATGCTGACTGCGCTCGACGCCGTGGAGGATCGCATCGACGGGCTGGAGCGCGGCGCCGACGACTACCTCGCGAAGCCGTTCGCCCTCCGCGAGCTGCTGCTGCGGGTGAACGCGCTCGTCCGTCGCCGCAGAGCGGAGCCGTCGGAGGCCCGCGCGTTCGATGTCGGTCCGTTCCGAGTCGATCCGGCGCGTCGGGCTGTGCTCCGCGGCGGCAGGCCGATCTCGTTGACCTCCCGCGAGTACGAGCTGCTGCTCCACCTGATCCGCAATCCTGACCGTGTGGTGAGCCGCGAAGAGCTGCTCCGCGAGGTGTGGGGATGGGACAGCGGCGACCCGTCGAACGTCACCGTCCATGTGCGCCGCCTGCGCGAGAAGATCGAGCCGGACCCGCGGGAGCCGCAACACCTGGTTACGGAGTGGGGCGCGGGCTACCGCTTCGTCGTGGCGGTGGCACCGTGATGCCGAGCGCAGGCGACCTGCAGCTGATCGTGCTCACGACCGCGGGCTGCACGGCTGCCGTCGTGCTCGCGGCGGCCGTCGTCCTCGGGGTGTGGCGGAGCGCATCCATCGTCTCCCGCTTCACCGTCGTGGTCGGCACGGCGGTGGTCTCGATCGGGCTGTCGGCCGTGGTGATCGGCGCCGAGATGTTCTTCTCGCCACACGACCTCACCGTTCTGTCGTGGATCGTGGGGGTATCCGCGGTGATGAGCCTTGCCGCAGCCTGGGTGGTCGGCCGTCCCGTCCGCCAGTCGCTCGGGCGGTTGCGCGAATCGGCGCGACTCGTGGGCGACGGCCAGGTGGTGGATGCCGGCCGGCACGGTGGACGCGAGCTCGCGGCGGTCTCCGCCGAGCTTGCGGAGGCGTCCGCGCGGCTGGCCGCAGCGCGGGCCGAGCTGGAGCAGTTGGATGCGTCCCGCCGCACGTTCTTCGCGTGGATCTCGCACGACCTCCGAACCCCGCTGACCGGGGTCCGCGCGCTGGCGGAGGCGCTCGACGAAGGCGTAGCGGGTGACGAGCGTCAGTACATCAGGCGCCTCCGGCAGCAGGCGGACGCGATGTCGGGTCTGGTGGACGACCTGTTCGAGCTGTCGCGTCTGCAGAGCGGGGTGCTTCGGCCGAGGCGCGAGCCGGTGGATGTGCGTGACCTGGTGTCGGACGCGGTCGCCGACGTGCGCCCGGTGGCGGAGGCGCGCGGGGTGACCGTCGAACACCGCCTCTCCGGTGCGGCGGAGGTGCAGGCCGACCCGCGGCTGCTCAATCGCGCGATCGTCAACCTGCTGGCGAACGCGGTGCGCCACGCGCCACCGGGCAGCGTCGTGACGGCGGCGGCCCGCTGCGAGCCGCAGCAGGTCGAGCTGGCGGTGCTCGACCGCGGCTCCGGCGTTCCGGAGGCGAGTCTCCGCGACATGTTCGAGGTCGGCTGGCGCGGCGACGCCGCACGCAGCCGCGACGCGGGCGACGCGGTCTCGTCGGGTGCCGGGCTCGGCCTCGCGATCGTGCGCGCGGTCGCGGAGGCCCACGGCGGCTCGGTGAGTGCTGGGCACGACGCGGACGGCTTCCGCGTCTCGCTGGTCCTCCCATCCACAACCTGACCGCGCCCCTCCGACTGAACGCCCGGCGGTGTCCGCCGTCGCTTGTCACGTCCGCGGCTGCGCGAGCAGCGTCCGTCGCGACAAACGGCAGCGGACCCGTGCGCCGGACGTGGCGGTGGTCACTCCTCGGTGAGGGCCTCCTGCGCTTCCTTCGGCAGCTTCCGCACCTTGGCCCGACGCTTCCGGCGGTCCGGGATCATGGACCGCATCTCCTCCAGCCGGCCGAAGCAGAGCAGCCGGTCGCCCGACTCCAGCACCACCGTGCTGCGCGGATTCGGGATGACGGACGTCCCGCGGTGCAGCGTGAGCACCGAGATGTCGCGGTCGCCGAGTCCGGAGTCGCGCAGCGCCTTGCCGACCAGGTCGGCGTTGGTGTGCACGAGCAGCTCGGCGACGCCGTAGCCCGTGGAGACGCTGAGCCGCTGGCGCACGTCGATCTCCGGGAACGCCACCTGGTTGTCGATGAAGTCGATGATCGCGCCGGCCACATCCAGCCCGGTCGCACGCTCGATGCCCTCGAGGCCGGGTGAGGAGTTGACCTCCATCACCAGCGGGCCGTCCTTGCCCTCCAGCATGTCGACGCCGGCCACCCGCAGCCCCATGATCTGTGCCGAGCGCACCGCGGCCTCCTCGAACTCCGGCGTCAGCGTGACCTTCTCGACGGTTCCGCCGCGGTGCACGTTCGAGCGGAACTCGTCGCCGCTCGCCACCCGCCGCATCGCCGCCACCACGCGGTCGCCGACGACGAGCGCGCGGATGTCGCGGCCCCGGCTCTCGGCGATGAAGCTCTGAATGAGGACGTTCTGCTTCGTCGAGTGCAGCGTCTCGATGATCGCCTCCGCGATCTTGGCCTCCGGGGCGAGGATGACGCCGATGCCCTGCGTTCCCTCGAGCAGCTTGATGACGACCGGCGCCCCGCCGACCCGCTCGATCGCCATCTGCACGTCCGCGCGGCTGTTCACGAACGCCGTCCGGGGCATGCCGATGTTGTGACGCGAGAGGATCTGCGTCGCGCGCAGCTTGTCGCGCGAGTTGGTGATGCCGTTCGCGGTGTTCGGCGTGTAGACGTCCATCTGCTCGAACTGGCGCACGACCGCCGTGCCGTAGTACGTGATCGAGTTGCCGATGCGCGGCAGGATCGCGTCGTAATCGGACAGCAGGCGCCCGCGGTACTGCAAGTCCGGCTCCTCCCCCGAGAGATCGATCGCGAAGCGCAGGGTGTTGAGCACCTTCACCGTGTGACCGCGGTTCTCCGCCGCCGACCGCAGCCGCTGCGTCGAGTACGCGTGCGGGGCGCGCGAGAGGATGGCGAGTTTCACGGGTCTGCTCCTGCGAAGATGGGGGAATGGCCGAGACCCATCCAACCACCGACACGGTCGGCTGGCGTGAGTGGGCCGGTCTGCCGGGCATCGGCGTGCCGTGGATCAAGGTGAAGGTGGACACCGGAGCGCGCAGCTCCTCCCTCCACGCGTTCCACATCGAGGAGCTCCCCGGCGACCGGGTGCGGTTCCAGGTGCACCCGTGGCAGGACTCCGACCGGGATGCGGTCACCGCCGAGTGCGAAGTGCACGACCGGCGCGTGGTCCGCAGCTCGTCCGGTCACACCGAGGAGCGCATTGTCGTGCTGCTCGATCTCGTGCTCGGCGGCCGGGAGGTCCGGGCCGAGACGACGCTCACCAACCGCGACCAGATGGGGTTCCGGATGCTGGTCGGACGCGAGGCGCTGCGGCAGGGCTTCGTGGTCGACCCGGCCCGGTCGTTCCTCGGCGGTCGCGCGCCGCGCGAGATCCGCCGCCGCAACCGCGGTCGCGAACTCGGCTGAGCTGACCTCGGTGGGAAACGCGGGCGTTCCCGGCTGTACCGTCCCGCAACTCCTCCCTTTGGTGCCGACACGCCGGTTCGTGGTCCGCAACTCCTCCGTTTCGGAGGCATCGAAAACGGAGGAGTTCTGCCGGCGACACGCCGGTCGCGCGCGGAAACGGAGGAGACGGTGGCGGGCGACGGCCCGGTCTCCTCCCAACTCGACGAGGCGAGCGCTGGCTACACCAGCCCCAGCTCGCGGCGCCAGTGGGCGAGGAACTCCGCCCCGGCGTCGTCGTGGATGGCGTCGCCGATGGTGATCACCTCGTAGGGCCGGTCGAGCACGCCGTCGGCGGGGCGCACATCCACATGAGCGACTTCGTAGCCCGCGTCGTGCACGAAGTCGGCCATCTTGTAGTCGCTGCGGGAGTCGCCGACCGAACGCCACCGCCGCGGCAACGGACCGCGCGCGGCGAAGTAGTCGAACGCGCGCTGCGCTCCCCGGTCCTTGTCGAGCAGCACCGACTCGATATCCGTGGAGATGATCGTCGGGTCGATGCGGTACGGAACGGCGCCGTCCGCATCGGGAACCGTGCGCTCGCCGTAGCGCAGGCCGACGCCGAGGCCGGTGAGGAGGTCGAAGGCCGCATCCTGGAACCGGTCCTGCGCCTCCTGGTACGTCTCCGCATCCACGTCGGTCCGCTGCTCGACCGAGATCATCGCGCGCTTCGTCTCGTCGAAGAACATCGTGTCGGCGAAGCGGTCACGAACGAGCCGACGGATGCCGTCCACCGCCTCGGGCGAGAACGCGACGGCCTCGTCGACGGTGACCGCGCCCATCCCCTCGCCCGTGATCGGCGCCCACGCGCCACCCTTCTCGAACACGCCGAACATGCGCGCGCCGTGCTGGTCGAGGGCTTCCGCCAGCCCCGCGTCGCACAGCGGGCTCACCACCTGGTTGCGGATGAAATCGCCCGACCGGCCCGTGATGAACGCGATCGGGACACCGGCCGCGGCCATCGACACCAGGTCGGTGACGATGCTGCGGATGGCGATGGTGCGGGTGACGGGGCTCGCGAGAGGACCGTCGACGTCGAAGAGCAGACCGAGATTGTGCACAGTCCATTCTCTCCGCTGCGAGAATGGTCGCATGTCGCAGCCCGCTCCCTCCCCTGGACCGCTGTGGCATCCAGACGCACCCAGCACCGTCGTGCACGGTGACAACCTCGACGTGCTGGCCGGCCTGCCGGATGCGTCCTTCCGCCTGATCTACCTCGATCCGCCGTTCAACACCGGCCGTCCGCAGGCCCGGCAGACCCTCACGTCCGTGCGGTCGGAGGGCGGCGCGGGCAGCGTGATCGGCTTCAAGGGCCGCAGCTACGAGCGCATCAAAGGCGACCTCCTGCGCTACGACGACCGGTTCGAGGACTACTGGGGCTTCCTGGAGCCGCGGCTCATCGAGGCGTGGCGGGTGCTCGCTGACGACGGCACGCTGTACCTCCACCTCGACTACCGCGAGTCGCACTACGCGAAGGTTCTGCTGGATGCGCTGTTCGGCCGCGAGTCGTTCCTCAACGAGATCATCTGGGCGTACGACTACGGCGCGAAGCCCAAGAACCGCTGGCCCGCCAAGCACGACACGATCCTCGTCTACGTGAAGGATCCGTCGGCGTACCACTTCGATTCGGCCGCGGTCGAACGCGAGCCGTACATGGCGCCCGGGCTGGTGACGCCCGAGAAGGCACAGCTCGGCAAGCTCCCCACGGACGTCTGGTGGCACACCATCGTGTCGCCGACCGGCCGCGAGAAGACCGGCTACCCGACCCAGAAACCGGAAGGCGTGCTCCGACGCATCGTCCAGGCCTCCAGCAGCGAGGGCGACTGGGTGCTCGACTTCTTCGCCGGCAGCGGCACGACCGGCGCGGTGGCGGCATCCCTCGGCCGGCGGTTCCTGCTGGTCGACAGCAACCCGGATGCGGTCGCGGTCATGCGGGGGCGGCTGGGCGCGGAGTCAAGCGATGGCGGCCGCGAGCACGAGGTCCGCTTCGTCGGCTGAGCGTCACTGCTCGGGGTGCTCGACGTGCGCCTTCAGTGCGCGCATCGTGCGCCGGCTCTCGGCCGCTGCCATCCGGACTAGCACCGGCTGCATCGCACGGAAGGCACCGTGCGTGGTCACCTCGCCGACTCGGGTGACGCGGGTGACCGGGCCGGCGGGGTCGACGGCGTAGCGGATGTCGGCGTCGACCCGGCCGGAGCGCACCGCCTGGTGGAAGTGGAGCTCCCGATCCGGGCGCTCGTCGACCAGCTGCCCGCGCATCCGGCCGATGGTAGTCGTGTCCTCGTAGACGTCCGACGATGTGGGACGGGGAACGCGGGTGCCCCGGTAGACGACCGAGCGGCCCAACCACGCCGGGTAGGCGTCGAGTGTGCGGAGAGCGAGGTAGACCTCGTGCACCGGCGCCTCGATGTCGATGGTGTTCACGAACTGTTTCATGGTGCTCGGTCTACACCCGTCCACAGCTGATGCAGCAGCGGAGTTCTCCCTCTGTTCGGCGTTCATCCGGAAATCTCAGAGTCGTGTGTGGAAGGGTGGATGCACTATGCGATCGAGCCTCCGGACCCTGCCTTTCCTGTGGGGTGCGCTCGTGACGGCGGGACTGTTCGTGGCGGTCTACCTCGTCTTCGTGCGGAGCTACATCGGGCAGGTCATCGACGAGCGTGCGTTCGCCGGAGCGGACGCCTGGAAGGGCGACCTGATCGAGTTCGCCCACGGCTTCCTCAACGTCCTGCCGGCGGCGTCGGTCGTGATCGGCGCACTGATCGCGATCGCGATCGTGCTCGTCCGGCGCAACTGGCTGGTCTTCGCTGTCGCGGTCGGGGCCGCGGTCGGGGCGAACGTGAGTACGCAGGTGCTGAAGTACACCATCCTGTCGCGGCCCGAGAAGGGGGTGGATGTGGGGCTCGCCAACTCGCTCCCGTCCGGCCATACGGCGGTCGCCGCCTCGGCCGCCCTCGTGGTGTTCCTCCTGACGTCGCCGCGCTACCGGCCCCTCGCGGCGGTCGGCGGGGCGGTCTTCACGATCGCGGCGGGCGCATCCACCCTGGTCGAGCAGTGGCACCGTCCGAGCGATGTCATCGCGGGGATGCTCGTGGTGGCCTTCTGGGGCTGCCTGGCCGGAATCGTCCTCTCCTGGCTGCGGCTCCCCGGGGCGGAGCCGCCCGTGCGCAGCAAGCTCTGGCCCATGGTCTGGATCGGCGTGGCGTGCGCGCTCGGCTCGGTGATCTCGCTGCTGGTCACCTACTTCTCGACGCAGTCGGGCACGCAGCACCTGCTCGTCGCGTACGCGGGCGGCGAGGCGGCGATCGTGGCGTCCGGGCTCGTGCTGGCCGCCCTCGGCAACCGCCTCTACCGCCGCCTGGCCTGACGCAGCCCGCTGCCGAGGTGCTCGTACATGCTCCTCATCCCGGCGTGTCGGCAGCAACGTCGAGCACCTCGAATCCGCGTCAGGGGTGGAAGAACGACGTGAGCGCCTCGGCCAGGGGCCCGGGCGCGTCTTCGGCTACGTGATGTGAGGAGTCGATGCCGCGGCCCCGCACATCCTCTGCCCAGCCGCGCCAGATAGCGACGGGGTCGCCGAACAGCTGCTCCAGGTCGTCGCGCAGCGACCACAGCACGAGCAGCGGCATGGTCAGACGTCGGCGCGCGGCGCGGTCCGCCTCCTCGTCGGCGCGGTCGACGGTCAGCCCCGCGCGGTAGTCCTCCAGCATGCCGACCACCACCTCGGGGCGGTGGACGGCAGCACGTCGCTCCGCGAAATTCTCCGCGCCCATCGCCTCCAGGTCGCCGCCGTACCAGGCGTCCGGGTCAGCGCCGATCACGCGTTCCGGGATGTGCGGCTGCGCGAAGAAGAACCAGTGGTACCAGGCCGTCGCGAACTCGGGGGTGATGCGGTCGAGGTGCTCGACGATGGGGATGCAGTCCAGCAGGGCCACACGGTGCACCGCTTCGGGGTGGTCCATCGCCAGCCGGAAGGCGGCGTAGCTGCCCCGGTCGTGCCCGACCAGGTCGAACCGGTCGTGCCCGAGGGTGCGCATGACGCTCAGGATGTCGCCCGCCATCGCCCGCTTCGACGCCTGCGCGTGGTCGGGTCGCGGATCCGGAGCCGTCGAGCGCCCGTAGCCACGGAGGTCGGGTACGACCACGGTGAACCCCTGCCGCACGAGCAGCGGTGCGACGCGGTGCCAGGTGGCGCCGGTGCGCGGGTGCCCGTGGAGCAGAACCAAAGGCTGGCCCTCGCCGCCGTGCCGGACGTGGATGCGCGCGTCGCCGACGTCGATGTCGGAGGTCTGGAATCCGTCGAACACGGGTCGCGGTGGCCTCAGGCCTGCGCGCGCAGGTTCTCGGCGATCTTCGCGAGCGAGCCGTCGAGCGCCTGCTGCATCCCGTCGAAGCCGTGCGTCGTGTGGATGGTGAGCTCGACTCCCTCGTCGGTGAGCCGGAGCGAGCCGTGATAGTCGTGCGGGCCCGGAGCCGACCAGGTCACCTCTCGGGCGGCACGGTCGACGTCGAACGTGGCCTCCGACGTGACGGTCTCGTCCGTCCCGTCGCGGTCGGTGTCGACCTGCGCGGTCGTCTCCACCTTGCCGTCGGGCAGCTCGTGCGCCGCGGTCACCCGCGGGAAGTAGGCGGGCAGGTTCTCCGGGTCGGAGACGTAGTCGAAATACTCGTCGGCGTCGCCGTCGAGCAGCCGGGATGCGGTGTAGGTGGGCATGCCGCGACGGTACGCCCGGCAGGGGAGCGCGCAACCGTCCTGCGCAGCCGCCCGCGCGACAGCCCCGCGCAGCCGCCCGACGCAGCCGCCCGACGCAGCCGCCCGACGCAGCCGCCCGCGCGACCGCCCGGCCTCAGGGCGCCTCGGGCCGCTCCGCCCGCCGCTGACCCGTGAGTACCTGCTGCTTCCCGGGCCGAGTCGCGACGTGATGTCGCGACTCGGCACTGACCCGCGCGTCGACAGCCACGACGGCGAGCGTCAGCGCGCAGACGGCGGAGGCGCACACGGTCAGTATGCCGGGTCCGAGCGGCGCGACCAGCCCGGCCGCGGCAACCCCCAGCGCGCTGCCGCCGACCTTCACACCGGCGACGGTCGCGAAGACGCGGGCGGCCGCTCCGGGAGGCGCGTACTCGGTGCGGGCCGCGAGAGTGGCCGCGAACAGGGCGGAGCCCGCCGCTCCCATGACGGCGAACGCCACCCCGCCGACGACCCTCGCGGCGCCCGGTACGGCGAGCGACAGGAGGGGGAGGAGCAGGGTGCCGCCGGTGACCATCACGCCGAGTCGCACCAGACGTTCCGGATCGCCGGTCAGCGGACGCGCGATCAGCAGGAGTGACGCCAGGAGCCCGCCCGCACCGTACAGCGACATCAGGACGCCCGTGGTGGACGGGCCCGCGCCGCGCTCGGTCGCGAGTGCAGCCGCGATCACGGGCGCCGACGCCAGCGCGGTGGCCGACCCGACGGTCGCGATGGTCGTCCGCCGTAACGGCGAGGAGGCGATCAGGAGTCGAAGCACCGAGCCGCCCCCGGCCCGCTTCGGCACCGGTTGCGATGCGGGCAGCCACAACACAGCGACGGCGGCGAGCCCGAGGAGCGCGGCGGTTGCGGCCAGCGCTCCGCCGGGGGTCAGCGTGCTCGCCGCCACCGCGACCGCGGCCGGACCGGCGGTGCCGGCGACGCCGTACGTGAGGGCGTCGAGTGCCTGCCCGCGTCGTTGTCCGCGTCCGGCGGGGTCGCGGCGTCCCGGTGCGTCCAGGATGCCGGCCAACCTGCTGCTCAGACCTCCGGTGACGAGGGGTCCCGCGCATCCCGCCGCGGCCAGCGCAGCCCCTGCGCCCACGACCGAGAGTGGCAGCAGCGCCGCTGCCGCCACGACGAACACCCCGTACCAGGCGAACGCGGCGGCGAGCACCGGGCCCGGCCGACGGCGTCGATCGAGGAGGCGGCCCGCGAGCGGACCGATCAGGTGCGGGATGGTCAGCGCGGCGGCGAGCATCCCGCCGGCGGCCGGACCCGCGACGGCAGTGCCCGCGAGGACCGCAGCGACGATGGCGCCGGCGTCGGCCGACCGTGCGGCGACCGCCGCGGTGATGTAGACGACGACGCCGTTCCGTCCGCTCATGAACAGCACGTTGCCCCGCCTCGCGTCACCTGTCAAGATGGTGACGTGAGTTTCGAATTCGTGGCGGGCAACCTTGCGCTCGACTTCGTCGCGACGGTCGCCGAGCGACGCACGACCGCCGAGGAGCGTGTGCCCACTCCGGCCGCGCTCGCTCAGTGGTTCGTCGACGCCGGGGTCGTGGATGTGCCGCCTGCGGTCGATGCACCGGGTCACCGTGAAGCTCTTCGGCTGCGCGAGACGATCTGGCGCCTGCTGACGACCGACGTCGGCGTCCTGCTCGGGGAGCGTGACCTCGCCGTGCTCGACGGCTACGCCTCCGCCTCCATCCCGGTCGCGGCCCTCGCCGCCGACCGCAGCGTCCGCACGACCGGCGACCTCGCCGCCTGCCTCGCGGCGGTGGCGCGGGCGGCCATCGACGCTTTCCGCCCCCAGAACATCGAGCACCTGAAGTGGTGCGAGGGCACAGACTGCACGAGGCCGTTCCTGGATGCCTCGCGCGCCTCCAACCGCCGCTGGTGCGGCATGGCCGGCTGCGGCGACCGCGCCAAGGCGGCGGCCTACCGCGCCCGCAAGCGGTCCGTTCGCGGCTGACCCCCGCCCCAGCCTCCAGTAGCGACATCATGTCGCGACTCGGCGCGGAGAGGCGCGTCTACTCACGACTCGACGCCCGGAGCGCCCCGCCCACGCGGACGGAGAGCGGTCAGGAGCTCTGCCGCACCACCAGCTCCGTAGGGAGCAGCGTTACCCGCTCGACCGGCTCGCCCGCGAGCAGGCCGACCAGCACCCGCGCCATCGCCTCGCCGAGGGCGATCGACGGCTGGTGCACCGTGGTCAGCGGCGGCGTGGACATCAGGCCGAAGCTGTCGTCGTCGTACCCGACTACCGCGATGTCGCCCGGGATGCTGAGCCCGGCCTCGTGGATCGCCGAGTATGCACCTGCCGCCATCTGGTCGTTGGCGGCGAACAGTCCGTCGATGGGCCGGCCGTCGGCGAGCAGCCGGCGCATCGCATCCAGGCCCGACGCGGGCGAGAAGTCGCCGTACGCGACCATCGAGGTGTCGAGTCCCGCGCCATCCATTGCCCGCTTCCAGCCGTTGTAGCGGTCGAGGCCGGCGGGCATGTCCTGCGGTCCGGTGATGAGCGCGATGTTGCGGCGGCCGCGGTCGATGAGGTGTTGGGCGGCGACCTGCGCGCCCGCCACGTTGTCGACATCCACGTAGTACGACGAGTGCTCCGTCTCGCTGACCGGTCGTCCACCGAACACCAGCGGCAGGGAGGCGCCCAGCTGCGCGTAGGAGTGGTCGCCGGAATGGTGCGAGACGACGAGCGCACCGTCCACGTTGCCGCTCATCAGGTAGCGCCGCGTCTTGTCCGGGTTGGTCTCCGACGCGATCACCATGTTGAGCGTGTACTCGGTGTCCGAGAGGCTCAGAGCGACGCCCTGCACGATGGATGCGAAGAACGGGTCGGCGAAGACCTTGGCCGTCGACTCCGGCACCACCAGCGCCACCACCTCCGTGCGCCGCGAGGCCAGGGATCGTGCCGCCCGGTTGGGGACGTAGTTGAGGTCGGCGATGGCCCGCTCGACGACCGCAACCACCTCGGCGGTCACCTTCGGCGAGCCGTTGACGACGCGCGAGACGGTCGCCCGGGAGACGCCGGCGCGCGCGGCGACGGCCTCCAGGGTCGGAACCGCACGGGCTGCGATCTGCTCCGTCGTCATCGGGTCTCCTCGTCGCTTGCGTCCATGCTAGACGCGCGACGCGGCGGCCCTCTCCACTGTGCCCTCGACGGTGCCCTCGCCGGCGCGAGCGGCGGCGATGACCCGGGCGAACGCGTGCCCGGAGTCCTTCACGGTCCGTTCCTGGGTCTCGTAGTCGACCCGCACGATCCCGAACCGCTTCGCGTACCCCCACGCCCACTCGAAGTTGTCGAGCAGCGTCCAGACGAAGTAGCCGCGCACGTCCGCGCCCTCGTCGATGGCGCGGCCGACCGCGTCGATGTGGGAGAGGATGTAGGCCTCACGATCCGTGTCGTGCACGCTCCCGTCCTCCGCCATGACGTCGTCGTAGGCGGCGCCGTTCTCGGTGACGTACAGCGGCGGCAGGGTCGGGTAGTCGCGGGTGAGCCGCCCGAGCAGGCTGCGCAGCCCGTCCGGGTTGACCTCCCAGCCCATCGCGGTGGTCGGCAGGTCCCGCGAGGGGAACGTCACGTACTCGCTGCCGACGAACGGGGACGAGGTCGGACGCGCGGTCGGCACCACGGCCGGGGGTGCGTCCTCCCCCTGCGCGTGCCCGCTGACGTTGTCGTCGTGGTAGTGGTTCACGCCGAGGAAATCGAGCGGCTGGGCGATGGTGGCCAGGTCGCCGTCGTGCACCAGCTCCTCAAAACGGAACTCGCGCACGTCCTCCAGCACGTCGGCGGGGTACGCACCGAGCAGCAGCGGCTCGAGGTACATCCGGTTCCAGAGGCCGTCGATGCGGCGAGCGGCTTCTCGGTCGGCGGGATCCGCCGGGTCGTTCGGCACCGCGGTCGTCAGGTTGAGGGTGATGCCGAGTTGGAGGCCGTCCTCGCGACCTTGTTCCGCAGCCAGCGAGCGGATCGCCGCAGCAGCCAGCCCGTGCGCGAGGTGCTGGTGGTGCAGGGCGGCGAGGCCCGCGCGGGGCTCCCGTCGGCCGGGCGCGTGCTCGCCGCCCGCGTAGCCGATCAGCGATGAGCAGAGCGGCTCGTTGAAGGTCGTCCAGTGGTCGACCCGGTCGCCGAGCGCCTCGTAGACGGCGACCGCGTAGTCGCGGAACCGGTACGCCGTGTCGCGGGACGCCCATCCACCGGTCTCCTCGACCGCCTGCGGCAGATCCCAGTGGTACAGGGTCAGCCAGGGCAGGATGCCGGCGCCGAGCAGCTCGTCGACCAGCCGGTCGTAGAACTCCACCCCGGCCGGATTGATCTCGCGGTCGCCCGGCTTGACTCGGGCCCACGAGGTCGAGAAGCGGTACGACTGCAGTCCGAGGGACGCCATCAGTGCGACGTCCTGCGGCATGCGGTGGTAGTGGTCCACGGCGACCTCGGGGGTGTCGCCGCCCGCGATCGCGCCGGGGACGCGGGCGAACGCATCCCAGATCGAGTCCTCTTTGCCGTCCTCGTGGGCGGCGCCCTCGATCTGCGCGGCAGCGGTGGCCGACCCCCAGAGGAAGTCGGCGGGCCAGGTGCGATTCATTCTCAACCTTTCACAGCGCCGGCCATGATGCCGGAGACGAGCTGCCGGCCGGCGAGCACGAAGAGGATCAGCAGGGGGATGGTGGCGAGCACGGCTCCGGCGAGCACGATCGAGTAGTCGACGTACTTCGCCGACTGCAGCTGGCTCAACGCCACCTGCAGGGTCGGGTTCTGCGGCGCGACGAGCAGCGGCCACAGGTAGTCGGTCCACGCGGTCATGAACGTGAACAGGCCGAGGATGGCCATCGCCGGCCGTGCCGCGGGGACGCCGACGTGCCAGAACGTGCGGATCATGTTCGCGCCGTCCACACGGGCAGCCTCGATCAGCTCGTCCGGGATGACGTCGACCAGGTACTGCCGCATGAAGAAGACCCCGAACGCGGTGACCAGGGTGGGCACGATGACCGCGCCGAGCGTCCCGGTCCAGCCGAACTGCTTCATCACCATGAAGAGGGGGATGATGCCGAGCTGCGTCGGGACGGCGAGCGTCGCGACGACGAACACCATGAGGCCCTCGCGCCCCCGGAAGCGCAGCTTCGCGAAGGCATAACCGGCGAGGGTGGAGAACGCGACGACCGACGCGGTGATGACCGTCGCGACGATGATCGAGTTGCCGAGCGCCTGCCAGAACGGGACCGTGTCCAGCACCTGGCCGATGTTCGTCCAGAACCGGCCGCCGGGTAGCAGCGGCGGCCAGGTGGCCGTGAGGACGCTGCTGTCGCTGCAGCCGGCGACGAACGACCACCACAGCGGGTAGGCGCCGCCGATGAAGATGGCCAGCAGGATGCCGTAGGTCAGGAATCCGGGACGGCGGTCGATGCCGAGCGCGCGGCGCTTGGCTGCGCGGGTGGCCGTGCGCCCTGTTGGCGCGGTGGTGCGGGCGGTGGCGGTCACAGGTTCTTCTCCTCACTGGCGGCGGCCAGGATGCGCGACGCCTGCAGGCGGCGGGCGGTCCGTTTGCGATGAAGCCGGGATTCGGTGGAGGCGATCCGGCGCGAGATCAGGAAGTTGAGCACCCCGAAGATGACGATGAGCAGGAACAGCAGCCACGCGATCGCGGAGGCCTTGCCGAAGTTCTGCCGGTTGAAGGCCATGTCCCACAGGTAGAGCACGGTGGTCTGGTACTGCCGCTGCGGCCCGCCGGGGACGGCGCTGGACGGGTTGAACAGCTTGGGTTCCGTGAAGATCTGCAGGCCGCCGATGGTCGCGGTGATGATCACGAAGATCATCGTCGGGCGGATGCTCGGCAGCGTGATCGAGAAGAACCGGCGGAACGACCCGGCGCCATCGAGGGCCGCCGACTCGTGGATGTCGCGGGGCACCGCCTGCATGGCGGCCAGCAGGATGAGCGCGTTGTAGCCCGTCCACCGCCAGTTGACCATGGTGGCGATCGCGACGTGCGACGGGAACGTCTCGGTCTTCCACATCACCGGGTCGAGGCCGACGGCCTGGAGCATGTTGTTGATCAGGCCGTACTTCTCGTCGAAGGCGCTCGAGAAGATGAGCGTCACAGCGACCGGGGTCACCACGTAGGGGAGCAGGACGCTCATCCGCCAGAACGTCTTCGACCGGATGTTCTGGTCGAGGATCGCGGCGATGAACACGGCCGCGATCAGCTGCGGGATGGCGGACAGCAGGAAGATGCTGAGGGTGTTGAACAGCGAGTTCCAGAAGAACGGGTCCGACAGCTCGGCCGCGTAGTTCTTGAAGCCGACCCACTCGCCGGGTCCGGTGAGCAGGTTCCAGTTGTTGAGCGAGACGACGAACGTGTAGATCAGCGGGAACAGTCCGACGAGCGCGAAGAGGATGAAGAACGGCGCCACGTAGAAGTAGGGCGACGCCTTCACATCGAAGCGGCTGAGCCGCTGCTTGTAGGTGAGGCCGCCGCGGCCGGCTCGCCCGCGCGGCGACGAGGGGGCGGCGGGTGCGGTCTCCCGTGTGGCGGTGGTGGTCATGGCGTTTCTCCCGTGGAGCGGGCCCCCGCCGCACGTCTCACAGCGGGGGCCCGGGGTTTGGTGGTTCGGGTTACTTGTTGACGACCAGCTGGTTGAGCAGCTTCATGGCGTTGCTCCACGCCTGGTCGCCGTTCGCCTTGCCGGAGTCGAGCTGCTGCACGGAGGGGCCGAAGACCTGCGACTGGATGACGGAGTCGTCGGGCCCCTTGTACTGCGCGACGACACCCTTCGCGCGCTCACTGAGGATCTGCCCCACGGGTGCGTTGTTGAAGAACTTCGTCAGGTCGCTGGCCCCGGTGACACCGGAGTCGGACTGCGCAGCCGTCACCGACGGGAACGTGCCGGCGGCCTGGAAGGTCTGGACCTGCGACTTGGCGGTGGTCAGCCAGGCGGCGAGGGCTGCAGCCTCCTTCGGGTGCTTGGACTGCTTCGGCACGGTCAGGAACGACCCGCCCCAGTTGGCTGCGCCGCCCGGGAACACGTTGGCGAAGTCCCAGCCGGTGGTGGCGTCTCCGCCGCCCGCCTTGACCTGTCCCTGCACGACGCCGAGCATCCAGCCCGGGCACACGAACGTGGCGAAGGAGCCGTCGGTGAACGCCTTGCCCTTGCCCCAGTCCCACTGGGTCTGGTTCGAGGAGAGGCCGGCTGCGGCGCCCGAGGCGAGCTTCGACCACAGCGCCTTGAGGTCGCTGTTGTTCTCGATGTTGAGCTTGCCGTCCTTGGTGTAGTAGCCCTCGGGCTGCTGGTTCACCATGGCGTTCCAGATGAAGCCGGACTGGTCGTAGAAGGCCTTACCGGTGGCGGCCTTGTACTGCTGGCCGACTGTGAAGTAGTCGTCCCAGGTCGCGTTCGCGCCGCCGAACAGCTTGGCGACCGACTCGCGGTCGCTGGGCAGGCCGGCCGCGGCGAAGAGCTTGCCGTTGTAGCAGAGCCCCTCCGGTCCGATGTCGGTGCCGTAGCCGATGATCCGGCCGCTCTTGTCGGTGGCCTGCTTGAGCTTCCAGTCGACCCAGCGGTCCGTGATGTCGTTGGCGCCGTAGTCCTTCAGGTCGTTGAACTGGTCGGAGACCTGCATGACCTTGCTGAGCCAGCCCTCTTCGACGGCCTGCACGTCGGGGAGGCCGCTGCCGGCCGCTTCCTTCGTCTGCCAGTCGGTGAGCGCGTTGTCACCGGTGTCGATGTTGGTGGCCTTGATCTTGATGCCGGGGTGCTCTTTCTCGTACTGCGAGTAGAGCTTGTCGAAGCCCATGGTGCCGAACGTGGTGACGCTCAGCGTGATGGGGTCCGAGCTCGATCCGCTGCCGCCGCTCGACGAGCATCCGGCTGCGATGAGGGCGAAGGATGCTGCGCCGGCGACGGCCGCTGCGATCCTCACGCGTCGTGAAAGCTTCACGGTTCACTCCTTTGTGGTTCGGGTCTGTCTGCACTTGGTGCGCTGAGAGCGCTCTCATTCGAAGGGTGTGAGAGCGCTCTCACGCGTTTCATGAGAATCTAGAACGGCTCGGGCGGTCCTGTCAAGTCTTTAATGATCGCGCTCTCATCGCCGTGATTCCGGGAGAAACGCAAAACGGCCGCCACCTCATAGAGGTGACGGCCGTTTCGGCGGAGTGGAACGTCAGTCGATCGCGGGCCGCGGCCGCTGGGCCCGCGTGGATGCGGTGTCGGCACCGGGCTCGATCAAGGCGCCGAACTCCGTTGCCGCCCGGTTGGCGAGGATGCCGGTGTCGTACTCCTCGGCGTCGTCGTCCTCCGCCGCAGACGCGAGTACGCCGACGGGGGTCAGTGCGCGGTCCTTCTCGGCCTGAGCGTCCGCTTCGTCCGCTGCGTTGTCCGCCGCCTCCTGCAACGCCGACTTGGCGCGCAGCGGCGGGGCCTTGAAGAACAGCGTGAGCACGAAGGCCAGTAGCACGACGATCATCGCGACCCAGTAGACCTGCACCGCCGAGGCGTTGAAGCCGACCAGGAACGGCTGCGAGAGCCGCGGGTCCGCGTTGTTCAGGAACGACGTGTCGTTGGTGGCGGAACTGCTGTTCCCCGCGTTGCTCGACTTCTCGAGCTGCGCCTGGACCTGCGGGACCGCCTTGGACACGACGTTGGCGCGCTGGGCCGGGTCCGAGAAGTCGATCGGGGCGGCGCCCGCCTGCTGCGCCTGCGCTTGGGCGCCCTTCTCGATCGGGTCGACGATCTTGTTGTAGATCTGATCCATGATCTGCTTGTTCTCGGGGGCGTTCGCCACCGAGGGCGTGAGGGCGGCATCCAAAGCGCTGGTCAGGGTCGCCTTGTCGGACAGTGCGTTCTGGATGTTCGTCGGGAACACCGTGAAGAGCAGCGACAGCAGCACGGCGGTGCCGAGCGTTCCACCGATCTGACGGAAGAACGTGGAGGCGCTGGTCGCGACACCCATATCGCGCAGGCCCACCGAGTTCTGGCTGGCGATCGTCAGGGTCTGCATCAGCTGGCCGAGGCCGAGACCGATGAGCAGCATCGCACCGGCGATGAACCAGTACGAGTCGCCCACCTTGATGAACGTGAGGTAGAAGAACCCGCCGGCGAGCATGGCCGTACCGATGATCGGGAACTGCCGGTAGCGGCCGGTGCGCGCGATGATCTGGCCGGAGGCGATCGACGAGATCATCAGACCGAGGATCATCGGCAGCAGCTGCAGGCCCGACACGGTCGGCGAGGAGCCGAGCACGAGCTGCAGGTACAGCGGCAGGGTCAGCATCGCGCCGAACATCCCGAAACCGACGAAGACGCCGATGATGGTCGCCATCGAGAACGTGCTGGAACGGAACAGCTTGATCGGGATGAGCGCGTCGTCCTTCATCGCGATCTCGATGAAGATGAACGCGATGACGCCGACGACACCGATCACGTAGCAGGCGATCGCAGCGGGGCTGCCCCAGCCCCAGTCGCGGCCCTGCTCGGCCACCAGGAGGAGCGGCACCAGGGCGACGATGACGCCGGCGGCCCCCCACCAGTCGATCCGGGCCGAGCCGCGCTCACGCTTCGGCAGGTGGAGGAACCGCAACACCATGCCGAGGGCGAGGATGCCGATCGGGACGTTGATGAGGAACACCCAGCGCCACCCGGCGATCCAGAGGATCTGGTCGGCACCGGCGAAGAGCCCGCCGATCAGCGGGCCGATGAGGCTCGAGATGCCGAATACCGCGAGGAAGTACCCCTGGTATTTGGCGCGCTCGCGCGGCGCGAGCATGTCGCCCATGATCGCCAGAGGCATCGACATGAGTCCACCGGCGCCCAGGCCCTGAATGGCGCGGAAGGCGGCGAGCTCGATCATCGACGTCGAGAACGACGCCAGGACGGAGCCGGCGATGAAGATCAGGATCGCGATGACGAACAGCGGCCGCCGGCCGAAGATGTCGGAGAGCTTGCCGTAGATCGGCGTCGAGATCGTCGAGACGATCAGGTATCCGGTCGTCACCCACGCCTGCTCGCTGAGGCCGTGGAGGTCGTCACCGATGGTGCGGATGGCGGTACCGACGACGGTCTGGTCGAGGGCGGAGAGGAACATGCCGGCCATGAGGCCGAAGATCACGAACAGGATCTGCCGGTGCGACATGATCGGTTGGGGAGCGGTGTTCGCCGCGCTGGTCTGAGTGGACATCTGTCTCCGTGTCGAGAGTCGGGTGAGGGGACGCCCGTCAGCGGAACGTCACACCGGTGTGGGGCAAAAGAATTTTGCGGAGACTGCAAAGTTACACCCCCTGCCACGTCGGCCACAACGCAGGCCAACCGGATCGGCGGGGGGCGTTCGCCACCAGCGAACGGTGCGCCGGATCCCGCGATGAAAGCGGCCACATGCGGTCGGGATGCGGTGGAAAACGAACAAAATGGCCCCCTTCCAGGTCACGCAAATAATCCAGGCGTACCGTTGAAAGGTCCCCGCCCCCCACCTCTCAATCCGCCACGAAGGATGTATGAGTCCTCTCAGCGCCCACCGTCGCGCCCGTCGCGCGGTCGTCCTCACCGCCGTCGCCGCGACAGCCGCCCTCGCGTTCACCGCGTGCGCCGGTGAGCCATCGCCCGTGACGAAGGCCGTCGCCCACGCCGTGGCGCCGTCTGCGACCCCGGTGTCGTCGGTGGTGTCGTCCATCCAGCCCGCAACGGGCAGTGTGTCCGGCGGCACGGTGACCCTCACCGGCACGAATCTTCAGAAGGTTGGCACGGTCCAGATCGGCGGTCAGCCGGCGACCGTCACGCAGGCGAGTGCGGACAAGGTGGTCGTGAACGTCCCGGCCGCGGCGAACTTCCAGGCAGGATCCGTCCCCGTCACGGTCACCGACAAGACCGGAAAGCCGGTCACCACCGCGGCAGGCAGCTACGACTACCAGGTGCAGACGCCGGTGGACAAGCAGCTCGCCTACGCGCTCACCTACTGGAAGAACTACAACACCGCCGAGTTCGGTGACCTCAACCCGGTCGGCGGCGACTGCGCGAACTTCGTCAGCCAGACGCTCCTCGCCCGCGGGTGGCAGATGAACGCCCAGTGGTACAACCGCGACGCCGCAGCGAAGTGGAGCCCGGCGTGGGGCTACGTGCCCGCAATGGACAACTACTTCCGCGCCAATGCGGCGCAGCTCGGGCTCACGGAGTACTCGTTCGACCAGCGCGACAAGATCAAGGTCGGCGACATCGTGATGTTCGACTGGAACGACAACGACTCACTGGACCACGTGCAGATCGTCTCCGGCGTCCAGAACGTCAACGGCAAGATCATGATCAAGATGGCCGGCCACAACGAGGACAGCGACTATCGCGACCTCGACCAGGCGATCACCGTCGACCACCCAGGCGGCGTCGGCCACTTCTGGAGCCTCTCGAAGTAACGGACGGCTTGCGGCCGATCTCACCGGACGGCCTCCCGCGTGAGCTATGCTCAGCCCGTGAGTCTGGGGGGTGCCCGCGACAGGCGGGTTCATGCGATGCGGGCTGCCCGCGTGGGCGGCGCGATCGTGGCCGTCCTGATCCTGGCGGGATGCGCGTCCGCGGCGGTCTCCGCCGCTCCCGCCAGCCACCGTCCGACACCGCACCGCTCTGCGCCGACCCCCCGGCCGCTGCGGCCCATACCGACGCCGACCATCCCGCCGGCGCCGACGGTCGTGGGGTTCGACAAGACCGCCCTCTCGGTCGACGACCCGGCCAGCCTCTGGGTCGTGGTCAACAAGCCGCGCGCGCTCACTCCGCTCGGCTACGCCCCCGCCGACCTGACCTACCCTGACGTCGTCTACGTCAACCAGCAGCCGATGCGCCAGGCGACCGCTGCAGGCCTCGTCTCGATGTTCCAGGCGGGCAAAGCCGAGGCGGGGCTCGACTTCTCCGTGCAGAGCGCCTACCGCCCCTTCGATTCGCAGACCCGTGTGTACGACGAGGATGTGGCCGCGCACGGTCAGGCCTACGCCGACACGGACACCGCCCGCCCGGGCCACAGCGAGCACCAGACCGGCCTCGCCGTCGACATCAGCGCGGTGCCGGCGCAGTGCTCGCTCGACGCGTGCTTCGGCGAGACCGCGCAGGGCCGCTGGCTCGCGGCGAACGACTGGCGCTTCGGCTTCATCCTGCGTTACCCGGCCGACAAGGTCGCTGTGACCGGCTTCACGTACGAGCCGTGGCATTTCCGGTACGTGGGCGTCCCGCTGGCGACCGAACTGCACAGCACCGGCGTGACGACGCTCGAAGAGTTCTTCGGCTGCGCCGGCGGCACCGCCTACCCCGGCTGAGGCCCTCCGTCCGAAATCGGCGCGCCTCCGTCGGAGGTCAGCGCGCCTCCGTCGGAGATCTCGTGCAGGCCGATCCCGCTTCTCCGTCTGGCCGCGGAAAGTCGGAGATCCGCGGCACTTCCCCCAACCTTGCGCGGCCCGACGTCAGGCGCCCAGCGCGTCCCCGACGATCCGCTTGGCCTCGTCCTGCACCTCGCGCAGGTCGTCCTCGCCGACGAACGACTCGGCGTAGATCTTGTAGACGTTCTCCGTGCCGGAGGGTCGCGCGGCGAACCAGGCCTTCTCGGTCTGCACCTTCACGCCGCCGAGCGGCGCGTCGTTGCCCGGTGCGCGGCTCAGCTTCGCGGTGATCGGCTCACCGGCGAGCTGGGTGGCCGTGATCGCGTCGCCGTCGAGCTTCGACAGCGCGGCCTTCTGCTCGGGGCTCGCGGGCGCATCCACCCGCTGGTACACCGGGTCGCCGAACCGCTCGGTCAGCTCGCGGTACAGCTCCGAGGGCGACTTCCCCGTCACGGCGCGGATCTCGCTGGCGAGAAGGGCGAGCAGGATGCCGTCCTTGTCGGTCGTCCACGCCGTCCCGTCGAAGCGGAGGAAGCTCGCGCCAGCGCTCTCCTCGCCGCCGAAGCCGACCGTCCCGTCGATCAGGCCGGGGACGAACCACTTGAAGCCGACCGGCACCTCCCAGAGCCTGCGGCCCAGCGACTCGGCGACCCGGTCGATGATCGACGACGACACCAGCGTCTTGCCGACCGCCGCATCCTTCCGCCACTCGGTGCGGGTGCGGAACAGGTACTCGATCGCGACAGCGAGGTAATGGTTCGGGTTCATCAGCCCGCCGTCGGGCGTGACGATGCCGTGCCGGTCGGCGTCCGCGTCGTTGCCGGTGAGGATGTCGAAGTCGGCGCGGCGCGCCACCACCGAGGCCATCGCCGAGGGGCTTGAGGGATCCATGCGGATCTTGCCGTCCCAGTCCAGCGTCATGAAGCCCCAGGCCGGGTCGACGTCCGGGTTCACGACCGTCAGGTCGAGGTCGTAGCGCTCGGCGATCGCCTGCCAGTAGTTCACGCTGGCTCCGCCGAGCGGGTCGGCGCCGATCCGGATGCCGCTGTCTTTGATGGCCTTCACGTCGATGATGTTCTCGAGGTCGTCGACGTAGTGGCCGCGGAAGTCGTAGGTCTCGACACCGGACGGCTCCGCCATCCGCACCTCGGTCATGCCGTTGGCGATGATCTCGTTGGCGCGCTTCGCGATCCAGCTCGTGGCGTCGGTGTCGGCCGGTCCGCCGTGCGGCGGGTTGTACTTGAAGCCGCCATCGGAGGGCGGATTGTGGCTCGGGGTGACGACGATACCGTCCGCCTGGTCGTCATGTCCTTGCCGGTTGTAGCGGATGATCGCGTGCGAGACGGCGGGGGTCGGCACCCAGTCGTCGAACTCGTCCACGAGGACGCGGACCTCGTTGCCGACCAGCACCGCGAGCGCAGTCGTCGTGGCGAACTCGCTCAGCAGGTGGGTGTCCGCCCCGATGAACAGCGGGCCGGTGATGCCCTGGCTGTTGCGGTACTCGACGATCGCCTGGGTGGTCGCGGCGATGTGGTCCTCGTTGAAGGCGGTGTTGAGCGACGACCCGCGGTGGCCGGATGTGCCGAACACCACGCGCTGCTCCGGGATGCTGACATCCGGCTTCAACTCGTAGTACGCCCTGCGCAGGGCGTCGACGTCGATCAGGTCGGAGGGCTGCGCGGGGGTGCCGGCTCGTTCGTCCATGCCCCTACTCTTCCACGGCCGCTGGCTCCCGGCGAGGTCGGGGAGGGACGAGGAGCGCCCTCGATCAGAACCGGGGAGTCCGCTGGCCCGAGATTGTGGCCGGTCGATCGGCGACGATTCCGGGCAAACGCGAGTGCGAGGTGATCCAGGTGCGCAGGTCTGCGCTCACATATCCGGCCAGGTCGCAGATGTATCCATGGTCGACCATGAGGTCGCGAGCGAAGATCGGTTCGTGGTGAGCCGCGCGATTGCGGAGGAGTCGGAGCCGCTCCATCCGGGAGCGCAGTTCTGCGCGCCGCCCGGAGTAGTTCGGGAACGCCTCGGAAAGGCCGCGTTCCCAGAGCGACGCGTGATAACGGTTTACCAGGAGGCTTTCCCAAAACGATGCCCGCAGTTCGGCGATCAGGTGGCCGGGGCTCCAGCAACCGACACCTCTTCGCCTATCGAGATATGCCGCAGCGTCCGCGATCTGGCCCCGCTCGCTCGCACGGAGCGGTGCTTGCGTCCACCAGTCCGCACGCGCGAACACGCCCGTCAGCCGGCCATGTATTGCGTTGCGGACACCGACTTCGAGCGCTGCGAATGCGCCCAGAAGGCCCGCTGAGGCTTCGATATTCCAGGCGTAGAGGCGGAGCCCTTCGGCCTCCGATCCGTCCTGGGCCGCCAGGTAGGGCGCGAAACGATCCGAGCCGACGATGTCAGGGAGCGAGGACAGCGTTGCCGGATCGATGTGTTGCATGAGTTCCTCGATGGTGGTGCAGCGCACTTCGCGCGGGTGGGACAAGCTGATATCCTTTCAGCTGTAAGCCCCGGACGGGACGCCCTGAGCGTCGGCGCGCCGGGGCAATCACGTTAACGCGACGGCTGGCTCCCGCCAACGGCTCGGTAGGCTGAGCGGCATGTCTTCCGCTCCTGACGGCGCTCCGGCCGAGCTGCCCGCCTCCCTCGACGACGTGTACAGCTTCCTCGGGCCGTCGGGCACGTTCACGGAGGCCGCGCTGAAGCAGGTGCCGGAGGCCCGCGGCAAGCAGTGGCGTGCCGTCAACAACCTCGGCGAGGCGCTCGCCGACGTGGTCGAGGGGCGCAGCGTCGCCGCCATGATCGCGATCGAGAACTCGATCGAGGGCGGCGTGTCGGTCGCGCAGGATGCGCTGGCCACCATCCAGGGGCTGCGCATCATCGGCGAGTACCTGGTCCCCGTGAACTTCGTGCTCGTGGCCCGGCCCGGTACGACGCTGGCCGACGTTCGGACGATCAACGCCCATCCGGTCGCCTACGCGCAATGCCACCAGTGGCTCGACAGCCACCTGCCGGACCACGGTCACCTTCCCGCCTCGAGCAACGTGGCCGCCGCGGCCTCCCTCTTCGAGGGCAGCGCAGCGGACGCCGCCATCGCTCCTCCCGGCATCGTGGACCACCACGAGGTGGTCGTGCTCGCCGAGAACATCGGCGACAACGCCAACGCGGTCACCCGCTTCGTCCTGGTCAGCACCACGCGCAGCGTTCCGGAGCCGACCGGCGCGGACAAGACCAGCCTGATCGCCGAGCTGCCCGACGACCGGCCGGGAAGCCTCCTCGACCTGCTGGAGCAGTTCTCCACCCGCGGGGTCAACCTGAGCCTGATCGAGTCGCGACCGGTCGGCGACGAGCTCGGGCGCTACCGGTTCGTCATCGACGCCGACGGTCACATCCGTGACGAGCGGGTCGCGGATGCGCTCCTCGGGCTGCGGCGGTTCAGTCCCTCGGTCATGTTCCTCGGCTCCTACCCGCGCGCGGACGGTGCTGCGGTCGAGTTCGACCAGCGGTACCGGGACGACGTGTTCACGGAGGCGCGCGAGTGGCTGGCGTCGTTGACCGACGAGGGGTGACCGGCGAGGCGTGACCGACGGGACCGGCGAGGCTGCGGTCCACGAGCGACCGCCGTCGGCGTAGGCTGCGAACAGCACGACGGTCGGGAGGTCAGCATGGTCGCCGAAGAGCATGACGACAGCGGTCGAGCCGACGGCTTCGACCCGCGGTTCGACCCGTCCTTCCAGCGCGGCTACCAGCCGCAGCCCGGGGAGCGGCCGCGCACCCGCGTGCGCGAGAACGCGCCGGATGCGGCGTACCGCCGCCCGTCGTCGGTGCTGCAGCGGCCGGACGAGCGGGACCGCGACCCGGATCGCGTCGCTCCAGCGGCCGACGACGACACCACTCTCGCGCTCGCGGATGCGTCGAGCGCGCTCGCCCGTGACACTCCGTCCGGCAGAGAGACGGCCCCCTTCACGGATGCCGCGATCGTGGTCGGCGGCCCCGGCCTGCTCGCCCGACTGGAGCTCGACCCGCGCCGCAACCCGATCATCCTCACGCTCTGGATCGTCGGCGCCGGGTTCGTGCTCCTCGGCATCGTGCTCTACTGCATCTCGGTGACCTCGTCGTACAGCGGTCCGACACCGAGCAGCGACGTCGGTTCGCTCGTCTTCGCGCAGCTCGGCTGGATGCTCGCCGGCCCGCTGATCACCGTCGGGCTGCTCACCCTGGTCGGCCTGCTGTTCCTGACGGCCCTCGCCGGGCGGCGGACGCGGGAACCCGTTCCCCTCGACGACGAGCTCTGACCCGGCCCCGTTCCGATCAGGGAACAGCCACCAGCAGGCTCCGCGCTTCCACGGAGAGGTCGAGGCCGACGATGTCGCCGAACGCGTCCCCGTCGAGCTCGAACGGCTCCGGCGCATCCACCTCGAGCCGCACGGACGCGCCGCGCAGGTAGCTGAGCCGCGTACGCACGGCGCGGTCGGTGAAGCGGATGATCCGCCGGCCGAGGGCGGACTTGCGCAGCACCCGGTTCTCCCAGGTCACCTTGCGCCAGATCGCCAGCCAGCCGAAGACGGACGCGGGCTGCAGGATGGCCACGTCGAGCAGCCCGTCGTCGATCGCTGCGTCCGGGATGAGCTCGATGTTCCCGGGCAGTGCGCCGCAGTTGGCGACGAGGAGGGTGCTGACGTGCGCCGAACGCTCGGGTCCGCCATCCAACCGGAACCGCACGTGCACCTTCACGGAGGCCGGGAGGGCGCGGACCGCCGCATCCACGTAGGCGAGCCAGCCGAAGCGGCGCTTCAGTTCGGGGCGCGCCGCCGCGATCATGGCCGCGTCGATCCCCACGCCCGCCATCACCAGGAACGCGTGCTCGGTGACCGTCCCGTCGGGACGCAGTGCGGATGCCGCCCCCAGGTCGATTCGGCGCGTCTGGCCCCCGAACGCGATGGCGCACGCGCTCTCCACGTTCGCGAACGGGATGCTCAGGTTGCGCGCCAGCAGGTTGCCGGTGCCGCCCGGGATGACCGCGAGCGTGGCATCCCGGCCCCGGAGGGCCTCGGCGACGGCTCGCACGGTTCCGTCCCCGCCGGCGGCCAGCACCAGCGTCGCGCCCCGGTCGAGCGCCTCCCGGGCCTGCGCCTGGCCGGCCTCCTCGGGAGTCGTCTCCAGCCACAGCAGTTCGGTGCGGCCGGCCTCCGCTTGGGCGGCAGCGGCGGCCGCTTCGACAGCGGCCCGCACGCGGGGCACGTCGACCCGAACCGGGTTGTAGACGATCGCGACGAGCCTGTGCTCTTGCCCGCCCCGTCCGTTCACGGTCCTCACGCTACCTGTTCGGCATCGGTCGATAAGCTGGTCAGGTGATCGATCCTGTGCTCCTCCGCGAGAATCCCGATGTCATCCGCCGCTCGCAGGAGGCGCGCGGCGACTCCGTGCGGCTGGTGGATGAGGCGATCCAAGCCGACATCGAGCGCCGCGCCGCCATCACCGCCTTCGAGGAGCTCCGCGCCGAGCAGAACGCTTTCGGCAAGACCGTCGCGCAGGCGCCCAAAGAGCAGAAGAAAGAGCTCGTCGCCCAGGCGCAGCAGCTCGCCGGCCGCGTCAAGGAGGCCCAGCAGACGGCGAACGAGGCGGACGCGCGCTTCGATCAGCTGGTCCGCAGCATCGGCAACCCGATCGTCGACGGCGTGCCGTCCGGCGGCGAAGACGACTATGTCGTGCTCAAGACCGTTGGGGACATCCCCGAGTTCGGCTTCGAGGCGCGCGACCACCTGGAGCTCGGCGAACTGCTCGGTGCGATCGACATGGCCCGCGGCGCCAAGGTGGCGGGCGCCCGCTTCTCGTACCTGCGCGGCATCGGCGCCCGGCTGGAGCTGGCGCTGATGAACATGGCGCTCGACAAGGCGCTGCAGAACGGTTTCATCCCGATGATCACGCCGACACTGGTGAAGCCGGAGATCATGCAGGGCACCGGCTTCCTCGGGGCGCACGCCGACGAGGTCTACCACCTCGCGAACGACGACCTCTACCTGACCGGCACGAGCGAGGTCGCGCTCGCCGGCTACCACTCCGACGAGATCATCGAGGTGGGCGAGCCGGTGCGGTACGCCGGCTGGTCGACCTGCTACCGGCGTGAGGCCGGCTCGGCGGGCAAGGACACGCGCGGCATCATCCGCGTGCACCAGTTCACCAAGCTGGAGATGTTCGTCTACGCCCGTCCTGAGGAGGCCGAGGCCGAGCACCAGCGGCTGCTCGGCTGGCAGGAGGAGATGATGCAGGCGCTCGGCCTCAGCTATCGGGTCATCGACACCGCCGCAGGCGACCTGGGTTCGAGTGCCGCGCGCAAGTACGACGTGGAGGCGTGGATCCCGACCCAGGGCCGCTACCGCGAGCTCACCTCCACCTCGAACTGCACGACCTTCCAGGCGCGACGGCTCGACATCCGCTACCGCACCGAGAGCGGCAAGACGGCGCCGGTCGCGACCCTCAACGGCACGCTGGCCACCACGCGCTGGCTCGTCGCGATCCTGGAGACCCACCAGCAGGAGGACGGCTCCGTGCGCGTCCCCGAGGCGCTGCGCCCGTACCTGGGCGGCCTCGAACTGCTGGAGCCGATCTCCCGGTGAGCGGCGACGACCGCCTGCTGATCGCGCTCGACGTCGACGGCACGCTCATCCACGAGGACGAGACCGTCGGCGACGCCGTGCGGGCGGCGGTGACCCGCGTCCGTGAAGCCGGCCACGAGGTCATGCTCGCGACCGGTCGCAGCTGGGAGACCGCTCGCCCCATCCACGAGGAGTTCGGCCTGACCAGCGAATTCGTCGTGTGTGCGAACGGCGCGCTGACGATGAAGCGCGACGAAACCCTCGAGGGCAGTTACCGGCGCGAGTTCATCGAGGTGTTCGACCCGACCGACGTGCTGCAGACCATCCGTCCGCACCTCCCCAGCGGAAGCTTCATGGTCGAGGGTCCGACCGGTTTCCGTCGGTACACCGAGGGCATGACCGATTGGGAGCTGGTGAACGCCGAGGAGGTGCCGTTCGACGAGCTGCTGGAGCATCCCGCCACCCGCGTCGTCGTCGTCTCGCCCGAGCACGACACCGAAGAGTTCCTCTCCATCGTCGACCGGATGGGGCTGCAGCGCGTCAGCTACTCCATCGGCTGGACGGCATGGCTCGACATCTCGCCCGACGGCGTGAGCAAGGCGACGGCCATGGAGCGGGTGCGGCACGCGCTGGACATCCCGCGCACCCACGTCGTGGCTGTCGGCGACGGCCGGAACGACCTGGAGCTGCTGCAGTGGGCGGGCGCGGAGGGGCTCAGCGTGGCGATGGGGCAGTCTCCGGACGAGGTGAAGGCGGCCGCCACGCGCACCACGGGACCCGTCGTCGACGATGGCCTCGCAGAGGTGCTCGACGCGTTCTAGGTGCACTACCAGCCTCCCGTGTCAAGCTCTTAGATGGCGTGCGCTCTTCCGGGTGCACCCCTGTGGATGCGAACATGGCTGATCGGAAGGAAGTGAATGAGCGAGATGCCCACCCGCGCGCAAGCGCGAGCGCAGGAGAAGGCGGCAGGACCGGCGGTCCGTCACGGACGGCTGAAGCAGCACCATCCGCTCAAGGCACTCCTCAAGATCTTCGTCGCCCTCATCGCCGTTGTCGGTGTGACGGGCGTCTCGCTCGCGGCGTACGCGGCGGTGGATGTGGCGTCCAGCGTCAAGAAGTCGGTCAAGCTGGTCGACGCGAAGGGCCACGAAGTCACGCCTGGCGTCGGCGCAATGGACGGCGCCTTCAACGTCCTCCTGGCGGGCAGTGATTCCGGCGGCGGCAACGCGGCGTACGGCGACCGCGGTGAGAACCTGAACGACGTGACGATGCTGCTGCACGTCTCCGCGGACCACCAGAACGCGACCGTGATCAGCTTCCCCCGCGACATGTACGTGGCCATCCCGTCGTGCCCGGACCCCAAGGGCGGCAGCTTCGACTCGATGAGCCGGCAGAAGATCAACAACTCGCTCAGCTACGGCGGCCTCGCCTGCACGGTGCTCACGGTGGAGAAGCTGACCGGACTCGACATCCCGTACGCGGGTGTCATCCAGTTCGACGGCGTGATCGAGATGTCGAACGCGGTCGGCGGCATACCCGTGTGTGTCGCCGGCGACATCACAGACCCGTACACCGGTCTGGATGTGAAGGCCGGCCAGAACACCCTGCAGGGCGCGCAGGCGCTCGCCTTCCTCCGGACCCGGCACGGCGTCGGCGACGGCTCGGACCTCGGCCGCATCAGCAACCAGCAGGTGTTCCTCTCGTCCCTCGTTCGCACGATCAAGAGCGCGGACGTGCTGAGCAACCCGGTCAAGCTGTACGGGATCGCGAAGGCGGCGACCAGCAACATCACGCTCTCCAACAGCCTCAACAACCCGACGACGATCGTCTCGATGGCCATGGCGCTGAAGAACATCGACATCAGCAAGGTCGTGTTCGTGCAGTACCCGAACCACTACCAGGGCGACGGCGTCGTGCCGACGACGGATGCGGCGCAACAGCTCATGAGCGCCCTCCGGAACGACCAGCCGGTCGCGCTGACCGGCAACACCGGCGTCGGATCGGAGACCGATCCCAACGCCCCGGCCACGCAGGCCCCGGCGTCCCAGGCTCCCGCGACCCAGGCGCCCGCCACGCAGGCGCCGGCAACGCAGGACCCGGGCGACGGCTCGACACCGGCACCGACCGACGGCGCCGTGACCCTCCCGTCCGACGTGCACGGCCAGACCGCGGCGCAGTACACCTGCTCCAAGCCGTTCACCGACTGAGGCCGCTCTCCCCTGACGCGCCTGCCGGTTCGTTAGACTCAGGCGACGCCGGATTCCGATCCGGCGCCGGGAGGGCTGTCCGAGCGGCCGATGGAGCCAGTCTTGAAAACTGGTGGGCAGAAATGTCTCGTGGGTTCGAATCCCACGCCCTCCGCCCCGAAATGCAGGTCTAAATCCCAGTGATATACTGGGATTTCGGGCCGGATTACTGGCTGAACGTGGCTGGTTTGACAACAAATTGACAACAATGCCGTCCACGAGTAGGTCGGTCGAGCTGATTATTCGTGATCGCCAAGCACTGAATCGCCGTTCGCTTCGAGCGAGAGGCGAATGCCGTTTTTTAGCGGTAGCCGCCTGGCGGTTCAGGCGCATCTCCAGGGGTCCCGACGATAGCGTTCGGGACGTCGGCTCGGATATGACCCATCGCCACCCTGGTCCACGACAGCAGAGAATCTCGCGTCTGCCCATCATCGCTGAATGGTCCGCGTAGCCAACGGGGCGCGGTCACCCAGATGCCTCGCAGTCTCCACGCCATCGTCATCAGATCCTGGCTAACGGCGTGGAGTTCCAACAGCGGTCGCGGCGCCGCAGATGTCCGCATCGAGCGCACCAGGTTCGAATCGAAGTGGTCCTGCATCAAGAGATCGTGCGCGACTGTGTTTCGCCTCTGATGTGCCGCGTGGGTGGCCTCGACGACTTCGAGCGCAATTTTGCGGAACGGCTCGGGGACGGCTGGGAGCCGCAGAGTCTTCCGAACCTGCGGAATCAAGAACCCGAAGTTCCGTTGCATAGGTCCGATGGGCAGCTGCGCGTTATGCAGCGCACGCCACACCGAGCGCATCTCGCTCTCGGCCCAGACGTCGTTTCTGACGACCTCACCGATGAGGTACGACAGTCGGTACTTAGCGTCGAGGTCTTCGAGCATGCCCTCACCATATGACTGGGGACTGTTCTGACGCCTTGGTTCGAGTCGTCGGATGTGGACTACACGGAGCGCGGCCATTGATTCTGCCCGGGACGATCCAGTGTTGCGCGTCGCTGGTCCCGGCGCCCCGCTTGCCGGCGGTTCCAATACGGGTTGTCCATGCCGGGGTTAAGTGCGTGGGCAAGCTAGCGAGGTATGTCGGCGGCGCGTATTGGTCTAGTCATCACCGACGGAGAACGCTCGGCGAGGTGGTCTCCGCGATCGACGGACCGTCTTGCGGCAGTGTCGAGCGCTTGGGCAACCGCGTCGAGGTCGTCGTCGAAAAGGTCCGCGTAAACGTCCAGCGTCATCGCGGCGGACGCGTGGCCGAGCATTCGCTGCACCGCCTTCACGTTGGCGCCCGCGCTCACGGCGAGGCTGGCAGCTGTGTGACGCAGGTCGTGGACCGTCATGGGCTCAAGCCCGGACCGTTCGAGAGCGCTCTTGAACCAGGTTCGCTGACCCCGGGTCGCGCGCTTCAAATGTTCGCCAAACCGGCCGGAGAAGAGGAGGTCGTCACCCCGCTTTCCCGAAACAGCTCCGGCCAGCGCGTCGTCAAGGAACGCCGGGAATGGCACCGATCTCCGCTTGTGACTCTTCGGAGTCCCGACGATCGTCTCCGGTCCAACCTCTACCGCGTTCTCGGAGATCGCGAGCCGGCGGCGAGTGAAGTCGACGTCGCGTGCGCGCAGGGCGATCACTTCGCCCCAGCGGAGGCCGGTGTAGGCGAGCAAAAGCACGAGGGCTTCGTGCTTGCCGCTCGCTGCGGCGAGATCATGGACCTGCTGGTGAGTGAGGTACCGGTGAGCACGAGGAACTTTGCGCGGCAGGCGTGACCCTCGCGCGACATTGACCGGCACGCGACGGTCCTTGACCGCGACATCGAGAATGCCGGCAAGGACGCCGAAAGCCCGCAAAACGGTTGTCGCCGACCTGCCAGCGCTCAGCGAGGTCACCCACGCCTGGACATCCGAGTGCCTCACCTCGCCGACTGGGACCTTCCCCCAGCGGGGTTCAACCTGGAGCCGCCATGCGATTTCCAGCGGTCGGAGTGAGGACGGTTTGAGGTGCATCTGGTTCGCCAGCCACTCGGCCCCGAGGGAGGCGATTGTCACCCGCGCGGCGCTCGCGTCGATGTACTCTCCGCGTGCCTTGTTTGTCTCGACAGAGGCGAGGTACAGCTCGGCTTCACGTTTCGTTTTGAATCCGCGCTTCGTTGTCTGGCGGTGATCCGGGGCTCGGTACAGAACGCGATAGCGTCGACCACCCGCAGACTCATAGGACAGGACGCTGCCCATTTTGACCCTCCCCTAGGGTGCTCCCACTTCTGCGATGCCAGCCGACATGAGAAGTGCGGCTAGCCGCGTGACCTCACGCTCAACCGATTGGAGGCGGTCCTCGAGGCCGGAGTCAGATGCGAGTTCGGAGTCTCCAGAGGACTTGCCGACATCGCGAACCAGCCGTAGGCGGTCAATCTCCCGTCGCAATGTGGCGAGCTCACGAAGTGCGTTCAACGTGGCGATGTCTTCTCGCTCGGAGGCGAGTCTGGGCTGGTAGGAGCTCAGAGGTGTGGCCGAAAACCAGCAGTCGAACTCGGCTGCGGTCATTCCGGTGAAGTCGTCGCTGAGGTTTGGTAGGTCAAGCTCGGATGAGGGTGCACCGATCGGCGCCAGCAGCATGCTCACGGGCACATCCAGCCCGCGCGCAATGTTGAGCAGCTGGCTAACGCTGATGTCTGCCTTCCTGCCGGACTCGATGTTCTCGAGGACTGCCCGGGTGACATTGCCGCCGGGAATTACGTCCGCCAATTCCCGAGTTGTCCGGAATCCGCGTTCCCGCCGCGCCGCCTTGATTCGCGCGCCAACGCTGGTTTCGGATCGGTAGTCCGTCATTTCGACAGCCTAACGCACAAGTCCTTGTCAATCTACAGAATGATTGCTATCGTCGATCTAACAATTCAGTGACTCCCCGGTTGTCGAAACGAAGGAGATCGAAATGACGGGAGATTTCATTCAGCCATCAGAAGTGGTTGAAATCACGGGGCTCTCTCTCGCAGCGCTGGCCCAGCTGCGTTATCACGGCAAGGGGCCGCGGTTCTATAAGCCGACGCCTCGCACCGTCCTCTACAAGCGGGCGGAGGTGTTGGCATGGCTGGAGGCGAGCGCCCAGACGAGGACGGGAGTGTACGCGTAATCCACTCGCTGCCGCCCGCTCCTGGGGTCATCCAGGACTTCGTTGACGGGTATCTCGTGCCGGTCGATCCGATGGATGACCTGCAGTGCGAGAGCTGTCAGTAGAACAGCTGGTTCGCCTCGGCGTGCCGCTCATCCGCGACCCCTGTTCGGGGGTAGCGTGCGGCAGCAAATGGAGCGGTTGGTCCTTACCCACTTCGCCGTAACGCAAGGCTCCCGATTCGAGTCCGGGCGGCGGTGACGCATCGTGGCTGAGACTCCCGGACCCCTTAGTCGCAGTCGCCTCTCCACCTCTGAACCAGGGCGCGCCGCCCTCAGCGATACATTCCCGGCGTCGCCTTGGACATTCCTCGCTGCTTACAGGGGGCTTCCGCGCGCTCAGTTGCGCTGAGTCTCAAGCTCTGACGGGTCTAGAACCCGAACTCGATCCTTCGCATTAGCCACCTCCGTGAAGGAAGGTTGTGTTCTCGTGGCTGGAGGAACCCAAATCCGCACGCGTGCGGATGCCCGGCTGACGGAGTTGCTCCGTGAAGTCGACACCCTGCGACCGTATGTCCGCTTTCAACTGCGCGGCCGCCCGAATGAAATTGATGCTGTTCTGCAGATCGTCCGGGAATCGGTCTGGCGCCGAGTCTCCGTGTATGACCCCCAGCGGGGGTCGCCGCACGCGTTCGTTTTCGGCATCGCCCGCCATGTCGTGCTTCGGGAGATCGAGCGGAAGTACGTCCCGATGGATGAGGTTCCCGACGACATCGAATCCCACTCAGACCTCGACCCGCTGGAGGCACTCATCCGCCGGTTCGACGCACACCGGTGGATGGTGCTCGTCGCCGACTTCGTCGGTCCATCCGACTGGCACGTGATGAGCGATCTGAGCCTGGCAGACGGCGACGCCGAGCGGGTGGCAGACGCCCATCAGTTGTCCAGGCGCGGTGTCCGCACGATCCATGACCGGGTGTGCCAGACCGCACAGACCGTGCTCGCCGCCTTGGCGGCCGCGGACGCGGGACTGCCGCTGACCGGGTCCGTGATCCTGTCGTGCGTGCCCGAGACCGGTGGCTTCCGGGAGGTCGCAGAAATGATCGGCGACGACGCAGCCACCATCGCGGCGACACTGCACATCCATCCCGGCTCCGCGCGAGCGCGGATCGCGACCGCGAAACGGTTGCTGATGATCGCCCGGACCGTCCTCGAACAGGAGGAGGCGGCATGATCAGCGCCGGCGCGGCCGCAGCTCACGCGTTGTCGCATCCGAAAACGACCCGCAACGTTCTGATCGTCGCGGCCGTCATCGTCCTGGTCGTCCCCGTCGCGCTTGTCGCAGTGCCGGTGTCGTTGGTGCTCGCGATGGGAGCGAACGGGTTCGGTGGCGGCGGGGGAGTATGTGGCGGGTCCGCCCCGTCCGTGGAGGCCGGCAAGACCGTCGACGGCTACGGACCGGACCAGCTCAAGATCGCAGCGACGATCATCACCGTCGGCCAACAGATGAGCGTGCCACCGCACGGGCAGACACTTGCACTGATGGTCGCCATCGGCGAATCCGGACTGCAGAACCTCGATCACGGGGACGCCGTCGACAACACCACCATCGGTGTCTTCCAGCAGGGCGCCAGCTACGGGACCCCTGCAGAGCGGATGGACCCAGCGACCGCGGCCGCGGCGTTTTATACCCGGATGCTGCACGTCCCGGATTGGCAGACACTCGCACCGACCCTGGTCGCGCACGCGGTCCAGATCAACGCCGACCCGAATCACTACGCCCCGTTCTGGACACCTGCCGAACAGGTACTGACTGCCCTGACGGGGGCGAGCGCGGGCACCTGTCAGGTGCCGGCGGACGCTCGCGCGGCCGCCACGGTCCTGGTGGCGGCGATCCAGGCGAAGAAGCTGAACTTCCTCGAGCCCCGCTACCAGCAGCAGATCATCAACATGGCTGACGGGACCGCGACACCGGACTGCACGATCGACGCGCACGTCCTCCAGTTGATCGTCGTCGCCGTCCAGTCCTTCCAACAGGTCGGGGTCAGCGACCTCAACCGCCGTTGCACAGGAATGACCCCCGGCGCGGGAACCGCATCCGCGCACTGGAAGGGCAAAGCGGTCGACTTCTACGCGATCAACCGTCAGTCCCTCACGGGCGCAGACAACCTCTCCCTCCAGCTCATTCATGCGCTGGATCCGTACGCACCGCACGGCTCATCGGCCGGTCAAAGCGACTGCCGGTCCCGCGCCCACGTGTCGCTGGGCCTCCTGCTCAACATCACCAGCGACTTTCCCGATACCTGCAACCACCAGCACATACAGGTCCCCTGACCAACGAAATCCCGAGATGCGCGCCAGAATCCGCCCCCAACCGGAAGGTCTAAGTGAAGGGCGCACACGAAACCGAGGTGAATTGAGATGACCAAGAAGCTGATCGCATTCGCAGCGCTCCTGCCATGCCTGGCCCTCGCCGGCTGCGTCACCGCCGCTCCAGCCAAGAACCCGTCCTTCACAACGGTCGCACCGGCCCAACCGACCGCGATCCCATCCAGCGACGCAACACCGGCTGCCAACGGCATCGTCGACACCGTCTACGTTCAGGTCTTCCCTGGAAAGACCATCAAGGCAAAGAACGGCTGCCGCTGCACTCTCCCAGATTCGAAACAAGAGCTGTTTCCCGCTGGTACGTCGGTGATCTTCGTCAAGTTCACGATGACCGGCGAATGGAAGCCCTCACAGGGCAACCAGACCTACCAGGACGTCACCGGTACCACGCTGAAAGGGACTCAGTTCGACGGCCGACCGGAGCCGGCCGTGCTCGACACCGCCGACGGACCAGCAATCGCCCATGCCGCGGATTTGCCATGGTTGCCGAGCGGTCTCTTTTACGGCCAGTCGACCTGGAGCCTCCCGAACGACAAAGAGCGTTCCTTCGCTGCCGCCTGGTACTTGCCCGTCGGTGTCGACCGTCTCCTGCTCACCATGGACGTCCCTTCCGAGGGGCAGCCACTGCACCTGACCGTTCCGCTGCCGGCCTCAGCGACCACTGCGGCGAATGCCGGCGGGGAGTGACCTCATGGATATCTTGCTCAACCTGCTCGGCCTCCTGGCCATCGTCGGCATTGCCCTCCTCGGCATCATCGGCTCCGGGCTTCTGGCCGCGAGACGGATGGCCGAGATCAGCCAACCCGACCCGAGAACCGATCCCACCGAAAGGAACACCGAATCATGAACGCACTCAACGAAGCCCTTGTCACCGTCCACGCACGCATCATCACCGTGGCGGCCGTCCCAAACCCCAGCCCGGACTTCTCCGGCCCTGGCGTGGGAGCCCTTCAGTCGATCGCGAATGTCGTGTTCGCGATCGTGCTCATCCTCGGCGTGATTGGCGGTCTGATCGCCGGTGGCTTCATCGTCGTCGGCCACGTGTCCAGCAACGGCCGGGTCCAGAAGGCCGGCATCGTCGGAGTGGTCAGCTGCGTCGCCGGCGTCGCCATCGCCGGCAGCATTGCCGGACTCATCAACTGGGGCCAGTCGCTCCACGTGGCGTGATCATCATGGTCATCGTCGCTGCTGCTCCGGCGGACCCGTTCTCGCCGAACTACAGTTGCTTCGTCGCCGACTTCGGCTGCCAAGCCTCGCAGACCATCGCCCAGTTCATGGGCTCCACGATCCGCAACCTTGGCGACTTCATCGCCACCATGATCGCCGGAGCGTTCAACACAGACATCGATCAAGGCAGCTGGGAGATCGCGCACTCGCAGTTCCTGTTCTGGATCGCCGTCACCGCGCCGGTCATCCTCATCGTCGCCCTGGTCCAGATCGGCATCGCCATGATCCTGCAGGACTGGGCGCGGATCGGCCGCACCGCCGCCGGCGCGGCCCTGGCCATTCCGTTCTCAGCGATCTGTGTGTGGGGCATGCAGAAAGCATCGGGAATCACCGACGCCGTGACGACTAGTCTCACCACCACCGTCCAAGGAGGGGACCTCAGCACGGGCCTGCTACGGGTCGTTGGCCTACTCGACATTACGAAACAAGCGCCGAACGTAATCATGCACAACGCTCAATTCACGCAAGGCGGCGTGATCTTCACGGTGGCTGCACAAGGCGCTCAGGGACCGGCCGCGGTCGGCGATTACGTCATCGCACTGCTCGTCGTGGGGCTGATGATGATCGCGTCACTGTTTCTGTTCATCGCGATGTCGATCCGAGAATTCGGACTCCTCGCGCTGGCGGCGATGGCCCCGGTCGGGTTGATGATGATCGGGCAGCCCAAGCTCACCGCCTGGGCACAACGCTGGATCAACCTTTCCATCGGCCTTCTGATCGCCAAACCCCTCGCCGCCGGCGTTGTCCTACTTGCGGTCGAATTGACGAAGGCGAGCCTCAACATCGGGGTCGTCCTGGTCGCCGCAGGTGCCGTGATCGCGGCATCGTTCTCGCCGTTGTGGGCCACCAAGCTGGTCTCCTTCGCTGGCGCCGAAGTCGGCACCGCCCTTCATCACCGGTTCTCGGTCCGTGACCAGTTCTCGCGGGCGTCGACCGCCGCCGCTCCCGTGCGCTCGGCCGCGCGGGTCATCAAGGTTGGGAAGTAGCTCATGACCACCTTCACCGCTGAGCAGCTCATCACTGACGAAGGAGCACCACGTGTTCGCTTCGCCGCCCGGGAGCGCCGCGGCATCTTCCTCGGGCTCACGTTCGTGCAGTTGGTCGTGATCGGCGGGGCGGTCGCCGTCCTGCTGGCGACCCTGTTCATCAACCCCAGCGCGCTTTGGGTGATGCTCCCGCCTATCGCGCTGATCGTCTTCTTCGCTCTCGCCACCTACCGCCGTGAACCCGTCCTCGTAATCGCGACACAGGCCGCCCGTTACGCGTACCGGAGTATTGCCGGCCAGACAATGTTCCGCCGAGATGTCTGGCTGCGAGTGGCCACGGCGTCCCTGAACGTCGGCCATGCTCAGATCGCCGCGCTCACCCCGGTCGTAACCTCGAAGTTCCTCCTCCCTGGTGCGCTCGGAGACGTACAGATCGTGCAGATCCCAGGAGCTGGCGGGTTCGTCTACAACGCCCGCGGCAGACTCGCCTCGGTGACCATGAAGGTCGGATCGAAGGCGTGGACGCTGCGAGACAAAGGCACCCAAGAAGCCGCCTACGACGGTTTTGTCGAATGGCTCAGCTCCCTGGAGAACCTGCCCGGCCTCCGCGAGACCACGATCCGGATCCGCGTCGACCGAGCCTCCTCCAACGAGCTACGTGACTACCTCGTCGTCCGAGAGAACGAACACGACCCGAAGGTCACCGCTAAGCTGCGCGAGCAGTATTGGGCGCTGACCCAGGCGGCCTCGAAGCGGTCGATGGGGTTCACGAACTACATCACCCTCACCTTCGACACCGCCGCCCTCAACAGTGCCATCCGCGATGGGGGCAGAGGCCTTACCGGGCTCGCCGCGGTGCTGAAGGAACGGGTCGCGGGGATAGAAACATCGATGGAGCACGCCGGTCTCACCCCATCCGGGTGGCTCACCTCCGACGAGCTCGACGAGCTGAACGCGCTGTCCGCTGACCCGGTCGCGGCAGCGACCCGGCGTGAGCACGATTCGCGCTTTGCATCTGCGCCGTCGCCGGTGATGGGGATCGACGAGGGGTGGGATGCGATGCGTGTGGACGAGTCCTGGCACCAGACATTCTGGGTCGCCGAATGGCCGCGCACCGACGTACGCACCGGGTTCCTGGAACCGCGCCTCTATGCGGGCGACGCGACCCGGGTGATCACCTTGCAGGTGCGGCCGGTGGCGACACATAAGGCGCTAGCCCAGCTGAACCGCGCCCAGTCCGACATGGAGACCGCAGCGACCATCCGGATGAGGCTGTCCTCCCGGATCCCGCTCACCCACCTCCGTGAAGAGGAAGACCTGGCCGTGCGAGAGCACGACCTCGTCGACGGATACGGCGACGTCCAGTACCGCGGGTTCGTCACCATCTCCGCCGAGTCGAAAGACGCACTGGCCAAAGCACGGACGGACATCGAGCAGGCCTCGCACCCCGCCCGACTCCTGCTCGCATCGATGTCCGGCCAGCAAGCTGCCGGGTTCGTCACCGCAGCCCTGCCGGTGCCGCTGGAAGGAGAATGACGATGAAGCAATCAGCCGTCATCGGCCGAATCCCGGCCGGCGAAAAGCCTGGGACCAACGGGCGCCACCGGCAGACCATCGCGGACAAGAGCACGAGCTGGAAGCTTCAAAGCGCGGAGTTGCCAGCGTCCAAGATGCCCGCATGGGGGTGGAAGCAGCCGCACAACCTGCGTGGCCCACTGCGCGCCACCCCGCCCGCGCACCGCTGCTCCTCCAAAGTCCTGGGCGGCGCGTACCCGTTCCTCGCCGAGACCGGCGACATCCTCACCGGCGCGTACATCGGCGAGAACCTGCTCTCCCGCGCCCCGTTCTGCTTCGACCCCTGGGACGCCTACTCCGCAGAGGCCGTCCGGTCGCACTCGGTCGCCATCCTCGGGGTGAAGGGCACCGGCAAGTCGATGCTGGCCAAGTCGTGGTCATCGCGACTTGCACGGCTGGGCAGGAAGATCGCGGTGCCGCATGACCCGAACGGGGAGTGGGTGCGCGTCGCTGAATACGTCGGCGGCACCTCCGTCTCGGTCGGCCCCGGCAAGAGCGCTCGCATCAATCTCCTGGACGAAGGCCCGCGGGATGCGACGTTCTCCGATGAGGATTGGAACCAGAACGTGCTGCAGTATCGGCGGGCGACGGTGAAGACGATCATCCGCCGCCTCCGCGAAGGCGGCAACCTGGAACCGGTCGAGCACACCGCCCTCGACGTCGCCCTCGACGCGCTCCGCGGCCAGTCCACCGTCACCATCACCCACGTGTACGACCGTCTCGTCGACCCTGACCAGAGTCAGCCGCTCGAGGTGGTCGAGGCCGGCCACCGACTCGCGCACTCGCTGCGCCGGATGGTCTCCGGTGACCTCACCGGGTTCTTCGACGGCCCCTCCACCGTCCGCTTCGACGCGAACGCACCGATGATGGTCGTCGACACCTCCGCCCTCAAGGGGGCATCGCCGGAGGCGCAGGCGCTGGCCCGGTTGGCGACTGCGAACTGGATCCGCCGCTCTTCCCTCGGCGCGAACCGTCAGGCGCGGGTGATCATCCACGAAGAAGCCGCCGTCGAACTGCTCAACGACGTCTCCGGCGGCGACGGCCTCGCCGACCGGGTCGAGGACGAGAAAGTCGCCCGCCACCTCGGCACCTCCAACTGGTACCTCCTTCACCGCGTCGCGGACCTCGACGCGCTCGGCGACCGCAACAGCGCCCTCCACTCCCGTGCCCTCGGGCTCCTCGCGGACTGCGAGACCCGGATCTCGTACGCGCAACACTCCGGTGAGATCGCGAGGTCACGGGAGATCCTGGGCTGGAACGACACCCAAGCCGACCTCGTCCGCAAACTGCACAAAGGCGAAGGACTCTGGCAAATCGGCCAAGACAGAGTCGCGAAGGTCCGCAACATCTGCACCCACTACGAACTCGGCATCTTCCGCACCGACACCATGGGAGGCGAACGAGCATGAGAACCCACAACTCACCGTGGCACACACTCGCCCTGTACACCCTCTTCGCGATCGTCGCCGCCGGGGCGTTGTCCACTGGTGTCGCCACTGCGACGATCACGGCTACCTGTGGCGGTGGCGGGCAACCGGGAAGCGTCTTCGCCGGTCTGGAACTCGCGATGGGTGGCGACGCCAGCGGATTCGTGCTCCTGCCCGGATGCACGGCTCCCGTGACGTTGATCCGGGTCCTCGATCTGCTCGCCGTCTTCCTGCTTCTCAGCGCGATCGCCGCCGGGGTGGTGTGGTGGCTTCGCTACCGGCAGTCGGACCGGTACTTCATCCACGACCTCCGCGGACGCGACGGACTCGCCAAGCCCGGCGAAGTCCGCAAGCACACCTCCGCACGCACCGCCCTCCGACGGGCGAAGACGCTGCGCCCGTCGCTGGTCAATCCGACACCGTCCGCCGCCGGATGGAGGGTCGGCGGCGCCCACGGGCAAGACGTGTACGTGTCCATCGAGGACTCGATCGTCGTCGAAGGCGCACCCCGCTCGGGCAAGGGCTACCGGTTCATCATCAACGCCATCCTCGACTGGGACGGCCCCCTGATCACCACCTCCACCCGCAACGACAACCTCTCAGCGACGATGCGCGAACGCGCCCGCGTCGGCGAGGTCACCGTGTTCGATCCTCAGGAGCTCACCGGCGTCCGCTCCGCGCTGCGGATCTCGCCCGTGGCGGGGTGTGAGGACCCCCTCATTGCCGACCAACGCGGGCAGGCGATCATCGCCGGCACCGCGCTCGGAGCATCCAAGACCAACCAGGAATGGGCGCAGGTCTCCTCCTCGGTGCTCTCCCGGCTGCTGCACGCCGCCGCGGTCTCGGGCCGCGGCACCGACGCCTTGGCGCGGTGGGGGTCCAATCCGCGGATCGCCCGCGAAGCCGTCAGTGTGCTTGCCAACCAAGGAACGCCCGGCTGGTCGGAAGACCTGGACGCGATCATCAACGGCGACGAGAAGCTACTCGCCAACACCTGGTTCGGCGTCTTCGGCGCACTCCGCCCCCTCTCCATCCCCGCGATCCGGAACGCCATGACGCCCGGGCCGGGGGAACAGTTCGATCTCGACGCGTTCCTCGCCGGATCCAACAGCCTCTACCTCGTCGGCACCGGCGCCGGCGCAGGCTCAGTAGGAGGGTTCCTCGGCGCGGTGCTGGATGACATCGTCGAAACCGCACGCCGCAAAGCCCTCGCCTCACCCGGCTCCCGCCTCGATCTCCCGCTTGCGCTGATCCTGGACGAGATCGCGAACATGTTCTCCTGGCCGGCCTTGCCGCGGATCATGGCCGACGGTGGCGGCATCGGCATCTCCACCATCGTCGTCCTCCAGGCGCTATCGCAGGCCGAGACTGCGTGGTCGCGGTCCGAGGCCGACACGATCTGGTCCGCCGCCACCGCCAAGCTCCTCCTCGGAGGCGCATCCGACGTCGACCACCTCCGCGACATCGAATGTCTGCTGGGGCTGCGCCGGATCCGCAACACCGGGCACTCCTACAACGACAACGGATCGTCGACGAACGTGCAGAACGAGAAGGTGCCCGTGATGACCATCGATGAGATCCGTCGCATGCCAGAGTCTGTCGGGCTGCTCGCGTACCGAAACCGCCGCGGGATCCTTCTCGACCTCCGCGGCTGGACCGACCGCGACGACGTCGCCGTCATTAGGACCGGGAAGAAGCTCACCGAGCTCGACCAGCAGGCTGTGTTCGCCGAACAGTATCAAGCCGCGCTCGATCGCCGAGGATCCGCAGGGGAGGGAAACTGATGTCCAACCGACGTCGTCCCGCCCGGGACAACACCTACCGCAACCACTACCTGCACTCCGGAGCCTGGTTCGCTCGCCGCGACCGGTGGTTTCTCGACGAAGAACATCGAAACGGCGTGATCCGCTGCGCACTCTGCCTGGGCGCAGGTTCGTCGCGCAGCCTCGAACTGCACCACCTCGACTACCGCGGCGTCACCCAGTCGCCTCACGGCTGGACCGCCCACGAGCAGCATGAGGACCTCGCGGCGCTGCATCCGCGTTGCCACGAATTCGTGCACCAGCTGATCGACCGCGACCGCGCCCTCTCCGGGTTCGTCTCCCGCCGCACCGCCTCCATCCGGGCCATCGCCCGGCTGCAGGCCAAGATCGCCCACTACATCGAAGCCTCACTGGACCAGCAGTGACCGACGACATCCCCCTCGACGACCTCGTCGCCTCACTCGCTGAAGAGTGGGAAGACCAACCACCCCGGCAGAGCCCGGGGATGCTCGGCATCCGCGCCATCAACTGGCGCACCCTCGAAGACGGAGACGCTCCACCGGTCTGGACCGACCTACAGGACTGGGTCGCCTGGTTCACCCACCGCTACAACATCGCTACCCGCAAGATCCCGCCATGCTGGTTCAAGCACGGCGCCCTCGTCGAAGAACTCTCCGCCCTCCATACCGCGTGGCTGGTCTCCTACGACAGCCTCGACGCCGGCTACGGACCCATCGGCTGGCACGAACGCCTCGCCGTCGCCATCCCGCGCCTGGCGACCTGGTACAACGGCGAATGCCACAACGGCCACACGGAACTCCCACAAACCGGCGACGACGCCGTCCCCGCCGAGTGGGCCGACTGGATCCGCCAGAGCCACGCCAATTCGTAGCGCGCAACGCTCTCGACGTGCGCGCCGTGTGCGCGCTTTTTCCGTCCTCGAACCGGAAGTTCTAAGTGAAAGCGACCCAACCAGCGGCCGCTGAAATTGAAAGGAACAGGACAATGAGCACACGAGTCCCGATCAGCATCGAAGGCAACCTCGTCGCCGACCCCGACTACGGCGAGTCCCAGAACGGCACCAAGTTCGCCAAGTTCACCGTCGCCGTCACCGACCGCAAGCTCGAAGACGGCAAATGGGTCGACGGGGACACCCAGTACCACCGCACCACCGTTTTCGGCCGCACGGCCGAGAACGTCCGCGCCAGCCTCGGCAAGGGCGACACCGTCATCGTCAACGGCAATCTCGAGTTCCGCCACTGGACCGACCAGGCCACCGGCGAACCCCGAGCCGCCACCGAAGTCGTCGCCGACAGCGTCGGCCCCTCCCTCCGCTACACCACCGCGGAGGTCACCCGCCGCGCCCCAAAAGCTGACGGCCCGGACGTAGCCGCGACCGGGCCTTCCCGTCTCGTGAGTACGGTCTCGCGCCTCGAACCGAGCGCGTAGCAATAGCGTCAATGGGTGGAACTCGCCGCTGGCGGGCTCCACCCACGCTTTTTGCCACATCATCGGCATCGGAACGGTCGTGAAGCGTACCGCTGCGCGACCATAAGCCGATGCATTCGGCGGCGATGTCACCACCAAGAAATAGACCGCCAAAGTCTGGTGACTCGCTCTAGTGATTGATTAGTTCGGTTGCTCGGCGCTTGGTCGACTACTGTCTGCCGTCCGTCACCCGCAAAGACACGAAGAGTTCAGGCGTCCCAAACTTGTAATCTCCGCGGTCGTGTTGGATTCGACCGGCGATGATCCCTGGATGAACACCCAATTGTCTGGCGAGCCGGCGTGCATCCGCGGGTGTCTCTACAGCCTTGAGTTCTGACTCGGCGGTCACAGGAATTAACGTGGTTCGAGCAAAGTCGTTGGCTTCGTGTTCTTGATCTATCCGACCACCGTCGTGGCCGAGCTTCGATTCGACGAATACTTCCTTCTTGCCGTGAAGCAGTACGTGGGCCAATTCGTGGAAGAGTGCGAACCACAAATGATCGTTGCGCTTATGTCGAACACTAAGTTGGACCAATGCCTTGGTCGGCGATAGCCATCGCGTGGCACCGCTCGCACGGGCGCCAGTGACTTCGGGCACGACGACGACCGCCACTCCAGCACGTGCACATATCTCTTGCACGAGCGGCCAAAACTCCTCCGGCGAGAGAAGGGTCAACTCGCGCAACTTGGGTATTGCAGCCCTGAGAGTTGCCTTGTCGAACGGTTTCGCCTCAACGCCCTGCGCAGCTTGTTCACCCAGCCGCAGCCACGCAGCGACCGCACCCGGCTCTGCTTGAAAGGCGGACGACTGGAGGAACGCCGCGGAGGGCCGGGCCCACGCCGCCTCCCATGCTGAAATTGACGATACGCCAAAGAACGCCAGCACTTCCTGCAGCACTGTTCCGGGATCGCGCATCGTGGCGGTCACCACTCCGCGGCTTCGAAGGGCGGACACCGGCATCTGGCGTAGCCAGTCTTTTGAGTCCGCGAGGGTCTCGCGTTCTTCCGCGCGAGTGATGCTATCCCTGTAACGCGCTTCTAGGTTGTTCCAGGTTGTGGCCGGCACTCCCGTCGCGCGCTCGAGCCTGATAGCGGTGTCATGCGAGAGCGTGGCCGATCCGCTAACCAGTTGATTAACGTGTTTGATCGACATGCCCGTTCGAAGCGCCAAGTCGGTCTGTGAAAGAGGGAGCGCTTCAAGGGTCTCTCGCAGTGTTTCTCCGGGCGCGCTGGCGCGGTCCGGGTCGAATGGAATCCAGTCCGGTTGTCCGCGGTCTTTCGTCTGCATCGTGAGCTCCTGCTGGTTCTAGTGGGTGTCGGTGATCCCGAGAACTACGACTCGAGTTACATGCGCGATATTGATGCCCCCATCAGGTAGTCGGGGCATTGGGTCATCTGCCGCCCTGAAAAGTAGCTGGCACGAATCGTCGAGGTTGGTCGAGAACTGCTCGTCGCCCCGAGTCCCCAAGTGGCGACAACGGACTTGGGGGAGCTTCTGGAAATCGGCGAGGTTCGCAGAAGCGTCGAGTTGCTCAAGACGGCGGAGCACTTTTTCGGAGCGCTCAGCGCCGAGGTTCCGAACTCGCTCGGACGTGTCGTTGCACGTCCTCGCGAGCTTTGTGGTCGCGAAGCCGACCTTCATGCCGACCTCATAGGAAAACTATACACCAGATCGGTATGCTAAACTGTTTCTTATACCGATTCGGTACAAAATAATCCGGAGGTTTCCGGAGGAGGGCAAGATAATGACTGACACCGAGCAGGCGGCCGCGGGATCATTCCTCGGTTCGGCGGAGAAGAAGAAGCACGACTTCGAGATCGTGGTCAACGGCGAACAGGCGCTCGTCGCTGAGGAAGTGGTCACGTTCGAGCGGCTCGTGGGCATCGCCTTTCCGACGCCCACCGTGAACGACCCGACCTACACCGCGACGTACCGGCACGCGAAGAGCAAGCCGCATGAAGGCGAACTCGCTGCTGGCGAGTCGGTGACGATAAAGAAGAAGGGAACCGAGTTCGATGTCTACCCCACTGGAAAGTCCTGACCTCCAGCGGCTGCTCGCGGACGGATACGAGGTATCCGTCCGCGACGGCCACCTGATCATCGAACACGTACCGTTCCTCGACGTCGAGGGCTGCCGCCAGTACGGAGTCCTCATCTCTGAGCTCAACGTCACCGGTGACCGAACCGATCGACCGGCGCCGCATACCGTCGTTTTCACCGGCGTGCCCCACGATGCTACGAAGACTCCGATGGCGCGTCTCATCGCGAACTCCGAGCCCCAGCCGCCGGTCGCGGGTTTCGCTCCGCTTTCGCTTCTCTCGACCAAGCCAGCGTCCGGTTCGTACGAAAATTACTACGACAAGATCACGCAGTACGTCCGGGCGATCAGCGGCCCAGCAAGAGCAGCTGACCCAACGGCTACGGCTCGTACCTATAAGCCGGTGCCAGTAAGTGACGACGTCAGCCCCTTCGTCTATCTCGACTCGGCTTCCGCAAGAGCGGGGGTTAGCGATATCAGCAAACGTCTTGCGGTAGGACCGATCGCGATCATCGGCTTGGGTGGAACCGGTTCGTACATCCTCGATCTCGTCGCGAAGACGCCTGTCCCGAGGATCCACCTGTGGGATCCAGACGTCCTACTCGCACACAACGCCTTTCGCGCTCCCGGCGCCGCCACGATCGACCAGCTGAACGCGCGGATGACCAAGGTCGACTACTACACACAGCAGTACGGCGCCATGCACAGAGGAATCGAGCCCCACGCTGCCACTCTCGACGCGAGCAACGTCGACCAGCTAGCCGGGGTCGACTTCGTTTTTATCGCGATCGACACCGGTCCTGGAAAACGGGTCATCGTCGACTGGCTTGTCGCGCACGGAATTCCTTTCATCGACGTGGGCATGGGCATCAGGCGTCAAGGCGACACGCTCGGCGGTATCGTCCGTACGACTACGGTCACTCCAGATCACGCAGATCATGTTGCAAAGCGGATCTCTTTCGCGGATGAGCAAGAAGACGAGTACGACCGCAACATTCAGATCGCAGACCTGAACGCACTGAACGCAACCCTGGCGGTGCTCAAGTGGAAGCGGATGCGAGGCTTCTATCGCGAGCACCCTGACGAACGGCAGACCACCTTTACGATCGCACCGAACCAGTTGACCAACTCGGACGTGGTCGAGTGATGAAGACGATTCGCGCAGAGTTCGTAGAAGGCATCCCGTCAAAACGGCTTGAGGGAGTCCTCTACGTCTCCCTGCGCTACAGCACAGCTGTCCACAGTTGTATGTGCGGATGCGGGAACAAAGTCGTCACACCGATCGGTCGGTTCCGCTGGCGACTCTCGGGCGGCGAAAACGACATCAGTTTGTTCCCCTCGATCTCAAATAACGCGTTCCCATGCGGATCCCACTACTTCATTCGGAATGGGCGCGCTGAGTGGGCACACAAGCTCACGGAACGGCAGGTTTCGGCAAATATCGCTCGAGATCGTCGCGAACGAGATCGCTACTTCCGGTCGCGAACCCTCGTCAGTCGGATCAGAATCGGCTTGCGTCGTTGCTTTGGGCGCCCGCCTCGCAGCTGATAGCCACAACGTCGATGCTCAGACTCCAGTTTGCGCGCCGTACAGAACGGCATCGGTTTCACCGCCGCTTCACGCTTGTTTGTGCGAGCCCGTTAGGAAGGGATTCGTGTTCCCAACCCTCTGACCCGTACTCAGACGACATGGGGTCGGTGCAGACTGTTTACGTGAGCACGGAAACACCGTCTCCGAGGCCCTGGGGCGTCTCGGACGTGGAAGCAGTCGAATTGTGTCGTGAATGGATGGTTCACCTCGGCGCAACGGACGCGCGCGCCACTGATGTAACCGCGAACCAGGTTTGCGACCTTTACAGCTCCCACTTTCTCGGCTGGGTAGAAAACCGTAGGGGCAACCTCGACGTAGACCTCGTTGAGCGTGCCGCCGCCACCTCAGCCGGGGACGGGCGATCCCCTCTGCTCTTCTTGCCGGGGGGTGTTTTCCCGGAGGCCCGTGATCGCGCTGACGCGCTTGGCGTAGCGCTCCTTCGGTTTCGGGCACAGGACGGCGCGCTAGAGGGCGTCAACGGGCTTGGCCGGCAGGCTCGGACTCGCGGACTGTTTAAGAGTTAGTCCTACGTCATCGGCCGAGGACCGCACTTCCGTCTAGATGCGCCATGGTGGATGGCCCCGTCTCGCTCTTGGCTGCGCGACTAAACTCCACTCGTGCGGCAGCCTGGGACGCATCGAGCGTCTCTTCGATGGACTGGCGCTGCATCATTTCGACGAGTTGCGTTCTCGCCGAAGCTTCCGTCGGCGCCACTAGAACGATTTCGTTCTTCTCCTTACCTCGGGTAAGACCGACGTAGAGTCCAGCGGCGTCTACACCGGGCCCGACGAGCGCACGATCCGTGGTCTCGCCCTGGACTCCATAGACCGTTGATGCGTAGCCCAGGTGCATGTGAGCGTTGGCGTATTCGTGGGTGACCTTCTTGAGGTCGGTCGAGTCCGAAGAGGATGCGAGAATCACATGTGCTGCCGTGATTTGCTTGACCACCCAATGCTGGCGATTTTGGACATCCGAGCCGCGATCATTTCGTCGGGTTTGAATGACGTCGCCGACGAAGAGGGGCTGACCGGATTGACCCGAGGTGGATTCACCGGTGTCGATCTCGCCGGCACGGATTCTCCGACCTTGGATATCCTCACTGATCGCCAATGCTTCAGCGTGCGTCGCGGCGACCAGCGCGATCGACTGTCGCTGCTCCTCCGCGTCGAACCAGGCTGAGACCATTCGGGTTCGAGCCTCGGCCTCGCTGTTTGCGAGAACGACATGCCCAGTATGGACGAGCTCGTCGGCGACGTTCTCGGATTCTTGGCGACCATATGGATCGCGCAACCTCAGCGTCAAGTCCGACCAAGCGGGATCCTTGAAACGGTGGATGGTCATGAGCTCCACCTGATCCGCCGAGTGAGTCCAGAACAGAGCCATCGCGCCGGAATGTCCAACTGGCAGCGCCTGACGCTCGTCGCCGACGAGTGCCACCGTCGCGTGAGTTCGTTCCAATACATCGACGAGGGCGTTGGCAGCCTCCAGGTCGAGCATCCCGGCCTCGTCCACCACGATCCGATCGCCGGGACGGATCGCAATGCGCGGACCGCCGTATACGAGCTTTGTGCTGCGATCGAGTTCTCCGAGCTGGAGTCGGTACCAGTCAGTTCCTCCGGCCTCGTTCGTGGCCCAACGCCAGCCATAGTCGTGCAGCAATTGATGCAGCGACGAGGACGCACTCTCCGTTTCACGGCCAGCGACGGCCGATGCCTTTTTCGTCGGCGCAACGATGATCATGTTGCGGCCACGACGACGAAGGGCTGCGCCAGCAACCCTAAGCATTGTCGTCTTGCCGGTTCCGGCAGCGCCCGATACTGCGACACTTCTCGAGGTGCCGGCGATGGCGGCGACACCAGAAAGCTGACCTCTGTCTAGCGAATGTTCCGGTTCGACAGCATGTCCAATTGCTATCACCTCGGCTATGTTCAATGCAGCACCAGGAGCCGAGATGCGTTCGATCCTTTGAGCGAGGGTGGCTTTCAATGTCGCGGTCGAGGTGGCCATTCGCCGCTTAATGTGCGCCGGAACATTCGTCTCGCTAAGCAGGGTCACGGTGTAAGTGCGGGTGGCGTAGGAGACCACTCGGTCAACAATCTCAGCCAAGCGCAGCCGGTCGGCGAGGACGCCGGAACTGGCGATCGCGCGAATCGCGCCGGCCAAAACGTCCATGTCGCTGAACCGACCTCCCGTGCTGGTGGACCTGGCGTCGGCATCGACAATCGCCTTCGCGGCCAGCAACTCAAGATCGAGGTCCTCGGCACCCACCGACTGTGCATCGACCGGGGTGCGTGGTCGGCTGAGATTCGGATCGGCATGCCGAAGCTCGGCCATCACTACCGACGCCCAATCCTCCTCGTTCAACTGGGCCGGCTTGTTCGGCCGACCCGCCGCCCACGCCCACTGATCGATCTGAGTCAGAACCGTGGCGGAGGGCTCCTCGCCAGGGTGCTGCTCCTTCCACTGACGTAGATGCGCCGCTCTGTTCGATTCGATTTGTGCAGAGCGCTTCGACAGCGGCCGCACCAGATGTTGCAGCTGCTCGATTTCCCCGTCCGAGTTCAAGGTGAAGCCTTTCGCCGCCAAGGCGCTGACCCATGCTGGGTCGGTTCGTGAAGCGAGATCACCCTCTGCGTTCACGACGTTCTGGAACCGGAGAGCGACGCGAGTGTCGATGTTGGACCACTTCCCGTCGAGCCCTTGGACCTTGACGTTCAGCCACAGGTGACGGTGCTTGTGCGGGTCCAATGAACGCGACCTTTCATGCCGCAACTCAACGACTTCGATGCGAGCCAGGTCCTCACGAATGGAACCCTGCTTGCCGCGGCGGGCGTTGAGCTCGGTCTGCCACAGCTTGATGATCCGATCCCGCAACCGGTCCTGCAGATCCTCGTACGCGGCCGCCAACTCCGGGTCCAGCATCGCTGCGATCGAGAACGACTTCGGTGCATTGATCGTCGCATCCAGGATCAGGTCAGCGACCGGCGATTCGAGATCGCGGCCGCGGCGCTCGCCAGTGAGCGGGTCGACACCGTCGACCCAATCCTTCAACTGGGGGCGGGTGAGCAGGTCGTCGCGGATGGCGCCGTTCTCGACGATGGAGCGGGTCATCACTGCATCCGCGTAGCCGGCCGCCGCCAGCGCACCGTCGGCGGTCTTAGCCGTCAGGGTGGCGTCACAGACGCCGCCGAAGGCGTAATGGACCGCCTGCTTGACCCCTTGAGCCGCTTGCCCGCGCTTCCAGCGCGCCACTCCACCTCTCACACTTAGAACTTCCGGTTGCGGACGCCTTTCGGCGCGCATTGAGCGCGCACACTCTAAGAGTGCCTACGTGCATTGGCTCTTTTCCTTCAACTCGTACCCGAGCCTTCCCTAACGCTTGCGTCCTTTTTCCGTTCCGCCTTGCCGCCTTGCCTCCTTGCCTCCTTGCTTCTTGTCCTCTATTCGCCGTCGGTTCCCACCCTGCTCCCGGCCGTTGCTCTGACCCGATCGGCGGGGGCAACATGTGGTGGCGGCTGTTCCAGAGCCATTAGGACCCCAGTCACCGGGGGACGACGGGGGTCCTGGGCCAGTGATTTGTGCCGGTGATGGTTGCGTTATCTCATCGGAGTTGATCAGCTCGGAGCGAAAGGTGTTGACGTCGTTGCGTTTGTCGTCGAGTCAGTCCGTGACGCGCCGCGAAGTGGAGACGCAGGCGCTCCATGAGGTCCCCGTCCAAGCGATTCGGGACGACGGCGTATTGGACCTCATGGTGACCGCTCCGCCCTTAGCTGGTGTTCAAGAGGGTGCCTTGGCTCCGTGGTGCAGTCGCACCATCACAGCTGATTCGACCCGGATCGTCCCGACAGTGGTGATGAGGCGTTCGATATTCTTCGTAGCGCCGAGGGCGATGAGAGAAGCAGCGGGATCATGCTCAAGCTCCGACCGCGATTGCAGACCCTCATCGCCGAAAATCATTAGGTCCCGAAGATCGGCGCAGCGAGAGCATCGTTCGGAGTGCGTGACCCCAGGACCCGACTCGCGGGATGACCACCGCCCGCACGCGCAGCAATGTTTCGCACGTCCCTGGGCTTCCACTGGCACATGTGAAGCGTTACAACACGGTAAGCGTCGTGCCGAGATCCGCTCGCGAACTTCCGCCGACCCAGATATCGAGCAACGTTGCATCCTGCACCTCGCTGTTCGTTGCTGCGCTCCAGTAGCGGAGCTGGCGCGGGCCGAGCTCGAGATCCACTGTTCGGGATCCGCCCGCTGGCACAGCCACGCGTGTGAACGCCTTCAGTTCGCGGACGGGACGCGATGACGTGCCGTAGCGCTGGTGGATGTACAACTGCACCACCTCGTCACCATCCCGGTCGGATTCATTGACGACGTCGACCGAAACGAGCGCTGTCTCGCCGATCGAAAGCTCAGGGCGATCCACCCGCAGATTCTCGTATCGGAAGCTCGCGTACGAGAGGCCGTGGCCGAACGGGTAGAGAGGCGCGTTCGACTCGTTGAAGTAGCGGGAGTCCCGCTCATGGGGAAGGAAAGTCCGGTAGTGGTTGTACACCAGGGGGACCTGGCCGACGTGCTGGGGCCAGGTGAAAGGCAGCCGGCCGGCCGGGTTGACATCGCCGGTCAGGACGGCCGCGACGGCCTCACCACCTCGGGTCCCGGGGTACCACGCCTGAACGATGGCGGCCACGTTCTCGTCTGGCCATCGGAGGTCCAGCGGCCGACCCGACATCACGACCAGCACGATGGGCGTTCCGGTCGCGTGGATTTGCTGCAGCTGCTCGAGCTGACGCGCTGGGAGGTCGAGAGTGCTGACCGACGCCTTCTCACCGATCTGGTTCTGCCGCTGACCGACGACCACGATCGCGACGTCTGCAGATTCAGCAGCGGTGACCGCGCGGCGAATGGCCGATTCGTCGTCCCAGTCGGCTGGTGTGCGTTCGACGGTGGGATCCAAGACGTCGAACGGGGAGGGATGCAGCCTCTCCGGGATTCCTGCCCCTGGCTCGAAGACGATCTCTGCTGCCCCGGCGAACCGGTTGCGGACGCCCTCGAGGATGGTGACGGTCTCCTCGGTGTCGTGATCGAAGATCCACGGGCCCAGGGTGTCGCGCCGGCTGTCGGCGAGCTGTCCGATCACCGCCACGGATCGGATCGTGTCGAGTTGCAGGGGCAAGGTGCCCGCCTCGTTCTTCAAGAGAACGAGCGAGCGCTCTGCCGCGGTCTGGGCCAGCGCGCGGTGGTCGGGCGACGCGAGGGTGGTCGCGGTCGCCGCCTCATCCGAGTACGGCCGCTCGAACAGTCCCAGTCGGAACTTCGCCGTGAGGACGCGCCGAACGGCGGCGTCGAGGAGGTCCTCGCTCACTCGTCCCTCGGCTACCGCTTGCGGGAGGAGGTCGAAGGCCGGCCCCATCATGCACATCTCCATGTCCAGCCCGGCGGCGAGGGCGCGGACGGCCGCATCCTCGAGGTCCTTTGCGAAGTGCTGTGTCTCGAGCGACCTGACTGCATTCGCATCCGAGACCACGAAGCCGTCGAAGCCGAGCTCTTCCCGCAACAGCTCGGTGAGGAGTCGGCGGTTGCCGGACGCGGGAACGCCGTTGAGGTCCATGTAGGCGCTCATCACTGCGGCAGCACCCGCCTCGACGGCCGCGCGGAAAGGCGGAAGGTAGACATTGCGCAGTTCCGACTCCGAAATGTCGACGTCCTCGTAGTCGCGGCCCCCGCGCGCCGCGCCGTAGCCGAGAAAATGCTTGGGAGTCGCCATCACGCTGTCGGGACCGAGGTCGCCCTGGAAACCGCGCACGTGGGCGGCGGCAATGGTGGCGCCCAGATGGGGATCCTCGCCCGACCCTTCGATCATCCTGCCCCAACGCGGGTCGTGGGCGATGTCGATCGTCGGCGCGAAGGTCCAGTGGACACCGACGGATCGCGCTTCACGAGCGGCAGCGGCTTGGACCTGCTCGATCTGCGCCGGGTCCCATGTCGCCGCCAGCGCAATCGGTACCGGGAAAACAGTCCTCCAGCCGTGCACAACGTCAAAACCGAAAAGCAGCGGGATACCGTGCGCTGTCTCTTCTACCGCCAGGCGTTGGAGTCGGTTGATGAGTCGTCCATCACGGACGAACAGCAGGGATCCGGCGCGGCCGTCCTTGACCGCTTCTTCGATGCGGCGGGGCAGGTCGATATGCTCTCGATACTCAGGCGGGAGCGACTCGATGTCGAAGTCGTCGGGGAGCGGCTCATCCGTGCCCGTATAGAAGTACTGCGTCAGTTGCCCGGCCTTCTCCTCGATGCTCAGCCGGGAGAGGAGATCTTCAACCCTGTGCGCAATGGGGAGAGTGTGATCGCGGTAGGACATGGAAAGGGCTTCCTGGTCGGGGGCGGTATCGAGCGAAGCCGCTCGGTGTTCCCAGCAGACTCCGTCGTCTGCGCGCCGGACCCTGAGAATCAACTGGCGCGCGCTAGTAATGAACCCTCACCGTAAGCGACAGTAGCTAGTGCGCGCAAGCTGTTGCCGGTGACGGACCCCATCCAGTCGGCTCAGGTGCTCTCTCGCTTGATCAAGGAGACCTTCGGGCTCTGGTCCCACTGGGGTTCCGGCGTGCCTATAGTGGCGTTCAGCGCCTGCTCGGCGAAGTAATGCCCCAAGCCTTCGTCGTCGACGTGAATCGTGCTGATCGACGGGACGAACACGTTCGAAAGTGGGGAGTCATCGTGTCCGACGACGGCGAGATCGTCTGGCACAGCGAGACCGAGCCGGAGAGCTGCGCCGACGATACGTGCGGCTACGTCATCGTTGAACGCGATCACTCCAGTGATGCCCGACCGGTGCCAGGCCGCGACGAGGTCCGTCGCGTTGTCCGAGTGCACGCCGGCCCGTGCCAGATCCTCGATTCCGTGGGCGCGAGCAGTCTCAGCGGCAACGGCGTACCGGGATGATGCCAGGTCGGCGAGTCGCGGGTCGGGCGTCGAGGCGAAGACGAGCTGCCTGCGACCGCGCTCGAGGAGGTGCTCGACCTGGAGGCGCGGTCCATGGCCGAAGCTCAGATCACCAGGGGGTTCGGTATCGTCCGGGCGGGGGATGACGGCGGCGACTCCGGAGTTCCGGATCTCGGCGTAGCGCTCGGGGCTGAATGGGAGCAGCCCGATCACGACATCCGGTTGCAGTGTCTCCCACAGCGGTCGGGCCGTGCCGCCCTCGTGCGGCGTCGACGTGACCAGGGAGTACCCGGCCTGGTCGAGGAGGATCGACGCCTCCTCGACGACGCGCCGCATGCTGTACTCCATCGGCCAGTCGGGAAGCACGAGCAGGATGATCCGGCTCCGACCGCTGGCAAGCGCCTTGGCGGCAAGGTGCGGGCGGTAGCCGAGCCGCTGTGCAGCGTCGATGACCTTGTCGCGAGTGGCCTCGGAGATCGTCTGCCCAGGGGTGGAGTTCAGCACGAAGCCCACGGTCGCGCGAGAGACGCCGACCTCCCGCGCGATATCGGCTGCCGTCACTCGCCGTTCGGACGCTGTATTCGTCATGTTGCCTCCGCCGGAACCCTACTACTTGTGCGCGATAGCTCTCCCGTTACGCAGTCCTGATGAAACGATCCAAATTCTACTTGCACGCTCTAGTTATTCGAGATACAGTCTCCTGGACCAGCCCGGGCTAGCACAGCTACCCGCGGAGAATTGACAATGGAGTCCACAATGGCGACACACTCAGGCGACACGCCCGCCCTGCCCCCTGCTACGGCGCAGCCGATCCCGGCCGCGCCAGGTGCCACCGCGGAGGTGCTGCACAGCGAGGCGGCCCCGCCCGGGCAGAAGAAGGCGAGCGCCACCTATATCTGGTTCCAGGTGCTGGGCCAGTTCGGCGTCTTCGTGGCGTTCATCACGCCGCTGGCGATCTCGCTGTCGATCCGTCTCTCGTCCCTGGCCCCCACTCACCAGGAGTACCTGGGGTACATCACTGGTTCCGGCGCGCTGGTCGTAATGTTGACGGCCCCATTGTTCGGCGTACTCAGCGACCGCACGCGCAGCCGGATCGGCCGTCGTAAGCCGTTCATGATCGGCGGCACGCTGCTTGGCGTCGTGTCTCTGGTCGTCATGGCTCTCGCGCCGAACGCACTCGTGCTGGGGGCCGGCTGGATCCTGGCGCAACTCGGCTGGGGGCAGGTGCTGCAGGCGCTGACGACCTCCATGGCCGACAGCCTGTCCGAGTCGCAGCGCGGGAAAGTCGCGGGCCTCGCCGGTTTCGCCACTCAGGTCGCTCCAGTGGTCGGCGTTGTGATCGCCGGCAGCTTCGCGGGTGATGCGCTCCTGCTCTTCCTGCTGCCAGGCGCGGTTGGCGTGATCTTCGTGATCCTGTTCGTCCTCTTCACGAAGGAGGCCGACTCTCGCGGCGCCCGCTTCGCCGACCGCCTGTCCGTGGCCGGCATCTTCAGCAAGTACATCTACAACCCACGCTCTTACCCGGACTTCTCCTGGGCATGGGTTGGCCGATTCCTGTTCTACTTCGGCCTCACCCTGAACACGACCTTCTCGGCCTTCTTCTTCGCCGAGCGTCTCGGTGTCAGCGTTGCAGCCTCCGCCCCGATCATCGCCACCCTGAGCCTGTTCGGAATCGTCGCCACCACCGTCGGCGCGATCGGTGGTGGATTCCTCTCCGACAGGCTGCGCCGTCGGCGCGTCTTCGTCCTCGGCGGCGGAGTCCTCTTCGGGGTGGGCACGGTCGTGATGGCCCTGGCCTCCGACCTGCCCGTGCTGATTGCCGGCTCGCTGATCGTGTCAGCGGGGATCGGGATGTTCGCGGCGGTCGACCAGGCCCTGGTTCTCGACGTCCTCCCGGAAACGGCTACCGACGCCGGACGATTCATGGGCATCATCGGGTTCGCCACGTCGATTCCGCAGGCCGTCGCTCCCTTCGTTGCCCCACTCCTACTCGGGATCGGCGTGGCGAGTGCGGGCCACAAGAACTACACGCTGCTCTATCTGGTCGCGGGCGTCTTCACGGTCCTGGCCGGTGTCGTGATCATGCGCATCCGTTCCGTCCGCTGACTCAGCCCCACCGTTACAAGGAGTTCGAAATATGACCGCTCAATGGTCTGCACAGTTCATCACGCCCACGAGTTCCACCGGCGAATCCGGCGAGCCCGCGGCGTACCTCCGCCGGGAGTTCGAGGTGCCCGAGCTGCCGACGAAGGCGACACTGCGCAGTACCGCGATCGGCTTGATCGAACCGCATCTGAATGGGAAGTCCGTCGGTGACGAAGTGCTGGCGCCGGGTTGGACCTCGTACCGGCACCGTCTCGTGGTCAGCAGCCACGATGTGATCGGCATGATCGGCGTCGGCTCCAACGTCATCGGGGCGGTGCTCGGCGAAGGGTGGGCACTGGGTCGGCTCGGCTGGGAGGAGAAGCGCAACCACTTCTCGGACCGGCCGGCCGCGTGGCTCCAACTTGAGCTCGAGTACGCCGATGGCCGTGTGGATGTCGTCGGAACGGACACGACGTTCCGCGCCGCGACAGGCGGTGTGCGCGAGAACAGCATCTATGACGGCGAGCACTTCGACGCCCGCCTCGAGCCGGCGGGCTGGGACAGCGCGGGATTCGACGATTCGGGATGGGGTGCTGTCGAAACGTTCGCTTGGCCGCTCGATACGCTCGTCGATCCCGTGGCCCCGCCCATCCGCCGGATCGAGGAACTGGCGCCGGTGGAGATCATGACGACGGCCGCCGGGCGCACCGTCGTCGACTTCGGCCAGAACATTTCCGGCTGGGTGCGACTCCACGTCGAGGGCGCTGCCGGGACCACCGTGACGCTGCGGCACTCCGAGGTCATGATCGGCGGAGAGGCCGACTTCGACACTCTTCGCACGGCCGCGGCGACCGACCGCTACACGCTTCACGGGAACGGGCCCCAGGTGTGGGAGCCGCGGTTCACTTTTCACGGATTCCGCTACGTCGAGGTCGACGGCTGGCCCGGCGAGCTGACATCCGATTCGCTGCGTGCGGTGGTGATCCATTCGGACATGGCCCGCACGGGATGGTTTGAGACATCCGATGCGCTGCTGAATCAGCTGCACTCCAATGCGGTCTGGTCGATGCGCGACAACTTCGTCGGCGTACCGACCGACTGCCCGCAGAGAGACGAGCGCCTCGGCTGGACCGGTGACATCAACGCCTTCGCCCCGACTGCCGCCTTCTTGTACGACGTGCGGGGTGTGCTCGGATCCTGGCTGCTCGACCTCGCCGCGGAGCAGAAGGAGAAGGGCTTCGTGCCGTGGGTCGTGCCGGATGTGCTGTCCACGCCCTCCTCGCCGACCGCCCTCTGGAGCGATGTCGCGGTCAGCCTCCCCTGGGCGCTCTACCGCGAGTACGGGACGGAGCAGATCCTGGTCGATGCCTACGAGTCGATGGCGACCTTCATCCGCCAGGTCGCGGCGCTTTTGGATGAGAATGGGCTGTGGAGCCGCGGCTTCCAGTACGGGGACTGGCTCGACCCGGACGCACCGATGGACAACCCGGCGGGCGGTAAGACCGATCGGCACCTCGTCGCAGCCGCCTACCTGTGCCGGACCACCCGCGAGATGGCGGACACTGCGGGCATCCTCGGCCGCACCGAGGATGCCGCCGAATTCACCGCGCTCGCCAGGCGCGTCCGCGACGCGTTCCGGAACGAGTTCGTCAGCAAGACCGGCCGGGTCGTGAACGAGACCGCCACGGCTTACGCGTTGGCAATCACATTCGACATCCTCGATGACGCGCAGAAGGCGCACGCGGGCGATCGACTCGCCGACATTGTGGCTCGCGCCGGCTACCGGATCTCGACCGGCTTTGCCGGAACCCCGTTGGTCACCGATGCGCTTTCCGTCACCGGCCACCTGGATGAGGCCTACCTCCTTCTGCTGGAGACCGGATGCCCGTCCTTCTTGTACCCGGTGACGATGGGGGCGACGACCATCTGGGAACGGTGGGATTCGGTCCGACCAGACGGCACCCTCAATCCCTCCGGAATGACGTCGCTGAACCATTACGCGCTGGGCGCCGTCGTCGACTGGATGCACCGCACCATCGGCGGCCTCAACGCGGTCGAGCCGGGGTACCGGCGCATGCGCATCGCGCCGCAGCCCGGCAAGCAGCTCACGTCGGCAACACTGCGGCACAGCATCGGGTTCGGAGAGGTCCTCATCAGCTGGCGCATCGAGGAGGGGACAGCCGAGGTGGATGTCACCATCCCCGAGGGTACGACCGCTCAGGTGGTCTTGCCCCAGCATCCCGACGGGGCGACCGTCGACGTCGCAGCAGGCACCTACCACTGGACGTATCCCGCAGACCGCGCGAACGACCGCGGGTCGTTCGACCTCGACTCGACGCTGCGCGACGTCGCCGACGACCCGGCAGCATGGCGGCTGTTCACCGACGCCTTCGCCAGCCACTACCCAGGCGTACCTCTGGATGCCAACGCCCCGGAAGCGGCAGCCATGTCCATCCGGACCCTGCTCGAGTACATCCCCGGAGCGTCGGACGAGTTCCGTTCCGATCTGTCCGCCTCGCTCGCGGCCGCGTCCCCTGGCTCCTCGGCATGAGGGCAAAGCCTTCACGATGGAACTCCACGAGCCCGGGGCGCCCGGCTGTCAGGCGAGCGGGACTGGTCGCGGCCGCCGTCGTCGTCGGTTCGGTGGCTGCCGGCGCTTACGCCCTCTTCAGAGTCGGACGCGATCATCCCGCGCAGTACGAATCGCGGGTCCGGGAAATCGAAAGGCGGCAGGAGGCAAACCGCGGCCCTGTTCACGTCCTTCTCACCGGAAGCTCCTACATCGAGTATTGGTCGACATCGGGGCAGGATCTGTCTCCCCTCGAAAGCATCAACATCGGAATCGGCGGTACCAAAGTCGGTGACCATCTCGCCTACCTCGAGCGGATGGTCGTCCCGTTCTCGCCGGAGGTCGTGGTGGTTTACGTCGGATCGAACGACATCAACGGCATTCCGTTCTATTCGAAGGACGCGGACGAGGTCGTCGCACTCGTCGTCGCGTACCTGTCAGCTCTGCATGAGCGCCTGCCCGACGCGGAGATCTACTACGTCGCAATCACCGAAGCGCCCATCCGCGCGCGGGTGCGCCGGCAGATTCAAGCGGCGAACCGCAAGCTCCGTGCCATTGCGGAGTCGAGTCGCCATTTCGTCTTCGTCGACACGGCCGCAGCGTTGCTGAACCCTGATGGATCCATCAACAACTCGCTGTTTCGTGCCGATCGGCTACACCTGAACGATGAGGGATACCGACGTTTCGCATCCGTCATCAGGCAGAGCCTGCTGGCGAGCTAAGGGCGTCGCCAAACAACGGGCAACGCGGAATAGCGAGCGAGTTCGTGCTGCGAAAAACGCGGGTGCTACGCCGTTTCTCCGGGGACGACCGAGAAGAAGTCTTCCGGCAACTCCTCGGCTCTGTGTGTTCTGCCGGCAAGCCTGTCGCGCAACTCAGCCGCCAGGGTAGCGATGAGCGGTTGCATGTTTATTCGGATGGACGTGAGCCGGGGAGACCAGAGTTGTCCGGCGATGATGTCGTCCATTCCGATGATTGCGACCCTGCCCGGTACCTCGACGTCCATCTCACGCGCGGCGGCGAGGAGGGTGAGGGCGACTTCGTCGTTGTAGCAGGCGATGGCGGCCGAGCTGTCCGAGGAGAGCACGCGCGAAAGGGCCAGCTTGCCTCCCTCGATATCGAGGCTCACCTGAACCAGGCCGGGTGGGGCGAGCCCTTCGGCGGTGCAATAGCTGTGAAGTGCCGCGAAGCGGTCGTCGCTGTAGGGCTCCGGTTTGTCGCCTTCGGCCTCGGCGTACCAGAGCGGTCGGTCCCCGTGTGTGCGGAGCTGCTCGGCTTGCAACCGTGCGAACCCCGGGTCGCCTGTTGCCTCTTCGGAACCGACCACTTCGGGTACGACCATGACGCCCCGATTCTCGAGTTCCACGATCTCGTTGCGACTGAGCACACCGAGGTTGAGAACCGCCAACGGTCGAAGCTGCTGCAGTGAATCGACGGTGTCTTTCGATGCTGACGTGACGAACCTCAGAACGACATTGGCGCTGTACGGGCGGGTTTGACCCGCGACCTCGTCGAGAGCATCTTGAACGTGGCCGCTGAAGCGCGAGTTCGGAGCGACGATGACGATGGTGTCGTTGTGGCCGGTGACCAGCGAGCGGGCCGCTGCCGACGGCCGGTACCTCAGCTTTGCCGCTGCATCGCGAACGCGCTGTTTGGTCACGTCCGGGAAGGGCGCGTCGTCACCGTTGAGGATCCGGCTCACCGTCGAGCGCGAAACGCCGGCCAGTGCGGCGACGTCGGAGCTCGTCGCGGGTCTCGTAAGTGCGTCAGTTGGGCTCACCTACCCATTCTCGCAGGAAACCATCGTGTTGCACGTTCTCGTGACACTCAGGGCTAAACACGCGCGTTACTGGCAAGGCCCAAGACCACCCAATCGCAGTGAACATTGCGCTTGTAACACGTGTGCGTTAGAGTAAAGCACTCGCGACACTAGCGGAGGCGACCGCGGCGTCGCCACATGACAAAGGAGTCCCACATGAAGATTCGGTCCGCGAGCCGTGCGGCGGTTATTTCCGTCGCGGCGGCTGTTGCATTGTCCGCTTGCACAGCGGGCGGAGGAGCAGGCGGGGCGGCCACGGTTTCCACCGACCGCACCCTCAACCTGATGATGAACGCACCACCGTCGGACATGTCGGTCGGCAACTCATCCGGCGGAGAGACGACCCTGCTGAACTCGATCTACGACACGCTCGTGATCCTGGCCCCGGACGGCTCGATCAAGCCGGGCGTGGCCTCCTCGTGGGCTTACTCTGCCGACCACAAGACGCTCACCTTTCACATCCGCAAGGGCATGAAGTTCACCGACGGTGAGAAGGTCGATGCCGCAGCGGTGGTCGCATCGCTGAACGCGTCGAAGACCGGTCCGGCGACGTCCGACAACTTTGCTTCGGTCACCGACATCACCTCCACGGATGACTACACCGTGGTCCTCTCTCTCTCATCGCCGGACGCTGCGCTCGTGAGTCTGCTCACCGAGGTGTCCGGCGTGATCGGCGCACCGAAGTCGCTGGGGTCCGCGGAGTCCAAGCTGTGGCCGACCGGCTCGGGCCCGTACATCCTCGACAAGTCGAAGTCCGTTGTGGGTTCCAAGTACGTGCTGGAGCGCAACCCGGACTATTGGAATGTGAGTGCTTACCCGTTCAAGACGGTCATCGAGAGCATCATCACTGATCCGACCGCTGCCGAGAACGCGCTCCGGTCTGGCCAGCTCGACGTGCTGCAGTCGGCCACTGCGAGCGACGTCGCGCAGTTCCCGAAGGCCCAGTTCAACTCGGGCGACAACAAGCCGCTCGCGATCGCGGTGCTCTGGCTGGCCGACCGCGACGGCACCGTCGTCCCTGCACTGAAGGAGCAGAAGGTGCGACAAGCGATCAACCTCGCGTTGGACCGCGAGACGATCGCCAAGAAGCTGCTCGGGCCGGGCAATGCGGCCACTAATCAGGTGTTCAACCCCAGTGGTGACGTGTTCAGCAAGTCCTTGCTCGCGTCCCAGCGGTTCAACGTCGGCGCGGCCAAGAAGTTGATGGCCGAAGCGGGATATCCGAACGGGTTCACGGTCGCAATGCCCAGCAGCGTCGTGACCACAACGTACGAGTCGACTCTCACCCAGGAACTCGGCGACATCGGAATCAAAGTGGATTGGCAGTCAGTTCCCTTCGAAGATTTCAACTCGAAGGTTCTTGCGAAAACGTTCGGCATGTACGTGCAGTACAACGGCTACAACACCAGCCCGGCGGTCGAGGCCGAGGGTTCGATGGCCGGCGTCTTCAACCCTTTCAACACCACGACGCCAGAGCTGACGCAGCTCTTGAACGCTGCCAACGCGGCTCCGGATAAGGACCAGGCAGCGGCCTGGGGGGCGGTCAACAAGTACTTCGTCGACAACGCCTGGTTCGCACCGATCGCCTCCTCCAGCGGCTTCTGGCTATCCGACAAGAACGTCAAGTACACCGCACCGACCCAGTACGGAGTGAACCTGCTCCCGTACGCCCCGGCGAACTGACCGTTCCTTTCATTGCGGCGCGGGAGCCCAGGCTCCCGCGCCGTACGGAGGAGAGAGAATTGTGACCCGTTTCCTGTTACGCCGCATCGGCGAAGGCCTCGTGCTGATCTTCATCGTGACCGCGATCACGTTCTTCCTCACGGCGGCCGCGAACATCCCTATCGCGCGAAACCTCCTCGGTCCCTCGGCATCCGAGGCGCAGGTCGCTGCGATGAACGCGAAGCTAGGCCTCGATCAGCCGGTGGTTCAGCGCTACTTCGAGTGGCTGGCCGGCGTGGCTCACGGTGACCTCGGCACTTCCTATTTCACCAGTCAGCCCGTCGGGGACGCGATCATGGCACGACTGCCCGTCACCCTGTCGGTGCTGCTCGTCGCGTCGATTCTCACCATTCTGATCAGCGGTGTCCTTGGCATCGTGGGGGCCTCGAAGGGCGGAGTCACCGACGGCGTCATTCAAGGCGTGTCGATTGTCACCTACGTATTTCCGGGAATCATCCTGGGCATCGTCATGGTGTACGTCTTCGCCATTCAACTCAAATGGGTTCCTGCGATCGGATACGTGCCCTTCGCGGACTCCCCGATCGGCTGGTTCCAATCGATCATCTTGCCGGCGATCCTGCTGTCCATCGGCGGCATAGCGACGGTGGCTTCACAGCTTCGTGGGTCGATGGTGGATGAACTGGGTCGGGAGTATGTGCGCACCCTGCGCAGTCGAGGGGCCGGCACGCGGTCGATCCTCTACAAGCACACGCTTCGAAACGCGGCAGGACCCGCGCTGACCACCTTCTCTCTGCAATTCATCGTGATGTTCGGCGGCTCACTGTTCATCGAGAAGATCTTCGCCCTGCCCGGGTTCGGCACCTACGCCTACACCACGACGATCCAGGGCGATCTTCCCGCGATGCTCGGCGTGACGCTCGTCAGTGTGGGGCTCGTCGTGGTCGTGAACACGATCGTCGATCTCGCAAACGGCTGGCTCAACCCGAAGGTGAGGACAGAATGACCGCCACCCAACTGGAGGCCGTCGTTCCGACGGCAATCACCGGCAAGCGCAAAGGCGCCTTGTCCCGGCTACTGAGGAGACCCCTCGGCCTGTCCGCACTCATCGTGCTGGGTCTGCTGATCCTTCTGGCCATCTTCGGGCCGCTCACGACGAGCCATTCGCCCACCTATAGCTCCCTGAATTTTGTCAACGCCCCCCCAGGCACGCCCGGGTGGCCACTCGGTGCAGACCAGAACGGTCACGACATCTGGGCCCGCATCGTCGCCTCCATGCAGGTCTCGCTGATCTCCGCGGTGATCGGCGCAGGCGTGGGAATCGTGCTGGGTTCGGTGTTCGGGCTCATTGCCGGGTACGCCGGAAAACGTGTCGACTCGGTTACCGAGTGGGTGTTCAGCCTCTTGATGACCTTCCCATCGCTGATTCTCGTGATCGTCCTCTATCCCATCACCGGCGGCGCGTACCAGTGGACGATGTTCATCTTCGGGTTCTTCCTGGCACCCAGCATTTTCCGCCTCGTCCGCAATCTCGTCGTCGGCGTACGAAACGAGCTCTACGTCGACGCGGCACGGGTGTCCGGGCTTTCAACACGCCGGATCCTCTCCAGACACATCCTTTATGTCATTCGCGGCCCGATCGTCATTTCGGCTGCGTTCCTCGCAAGTGCGGCAATCGGCGTCCAGGCGGGTCTCGCGTTCCTCGGATTCGGGTCCACAACGACCCCCAACTTCGGCGGCATGACCAGCGACGCCTTCCTGAACATCTACTCCTACCCAATTCAGTTGGTGTGGCCCTCGCTGTTCCTCGCTCTGCTGAACGGTTCCCTCGTGCTCCTCGGCAACGCTTACCGTGACGCACTCGCAGCCCCACAGGCGAAAAGCAAGAAACAGCCGACCGACGCCAAGACGACGGTTCCCCCTGTGAAGCACTCGGGGACATCACCGGAGCGAGGCGGACTTCTTCGAATCCGCGATCTGTGGGTGCGCTACCCCCAGCCGGACGGGTCCAGCAAGGATGTCGTCCGCGGCATCTCCCTGGATGTCGCCTCCGGCGAGATCGTCGGACTGGTCGGCGAATCCGGATCCGGGAAAACCCAGACCGGCTTCTCGATCCTCGGCCTGCTTCCCCCTGAGGCACACGTCCACGCGGCCGCACTCGATCTCGCCGGCGACTCGCTGCTGACGAAAGACCAGGCCGGCTTGCGCGCCCTCCGCGGCAGCGTGATCGCCTACATTCCGCAGGAGCCGATGTCCAACCTCGACCCGTCCTTCACCGTCGGCAGCCAGCTGGTGGAAGGGCTCTCGAAGGCGATGTCGCGGCGCGAGGCGAAAGCCACCGTCCTCCAGCTTCTCGCGCGCGTCGGCATCGCGGATCCGCTTCGCACTTTCGCGTCGTACCCGCACCAGATCTCCGGAGGGATGGCGCAACGCGTTCTCATCGCTGGCGCGGTCGCAACGCGTCCAAAGCTGCTCATCGCCGACGAGCCCACGACTGCGCTCGACGTGACCGTCCAAGCCGAGATCTTGGATCTTCTTCGCGACCTGCAAGGCGAATACGGCATGGGCGTGCTCCTGATCACCCACAACTTCGGTGTCGTCGCCGACCTCTGCGACCGTGTCCTGGTGATGCGGTCAGGCGAGCTGGTCGAGAGCGGTGACGTGCGCTCGATCTTCCACCAGCCACAGCACGAATACACGCAGGAGTTGATCGCCTCCATCCTCGACGAGGAGACCATTCGAACCGACGAACCGTTGGTTTCGACCAGCGTGGAGGAGACGCGATGAGCCCGCTGACCGTATCCGATCTTCGCCTTCGGTATCCCGGACGTGGTGTGAAGAAATCTCCAGAAGTCCTTCGCGGCGTATCGATCGAGATCGCCCCGGGCGAGACGCTCGGCCTCGTCGGCGAATCCGGTTCCGGCAAAACCACCCTCGGGCGAGCGGTCCTGGGCCTTGCCTCACCGACCGGTGGGACGATCGCCTTCGATGGCAGGGACATCACTCACGCACGAGCCCGGGAGCGCCGAGCGCTCGCCAAGGACATCCAGGTCGTCTTCCAGGACCCGTATACGTCATTGAACCCGTCGATGAAGGTCACCGACACGCTCGCCGAACCGCTCATCGCGCAGGGGATAAGCGTGCGAGACGCGCGACTCCGAGTCGCGGAACTCTTGGATCAGGTCGGGCTTCCTGCGGATTCGGCCGAACGATACCCGAGGGAGTTCAGCGGGGGCCAGCGACAGCGCGTTGCAATCGCTCGGGCACTGGCCCTGAGCCCGCGCCTCATCATTTGCGACGAAGCCGTTTCCGCTCTGGACCTGACGACGCAAGCCCGCGTGCTGGATCTCCTCATCGAGTTGCAGCGCAGCAACGGAATCGCCTACTTGTTCATCACCCACGATCTTGCTGTCGTCCGCCACATCAGCCACCGAGTCGCCGTCATGTACCGCGGCGAGATCGTTGAGCAGGGTCCGGTGGCCGAGGTCACCTCGAACCCGCAGAACGAGTACACGCAGCGACTTCTCCTGGCCGCCCCGGTGGCCGACCCGGATCGGCAGCGCGAACGACGGATGCAGCGTCGTTCCCTTATGGCCGCCGCCCGCTGAGCACCTCGCGACACTGCAACAACAAGGAGCGCAAACGATGACCACCCCCTCGTTCACCGACGGCTGGACGGTCGGCCCCAAGACCACGATCTACGCCGCGCTTCAAGGCGCAGGCCGGACCGGGACCCCCGTCACACTTCCGCATGACGCTCTCTTGGCGAGCGAGCGGTCGGCCGACCGCGGCGAGGGCGCGCACTCCGCATTCTTCCCCGGCGGGGCCTTCTCGTACAGCAAGACCTTCGATGTGCCCGATGAGTACCGTGGCAAGCGGCTCACCCTCGAGTTCCAAGGCGCATACCGCGATGCGGTCGTCTTCATCAACGATGTCTTCGCCGCTCAGCGTCCGAACGGATACTCCACTTTCTACGTCCGACTGGACCCGTTCCTGACGTACGGCGCGCCGAACACCGTCACGGTGGACGTGCGCGCGTCCGACGATTCACGCTGGTACACGGGCGCCGGGCTGTACCGCGACGTGCGACTCCACATCGACGAACTCGCTCACGTGGTGCCGAACGGTGTCCGAATCACCACGCCCGACGTCGACCCCGAGCGGGCAGTCGTCGAGATCGCGACGTCCGTGCGCAACGAAAACCTGGAAACCGAAACGCTCACGGTCGAGACGGAACTGCGCGGGCCCGATCATCAGGCGGTGGCATCCGACTCCGCGCCCGTGACTCTGCGCTCGGGCGAAACTGTCACCGTCCGCCAGCGCCTCTACGTCGATGACCCCGAACTCTGGAGCACCGATTCACCACGCCTGTACGAGGTGCGAACCCGCCTCACCGACGTGGTCGATGTGCTCGCCGACCAGGTGACCGCCTTCGGCATCCGCACCCTCCAACTCGATCCGCGCCATGGGCTGAGGATCAACGGTCAAACGGTGAAGCTGCGCGGGGCGTGCATCCACCACGACAATGGACTCCTCGGAGCAGCGGCGATCGCCCGCGCCGAGGAACGCCGGGTGCGAATCCTCAAAGAGGCCGGCTTCAACGCGATCCGGAGTGCCCACAATCCGGTCAGCCAGGCCATGCTCGAGGCCTGCGACCGCCACGGTCTCCTCGTCATGGACGAGGTCTCCGACGTGTGGACCGTTTCGAAGTCGACGAACGACTACTCCTTGGCTTTTCCCGAATGGTGGGAAAGGGACGTTCAGGCAATGGTGGAGAAAGACTTCAACCATCCCTCGGTGATCATGTACTCCATCGGCAACGAGAACCCTGAAACGGGCAACGGACTCGCCGCGCAATGGGGCCGCCGACTCGTCGACAAGATCCGCTCTCTCGATCCAAGCCGGTACGTGACCAACGGCGTGAACGGTCTTGTGGCCGCCATCTCCGAGGTGGACGAAATCATGCAGCAGAACGCCGCAGCCGCCGCAGCCGGTGATGATCAGGGTGTGAATGGAGCGATGAATACGGGCGACTTCATGAATCAGGTGAGCGCCTCAGCGCAGGTCACGGAGAGGACTGCGGAGGCGTTCTCCATGCTCGATATCGCCGGGATGAACTACGGCGATGCCCGGTACGAACTCGACAAGACGCTGTTCCCCAACAGAATCATCGTCGGCACGGAAACCTTCCCGTCGCACATCGACGTCAACTGGCGTCTTGTCGAAGACAACCCGCACGTCATCGGAGACTTCACCTGGACGGGCTGGGACTATCTCGGCGAGGCAGGCGCAGGACGCATCGCATACCTCGAGGACGGCGATGGTGGTGCGCCATCGTTCGAGGGAGGCTTCCCCTGGCTCACGGCATGGAACGGAGACATCGACATCACCGGTCATCGCCGGCCCATCTCCTACTACCGCGAGACGGTTTTCGGTCGTCGCCATGTGCCGTACATCGCAGTCCAGCGGCCGGAGACCTACGGTAAGCCCGCGTTTGCCGGACAGTGGTCCTGGTCGGACACCGTTTCGGGCTGGAGCTGGAAGGCCGATCCGGGCACGGTCACGACCGTCGAGGTGTACAGCGACGCCGATGAGGTGGAGCTGGTGATCAACGGGCGGTCGGCCGGCACGCGACCCGCGGGTCGGGAACGCGCATTCAAAGCCGTCTTCACGGTCGAGTTCGAGCCGGGGGAGGTCGAAGCCGTCAGTTACATCGGTGGCCGCGAGCAGGCCCGGGCCATACTTCGCTCGGCCAGCGGACCGCTCCACCTTGATGCGGCGGCCGAGCGCGCCGTGATTGCTGCAACGACCGCGGACCTTGCGTACATTCCGATCGCCGTGCGAGACGTGGCGGGTAATCTCGCCCACGCTCAAGACTGGCCCATCACCGCCTCAGTCGAGGGTCCTGCTGTGCTCCAGGCTCTGGGAAGCGGGCGACCAGAGCAACTGGAGCGATTCGACACCGGAGAACACACGAGCTTCGACGGGCAGGCACTCGCCATCGTCAGGCCCACCGGTGCGGGGGAGATCACCGTACGTATCCAGGCAGAAGGTCTGAAACCCGTTACCGTCGTCGTCCTGGCAGAAGCAGCGGATTCCGATCACGGCCCGCTGCAGGTGGAAGATGCCACTCACCCGGCAGTCCGAGTGGGTGCTTGAGGGATCGGCAACGCATTGGCGCGGCCGACCCGGATCCGGGAGTATGGTCGACGATCTCGTACGCGTTGGTCCGGGCGAGATCGGGCGGCAGCACCGCAGCCCGCGCCCACAACCGCTGTCATCGAGCATCGATACAGGTGGTCGCACGACCGCCGTAGTACGCAGATTTGAGGGGCGCCAGACGGCCACGCCGGCCTCGGTGTAGCTGGTGTGATGTCTAGACATGACAAGGACGCCTGATTCCCGGGCGTGTTACGTGTCAGGACAGCGGTGACACTTCTGCATCAATAGATCGGTGACCATACCGCGGGGTTTGGTGGTAACACCCCCCTCATTGAGGCATGAGTGCACTCGAGCCTATTGATCCTCGTGTCCGTCTGGCGATCACCCATTGGCCGCCGGACGCACCGCGAGGGGCGGTGAGCACGTTCTGCGCTGAGCAGGGATCTCTCGGAAACCTGCTATGCGATCCGTCAACGGGCGATTCACGAGTTTTTCCGTTGACTTCATCCAAACCCACTGAGGTGTCGGCGGTCGGACCAGAGTTCAAATCCCAAGTGCCAGCCCGACCTGAGCGGGGTGGTCGGGGTCACGACGTGATGACGTCAGCTATCGCTTGGGTGGCGTTGAGAACGCGCGAGGCTGTTTCTCGGATGAGGTCGACGTCTTGGTGGGCCCATCCGGTGATGTAGCCGATGCTGTAGGCGCTGGTGTCGAAGCCACATAACCCGGCGACGATGTAGGCGACGGATTCGGCTTCCACTTCCATCCGCCCACGGTGCTGCCGGTACTCGTCGAGGTTGTCTGTGTGGCCGAGCTGAATGTGCGCGGCCTCGTGGATGAGGGTCTTCGCGGCCTGCTCGGGGGCGAGGTTCCGGCCGAGGACGACGGTACGCCGGTCGGGGTCGGTGTAACCGTTGGCATGCGCGAGGGTTTCTTGTGTGACGCTCCATCCGTTGCCCCCGAGGTGGGCAGTTAGCGGGTCGAGCACTCCGTGATCGTGGTCGCCGGTGAGCGCTTGGACGGGGTTCTCTTGCGTCGGTACACCCTCGATCGGGTCTGTCTGTGAGATGTCGAACACGGACAGAACAGGGAAGTAGTGCACGGTGCGTTCTTCCTGCTCGGTCGAGTTCTCCGCGTCCGTTCGGGTCGTTTTCTTGGTGCTGTAGCCGAAGATCTTGATTGAGGTTTCTCCTTTGCGTACTTGGCGGCCTTTGGCCTGCCATTGGCGGAACCCGGCGACCATGGTGGCATCCGGGTTCTGGGCGAGGATCAGGAGGAGGTTGTTCAGGCTGTAGCTGTGGAAGGAGCGGGCGAAGTCCAGGAATTTCCGCCATTGCCCGCTGTCCGCGAGCTGTTGCACTTGGTCGATGATCGACGCGTGCAATGCTTCGGCTTGAGCGTTCCGTTGTTCGACGCTGTGCATGGTGTTCGTGTCGTTCATGTTTTTGCTCCCATCGTGGTCAACCTGTTTTGTGTGGGTTGTTCGATAGAGGGAGTCGGTGGGAGCGGGAGCGCCGGGAGTGCCAGCCGCTCTCTGGCGAGATAAGCCCGGAGGGCGCGTCAGAGAGCGGCTGGAACGGCAAGGTGCGTCAGCGACCTACGATGAACGGTCGGACAGCCCACACCCTGGGCGGAATAGGGCGGCCAGCGCAGCAGGTCCACGCCAGAGCATTCGAGGTTCGGTCGCCAGATCGGCGCAGTCCCGGGGCTGATCTCGTCGTGTGCCGCTGTGCGTGGAGCCGCCTGCGGCGGCACTGCACTTGCTTGTTTTGTTTGTCTTTCCGTCGGCCGATCGTAGCTCGTTCCCGGTTCTTCGTGCCGGGCTTTCGCGGCATATCCTCACTCGCTTCGCTCCCTCCGGTATTCCACGGTCCCGGCACTACGCCCCTCCCACTCGCAATCGATCTCTCCGCCGGAAGGCAAACAAAAACTGTCGACACAGGGGAGTGAATGATCATGCGGGTATTCATCATCGACACCACAAACATGGGTCCGGAACTGCAAGGCGGACTCATCGGCGTGGTTGGTTCGGTCTTTCCGTCCGCGGAGGAGAAGAAGGAGTGCGTGGAAACGGTCAGCCGATACGCCACCGACGGGTGGGCGATCGCCGCCGACCCGCACACCCCGATCGGCCGGCTCGCCGCGCTCACTGCTGAGACGGCGTGTGTGCCGTTCGTCGGGTTGGGCCGAGTGGCCCAGCTCGGTGGCCCGGTCGTCGGTGCAACGTCGGCAGGTCTGTCGCAGCGTCAGCTTCTCTGACCCCTGTTGCAGGTGGGGCAACGAGGGGCTCGCCCTCCGTGGCGGGCCCCTCGCGTTGCTTACCGCTGGTCCTCGTTCTCGTTCGTCGGCTCAGACTCGGCGTCGTCCGCTCCGGCGGTCGTGTTCCTTTGGGTCGTGCCGGTCACGATCATTTCGACGTCGCTGAGGCTGTATCCCCAGGCGGCGAGTTGAGTGAGGTAGGCGGCGTCGCTGGTGGTGGGGTACCGCCAGGACTGTTTGCTGGTGACGGATTCGCAGGCTCCGAGCACCACCGCGAGGGCAACGTGCAGCGCTTTGGACGGTGATCCCTGCACCAGCGCGGTGAGTTTGTCGGCCTGAAAGTAACCGGAGGTCTCGATGCCGAGCAGTTGGTGGGCGAGTTCGTTGCCGTCCCTTGTGGCGGTGCTGATCGCTTGCCGGTGGAGGGTGAGTCCGGTCGCGATCACTACTGCAGTGTCCTTGGGCAGGGTCTTGCGGGAGAGGAGGGTGGTGAGCCATTCGCGGCGCACGGTCTCGGCGGAGGCCCAGGCCTTGTTGTTGGCGATCAGGGTGCGCCGCTCCGCCCTCTGCTCATCTGTCATCGGCCCCTTGTTGCTGGAACCGCCGTTGTCGTAACGGTGGAACCCGGCAGCTGTTGGGTCGCTAACGAAGTAGCTGATGCTGGGTTCCCCGTCGGTGTAGACGCGGACGTACGCTGCACGGCCCTCCACAGCTTTGATGAGATCCACGGTGACCCGTTCACCATCGGCGCTGAGGAGTTCGCTGAGCCGGATGTACTGGGTGTCGTAGTAGCCGGGATCGTTCTCGAGGATCTCGTACCCACGAGCGCTGAGTTCGGCTTCCGCAATGGCTTTGATGGTGTTCCGGGTTTTTTCGTCGCGTGCCCGCTGGGCCGCGTGCGCGAACTGCGCCGGGTCTGTCGTGGCGACCTGGATCAGGTCGGCGCGGGCCGTGTCGTCGTCCTCGAACTCGATCAGCACAGCTGCTTGATCCAAGCTGAGCGCGTGTTCCTGAATCGCGGTTGCCGCGGTGGTGTTTCCGGTGACAGCAAGTGCAGTTTTGACCTCCCGGGTCTTGGTGCCGGTGCGGCGGGCGATCGCGGTGACAGAAAGTCCTTCGAACGCGAGCTGCTGGAACGCGGCGGCACGGTCGGCATCACTGAGGGCTTCGCGTTGATCGTTCTCGACCATCTGCTGGACGATCCGCTCCGCCGTCACATCATCCGCCTCGACCAGGTAGACCGGGATCGTGGGAAGTCCGGCTTCGCGGGCGGCGTAGACGCGCCGCTGTCCGGCCCGCACGAGGACGGTGCCGTCGCTGCCACGTCTAGCGAGGACTGGGGTGAGAACTCCATTCTCTCTGATGCTTTGGACGAAGGCGGGGGTGATGGGGGCGGTGGGTCGAACGTTGTCCTCGATGACGAGGGTGTGCGGGTCGTGGTGCTCGATGACCCCGGTGGGGGCGGTCGTGTCGTTCATGGTTGTGATCCCTTCAACTGTTCTTGTTCGCCTGTCTGGCAAGGGGATCGAGGGTGAGCGGGAGCGGGCGAAGTGCCGGGTCGGTGGAATACCGGAGGGAGCGCAGCGAGGGAGGATATGCCGCGAAAGCCCGGCACGGCAGCCCACGACAAGCGAACTACGATCGACTGGTCAGGCAGACGGACACCAAGAAACGGCGGCCGCTCGCGGCTCCATCAGTCGCTGGCAACACGCAGGTTTCCCGGGCAGATGATGCCCGGGAATGACGGCGTCGCCTATTGGCAGTTGTCGCATTGCAGGTCCTCCATCGGATCGACGGGGACCAGGTACTCGAGGGGGTCGCCGAGGTAGTGAGCGTCCCCGACTTCGTCGTCCCTGGCGTGTTCTTGGATCCAGGTGTCCGCTATCGCCGGTTCCCCGAGTGCTCGGAGGAGATCGGCGAGGGCTTCAACTTCGATGCAACTCAGTCGGGGGCCGAGATCTATGGCGAGGTCCGTGCTGCCGAAAACGGCGGTGAAGTGGGTGATGGTGTTGCTGTCGGTGATGAGGGTGCTCATGATCCTGTTCCTTCCTGGTGTTGCCTTCGGTGTGAAGGCAGAAGGCCTCGATCAGGGAGGAGCGACGAAGTGCCACCCGCAGGGCGGCGCAGCCGGCCCCGGCAGGGGCTTGCGCGCAGAAGGTCCGCCCGTAGAATCGTCGCCGGCTTCACGGTGAAGGCAACCATTGAGGTGGACGGTGAGCAGACTCAGATCCGGCGGCGAGTTCTCGTGTTCTGGGGACGGCACGAGGAGCCTGTGCCGGTTAGCGCCTCACTTTCTGTGTACGAAATTGCCGGCAACGCAGATGTAGACCGGAGCTCTTGCCCTTTCGGGGACGTACCGGATCAGCACGAGGCCGCCGGTGGTCCAGGCCAGCGCTTCAGCGTCGACCAGCTGAACGTCGGTGTAGGCGACCTGGACCGGCACGTGAGCCTAGACCGGGATTGGCTGGGGCTCGTCTCGGCGGCGGCCGCTCGCGCGCACCATCTCGTCAGGAAGGCTGATCGGCCGCGGCTGCCGCTCTGCAGCCTTGGCTATCTCCGCCAGCGCCGCCGAATAGACGTCGTAGCGCTTGTTCGTGCCCACGAGCTCAGGCCAGCTCGACGTCGACCAGGATCCAGCCGACGTCGTGGCGCTGCAGCTGGAACACACGCAAGTCCGCAGGATCTTGTTCGCTGCGACCGGTCACGGACCAGCCGACCAGGTGCTCGGCGGGGTGCGTAAGCGCGTCGTGAGCGACGGCCGTGCGGAGTGCTTCGGCGGTGACAGCTCGGTAGCGGCGGCCTGCCCACACCAGGCGGACCGGGGCCCCTGCTCCATCCAGAGGTGCACAATTTCTGCGGCGGGCGCCATGCTCATGACCAGGACCTCCAGATGCTCACTGTCACCCCATTGCACCACAATTCGAAGATATGTTCGAGTGTGTAGGAGGTTGGAAACGTGAAAACGCTGCACGCGGGGGAGAGGGTCTGGCTAGTCCTCAACGACCGCGCGAACCGTATCGAGTTCCAGATCGAGTACGCGCCGGCCACCCGCTCGGACACGCACGAAACACTGATGATGTACCGCGTCGACCACTGGGTGCTAAAGCGCAGCCACCGGTGGCCGCTGGGCTACTACGACGAGCTGCGGCAAGCGCTCGACGCGTGCGCACTCGCGCTCGGGATGCCGAACTTCGTGACGCCGGCGACTGCTCCGGATGGCACGATCATCAGCCCGGAAGAGCAGCGCGAACGATGGCGGGCCGGCCTCGACCCCCGCACCGGCCGCGGCCGCAATGACCTCTCAGTCGCCTAATTGGCGCGTGTGGGCGCCGGTCCATGTCGCGGCGGAGGCACCCTCGCGGCATGGCGGATACCAGCACAGCGATCATTCTCGGGGCAGCGATAAGCTCCTCGGTCGCACTTGCTGGTGTCGTCGGCACGGTTATCGCGGGAGCGCGGCAGCAGCGCAAGACGCTCGAATTCAGCGCAACTCAAGCACGGTTGGGGCGGGAAGCCGACCGGCGACGCGACCAGCATGCAGCCGCCCAAGTGCGCTACCAGCGCGTCAGGGCGATTCTGGACGCCCACGTTTCTCTGGCTCGCGAAATCCGGTCATCGACGAGTGCGTGGCAGATCGTCGTGGGTTCGCAGACCGTTCAAGATCGGATCCGTCGGATTATCGAGCGGGTGGGTGCCGTCTGGGAGGTGACCGAGAAACGACGGGGCGACTTCGAACTAGAGCCGGGTCTCGACGACCTGAGGGAGACCTTTAGCCGGTTGACCGGCGCGTACAACGTCTTCACGAATGTGGCGGTTTCGTAGATCGAGGGTTGGGTGAAGATCGCTGCCGATAAGACGGTGGAAATCCATGAAGCGGCTGATCAGTTCATCGAGGATGCCCGCGCCCATGTGGCGCGTCTCGACGCGGAACAGCACCTCGGCACTGACGAGAGTTGACTCGCCCGGCCCGTGGTCGTGTCACGAGTACCCTGACCGACATGCAAGACGGTCCGGAAGAGGCAGAGGGAACCTACGAGCACGCTGGCCACAGCTACCGACTCCGTGAGGAGGAGAGCGAGAAGTGGCGGGTCTTCGACGGCGACCGGTATCTCGGCGTCCTGATCGCTGTGCGCGGACGGACCGCAAACCGTAGTCAACAGCAACTGGCTCGCGACATTTGTTTGGCTCGCAAGCTCAGGTGCGGCCATCTTTGGCATGGTCTTGCTGCTCAAGCCGGCCGGGCCGAGCCGGGCCCCCATCGCCGCCCCGTAGAGGATCCCCTAATGGACAGCGCTTGAAGCTGTCGGCGGTTCGGTGCACACTCGACCTACCGCGGCCGGCGGCCCCCTCGCTGGCCGCGCCGGTCCATCCCCCGGACCGGAGGATGTGGCCGGCAGCTTCCCCCAGCTCGCCGGCCACAACGGCGCGCCAGCTGCCCTCATCCTCCCCGCAGAGACATGCGAATGACCCCATCGCGTTCATAGAGCCCCGCTTCTCGTGGTGTGGTGTTCACGCCGAAGATCATCCGAGGGCACCAGCCGGCCGCGAGAGCGCGCATATCAAACAGGACGGGAAGTAGCGTCGTCGTGTCTTGCGTCGGTAAGGGGTTCGATTGAACGTATGCGGCGAGACGGTGCCAGTGAAACTCGTTGGCCCGGCGTTCCGCGGAAGTGAAGCCCCATCCCTCCACAAGGGGTCGATGGTCTTCCAACGCCCCGATGCTGTCCACCACAGACGCCACCGATTCAAGGTCTCTGCCCACGACGAACTGGCGCGCGGCCGCAGCGATCGCTTCCTTAAGGCCGTCAAACGTCGAAGCATCGGGATACACGTGCTCAATCTGCGCGAACCAGTCTTCCCCCGACCATGTGAGAACGTCCCGCCATACCGCCGGGAAGATCCCTACCCCGACTGTCGATGACAGAGGAACGATCCACCCGACCTGGCCGGTCACGAGGTCGGCAGTTCCCGTCAACCCCAGGTCGTTGGTCAAGAACTGCAACGGCGGGGTGACGTGGCACACAACCCATCGGGCGCAGGTCACGAGAGCGAGCACACGCTGGAGCTCAATGATCCTCGAGCCGTTGGCTCCAGCCGCAGCAAGCTTGAATCCCTCCGACGTTTCGTCTGGTGCACCATCTCCTTCGCGAAGGGTCTCTCGTCCCCACGCATCCTGAAACCGCTTCATGTAGCGGTCCTCCCATTCGTGCCCGCGCACGAAGAGAGTCGCTACGTAAGGTACAAGTGTCCGAAGCCACACATTGGCCGGCAGTGGACCGCCGAGTTCGAGCTGCCGAATCGCGGCCGGAAGGTTCTGTTCGATATCGGTCCAGGTCTCGTCGACCCACCTGTCGACAGAGCCCGAGGCGCCATAGAGGTTGGGGACGTAGCCGACATTCTCCGCTCTTGTCATGAAGGCGTCGCCCTCCCTCCGCTGAACGGCGACGCGACGCTGTCTCAGCCGCCCGGAACTATCCGCCGAGAACTCGCCAAGAACCGCGGCCGGGATGAAGTGATCCTTTGGCATTCGCGCCCCCTCGTGCAATGCGACCCACAGTTACGCCGAACGATAGCCCGGCTGTATGGCCTCTGCACGCGTTGGCCTCATCGATCCGAGAACCGGATTCCAGATCGACCCCGGGGAAGCGGTCCTTCGGGTACTGGAACGTCGAGCCACACGGTTGTGTTCTGATACCTCTCGATCACCCCGCCGCAACGCATCAAGACGTCATCGGCGCATGGGACCACCCTGTTGCAATGACCGCCAGAATCCGCCGTTCGGCTAACGGGACTCCTCGCCGATGACAGTTAGCGGGCCTTCGTCGCCTGTAGGCGGCTCGAAGTGATCAAAGTAGGCGGCGGCGAGATCGTCGGGCAGTGCGTAGTCGTCGCCGTGTTCGAGCCCGCGGGTCCTCATCCGTTCGAGTGCAATGGCACGAGGAGTGGCCAGGTACACCGTTTCGGGCACCACCCCCCACGGTCGCAGCAGCTCCCGGTACTCCATTCGAGCGCGCCGCGACCAGAACGAGAAATCGAGCACGACATCAACGCCGCCTTGCACAAGGTCAAGAAGACGGGCTCGAAGCTCAGCCTCGATCTCTGCGTGAAGCTCTGGTGGTAACGGCATTGAGCGGATTCCTCGACGCCACGCTTCCTGGTCGAAGGAGAGGCGGGTCATGCCATCGGCCTCGAGCTGCCGGGCCACGGTTGACTTACCGGCTCCCGCTGGCCCGCACATCAGAACGACCTTGCTCATGGACCGACCCTAGCTCCGTACTGTCACGAGCCACGCCCCGGAAGCCCATCGGCAACTGGGACCGCTGTTGCTGTGCAGGAGGGGCCCTGCCGTAGCATGGCGCGCGACGTGGGAGCGGGGGTGGCGAGGTGATGGGAAGCGACGTCGGGGTGGTGGTGACGACGTTCAATCAGGGCAGGCAGACCCTGGACACGGTGGAATCAGTGCTCGCGCAGACCCGTCAGGCATCGGTTGTCGTCGTCGTCGATGATGGTTCCTCGGACGAGGACACGCGTCGCGCGCTTGAGGAGTTGCCATCCGGGGTGGTGCTGATCGGCCAGAGCAACGCTGGCGTCGCGGCGGCCCGAAACCGAGGCATCCATGCCTTGCGCAGCGATTTGATCGCCGTAATCGATGGGGACGATTTGTGGGAGCCGACCTTCCTTGAACAGTGCTGTGGCCTTCTGGAAGCGGACGATGACTGCGTGATTGCCTCGTCTGAGCTGCGCACGTTCGGAGTCGCCTCGCATCGCGTCCGCCCGGCTGGCGGACGACTCGTCGACTTCCTTCACCGCAACGCAAGCCCGGCGTCGGCGGTGTTCCGTCGGAGCACCTGGAGGGATGTTGGCGGATATGCGGAGTCGATGCGGAACGGGTTCGAGGATTGGGATTTCTTCCTCTCTGTTCTCGAACGCGACGGAATGGCGCGTATCGTCCCTGAGCCGCTTCTGCGATATCGCACCCACCCGGCGTCCCTGAACATGACCTCGATGCAGCACCGAGAGGAACTGTTCCGGACAATCATCGGACGGCACCGCGAAGCGTTCCAAAAGCATCTCGACGACGTCCTGGTCGCGCTGGAGCGCACGTCCATGCAGCGGCTCGCCAGGTGGGAGGCCCTGGCTGTGCGAGAGAACGACCTTGAGCGGGAAGAACCGAGCTTCGGTGACGGAGGGATGGCCTCAGCGGTTCGCATATCGACTGCCCGAGCAACGTCAGACGGGCCGTGACCATATGACTACCTGGTGGTTGCGGCCACCTCTCCCGGAATGGACCGCCGCCCGCTGAGGGATCCGCTTGGGGGCGTCGGACGCGACAACTACCGACAAACTATCGCCGCCGTTTACCGTGACAATTCACCGCCCAATCGGCGCGCGATCGCGGTTTCGGTGTCTACTGCACTCATCGGCCCAGTACATGCGATTCGCATTCAGTTGACCAAAGCCAGGAACGATGGTTTCCGGGGCACCCGCTCTGGCTAGAGTGTCCGGTCGCGAGTGATCGCCACAGCTGCGGCGATGTCCGCGGCCGCTACTAGTCCGGAGGCCATTGCGGTGATCACGGCAGCCGGTATTCGCGGATCGATTCGGCGGGCGACATCGCCGGCGGCCCAGACACCTGAGCGGCTCGTGCGCCCGAGAGGGTCTACGAGGATCCCGTTCTCGTCGGTTGTGACGCCGAGCTGCTCCGCGAGCCCCGATCTCGGGGCGGGATTCGGGGGAATGAACACGCAGGCAGCTTCCACGGCAGTGCCATCATGTAACCGGATAGTGACACCGGCGGCGGACCGGATGACTTCCTCGACCCTTTCGGGATGCAACACGGGGACGGCGTCGGTGACCCCGCGCAGCAGTCCTCCGATGTGCTCGGCGTGACCACCGGAGGAGATCACGGCGATCGGTCCTTTGGCGAATTCGTGGCCGTGGCAGTACGGGCACGGGAGGACCACATCGCCCCACATCTCGGCCAGCCCAGGGATCGGCAACAGCGTGTCCCGGACGCCGGTGGCGATCAGGAGGTGCTCAGCGACGTGCTCGTGCCCATCACCCCTGAGTGCGAAGGCCGAGTCCCACAGCGAGGCGTTCTCCACGCGCCCCTCGATGATTCGCACCCATGGATACGCCCCGAGTTCAGAACGCCCGGCGGCGCGCAGCTCCTCGGGCGCGGATCCGTCGCTCCCGAGGACGTTGCGCATTCGAGCCGAGCTCGCATTGCGGTAGCGGCCGTCATCAAACAGGACCGTCGACACGTGCATTCGACCGAGCGTTAGGGCCGCCTGTAAACCGGCCGGGCCACCGCCGACAACAGCCGCCTGAAACATCTCCATCAGGTCATCCTCCTCCGAATCCACAGACGGAATCGATCGTTTGCGAGCAGCCCGAAGATCGGTGAGGGCGGGCTGCGGAACTTCGCGGATCGCGTGTTGCCCAAAACCGTTGCCGAAACCTACTTCTGTTCAAAACACTACGTGGGGGTTTTTGAGCAGGTCTGGTAGAATGGAGAGGTCGAAAGGGGCAGCGATGAGCGTCAAGACCGCGAGCACTATCTCCGCCGCCGAGCGTGAGCTCCGCGAGCGTGTGGTGGCTGACGCCGCGCACAGCTCCGAGATGGAGGGTCTGTCCTCCACGGCCGAGTTCCGTGCGGATGCTGCAGCGTTCGTCGAGGGGGAGTTCGACGCCGACGAGCTGGTGCGTCGCACCCGCGCCCGCTACGGCCTTGCCTGAGTTCGTCGACCCGTACCTCGAGCCCGCCTCGGGCATTCTTCGCAACAACCTCGGCATCACCGATCAGCGCGCCCTCGACGACGCCGAGTCGGACCTGGTGGAAGCCCGCCGTGTCCAGATGATCATCCGGCCGGCGAAAATCACCGGGGATCTGCTCCAGCTGCAGGCGATTCACGGGCAGTTGTTCCAGGACGTGTACGACTGGGCGGGCCAGCTGCGCACCGTCGATATCCGCAAGGGCAGCGATGCCGAGGCGGAGTTCTTCATGCCGGTTTCCCGGTTGGAGTCTGGGGCGGGGTTTGCGTTCGCGGAGCTGGCGGAGGACAAGCAGCTGCGGGGCCTCGATCGTGACCGGTTCGTCGACCGGCTCGTTCACCATTACGACCAGGTGAATTACCTCCACCCGTTCCGGGAGGGTAACGGGCGGACGCAACGGATTTTCTGGACGCAGGTCGCCGCCGGTGCAGGTTACGACCTGGACTGGTCCCAGGTCACCGGCGCCCAGAACGACCAGGCATTCCGGGATGCGATGGAGCAGCGAGACTTCACCGGCCTGCACACGATGTTCGATCGGATCGTGCGGCCGTCGACGCCGCGCGGCCGGCTCACGCCGGAGCGGTTGGAGCAGCTGCGGATGTTCGCAAGCATGAGCGGCCCTGCTAGCCGGTCGCGTGGCGTCTCGTCGACGCTGGCGCGGCCGGCGCGATCGCAGACGCAGGGATACGACACCGATCTGGGGAGGGGCCGATGACCGTCGTCGGATACGCGCGCGTGTCGAAACGGGAGCAGGACCCGAAGGCGCAGGAGGCCGAGCTGAAAGCGGCCGGCGCCGAGCGCGTGTTCGTCGACCACGGCGACTCCAGCCGCGTCAAGGACCGTCCTCAGTGGGTGGCGTGCATGGACTACCTCCGTGCCGGGGATGTGCTGTTAGTGCGCCGGCTGGACCGCCTAGGAGGCACCGAGCGCATCCTGATCGAGACACTGCACGAGCTCGAGGACAAAGGCATCGATATCAAGAGCCTCACCGAACCGGTGATCGACACCACAAGCCCGATGGGCCGCGCCCTGTTCGGCATCGCCGCCGTCTTCGCGCAGCTGCGCGTCGACACCATCAGGGAGAACACCCGGCTTGGGTTGGAATACGCGCGCGCCCAGGGCCGCGTCGGCGGCCGTCCGACGGTGATGACGCCGGAGCGCATCGAGGTCGCGCGCCAGATGCGGGCTCAGACGCCTCCGGCGACGTGGGAGACGATCGCCAAAACCCTTCGCGTCGGCTCCGCCACTGTGCGCCGCGCCCTTGCACAGCCGGCCGATTCGGCGCCTTTGAAATAGGTTCCCTCCAGGCCCTGACTGTCAGTCCGAGAAACGCCCCCGCACTACGGTCGCTTGATCTCGACCGATCAGTGCCCGGCTCCGGGCGCGCCAGGCTGACTGGTAACTACACCGCTCGCGACGGCGCGCTCGGGCAGTGAGTCAGGCTCTTCTCCCAGGATCATTCCGGCACCGTCGGCTGCGGAATCCAAGAGCTGTTCCATCCAGACGCGATTAAGGTGGGGCTGGCGGGAGCCGGTGAAGCAGATGTGCAGGGGAATCCCGTTGTCCACCCATATGGTGTGCCGGCCGCTTCCCATGTCGCGGGGGCCCATCCAGCTGAGGAAGAAGTTTTCGCGACGGCGCAACTTTGTGCTGATCGCAATCTGCAGGTGAAACAGCGCGCGGTCTTCAAGCTCGTAGCTTTCGCCCGCGTAACGGAGAGTTCCCATGTCTGCCTTCCTGTGCCCCCAATGCGCTTGCATGCAGACATTAGCGCCCGGCGTATCCAGCCTGATGAGCTAAATTCGGCCGGAAGAGCTCTGCCCATCACAACGAGTCGCCGGCAATAGACGAGGACCACCAACTGGCTATCGGCTGTGCCTCCTCGGAGGTACGTTTCATGCGTCTTGAATGGAATCTCGCACGGTCACCGGAGAGCACGCATGAACGACGACGAAGGTCTGGAGGAGTTCGGTGAGCTCGCTTGCTGGCGGGATGTTCTTCTGCGTTTCCCTGGAGGGCTCACCCGGCTGTATCTGCTTCCCGAGATCGCTGGCCAACTCCCCAGGAACTTCGACCGCCCACTCAACGATGCACGAACGGCCTATGAACGGTTCGTGCGTGCTGACGGGGCCGGCGAGCTGCCGGCCTACGAGTGGACAGAGATTGTGGAGCGGTGAGCCGCCTTCCACTCGTCGACGTCGCCGCGGAGGTAGCGGACGGTTCTCTTGCCGATCGTGACGTACGCCGGCCCTCCACCCTTCTCGCGCATGCGGCGTAGTTCGTCGAGTGTCAGGCCGGTCTCGATCGAGGTCTCGTCAGGCGTGTAGGAGCGCAGCTTGGCGGGCACGGTGACGCGGTGCCGGCGGAGGTATGCGGCGCTCATCACTGGCAGCTTTCGCAGTAGAGGGCGTCCATCGGATCGACGGGCACCTGGTAGAGCTCGAGCGCCTGTTCGGTGGCGAGTCGGGCGATCAGGTCGGGCCGGTATCCGTCCCAAGTGGTCCCGTCGGCGACCGTGACCGGTGCTGCGGGGTAGGAGGCTCCGACCGCCTGCAGGGGGTAGTCGTTGGCGGCGACTGACACCAGCTCGTAGGCGATGCCGGCACCGTCCATTGCCGCTTTGGTTTGGTCGCTTGTTGCGGATCGGACTCCACGTACAAGGTGACGTTCGTGCTCATGACGCGCTCCCTCTCTCATCTGAAACCCATTTGCCTTTCGGCGCTCTTGCCGAAACAGCGCCGGGGGTGAATGAGCAAGAGACCGTGGAATACCGGAGGGAGCGCAGCGAGTGAGGATATGCCGCGAAAGCTCTTGCTCAGAGAGAAACGGTGCGTACCATCACCTAGCCGAAAGGCAACGGAGTTGCCCAACGAACAGGCCCCACCGAGCGACGCTCGGCGGGGCCTGTTCTACAAGTTGAGGAGCCGCAGGCTCACCCTTCAATGTTCTGGGCGGGTGGCGCAGCTGCAGCACGGCGCTTACGCGCGCGGGGCGCAGACTGGCCGGGGGCGCGGCCGCCAATCTCGCGCAGATTCTTCTCTGTCCACCCCGCGGCAAGGGCGGCACTCCACGCTTTATCGTGCGCGGGGCGGCATCCTTGACTGCCTGCTCCGCAGCGTCGAAGGCGTTGGTGGCAGACACGACTTAGCCTGAGCGTATGCGATGCCGAGGCTCAGATCTTCCCCACCATCTCGTCCTGATCGGTGTCGTCCTGATCGGCCTGTCTGGCTGCTCGACCCTGTTCGGGCTCTCCCCGGCCGCGACGTCCACACCGGCACCCGGCGTCGCAGCGTCCACGCCCGCGGCCGCTGCACCCGCCACGGTGGGGTTGCGTCAGGTACATTCGCCGGGAACAGTAGCGGCCGATCTGCAACTGCAGGCCGGGGAATGCCACCCGCGCGTCATCGACGGCAAAGCGGGCATCGAGCTCCCGGATTCGGCCTGCACCCCGGGCGCTATCGACCCGGCCTGACCCAGGCGAACATCGATTCCACCATCTGCCACCACGGCTACACCGCTACGGTGCGCCCACCGGCGTCCAACACCGGCCGGTTCAAGCACGAGTCGTTGCTCGAGTACGGGATGGCCTATAGCAAGACCGCGGAATACGACCACCTGGTCAGTCTCGAGCTCGGCGGCACGAACTCGGTATCGAACCTGTGGCCAGAGCCCAACGCGGCCGCCGCGAAGGGCGTGAACAATCCGAAGGACCCGGTGGAGAACGCGCTCAATCAGGCCGTGTGCACGCACAAGGTCACGCTGGCAGCCGCGCAGCAGGCGATCGCGGCAGACTGGACCACCGCCGAACGTGTTCTCGGCCTGCCGTCGTCAACGGGACGGTGACCGCGCTGGCGAACAATCCCTCCAAGTGGCGTCATATCCGTGAGACTTTCCCGTCTCTATAGGTGGGCGCGTGCCCACCGAAACGATGGGGGCAGTGGATGTGGGAGATTCTCGGGGAGGCAGCGTTCGTATTGTCGATCATTCCCATGATGGTGTGCGCCTTCCGTTGCCCGCTGGCCGTGCTCACCAACCCGGAAAAGGGTCCGGTGATGACCCACGCTGAAAAGATCTCCGTCACGGACTAATGTCGTTCTCGTCGGCTCCGGCTGGAGTGCTAGAACCGGAGCGCAGGATGCGTAACGTCACCGCCGCAACGACCTTCGACGGCCACCACTGGATGTTCATCATCCACGAGCTCGGCGCCGTTGGCCAGGCGAACCATCGCAGCGACATTCCCACCACGGTCCGCGAGGTCGCAGCGCTCTGGCTTGACGCGGACCCCAAAGCCGTCAACGTCGGACGCATCCGCTATCTTCGCCGTCACTGGTCCCGGCTAGTACCCTGACGGACATTTACAGGGCGCCTGTGCCGATCGCGAAGCACGGAGATCGCGTCGGCCGAGCTGTCAGTGCCGGCAATCACGTCCTGACGCGACGACTCAGGATGATCCAGCAGGCACGTGAGTGCGGCGCGACGTGTGGTGCTTTCCAACGCCCACAGGGCCGCATCGGCAGGCTCGAGCTGGGTCCTGTTCTTTGGGCTGAGTCAGCCGGTACGAGCAGCAGTAGACATGCCTTTAGTCACCGCAGCGCGGGCACAGCACCATGTTTTCAACGACCGTACGCCGACCCTGTGCATCGCGTACCGGCGACGCGTCTCCACACGACCAATAGCCGTAGGGCATCGATAAACAGCAAGAGCGCGCGAGCCGGAACGCAATCAGTAGGTGGCGCGCCCCCCACTGATGTCGTAGACGGCGCCCGTCGAGAAGCTGACCTCATCAGACGCCAGCCAGGCGACGAGGGCGGCGACTTCCTCAGCTTTGCCGACCCGCTTCATGGGGATGAGACTCGTGATGTGGGCGAGCACTTCAGGGGCAGTGTCATCGTTCATCGGGGTCGCGATGACCGCAGGTGCGATCGCGTTGACCAGGACACCAGATGTGGCGAGTTCCTTGCCGAGCGACTTGGTGAGTGCGATGACCGCTGCCTTCGATGCTGAGTAGATAGAGAGGTTCGGGTTTCCGTCTTTACCGGCCATGCTGGCGAAGTTCACTACTCGCCCCCAACCCCGTTCGACCATTCCTGGGGTGAAGGCGCGAATGGTTGCCACCGACCCCAGCGTGTTCACACGGAGAACGTCGGACCACTCCTGCGTGGTGGTCTCCAGCAGGGGCTTGTTTGGTCCGACAATGCCGGCGGAGTTCACCAAGATGTCGACGGGGCCGATGCTGTCGGCCGCGTCACGCAGAGCGCCCTCGTCCGTGATATCCACATGGATGTCAGCGGCTCCGGCGAGATCGATGGTGACGACATTGACCCCGTCGGAGCGAAGCCTCGCTGCACTGGCTGCGCCGAGCCCGCGGGCTCCTCCGGTAACGACTGCTGTTCTCATGAATTCGTTCCTTTCCAAGTTTGGTCTTCACCGACAGGGCCATGGCGGCCAGAGTCCGACGCGGATCAGCGAGCGTCGCGAAGCGAGACGTGCACCTTCGGACCGGCGCCGGCTCCCTCGGGCGTCTTACCTGCGAGGACGTCTGCTAGTTCGTCCAGCTCCACAACCGCGGAGACCAGCGGTTCCGGGTTGACTGAGCCGTCAGCGAAGGCGGCGATAGCCGCGTCGAGTCCTTGACTTGCGCCGAGGATTCCGACGGCAGTTACGTCCTTGAGCGCGAGCGTTCGGGTGTCGATGAGACTGGGGCTGCCTGCGAGCCCGACGTAGACGACACGCTTGCCTGGCTCGACTAGCTCAAGTGCTTTGGCCGGGAGATGCTTGGCATTAGAGGCGTCTACGACGGCGTCCCACGCGAGTTCCGGCAGGTTTTCCTCGGTCCAGACGTCCTCGAAGCCCAGGCTCCTCGCGAAGTCGAGCGATCGTGCGCTCCGACCCATGACGTGGACCTCGGCGCCCGCAGCTCTCGCAAACAGGGCAACCAGTAGTCCGATCGTGGCGGCGCCTAGCACGAGGACGCGGTCACCGGCGGAAAGGTCCGCGCCCCAGACCGACCGCAGGGCGTTGCCGGCGGGCTCGATCAGTGCTCCTGCTGCGTCGCTGACGGTGTCGGGCAGCGGGTGCAGGTACGCGGCCGGATAGGCGAGCTGCGTTGCGAGCGCTCCGGGCTTGCCGCCGCGGATGCCGAGTTCGTAGCGGTACTGGCAGACGTGGTGCCGGCCATCCAAGCATCGGTTGCAGCGGCCGCAGCCGATCATCGTGTCACCCGTGACGCGGCGTCCGATCCACCTCGGCTCCACTCCCTCCCCGACGGACGAGACGACGCCCATCCACTCGTGCCCCAGCCGGATGGGGAACATCGCGTTGCCGTCGTGAAGGTATTGCATCTCGCCGGTATAGAACTCAATGTCGGTTCCGCAGACGCCGACCCGGTGAACATCAATGACGACCTCACCAGGAGCCGCGACCGCTTCCGGGACTTCCTCGACTCCTGCATCGAAGGGACCCCTGACGACGAAAGCCTTCATCGCGGTCCGATCACGTTCTGCCGCTGTGTGCCGAGGCCATCGATGCCCAGCTCCATCACGTCGCCCGCCTGCAGCCAGACCTCGGGGCGGAAGCCCATTCCGACTCCGGGAGGGGTTCCGGTGTTGATCAGGTCGCCCGGTTCGAGAACCATGAATTGGCTGATGTAGTGGACGATGAAGTAGGGGTCAAACACCATAGTGGCGGTGCTGCCGGTCTGCCGCCGAACACCGTTCACGTCCAGCCACATGCCCAGGTCGTTGACGTCGGGGACCTCGTCGGGTGTGACCAGCCAAGGGCCGGCCGGGTTGAAAGTTTCCGCGGACTTGCCTTTGAGCCACTGTCCGCCGCGCTCCATCTGGAAAGCGCGCTCGGACACATCGTTGACCAGCGTCCAGCCGGCAATATTGTCGCGGGCATCTGCGACCGTCTCGAGGTAGCTGGTGCGCTTTCCGATGACAATGCCGAGTTCTACCTCCCAGTCCGGCTTCGTCGAGCCTCGCGGAATTCGGACATCGTCGTCGGGGCCGACCAGCGTGTTCGGCGACTTCGTGAACAGAATCGGCTCGCTGGGAACCGCTTGGCCCGTTTCCGCAGCGTGGTCGGAGTAGTTCAGGCCGACGCAGATTATCTGGTGGGGTCGGGCGATCGGAGCGCCGATGCGCTGCTTGCCGAGTGTCTCAACCTCGCACCGCTCGATGCGCTGAGCGACGATCGGGCGGATGGTCTTGATTCCGTCGTGTGCGAAGAACGCCTCGTCGTAGTCGAGGACCACATCGGAGAGATCGACATAAATGTTGTCATGGATGAGCACGGCGGGTTTTTCGGCGCCGTAGGCACCGATGCGCAGAAGTTTCATGTGATCCTCTTACTTGGTTGCCGGGGTAGGGAGGCCGCTCCAGAGCGGTTGGGGCAGCCCGCGCACTCCGGGTCGGGTGGTGAAGATGTGTCCGGACAGCGGGTGGTCTGCCAGCTGGCTGTTGGAGAGGTCCTGGATGGCCGTCGTGATGACGAGGGTGTCGAGGTCCGGACCAGCGAACGCGACGCTGGACGTGTGTGGGGTGGGAATCCGAATGGTGTGAACGAGATCTCCGGAAGGCGAGAAGCGTTGAACCTGGCCGAGTCCCCACACGGCAATCCACAGGTGCCCGTCGGCGTCGATGGTCATACCGTCGGGGTAGCCCTCGTTGAATGAGATGAAAGAATCGCGCGGTCCGGTGCGACCGGTATCGGACTCATAGCTGCGCCGGTAAACCACCTGACGCTCCGTATCAATGCTGTACAGGGTGCGCCCGTCCGCGCTCCAGGCAAGGCCGTTGGACAGTGTGAGGTCGTCGTCGATCTTCGCAATCTTCCCGTCAGAGTCGATCGCGACCAGCGATTCGGTCTCTGAGGGCCCCGCGAGCGACAGGGTCCCAACAAGGTAGCGGCCTGCCGGATCGGCCTTGCCGTCATTCAACCGGGAGCCGCTGCTCTCGGGGAGGATGCGCGGGCCTTCGTGCACCTGGCCGTCAGGGGTGCGGAACAGAATGTGATTGTGGCCGGCGACGATCCATCCGCCGACCGCCGAGACGCCCACCGCGCCCACGGTGTCGTCGAATCGGACCGTTTCGACGACGCGGATCGACCCGTCACGCAGCAATTCGCCGCTGAACGCGCGACCGGTGCGAATGTCGACCCAGAGTAGTCGCTCCCGAATCGGATCCCAGAGTGGTCCCTCGGCGAGGAAGTACGCATCCTTGGTCCCAACCGTGATGTCGGTTATCACGCGATGCGCTCCTGCCAGCCGGTGGCCTGGCGAATGATGGCGCGGACCTCGTCTGCCGCGTTCACGAGCGTTGCCAGCGGCGTGCGGTAGGCGACCGCGCTGATGCTCACCGCACCAGAGGGCTCGCTAGGGGATGCGAGGTAGACGGGAACGGCGATGCAGTTGATGCCGGCTTCGTTCTCCTGATCATCGACCGCGTAACCAAGCTCGCGGGTCTCACTCAGCCGCGCGTGTAGATCGGTGGCGGTGGTGGCTGTGTGGGGGGTGCGCTGCTCGAGCGAGCGCTCCCCGATCCACTGCTCTACCTGCTGGAGCGTGAGCAGGCGAGACGCGAGGAGCGCTTTGCCGACGCCTGTGCAGTGCGCGGGATTGCGGCCGCCAACGGTCGAAGACAGTCGGACCGCGCCGGTGAGAGGGTCGACCTTGTCGCGGTAGACGACCTCAGTGCCGTCGAGGACGGCGAAGTGGATGGTCTCGTTGAAGCGCTCAGAGAGCTGGTCCAGGATCGGCCGGACGCGGATGTGCTCGGGACGCGCCTCGTGGTGCGCGAAGGCGAGTCGAATGAACTCGTCGCCGAGGATGTAGTGGCCACGGCCGTCCTGGCTGGCGAAGCCGGCTCGCTTGAGGGACGCCAGAGCCCGGTGCACGGTCGGTTTGGGATGACCAGTCCGCTGCACCATCTCTTCGAGGGTGGCGCCGGCTGGGCGCCCGGCGAGCTCCGTGAGAACCGCCAGTACGCGATCTGTACCGACCAGGCGCTCCTCGCCCTCGTTGGCCGCCGCTTTGTCTGACATCAGTTGGTGTCCTCCCCGTCGGTCGCCTACGCTAGCAACAGTTTCACTGATTAGACCACAATTCCGAAAGTTGGAACAATGGCGTCGAACCTTCGCAGTTCGGAGTGGTACTCCGGCGACGACCGCAACTCTTACATTCACCGGGCTTGGATGCGGCGCGGCCTCCCGCACGACTTCAGCGATCGACCGCAGATCGCGATCGCCAACACCGCCTCGGATCTGACGCCGTGCAATATGCACCTCACGGAAGTGGCGCAGTCGGTGAAGAACGGCATCTACGAGGCCGGCGGCATCCCGCTCGAACTGCCTGTCGTGTCGCTGGGGGAGACCCAGGTGCGTCCGACGGCGATGCTCTGGCGCAATATGGCGGCGATGGCAACCGAGGAGATGCTCCGAGCCAATCCGATCGACGGGGTGGTGCTGCTGGGCGGATGTGACAAGACCATCCCCTCGCTGCTGATGGCTGCCGCCTCGGTGGATCTGCCCGCGGTCGTCGTTCCCGGGGGTCCCATGCTCACCGGCCATTTCCGCGGCGAACCTCTGGGTTGTGGGACGGACGTGTGGCGCCTGAGTGAAGAGGTCCGCGCCGGGACCCTCAACCAGCAGCAATTTTTGAAGTCGGAATCGTCGATGATCCGCAGCAAGGGACATTGCAACACGATGGGCACCGCCAGCACGATGGCGTTGGTAGCGGAGGCCCTGGGAACCGTTCTTCCCGGCCTCGCCGGCACGCCCGCCCCGGACAGTCGACTACTGGAGTCCGCTCACGAGACAGGGCGGCTCGCGGTCCAACTGGTCGCAGAGGACCGGCGACCGAGCAGCTTCCTGACAAAGGCGAGCTTTCACAACGCCATCGTCGCTCTGGCTGCCATCGGCGGCTCGACCAACGCGGTCGTTCACCTGCTGGCGATCGCGGGCCGACTCGGAATCGAGCTGACCATCGACGACTTCGATCGGATTGGCGCCCAGGTACCGCTGCTGGTCAACCTGCAACCGGCCGGTCAGTATCTGATGGACGACCTGCAGCGGGCGGGAGGCTTCCTCGCCGTTTTGCGCGAAGTTCAAGATCTGCTCGACCCCAGTGCACTGACCATTACTGGCAAGCCGCTGGTCGACTACCTGGCCGACGCCCGCATCTGGGACGAAGACGTGATCACCCCGCGCGAGACGCCCTTGCAGCCCGCGGCCGGCATCAGTGTCCTTCGCGGATCCCTCGCGCCCGGGGGCGCCCTCATCAAACCGGCCGCAGCGTCCGCGCATCTCTTGAAGCACCGCGGCCGGGCGGTGGTGTTCGACAGCATCGAAGACTTCCACGCGCGCATCGACGACCCGGATCTCGACATCGACGAGAACTCGGTGATGGTGCTTCGCGGCTGTGGCCCGAAGGGGTACCCCGGGATGCCCGAGGTCTCGAATATGCCGCTGCCGAAGAAGTTGCTGGAGCGCGGCGTGCGGGACATGGTCCGCATCTGCGACGGCCGCATGTCCGGCACCGCCTACGGAACCGTCGTTCTGCACGTCACACCGGAAGCGGCAGCGGGCGGTCCGCTCGCTCTGGTGCAAACGGGCGATTGGATCAGCCTGGACGTCCGCAACCGGCGACTCGACCTCGACGTCCCCGCCGAGGAGTTGGCTGCTCGCGTGCCCAATGAAGCCACCGTCGACGGGTTCGCGAAGCCTCGGCGCGGGTGGGAGCGGCTGTATGTCGACCATGTGATGCAGGCCGACACTGGGGCTGACTTGGACTTCTTGGTCGGCTCGAGCGGACCTAAGGTCAGCCGTGAGTCCCACTGAAACCCGGCTGCAAGCCGTCGACCCGGCTCTTCTCCGCGCAATCGAGGGGGCCTGCGCATCGGTGGCCACCCGCGCAACGGATCGGTTGGCTGCGGCGCACGACGCCTCGCACTACCTGCTGACACCGCAAGCGGTCGCTGCCCCCTCATCCGCCACCGAAGTCGGCCAGCTCTTCCGGGCCACTCAAGCGCAGGGGATCCCGCTGACGTTCCGTTCCGGTGGCACCAGTCTCAGTGGCCAGGCCGGCACGTCGGGCGTGCTGGTAGACACCCGGAAGCACTTCCGGTCGGTCCAGATTCTCGACGCTGGCAACCGCGTGCGTACTGGACCCGGAGCCACGGTCCGAATGGTGAACACGCGCCTGGCGCGCCACGGCCGGAAGCTCGGGCCAGACCCGGCAAGCGAGATCGCCTGCACGATTGGCGGGGTCGTCGCGAACAACTCCAGCGGCATGTCTTGCGGAACCCACTCGAACACGTACCGCACTCTCGAGTCCGCCGTTCTCGTTCTGCCGAGCGGCACCATCATCGACACGGCGCTGCCCGACGCGGACGAGGTCCTCCGCGAACGCGCGCCCGATCTGTACGCAGGCCTGGGGGAACTTCGCGAGCGGGTCCGGTCGAATCCTCAGTCTGTCGCCACCATCCGGTCGCTCTACGCGATCAAGAACACCATGGGCTATGGATTGAACAGCTTCGTCGATCACTACCGGCCGGTAGACATCCTCGAGCACCTCGTGATCGGCAGCGAGGGGACTCTGGCGTTCGTGGCAGAAGCGGTCTTCAACACCGTGGCTATCAAGCCGCACATGGCGACCGGTCTCTTGATTTTCGCGGATCTCTCCGCTGCGACGTCAGCACTGCCCGCTTTGGTGGCAGCTGGTTTCGCCACCATCGAGTTGCTGGACGCGACCAGCCTCCGGGTTGCGCAACGTGATCCAGAGGCGACAGAGGAACTGCGTGAGTTGAGCGTCCAGGACCACGCCGCACTCCTGGTGGAATATCAGGAGGAGACTACGGCCGACCTCGAACGGCGGCAGACCGAAGCGCCAACCGTCTTCGCCGCTCTCGCGTTGGCAGAGCCGGGCCAGCTGACCACGGACCCCGGCCGCCGTGCCCAGCTCTGGCACATACGCAAAGGTCTCTACACGCTCGTAGCGGGAAACCGTCCCACCGGGACGACCGCACTGTTGGAAGACATCGCCGTTCCGGTCGAACGGCTCTATGAGACCTGTCGGAAGCTCATCGAGCTCTTCGAAAAGCACCAGTACCAGGACTCCGTCATCTTCGGACATGCCAAGGACGGCAACATCCACTTCATGCTCAACGAACGCTTCGACCAGCCGAAGTCCCTGGCACGGTACGAGGCCTTCACCGAGGAGATGGTGGAACTGGTGCTTGACCAGGGAGGCACCCTCAAGGCCGAGCACGGCACCGGACGCATCATGGCACCGTTCGTGCGCCGCCAGTACGGTGACGAACTTTATGGAGTGATGAAAGCGGTCAAGCGTCTGTTCGATCCCAAAGGGCTGCTAAATCCCGGCGTTCTGCTGAATGAGGACCCTGATGGTCACGTCAGCAACCTGAAGACAGCGCCGACTGTCGAGGACGAGGTCGATCGCTGTGTGGAGTGCGGCTACTGCGAACCCGTCTGTCCCTCTCAGGATCTCACCCTGACACCGCGGCAGCGCATCGTCCTTCGCCGGGAAATGGCCGATGCCGAAGCTGCGGGTGACACCCGCCTGCTCTCCGAGCTGCGCAGCGAGTATGAGTACGACGGCGAGCAGACCTGCGCCGTCGACGGAATGTGTCAGACCGCGTGCCCGGTGCTGATCAACACGGGCGATCTCGTTCGACGCCTCCGTGCCGAGAATCAGGGCCCCGTCATGCAGGTCGGGTGGAAGTCCGCGGCCCAACATTGGGGGACGATCAGCAAGGCAGGCGGCGTGGCGATGACGGTCGCGAACGCCCTGCCCGAAGCGGTCCCTCGATTCGCCACCTCGATAGGCCGTGCGGTGCTGGGAAAAGATGTGGTCCCCGAATACTCCGCCGATCTTCCCACCGGAGGCAGACAACGCCAGGCGATAACGGCACCGGATCCTGTTGCCGTCTACTTCTCCAGCTGCACGAACACCATGTTCGGACCAGTGGGCGAGACCGGCGTCAGCGAGTCCTTCCTCACCCTCTGCGAGCGAGCCGACGTGACGGTTTCAGCCCCACAGGACATTCCATCGCTGTGCTGCGGCACCCCGTGGAAGTCCAAAGGGCTCACCGAAGGTTACGAGGCGATGAAAGCACGGGTTGCCGCATCGCTTCGCCGCGCGACCCGCGACGGGGAACTGCCGGTCGTGTGCGACGCGTCTTCCTGCACTGAAGGCTTGCAGGTCCTGCTCGAAGCTGCGGAGGCGGCCGATATCTCCGTTGTGGATGTGGTCGAATTCGTCGACCGCGAGGTTCTGCCGAAGCTTCCCGTCGCGCAGCACAAGGTCGCCTCTGTGGTGGTGCATCCCACCTGCTCCTCCGTTCACTTAGGACTTGACGGGGCACTTCGTCGGGTCAGCAACGCGGTGGCGGACGAGGTGATCGTTCCCGACGACTGGGGATGCTGTGCCTTCGCCGGCGACCGAGGGATGCTGCATCCCGAGCTGACCGAGTCGGCCACGCGCCGCGAAGCTGCCGAGGCGAACGCTGCAGGTGCTGTCGCTCACGCGTCGGTGAACCGGACGTGCGAGTTGGGAATGACCCGAGCAACGGGCCATCCTTACCGACACATTCTCCAGCTCCTCGAAAGCGCCACCCGATGACCCCCGCACATCAGACAAGGAACCGATCATGACCAGTTCAACACTTTCCTCTCAGTCGACCGTCGGCCAGTGGCTCGACGACCCGGCCGGCGCCGCGATCTTCGACGAAATCCTCAGCCAGGCCGGCGCCAGCCGCGCCTCACTTGAGCCCGTGCGCTCGCTTCCTCTGGCGCAGTTGGTTCCGATGAGCGGTGGACTCATCACCGACGAGACCGTCGCCGAAATCGTCCAGCGCGTCGGAGGTGTCGAGTCGACAATCGATCCAGCTGCCTCCACGACGGGCGCCGCAGAGGCAGCAGCCTGGGTCGAGCGAATTACGCCCGACCGAGTCGGCCCGACGTCGTAGATCGTATCCAGCGAAGGATACGATCCACACTCCTTCTCGCCGCCTCTGGCTGGTCGCGAGAAAGGTGGCCGTGGCGAGTTCCGGGCTCCGAGACATGTAAGACGTCGACGCCCGCTATGGCTAGCCCCGCGGCGAACGCTTCACCCGATGGCCTAAGCGTGTCGAACTCCGAGTTCACGATCAGCGTAGGCGGGAGTCCCGAAGCATCGTGCCCTCCTGGGAAGGCGTATGGGTCTCTAAGTGAGTCGGGGTTGCCTACGTAATTCAGGTTCATTGCTTCAATGAACTCGGAAGAGAGTGCAGACTCTGCTGGCAATGACTGGATTTTCGCCGCCAGCCCAGGGCGTGGTGGCAATGCCATCGAATGAAAGTCGCCGTAGGCAAGCACGAGCGACGCGGGCATTGCATGGTTCCGGTCCCGCAGCCGAAAGGCGAGTCCAGCAGCAAGGTTGGCGCCTGCGCTTGCGCCGCCTAGGGACCACGGCAACTGAGGCGCCGTCAACCGTGCCCATTCGAATGCTCGCTCAATTTCGTCCAGCGCCACCGGATATCGCGCAGACCCTGGATTCTTAGGGGCGGGGATGTTGCGTAGACGAGCAAGGGGTTCCCACGGCGCCAACTGGTAGTCGACGCTAATGACTGAAATCCCGGCGCTCGCGAGCTGACTCGCAAACCAGTCGCTTTCGTCCATGTCTAGGTCTCCGAAAGCAAAAGCGCCGCCGTGGACCCATACGATGCCGGCCACGGGCGCCCCTCCAGAAATGGCTCGAAACGAGCGGACGGTCAACTTCCCGTGGGGTCCGTTGAGGATCTCATCTTTGATGCTTAACGCTGAGCGTGACATTGATTCGACCTCGTCAAGTGCATAAGAGTGGGTTCTGAAGTCCGCTAGGACTTAGAGAGTTGCGAAGCTGGCCTGCCGACCTTCTGGCCGGTGAGGTGACCGCATGCGCGAGCCGGGTGTTTCCGTCCATTCTCCGTCGACGACGTCGTGGACGGACTCCCGGTTGACGGTCATGGAACTACGCACCGTTGGCGCATGGGAGCGTAGCCTCCGCTTTACAATTGAGAAGATCCTCTCACTAAGAGTACATCACCCATTGATATCACGCGAGTTTCGGACTCAGCGCCTCTTCAAATGAGAAGAGCGTCTTGTTTTTTCGCTTCTAAGTTGCTGTAATCGACGTATGCACCTCCACGCTTCGGACACCGTTTCGGTCGGCGAGTACCTCGCTCGCCGGCTCAAGCAGCTCGGTATCGATCACCTCTTCGGGCTGCCCGGAGACTTCAACTTGAGCCTGCTCGACGAGATGCTGGCCTCGGGGGAATTGAGCTGGATCGGCTCGACGAACGAGCTCAACGCCGCCTACACGGCCGACGCGTATGCGCGCGTCCGACGGGGCTTCGGTGCGCTCGTCACCACTTACGGTGTGGGCGAACTGTCCGCGATCAACGGCGTCGCGGGGTCTTACGCCGAGGACGTGCCCGTCATTCAGATCACCGGTTCACCGTCGACAGCGGCCGCGCGCGCCGGCACCCTTCTGCACCACACTCTCGTGGACGGGGACTACGACCACTTTGTTCGGGCGTACCGGGAGTTCACAGCCGCCGCTGTCACTGTGCAGGCGCAGACTGCCGCGGCGGACATTGATCGCACTCTTATCGCCGCGCTTCGCACAAGTAAGCCCGCCTATCTATCGATCCCGACGGACGTCGCGGTCGCGCAGATCGATGGATCAAACCTTGCACACCCGCTCACCGCCCCATATAGCGATGCGGGTTCCCTTGCTCGATTCACCAGCGCGCTTCGCGAAAGACTCGCCGGAAGCAGTGACGTGACCGTCCTTGCCGGGCCGCGGCTGCATCGCCGCAGCTTGGAGCAAGCTCTTCGGGAGCTCGCAGAGGTTCCCGGCGTTCGCATCGCATCACAATCCGGCTCCAAGGCGATCATCGACGAGTCACATCCGCGAAGCTTGGGTACCTACCTCGGGGCGCTGACCCGATCCGCCGAAGCGCGCGAGATGGTCGACTCGGCTTCGCCACTGATTCTGGCTGGGGCAGTGTTGAGCGATCTGCTCACCGGGTTCTTCTCGCACGGGTTCGATCCTCAGGAGAGCGTCGAACTCGGTCTCACTGAGGCGAGAATTGGTGCCACCCACTTCTACGACGTAACCCTCGTCGACAGCCTGCACGCGGTGCGATCGGTCGTGACTGAGCTCGGGCTCTCCGACGACGGGGACCTGCCGACAGCCCACGCTGGAGTGGAAGCGGCGTCGGCTTACGACGAGGGAATGACCCAGCAGATCTTCTGGGCGGCTATCCAGCGGTGGCTGCCCAGCAAATCGATTGTCATCGCGGACGCGGGCACGGCCTTCTATGGCGCCCTTGAACTGGCGATGCCCGACGACAGCGACCTCCTCGGTCAGCCCATCTGGTCTTCGATCGGATACACCGTCCCAGCCACGCTGGGTGCCGCGCTAGCCGATCGCGAACGCAGACCGGTACTTCTCGTAGGCGACGGCGCCGCGCAGCTGACGATCCAGGAGCTCGCGACGATCCTGCAGAACGATCTGACACCGGTCGTCTTCTTGCTGAACAACCGCGGCTACACCGTCGAGCGGGCGATTCAGAGCCCGAACGCGATCTATCAGGACGTGACGGAGTGGAACTGGAGCGCGCTTCCGGCTGTGTTCGGCCCCGACCGCAATGCCAAGACGCTCGTGGTCAAGACTCGCGCGGAGCTCGATTTCGCACTCGACATCGCCTCGCGCTTACGCGACCGACTCGTCTTCATTGAAGTGCACCTGCCCACCTACGACAGTCCCGCCATTCTCAAAGAGTTGGCTGCGGGACTGGCAGCCGCCAGCTCGGCCGAGTGACGCGGACCGACTCGGGAAAGCAAGGCTTCACGATGAACCCGCTCACTAGTTCGGACACCTCCACACCTCTCGCCTCCGCCCGGCACCAGCTCCGCGAGGCGATCGATCACCTGGGCTATGACGAGGGCACCTATTCGATCCTCGCGAACGCTCGTCGGGAACTCACGGTGAGCGTCCCTCTCCGCCGAGACGACGGATCGATCGAAACGCTCACTGGATACCGTGTCCAGCACAACCTGTCGCGCGGGCCCGCGAAGGGCGGTATCCGTTATAGCCCGATGGTCGAACTCGACGAGGTGCGCGCTCTAGCGATGTGGATGACGTGGAAGTGCGCGCTCCTTCGCGTTCCCTATGGCGGCGCGAAAGGCGGCATCGCTCTCGATCCGCGACAGTACAGCGTGGGAGAACTTGAGCGCATCACCCGTAGGTACACCAGCGAGATCGCGCACTTTATCGGCCCCGACCGAGACATCCCAGCGCCCGACGTCGGCACCGATGAGATGACCATGGCGTGGATGATGGACACCTTCTCTGTCAACGCCGGACACACCGTTCTTGGCGTTGTCACGGGCAAACCGCTCGGTCTCGGCGGCTCCCGCGGGCGGGCGTCGGCGACTTCTCACGGGATCGGGCACGTCAGCCTCGCCGCACTGGATCACGTTGGGGTCGCCAGGACGGGCGCTACGGGCGCGGTCCAAGGGTTCGGAAAGGTGGGACGAGGTGCAGCTGTATTTCTTGCCGACGCGGGGGTCCGGGTCGTCGCGGTTAGTGACCAATACGGGGCCATCTTCAATTCCAATGGCCTGAACATTGCAGCCCTGGAACAGCACGTCGACAGGGAAGGAACCGTGGTCGGCTTTGGTGAAAGCGATCCGATGGATGCTGACGCTCTACTTCTGCTCGACGTCACGGTGCTGGTGCCAGCTGCCGTAGAGGGCGTCCTTACCAAAGCCAACGCCGGCGACGTGCGCGCTCGCGCGATCGTCGAGGGCGCCAACGGGCCGACGACCCCCGAAGCCGACAAGCTTCTCGCTGATAACGGCGTGCTTGTGGTACCCGACATCTTCGCCAATGCGGGCGGTGTAATCGTCAGCTACTTCGAGTGGATTCAGTCATCACAGTCTTACTGGTGGTCCGAAGCAGACGTCGAAGAGAAGTTGAAAGAGCGGATGTTGCACACCTGGGAACAGCTGCGGGATCGCGCAGAAGCCGACGGGCGCACGCTTCGAGCTACAGCGACTGCAATCGCGGTGGAGCGCGTTGCCGATGCTCATCGGCTTCGCGGGCTCTACCCCTGAGCCTCACAACCCGTACCAAGGAGAACCATGAACACGATCATCGACAACCGGACGGCAGCGCTGCCTGACCGAATTCGGCTGGCGTCCCGGCGACCGAAGACGCTCGGCAGCGCAGTTCCGGGCTCAATCTCGCTCGCCATGGGGGAGCCGGATGGCGACACCCCGCAGACCGTCGTGGCCGCCGCCCGTAGGGCGCTGAGCGAGGGGCGGACCCGGTACTCGCAGATCACCGGATCACCCGACCTGCGCCGGGCACTTGCCGGCCATCTCAGCGCCACCACCGGTAACGACATCGGTTCAGCCAATGTCGTGTTGACCCACGGCGGCAGCGCAGGCCTAGCTGCCACGATCATGGCGTTGGTCTCGCCTGGCGATCGAGTCTTGATCCCGGAGCCCAGCTATTCGCTCTATGCGGATCACATCGCAATGGTGGGTGGAACCGCGGAGTGGATACCGAACCTGCCCGATGGGCATCTAGACCTGACGCAGCTGGCCGCTGCGGCCGGTGACGCCCGGATGATCATCCTCTGCAACCCGGTCAATCCGACCGGCGGCGTGTTCGGGGCCGAGGATCTCGCCGGACTTTCGAGGATTCTGGCTAACAACCCGGAGCTGTACCTGCTCAGCGACGAGGCATACAGCGACATCATTTTCGACGATCTGACGTTCAACTCGGCGGTGACACTCGAGTCGTCGCTGTCTCAAGTCATCCTTGCGGGCACGTTCTCCAAGTCCTACGCGATGACCGGCTGGCGCCTCGGCTTCATCGCAGCTGCAGAAGAAATTGCGGACGCCATCAACCTCGTCCACCGCACCATCAATGGCCCGTTGAGCACATTCATCCAGGATGCAGCGATCGAAGCGCTCCGTATTCCGGAAAGAGAGCTTCACACTCTCGCGCTCGGGTACCAGCGTCGGCGGGATCTCGTGCTGAAGTACCTGGATGGCATCAACGGTCTGAGTGTTGCCCGCCCGGAGGGAGCCTTCTACGCCTTCCCCCGAATCCGCTCAAAGCTCAACTCCGAACAGCTGACAGCCCGCTTCGCGGAGGGCGGTGTGCTCGTGCGGGCCGGCTCGGAGTTCGGTGTCTCGGGCGAGGGACACGTGCGCCTGTCATTTGCCACCGACGATGAGTCGCTCGAGGAGGGCCTTCGCCGCTTCGTCGCCGTTGTTCAGGAGCTGGAGGCGCCAAATGAGTAAGCAGCCGTATTCGGTGCAGCTCTACACGCTGCGGAAATCACTCGAGATCGACCTTGCGGCGACCCTTACACAAGTGGCCGGCATGGGTTTCAAAGCTGTCGAACTGTACCGTATCGAGCAGTACGCCGACCAATACGCAGAAGCTCTCGCATCGACAAGGCTGACCCCACTGAGTGCGCACGCAACGCTTGTGGAAGGGAACGCGGAGCTCGCACTTGCGTCGGCGGCGCGCTTGGGCGTCGGCACGGTGATTGATCCGAAGATCTCTCCCGCGCGTTGGACGACGCGACAGAATATCGAGTCCGCCGCCAGCGAACTCAACGAGATCGCTCGCCGCGGGCGCGACCACGGGGTGACGGTCGGTTACCACAACCATGATCATGAGCTGCGTGCATCGGTCGATGGGACCACCGGGCTGGAGATCTTCGCGGACGCGCTCGATGACGATGTGATTCTGGAGGTGGACACTTTCTGGGTCGAGATCGGCGGAGCGTCGGCACCGGAGCTACTTTCGCGGCTCGGCCGAAAGGTCCAATTCATCCACGTGAAGGACGGACCGTACTCGACCGTGCTCGCCGACCAGAAACCGGTCGGGCAGGGGCAGATGCCGATCGCCGAAATCTTGCGAGCCGCCCCGGATGCTGTCCGGATCGTCGAACTGGACGATTACACCGGTGACCCCATGTCCGCCGTTGAAGAGAGCCTGCGTTACCTGGAAGGCGCCGAGATATGAACCTCGAACCGGTTGGGGTCGGCATCATTGGAGCCGGTGTCATCAGCAAGTACTACCTCGACAACTTGGTCAAGTTTCCGGATCTGAGGGTGGTCGCGATCGCCGACTTGGACGTGTCCAAATCAAAAGAACGTGCGGAACAGTTCGGGATCCGATCGACGAGCATCACTGAGTTGCTCGCCGACGAGGACATTGAGATCGTCCTCAACCTCACCGTTCCGAGCGCTCACTACGACGTCTCGAATCAGATCCTGCGGAGCGGGAAGAACGTGTGGAGTGAAAAGCCGATCGCGCTCGCGCGCCATGATGCCTTGACCTTACTGACGTATGCCGAGCAACGTGGACTCCGGGTCGCCTGTGCTCCCGACACGATCCTGGGCGCATCATTGCAGACAGCGCAGCGCACAATCCGCGCCGGCCGTGTCGGGGACGTCAAGAGTGCAGTGGCCATCATGCAATCACCCGGCCCAGAAGGCGGACACCCTAACCCCGACTTCTACTTTTGGCCAGGCGGCGGCCCTCTGCTCGACATGGGCCCCTACTACTTGTCAGCTCTCGTCATCAACCTGGGCCCAGTGAGTCGGGTACAAGCAATCTCCTCCACCGCCCGAGCCGCACGCCAGGTGCAGATCGGTCCACGCGCGGGCGAGTCCATCGACGTGATGGTGCCCACTCAACATATGGCGCTCCTGGAGTTCGGCGACGGTGCGCGGGCCACACTCATCACCAGCTTCGACTCGGGTGTGTGGAGGGATCTCCTGGAGATTCATGGAACGGACGCCACCCTCGAGGTGCCAAACCCAAATCGGTTCGATGGCACTGGGCGTGTGGTGCCCCTCCACGCTGAACCGGAGGCGGTCCCCGCAATCGGGTCGACTTTCGGTCGCGGCGTCGGCGTGCTGGACCTCGCACGGAGCCTGCGAAGCGGAACGACGGAGAGAGCCTCGGGGCAGTTGGCGCTCCATGTTCTCGACATCCTGCTGGCTATTCAAAGGTCGGCGGAGACAGGGCTTCCGACTGAAGTCTCATCGACCGTCGTTGTGCCGGAACCCCTGGACCCCGCATGGGATCCCACAGAGAAGACCTTAACTACAATCGCCAAGGGAGGTGACAACGCATGACCGAGCGTACGATCGACGGCTACTCGGCAGCAGAAGTCGGCGCCGACAACGTTCACATCGACAGGGGATGGGACCGACCTGACGCAAGAGTGGTCGAAGCGTTTGCCTCACACTCAACAGCCAACATCGGCGATGCAATCGGACGGCTCGGCATGCCCGACGGGGGAATTAAGCCAATTTGGTCCGGCGCGAAAGCAGCAGGAACCGCCTTGCCGGTCCTCGTGACCGCCGGCGACGACCTCGCCGTTATCGAAGCCGTGTCGGAGATTCGTCCGGGCGATGTGATCGTCATCAATGGCTTCGGGTACACCGGGCGAGCCGTCATGGGGGACATCCTCTCGCAGATGTTCGCCGCGAAAGGGGCGACGGGGGCGATTGTGGACGGCGCCGTTCGGGATGCCGCCGACATCGAATCTCAGGGGTTCCCTGTGTGGGCGCGCGCCGTCACGCCTGCTGGGCCGTGGAAGAACGGGCCGGGAACTGTTGGCAAGGCTGTCGCGATTGGCGGTGTGGTGATCCATCCTGGGGACATCGTCGTCGGAGATGGGGACGGCATAGTCTGCGTACCGCGCGATGATGCCGAACGTGTTTTGTCTGAACTGGAGCGTGTGGTCGAATTCGAGCAGCAGATGCACGCGGCGAACCGGGGGCAGGTCGCCTTGTGATCTGCGCGGTCTGCGGCATGCGGCTCAGTGACGGTTGCAGCCAACACCAACCGGTCACGATCGCCAGCAAACGGTCGTCCGCTCCGGCCGACTCGAAACGTGGTTTCGCCTTCGCTGCGGCGCCAGACCGGCGCGGCCGTGCGTCTGATTCCCATTGAACTGACGATGCCAATAGAAAAAGGGAGCCGGCGGTCGCAGGCTCCCTTTTGCCGCTCAGGAGGCGTTGATCGAGCGGGTATAGGCGCGCGATAGCGTGTTCTCTGCCCACCCGGTTATCGCGCCGGCAACAGCATCGCCGAGGTGCTCCGCGATGCGTGCAGCTCCAAGGTGCTCCGTCTGGTGCAGATCGATGATTTCACGGGGGTCCGTCAGCAAATTAGCCAAGAAGAGCGCCTGACGGAGCATCGACTCGGGCTGCTCGATTTGCTGGAGCAAGGCTGCGACCGGGCGCTCCCAGATCTCTCGCGAACGCTGTATCACGGCCTCGCCGGCGTCCCATCGCTCGAGATATCCAGTTCGAGAGCGCAATTGCACCATGACCTTGCCGTGCTCGAGGACGAGATCTATCCATCGGGCGAGTACAGCGTCGAACAATTCCACGCCGGAGAGGGGGCAATCATGAGAGAACGAACGCAGCTCGTCAAAGATGCGGATCACATACGCGGCGATGAGCTCATCCACGGAGGAGAAGTAGCGATAAGCCGTAGCGGTACTGATTCCGGCTCGTGCAGCTGCGGACTGCATGTTGACGCCGCCGGGATTCTGCTCGATCTCTTCGCCCACAGCTTCCATCAGCCGGGCGATGTTGCGACGAGTATCGCTCCTCACTTGCCCTCCTCTCTGATCGGGCCCGCGATACGCGAAACCAAGAAAGTATTATCAGTTCAGTTTGCCATCGCCTCAGGCGCACACGCAAGCCGACGGACAGAAATCGCGCTGATTACGAATCAGTTTCGGTCACTGGAATTAAGTTGACACGAAAGTCCCCCAAGTAGCACACTTGTCTCAAGTGAGACACGATTCTCGTTTTTCGAGTCTTTCCCGCCGGCCCCACCCGAGGCCCGGTTCTGTGCTTGTTGCGAAGCGTTTGATCAATGGAGATAGATACAGAATGAGCAACGCTAGTGCACCGCCTCGCAGCGAGACCAACAGTGTCCTGACACATGAAGCGGTCGCCGCCACGGCGGTCGGCCCGAACAAGGGAGTATCAATGGCTTCGAAACGGCTAATGGTCGGGGCGGCAGTGGTCGCGCTGGCCGTGACAGCTCTGACCGCCTGCACCGGTTCAGGTTCCGGGGCGTCTTCGTCCCCGACCTCGAGTTCAAGCAAGCCGGTAACGGTTGACTTCTGGGGAGCCGCGATCGGATATGACAAGTCCGTCGCGCTCTTCAACGCATCGCACAAAGACATCCAAATCAACTACACGCAAATTTCGGCTGGAAGCGCGGGCGGTTACGCCAAAATGCTCAACGCCGTCAAGGCCGGCAATGCGCCGTGCCTTGGCCAAGTGGGCTACGACACTCTCTCAAGCTTTGCAGCCGCGAACGCGCTCGAAGACGTCTCCAAGTTCGCGAATTCCAGCAAGAAACTCTTCGCCCCCGCCGCCTGGCAGCTGAGCAGCATCGGCAAGCAGGTCCTCGGAATTCCACAGGACCTAGGGCCGATGGCGCTCTACTACCGCACCGACCTCTTCACGCAGTACGGAATCACGCCACCGAAGACCTGGGCCGAGTTTGCAACGGACGCGGCGACTGTTCACACGAAGAATCCGGCGGCATTTCTAACCACCCTCCCGGTGGACGCCTATGACCTCGGCGCGCTCAGCTGGCAGGCGGGCGCCCAGTGGTTCGGTACTGCGAACAATAAGTGGCAGGTCAAGATCGACGGCTCGCAGACCCAGAAGGTCGCAAGCTACTGGCAGGACTTGGTCAACAAGCAGTTGGTGGTCAGCGAGCCGACGTTCGACACCGCTTGGTACAAGGATTTCCAGGACGGTCGGGTCTTGTCCCTGGTTGGCGCGGTGTGGGCATCGCCTTTGATCGAACAGAACGCACCGGGACTCTCTGGAAAGTTGGGTGTCGTGCAGCTCCCACAGTGGACGGAAGGAAAGAGCATCTCCGGGAACCGCGGCGGCTCTTCGTTCGCGGTGCTCAAAGGCTGCAAGACGCCGCAGCAGGCGACGGAGGCCGCCCTCTGGATGAGCACTAGCCCTTCCAGTGTGACAAACCTGATCACCAACACGGGCATCTATCCGGCGGCGTTGTCCGGCCAGAAGCTTGCGGTGCTCAGCAAGAAGTCTGACTTCTATGGCGGCCAAAACGTCTACGACGTGTTCAAGAAGGCCGCTGCGAATACGCCTTCGAATTGGGTTTGGGGCCCGACAATGAGTGTGCTCCAGCCGTCTTTCAAGGACGGCCTCAAGCAGGTCGGCGCGGGCCAGGGCACCATCCCCGCCCTCGTGACTCAAGAACAAGAGAACACGGTCTCCACCATGAAGAGCCAGGGACTGAGCGTCTCCGGCTGACCGTCCGCACTCTCGAGACCGGTGCCAGGCGGCCCAGGCGGCCGCCTGGCACCATCCCGAACCCCGACCTGATGAAGGAGCAGCCATGACTGCCAGTCCTCTCACGGACAATCGCACTGCGCGGAAGACTTCGCCTAGACCCGCCAAATCAGCGGACAAGCGACGGACGCGTTCGGCGTTCCTATTCCTGAGCCCCTTCGCCCTGGTATTTCTCGCCATGATGGTCGCACCCATTTGCTACTCGCTCTACCAGAGCTTCTTCCGGCTGCAGAGCAGCGGTCTGGGACTGACCGCACCGACAACTGTGTTTGCCGGCTTCGGCAACTACATCAAAGCCATCCAGGACAGTGACTTCCTGATGTCGTTCGTCCGCGTCTTCACAATCGGCATCATCCAGGTTCCGGTCATGCTGATTCTGGGTCTCTTCTTCGCGCTTCTGCTCGACTCCGCCTTCGCGCCGTTGCGGAAGACGTTCCGGCTGATCTACTTCCTCCCGTATGCGCTTCCCGGCGTCATCGCGGCGATCATGTGGTCGTTCCTTTATCAGCCGAGCATCAGTCCGTTCACGCAGATCCTGCAGATCTTCGGGCTCAACGTGAACTTTCTCTCCAGCAACCTCGTCTATTTCTCGATCGGGAACATGATGACCTGGGGCTACACGGGCTTCAACATGATCATCATCTACTCTGCCCTTCAGGCGATCCCGGGCGAGCTGAATGAAGCTGCCAGCCTAGACGGATGCGGCTGGTGGCGGACCGCCTGGCACGTGAAGATCCCGTCCATTCGCTCGGCCCTCATCCTCACCGCGGTTTTCGCGATCATCGGAACGGCGCAGCTCTACAACGACCCGCAGATTCTCTCGCAGGTCGCGCCATCCGTGTCGTCTACTTTCACACCGATCATGGCTGCGCAGCAATCCGCCGCAGGCAACAACTACAACTACGCGGCGGCGCAGTCGATCATCCTCGCGTTGGTGACGCTGGTGCTCTCGTTCGCATTCCTCAGATTCACCCAGCGGAAGGAGGCACGCTCATGACCGCTGTGGCTGAGCGAACCGAACCGACCAGGGCAGTGCCGTCCCGGCAGTCCCGCAACGTTTCGTTCTCGGGTCGCGCGGGAGCCTTCATCGTGATGGCGTTCTTCGCCATCTACACCCTCGTGCCGGTGTGGTGGCTCCTGGTCTCGGCGACCAAGAACAAGGCTTACCTCTTCACCACGAACGGGCTCTGGTTTTCCCACTTCGACCTTTGGGGAAATATCCGGGATGTCTTCAGCCAGCAGAACGGCATCTTCGCGATATGGGCGCTGAACAGCGTCATCTATTGCGTCGGCGGCGCTGCGATCAGCACGTTCCTCTCCGCCATGGCCGGATACGCGCTGGCCAAGTTCAAGTTCCGTGGTCGCGAAGCGATTTTCAACGTGATTCTCGCCGCGGTCCTGGTCCCTTCGGTCATGTTCGCGCTACCGCTCTACCTCATGTTCAGCGAGGTCCATCTCGTTAACACCTATTGGGCGGTGCTTTTGCCCAGCATCGCCAGCCCGTTCGGTGTGTACTTGTCGCGGGTCTACGCCAGCTCTTCAGTGCCGGACGAACTGCTGGAAGCAGGGCGGCTCGACGGCGCAAGCGAGGCCCGCATTTTCTGGCGGGTGGCCATGCCGATCATGTCGCCGGCGCTTGCCACGGTGTTCCTGTATCAATTCGTGGCGATCTGGAACAACTATCTGTTGCCGCTGCTCATGCTCAACAACGACACGCTTCAACCGCTGTCGGTCGGACTGGCGAACTGGCGGGCCCGCCTGACCGAAGGCATCCCGTACAACGTCACGATCACCGGGTCGTTCCTCGCGGTGATTCCGCTCATCATCGCGTTCTCGATCCTCCAGAAGTACTGGCGTTCCGAGTTGGCCGCGGGAGGCGTGAAGTAGCTGGCACGAGCAGTCCGTGCCGTCCTGAAGGGACGGAGCGGATGGGGGAGCGGGAGAGGATCGGGACCTCTCTCGCTCCCGATGTCTCTGCCGGAGATACGATCTCGGTCAATCTCGAGCTCCTTTTTACGGAAGCTGGGGAGATTTACGACAGGGTTGCTGCAGCCGCGTCAGCCGGATACTCCAATGTAGAGATCTGGGGCTGGCGCAGCAAAGACCTCGGTCGACTTCGCGAGGTACTCCGGTCGGCCGGCTCCAGACTGGTGTCGATGACGGTCGATCCGCAGCTCGATCTTGGCGACCGGGCATGTCATGCCCGATATCTCGCAGGCGTCAATGACTCCATCACCGCCGCACTAGCTCTCGGCGAGCCGTTCCTGGTCGTCGTAGCCGGTCAAAGGGAACCGGCGATTTCTTTCGCAGACCAGCGGGAAGCAGCGCTGGAGGTGCTGGCCAAAGCAGCGAAGCTGGCCCAGGCGGCCGGTGTGACGCTATTGCTGGAGCCGTTGAACGATCGAGTCGACCATCCGGGCTCCCTTTTGACCTCAACTGAAGAGGGGCTCGACTGGGTGCGCGAGGTCGGCTCCAAGCACCTGCGTCTGTTGCTGGACGCCTATCACTCACTGACCATGGGCGAGGATCTTTGCGATCTTATGTCGGACGACGTCGGCCTGGTCGGACACGTGCAGGCCGCAGATGTTCCAGGCCGCGGGGAGCCCGGAACCGGCCTGGAGAATTGGGAATCCCACTTGCACGTGCTTCGAACTCTTGGGTATAAGGGCCTGTGGGGCATGGAGTATCGGCCCAGTGTCGCAACTCAGACGTCGCTTGTGACCATTCACGCCATCGTTCAGCGCATGGACCGCGCCGAATGAGAACGAAGGGCCCGCATCCTCGACGCCGCCCTCCGTTCTGGGTTCTAGTGCGGTTCGATGTTCTGGGCCACCTAATGGTTGCTGGCAGCCACAGCTAGCTGAGCTCGACAGTGGCACTCGCTGTCGGAAGGCCAGGCGTGCTTGTAATCAGTCGCACAGTTCCGGCCTCGCCGGTCGACCGGACCGCCGCAAGGGCATGGCCCTTATATGTCGTCGCAGCGTTGCCGAGGTAGGTTTCGTCAGTGGCCGGAGTCGCCGCTCCGAACCCTTGCAGAAGCCCTGGGCCTTCGAGTTCGACGGTTACGACGCGGTCGTCGGTCTCGACGAGAACACCAGCGTCGTCGCGCAAGGTGATGTCGACAAAGAAGATCTCTTGGTCAGAGGCGGGAGCCCCGCGGCGATCGACGTTCAAAGCGATGGAGGCCGGCCGGCCGGCTGTCTGAATTTGCGATCGACCGATCTCCTTCCCGTCGCGGAAGGCGACTACTTCAAGAACACCCGTCTCGTAGGGGATTTCTGCCGCGGCGAGACATGGGCGGTCTGTACCCACTTCCGCCGATGCGACTGCGGCGCCGTTGAGCCGGTACTCGATCGAATCACCGGTCGAATACACCTCAACATGCAATGGCGTGCCCGGGGGCGCGTCCACGGTCCAGTTCGCCGCGACGTCGCTCCATGTCCAGGCGCGCGGCTCGATGAAGAAGCCGTCTTGTCGGTACTTACGTACGCCAATGTAGGGGGTGTCCGTCAGGCCGAATACTGCTTCCCGATAATAGGAGAGCGGGTTTCGTCGCCCGACGATGTCGAGATCTCCCTCCTCTGCCGTCAGCCAGGGGTAAGGCGCCCGATGAACGATCTCATCTTCGGGATAGACGTGACGCCCGGTTCCAACCTCTCCGAGGAAGTCCCACGCCGTCCAGGTGAAGTCGCCGATCACATGCGCGTTCTCGATCACGAGTCGCCAGATCTCGTCGATTTTCGTTGGGAAACTCTCGGTCGACAGCACGACGCGATTCGGATGCTGCTCCTTGTCGAGCATGAAGCGGTCGTCGCCATAGTTGAGCCCCATGACATCGAGCGCGGATGCAGGTTCCAATAGGCGTTCGCTCACGGTGTTAGAGGTGACCAGAATCTTGATCATCTCGGTCACCTGACCGAGGTAGTCGTTGATGCCCTGGATCTCCGCGCTCTTCTGCGACTGTGCGCGAAGCTCAGGGATCTTGTCTCGGCCGATGTACATCCCTTGCAGCGCGTGGGTGATCAGCCGGGTCGGGTCCTGCTGACGCAAGCGGTCAGCGAGGAGTCGCCCGTACCGTCCGCCATGCGAAGTTCCTGCTTCAATGATCTCGTTTCCAACCGAGTAGAGGATGACGCTGGGATGATTGAAGTCTTTTGCTACGACGGCGTCGATGTCGCGTTCCCACCACAGTGAGAAGCGTTTGGAGTAGTCGTCCCCGGACTTTGGGACGGTCCACATGTCGAAGACCTCATCCATCACCAGGACTCCGAACCTGTCGCAGGCGTCCAGCAGTTCGCGGCTGATGGGGTTGTGGGCGGAACGGATCGCGTTGAATCCTGCTTCCTTCAGGAGTCGCACGCGTCGGTCGGCTGCAGCTTGGAACTCGGCGGCTCCCAGAATGCCGTTGTCGTGGTGAATGGCACCACCGCGGAGTTTCACACTCGCGCCATTGATGCGGAGCCCGCGTACGGGATCCACAGTTACCGTTCGTACGCCGAAGGTGGTCGATGCTTCGTCCGTGCTCTCGCCCGGGACCTGGACTCGCACCTGTGCCTCGTAGAGAGTCGGGGTATCCACGGACCAGAGGTTCGGGCGGTGCAAAAAGACTCGCTGCCTTGCGACCGTGACGTCACCTGGCCGTAGCGTGATTCGAGTTCGCTCAGTAGCGGCGATAGCGCCGGAAGCATCGCGGACCTCCACGTCCACATCTGCGATCCGGGTGCCGATGTCTTCGTTGGCGATTTCGGTTTGAATGACCACGGAAGCAAGGTCATCATCCACATCGGGCGTCGATACCCGTAAGCCAGTAGGTGTGACGTGCACCAGGTCGCCGATGAGGATGTTCACCGGGCGGTAAATCCCACCGCCCGAATACCAGCGGGAGTCCTGGTGGGCCTGGCTGTCCACCCGGATTGCGTTTCGGGTTCCGTAGAGAAGAAATGCGTCCGCCGCCACATAGAAGGTCGAGTAGCCGTTGGCCCACTGCCCGGCAAGGGCTCCGTTGATGTACACCGCAGCGTCTCGGTAAACACCCTCGAACTCAAGGGTTACACGTTTGTTTGCCCACTCGGAAGGGACATCGAACCATTTCTCGTATGACCACTTCCCATCCTTGAAGTAGGCCGTCTGCGGTCCGCCGGAATGGTCCGCGGAGCGACCGCCGGCCAACATCGCGTCATGCGGCAATGTGATCGTTGCATCACCCGGACCGGCGACGTTGATCGCCTCGTGTACGGAGATCAAGGGCCCGAACTGCCAGTGGTCGTTGAACGGGTAGCGAAGCACTGCACTCCTTAGGGCGTCGAAGCCGTCGGAGCCCGGCCTCAGTATCGGTGAACTGAGACAAGTCTCTCATTTCGGGAGACGAAGCGGCAACTACGCGTGGGCCGATGTCGCGGCACGAGGGTTCTTCTTGCTCATGGCAACCTCTCTCTGGTGGTTCTTCCATCGTCGACCGATGTGCCACCGGCGTCGTCGTACAAACGGAGCGACGGATCTCATCCAGATGCAGTACCTGCGCGCACTTGGCGCCGCGGACAATAGGGGGGTGATGAAACAGCACGGGGAGGAATGGCCGCGTCTGGTCTGGTATCTGCGCGGACATTTGCTGGACCGCGTGGTGTTCGTCGCCAGCATTCTGGCGGTCCTCACGGAAGCGTGCGTTCTCCTCCTTTCGGGTTTCTCGCCGGTGGGCTTCGTCGGAATCGCGTTCTCCGCAGCGGGAGTGATCGTCAGCAGGCGCTATCCCGTGTGTGGATTGGTGCTCGTCGTCGCGGGTGCTGTCGCCTCCGCCCTGTACAGTGACGAGGCGGTGGCGGCGTGGACGATTGTCGCGATGACGCTGTTCTCAGCCACCGTTCGGGGAGCACGTGCGCTGGTGGCGTCGATCCTCTCGGCGGTCGTCGTGTATCTCGCCATCGTCTATCGTCAGGGCAGTTGGGGCGCGCCGGATGCGCTGATCGCGGCCACCCTGATCGTCGCCTTCGGGGCGACCGGTGTTGCCGTCCGGGCACAGCAACGTTACTGGGAGACGCTTCGCCAACGGACGGCCGATGCGATCGCGACGCGCGACATCGAAGCGGAGCGCCGGGTGGCGGAGGAACGGATCCGGATCGCTCGTGACCTTCACGATGCTGTGGGGCACGAGGTGGCCGTGATCAGTATGAACCTGGGCGCTGCCGAGGTCTGCCTCGGCTCGGACACGTCCGCTGCCCGAGGGGCGCTGCAGGCCGCGCGGGCGGGGGTTCAGGAAGTTCTCCACGAAATCCAGCACATTCTCGACATCCTGCGACGAGGCGACACGACGGCTGAGCGCGTGGGGCCAGTGCCGGCCGCCAGCCAGATCGCGGTACTCGCCAGAGCGTTCGCGGATGCGGGGATGCTGATCGATGAGCGGATTCAGCTCGACCTCGACGACGCGATCGACCAGGGTGTGAGTGTCGCCGCGTTCCGGTTCGTGCAGGAGGCGCTCACCAACGCCCAGAAACACGGAGTCGGTACCGTCGCCCTCACAGCGCAGACAGAGGGTTCACGCATGCGGTTGCGGGTCGAGAACGATCGGGACCCGGCAAGAGTCGGTGCGACGCTCAGAGACGGATATGGTCTGGTAGGGATGCGGGAACGGGTCGAGTCGGTCGGCGGACGCCTGTCGATCGAGGACGAGGCGTCCCGCTTCCAGGTGTCCGCGGTGATGGACATGCGAGGGAGAGTCGTCACATGATCAGAGTCCTCATCGTCGACGACCAGGAGATGATCCGGGCGGGGCTCAGAACCATCCTCGACGCGCTCCCGGACATCGTCGTCGTTGCCGACGCCCCCGACGGGTTCGCGGCCCTCGCCGTGCTCGAATCCGAACCGGTTGACGTCGTTCTCATGGACATTCGGATGCCCGGCATCGATGGCGTCGAAACCACCCGCCGCATCCGGACGAACTTTCCTCCCGACAGGGTCAAGGTGCTCGTCCTGACGACCTTCGAGCACGACGAGAACGTCCTCGCGGCGCTGCGTGCGGGCGCCAACGGATTCCTGGGGAAGGGGGTCGGACCGACGGAACTCGCCGCCGGTGTGGCGGAGGTCGCCGCCGGGGGTGGGGCGTTGTCTGCGGCGGCCGCGGCGGTCGTCATCGGGCGTGTCGCCGAGACGCAGCATCGCGAGGTCGACACCGCTTTGGTCGCCCGGTTCCAGTCACTCACGCCTCGCGAGCTCGACGTGGTCGTCGCGATCACGTCCGGTCAGAGCAATGAGGAGATCGCAGCGGAGATGTTCGTTTCACCGTTCACCGTGAAGACCCACGCAAACCACGCCATGGCAAAGGTCGGTGCACGGGATCGCGCACAGCTCGTCGCCCTCGCCTTCCAAGCAGGGCTCGGCGCCTGATCTACTGCGAACGCAGTAGATCACTCGCTTCGATCGGACGATTCGGCGATCGCCAGGTGACACAACCATTGGGAGAGTCCTAGCCCGCCCCTGCGGCGGCCACCTCTCTAAACGGAGTCTCATGCCACGTCTCTTGTCGCGGATCGGCGCATTCAGTGCCCGGCACCGCATCATCGTCTCGAGCGCCTGGATCGTCATCCTCGCAGCGCTTACCGTACTCACCGGCATCGCCATCACATCTCCGGCAGACGGCGGCAGCTCGAGCTCCACGCCCTCGACGGCCGCATCCAAGGCACTGAACGTGCTGAACGAGGAGTTCCCGTCGACCGGCTCGTCGGACGCCGGGAAGTCTCTTCAGCTCGTCGTGCAGACTCGGGACGGATCCGACATCACGGACGCCGCCGTCGCTTCAGGGGTGAACTCTCTGCTGAAAAACGCGCAGGAGCTGCCGCACATCGCGTCGGTTTCCGACCCGTTCGACCAAACCCGCCCGTACGTCTCCAAGGACCGCACGACGGCTGTGTCGACGCTGACCTTCGACACGATGAGCGACGAGGCAGCGACCGCCGCGTATGAGAAAGCAGTCGACCTCGCGAACGACGCTCCGAATGACGTGAAGGTGCTCGTAGGCGGAGCACTGGTCGACGCGACTCAGCCGCCCTTCGGCCCTGGTGAAATCGTGGGGATTCTCGTGGCCTTCCTCGTGCTCCTAGTGACCTTCGGGTCGCTGCTCGCGGCCGGCGCGAATCTTCTCGTCGCGTTCAGCGGAGTCGCCGTCGGCACCCTCGGAATCCTCGGCTTCGGCGCCTTCCACCCCATCCAGGACACGACGCTCACCCTCGCGAACATGCTGGGCCTCGCCGTCGGAATCGACTACAGCCTCTTTATCGTCACCCGGTTCCGCGCTGAGCTCCGCGACGGACGCTCGGTGCAGGACGCGGTCCGCCGGGCCGTGGGAACCGCTGGCACCGCGGTCGTCTTCGCCGGGTTGACGGTCATCATCGCGCTGCTTGGGCTCAGCGTCGTCAACATTGGCTTCATCACCGAAATGGGCGTCGCGGGCGCGTTCGGCGTCCTGATCGCCGTACTCATGTCGCTGACCCTGCTGCCCGCACTCCTGCGTACGCTCGGCCTGCGCGCGCTGCCGAAGAAGGAACGCGTGGCGCTCGCCGCGGGCAAGCCCCTCCCTGAAAAGCGCCGGCGTCGATCGTTCCTCACAGGATGGGGCAGGTTCACCGTCCGGCGCCCGCTCCTCGCCATCTTCGGCGGCATCGTCATCCTGGGTGTCGTCGCCATCCCGATGCTCAGCATGAAGACCGCCTCGAGCCTTCCCGGCGGCCTCGACCCGGCGTCCATGCAGCGGCAGGCGTACAACCTCGTCGTCGACAAGTTCGGCGGTGTGCAGAGCCCGCTGATCGTCCTTGCAGAGGGCCGGGACATCAGCCGCAGCACGGCGGAAGTCGTCGCCGAGCTCGATACTCTCGAAAGCGTCCAGACCGTCGTACCGGGTGCCGTCGACAAGGCGGGCGACATCGCTCTCATCTCGGTCATCCCCACAGGCGGTCCGATCGATGAAGGCACGAAGAATCTCGTGGCGGACATCCGTGACCACGAAGGCTCCGTCAGCGGGGTGCACCTCGAGGTGACGGGAGAGACTGCGATCGGCATCGACTCCGACGCCGCGCTGCGCCAGGCGCTGATCGAGTACGTCATCCTGATCGTCGGGCTGTCGCTGCTGCTCCTGATCGTCCTCTTCCGCTCGATTCTGGTTCCCTTGGTCGCCACGCTCGGCTACCTGCTCTCGGTGGCGGCGTCGTTCGGCGGAAGCGTCGCGGTGTTCCAGTGGGGCTGGTTGGACGGGCTGCTACCAGCACCCCAAGGCGACCCGATGCTCAGCATCCTCCCGATCATCCTCGTCGGTATCCTCTTCGGACTCGCGATGGACTACCAGGTCTTCCTCGGCTCGCGGATCCAGGAGATGCACCGCCGCGGTCTTTCACCGAAGGAGGCCATCACTGCAGGATTCAGCAAGTCCGCGCCGGTGCTGGTGGCCGCCGCGCTCATCATGGCCACGGTCTTCGCGGGCTTCGCCACCAGCCCGATGACGGTGGCCGCATCGATTGCGTTCGGGCTCTTCGTAGGAGTGCTCGCCGATGCGTTCATCGTCCGAATGATCCTGATGCCCGCGCTGCTCTCTCTGCTCGGCAGCTGGGCGTGGTGGATCCCGAAATGGCTGGACCGAATCCTGCCAAACCTCGACGCCGAGGGCCATTCGCTCGAGCAGGACGACGACGAGCCAATGATCGAGGAGCGTGTGCTCACCCGCTGACCGACAGCTCGCCTGACGCTCGTCGTCAGGTACGGTGACGTGCCGGCTGCGCCCTCGAGGGCCACAGCCGGCGCTTCGCTGTCGATTCGTCAGTCGCGCACGCGAGTCCGAAGAATTAGGTCGGTGAACCGTCCGGCGGCCGCGACCACGTCCGTCTCGGGACTCACCAGCCACTCGAGCCGCAAGCCGTCGAGCACCGCGCGGTAGAGGGTCGCGCGGGTCTCTGGGTCGAACAACCCGACGGTGACGTTGTCCGGATTCGCTGCCACGAGTTCCACCTGCCGGCGAAATCGTGCATGTCGCTCCCGAAAGTACTCGTGCGCGGGGTGCGTCGGGTCGCTTGAGGCGACCACGAGCGCGAGCCACTGGCGGGCTTTGTCGCGGTCGTCGGTCGCCCGCCGGACGAGGGTCTCGATGACCTCACGGTCGGACGCGCCCTGCGCGATGATGGCGCTCACCTCACGGTGGTCCTGCTGCTCGGCGTTCTCCAGCGCGGCAAGGAGTAGCTCTTCCTTCGAGGAGAAATGTGAAAGCAGCCCAGCGTGAGACATGCCGGCCCGCGCGGCGATGTCGCGAAGCGATGCTCGCTCGAACCCGTGCGTGCCCACGCTCTCGATCACTGCTTCGAAGAGTGCTTCGCGGCGGGAGGTTGCGCGGGCATTCACGGCGTGCACCGTCGTCGACATCCGCACCTCCACTGCGACGGTCCGCCTCGAACCCCCGCTTCCACCCATAAGTCTAAGCACCGAGTCAAGAAAGCGCTTGCCCTTAGGTTACCACTATGGTTAGCTAACTCCAGCCCGAAATGGGCGAGTTCCGCGGACGAAGGAGTCGAAATGGCGGAGGACAAGACCGAAGCTAGTGAGGTCGAAACGATCGCAGAGGACCTGGCCTTTTCGGCGGAGGCCACCGGTGTGGCCCCAGCTGGCCCGACCGTCGTGAGTTCCGCACAGCCGGAACTCGAGAAGATGTCCGGATGGCACATCGCGCTGCTCACACTTGCGAGTTTCGGCGGCGGCTTGGCGTTCATCGTGCCGCTCTCGTACTCGCTGGCTCTGCAGATCGACCGGCTCGCCCCTGGCCACGAGGGGTTGCTGGGCGTCGCAACGGGCGTCGCGTCCGCCATCATCGTCGTCACTGGCCCCTTGACGGGTATGTGGAGCGACCGTGTCCGGTCGCGGTTGGGTCGTCGTCGTCCCTTCATGATCGCGGGCGTGATCATCGGTCTGGCGGCGTTGTTCGTCATCGGTCAAGCACAGAGCGTCCTGGTCGTCATGGTGACCTGGGTGTTCGCCAACTTCGGCTGGGGACTTGTGCTGTCGGCGGTTCAGGCCATTCAGGCTGACCGGATCCCCGATCGACAGCGCGGGAAGGCATCCGGGCTCATCGGCATGACCGGTCAGGTCGCCCCGATCTTCGGTGTCGCGCTCGCGTCGGCTCTCCACGGCAATGTCTTCCTCATCTTCATCCTTCCGGGAATCATCGGCACCGTCTTCATCGCCGGCTACCTCTTCTTCGGTGGCGAGGCAAGCTCGGTTGGAATGCCGAAGTCGGCGAAGGCCATCTCTGCGCGCAGCATCTTCGCGGCATACGTCTTCAGCCCACGGGCGTACCCGGACTTCGCCTGGAACCTGCTCGGCCGGTTCCTCTTCTTCTTAGGGCTCTACGCGAACACCGCCTTCTCGACGTTCTTCTACTCGCAACGGCTGAACCTTCCTGTCGCCGACGTCGCCGGGACCGCCGCGATCATCGGGATGATCGGCGTAGTGGCGGGCGCGCTCGGCGCTATCGGCGGCGGCTTCCTTTCGGACAAGCTCGGACGCAGGAAGCTTTTCACCGCGATCGGCGCGTTGCTCTTCGCGCTCGGTGCGAGCATCGAGGCGTTCGCCTTCTCCTTCTCCGCACTGGTGGTCGGATCGCTCATCATGAACCTCGCGATAGCCGCGTTCGTGGCTGTGGACCAGGCGATCGTCATCGCCGTTCTGCCCTCGCGCCAGGAGGCCGGCCGCTACATGGCCATCATCACCTTTGCCCAGAAGATCCCCAGCGCGATCGCGCCACTCCTCGGTGCAGTGCTCATCGGCATCGGGGCGGTCGCCGGTCACGCCAACTACACCCTGCTCTACCTTCTCGGCGGCCTGTGCGCGCTCCCCGGCGGGATCATAGTGCTCGCCAAGGTGAAGGCGGTCCGATGAGCGCGGACGCCGGTGCGAGCGCCGCCGCAGAGACGGCGAATCCAACGGTGTCGGTCGGTCGTGTGCTCTCCGAGTGGGCAGCCGCACCGCTGACGAACGATCGCATCGGCGATTGGCGACGGGCAGGCTACCGTCGAGGTGTCTGGCCGCCTGTCGAGCCCAAGCGCGTGGTGAGCGCTGCGGAACGAGGCATTGTCCCCGGCGATGCGGAAGTCTCCGGAGCGCTTCAAGAACTTCTCGACGAGCTTGAAACGGACGGCGGAGTGCTCGAGCTCAATGCCGGCCGGTACATCCTGGACAACCCCCTGCTCGTCCACGGTTCGCACGTCGTCATCCGTGGTCGCGGAAGTGACCGGACGACGCTGTATTTCAGCAGGACCCTCGAGGAGTCGCTCGGTGCGGCCCCGTTGAACGGCAGCAGCGGGTGGTCGTGGAACGGCGGGAACGTATTCTTCATCAGCCGGGAGCGATTCCGTTCGAGCACGCAAGCGTCGTGGGCCGGTGTGCGGCCGAACCGCGAAGGATGGCTGACCGGAGACATCCTCGGCTCGATTCGCCCGGCTGAGCGCGGCTCCTATCAGCTGGAGGTCGACGGGATCGTCGGGCTGAGAGCCGGCGATCTCATTCTGGTGGAAGTCGACGACGACGAGAATCACGCACTGCTGCGCAGCATGGCGGGCGACATCCCGGGCGCGGAGTCGTACAACTGGGACACCCGCGCGGCGACGATCGCCGGACCGGAGCGATTCGGGGACTTCGACGCCTGGCAGTGGCCGGTGCGCGTCATGGCCGTCGACGGAGTGAATGTTCGACTGGAGCAGCCGCTGAAGCTGCCGATCAGAACAGCTGCTCGCATCCGAGCGCTCCTCCCGAGTGTGCACGACAGCGGTGTCGAAGGTGTCACGATCGAGAATCACTTGCGCGTCCAGACCTCGCACAACGTGAACCCGGGCTCAAACGGTGTCGGATTCCAGGCCGTTTCCGATTGCTGGGCGCGCGATGTTCACGTGGTCAACGCCGACGTTGCCTTCGCGCTGACCGCGGCGAAGTCGTGCCAGCTCTCCGGCGTCTCGGCGGGTGGTCGCTCGCTGCACCACTTCGTCGCCTGCCGGGTGCAGTCTCACGACAACCTGATCGAAGACTTCCGGCTGGACGATTTCACGGTCCCAGCCGTCCAGGGCAGCTATCTGCACGGCCTCAACGTCGAGGGCTACTCGAGCGGAAACGTCTATCGGCGTGGCGTAATGCACACCGGCACTTTCGACTCGCACCGGCAGCTCCCGTTCGAGAACCTCCGCACTGCGATCACCCTGACGAACAAGGACGCGGTTCCCGGCGGAGCGCTCGACGGGGGGCCATACTTCGGGGCCCGCACCGTGAACTGGGGAATCAACGTGACCAACGGAAACAACCTGTGCGTGGACATCACGGACATGGCGCCGTCGTCGTTGACGGCCGGCATCACCGGACTCAAGGTGCGCGGATCCATCCTTCCCCGCGTCGGACTCGACTTCGAGGAACCGCTCGGATCCGACGCCATCGACTTCGGAGAGGACCTCGGGCCTCTCCGCGATCTCCTGGAGGTGCAGCGTGACATCGCTCCGATCATCTGACGACCTCGTCCCGAACGCCGCCCGACACCGGCCGCGGATCGGTCTGTGCTCGGTGACCTTCCGTGCCGATGATCCGGAAACGGTGATCGAACGGGCCGTGGCTGCCCGTGTCCAGTCCATCGAATGGGGCTCCGACGTCCACCTCCCAGCAGGGGACATCGCTCTCGCGACTCGTGTCGGTGAAGCGACGCGAGCCGCCGGCATCGAGGTCTGCTCGTACGGCTCGTACATTCGCTTCCCGTGGGCTCAAGGGCCGGCCGAGTCGATCGAGCCGGTGATCGAGAGCGCTCGCGCGCTCGGAGCCCCACGGATCCGGATCTGGGCCGGACCGAGCGACTCCGCCAAGGCGGACGCGGTCTCCCGCGCCGCCACCACAGCCGAGCTCGTCCGCATGGCCGAGCTCGCTGCAGAGGCATCGATCGAACTGGCAGTGGAGTTCCACAGTGGCACCCTGGCCGATACGGCCGCATCCACGCTGCAGCTGCTCGACGAACTGCCGTCGAATGTCAGCACCTATTGGCAGCCGCGGGTCGGCGCGCCGGACGCGGCGGCGCTGGACGACCTGGATGCGCTTGCGGCTCGCGTCTCCACGGCGCACGCATTCTCTTGGGGGGCCGCCTTCGATCGGCATCTTCTCGCGACGCGGCCCGGCCTCTGGTCTCAGGCGTTCGAGCGGATCGTGCGGCTGCCGAAGGTGACGGATGTGCTCGTCGAGTTCCTACCAGGCGACGATCCCGCGCTGCTCGACAGCGAAGTCCACCAGCTCGAAGACTGGCGGTTCGCCGCCCGTGAAGGAAATTCATGACCCGCGTCCTGCTGGCCGTCCATCCGCGGGTTCGTCGACTTGTGCTCGCGCCGGGAGCGCTGCACGTCGCTAAGGGGATTCAGTTGGTCGACCTTGAAACAGCTCCCTGGGAGTCGGGCTGGGCCGCGGACGCTGAGGCCGACGTCGTTGTCACGGGATGGGGAACTCCCGCGATCGACGAGGCGGCATTGGATGGGATGCCCTCCTTGCGTGCGATCCTCCACATCGGAGGGAGCATCCGCGAGGTGGTCGATGCCGATGTCTGGAGCAGAGGCGTGACGGTGGTGACGGCGGCGGAGGTCAACAACGAGGCAGTGGCCGACTTCGTCGCAGCCCAGTTCCTGCTTGCTGTGAAAGGAGCGCACAGCGCTGCGCGGACGATGTGCGAGACCGGGATCCTGCCGGGGCCCGGCGCGGCAGCCGGCTCGTATCGACAGTCTGTCGGGCTCGTCTCCTACGGCTCCGTCGCACGCAAAGTACGCCAGCGCGTGCGCCGGTACGAGGCTCGCGTCCTCGCCTGGGACCCTTTCGTGGACGACGATGTGTTCTCCGCCGAGGAGGTCGAGCGCGTCGCCGCTCTAGAAGCACTCTTCGAGCGGTCCCGGGTCGTCAGTGTGCACGCCCCCCTCATCCCCGGCGAGACGGAGAATCTGATCGGCAGCGATCTGCTCGAGCGGCTCCCTCAGGGAGCAGCGTTCATCAACACCGCGCGGGGAGCGCTCGTGGACGAGACCGCCCTGGCGGATGTGCTCGCGAGGCGCGGAGATCTGCTTGCCGTGCTCGACGTGACCTGGCCTGAGCCGCCGGCGGCGGACTCGCCGCTCTACACGTTGCCGAACGTCATCCTCACCGGCCACACGGCCGGTTCGGTCGGCTCCGAGAACCTCCGCTTGGGTGAGTCGATCGCGCGCGCACTTGCCTCCATCGCCGACGGGCGGGTGCCGGATCACGCCGTCGGCCGCGCACAAGCCCTCCTGCGCGCCTGATCCCTCCGGAACGACACGAGAGAGAGAGAGATCGATAGCATGACCGAAAATCGCACATTTCTCTGGGGGGCTTCGAGCTCGCCGCACCAGATCGAGGGCAACAACGTCAACAGCGACTGGTGGGAGCGCGAACGGCGGATGCCGGGCATGGAGCGCAGCGGCGATGCCGTGGACAGCTACCACCGCTTTGCGGAGGACATGCGATTGCTCGCGGACGCCGGCCTCAACGCGTACCGGTTCGGGATCGAGTGGGCGCGCATCGAACCGATTCCCGGCGAAGTCTCCCGCTCCGAGCTGGCCCACTACCGGCGCATGATCGACACCGCGCGAAATCTCGGACTGCAGCCGGTCATCACGCTCAACCACTTCACCAGCCCGCGCTGGTTCGCGGAGGCAGGCGGCTGGATGGCGCGCGATTCCGCAGACCGATTCAGTTCCTTCGTTGCCGCGGCCAGCGCCATCCTCGGCGATGTGAAGTGGGTGGCGACCATGAATGAGCCGAATATGCTCGCCATGATGGTCGGCCTGCAGGTGGCGATGAAGCGCGGCGAACTGCCGCCGGAATGGAAGAGTCCGACGATCGACGACGAGCGTCACCCGACGCTCCCTGTCCCCGACCCGGAAGTGGGCGACAGGCTGATCGAGGCTCACGTGGCGGCACGCGACATCCTGCGCCAGCGGACCGACGCGAAGGTGGGGTGGACGGTGGCCAACCGTGCGTTCGAAGCCCGACCAGGCGCGGAGGCTGTACTCGAGGAGTTGCAGTTCAGCTGGGAAGACAAGTACCTCGAGGTCTCCAAGGACGACGATTTCGTCGGCGTTCAGTCCTACTCGGCCCAATGGGTGGGGATGGACGGCATCGAGCCCCACCCGCCCGCGTCCGACAACACACAGGTCGGAACGTCCTTCCGGCCGGATGCACTCGGCCTGGCAGTCCGACACACCACGAGGTGACGGACGGCACCCCGATCCTGGTCACTGAGAATGGAATAGCCACGGATGACGACGAGCGCCGGATCGCCTACACCGAGCAGGCCCTGCTCGGCCTCGGGTCCGCGATTCAGGACGGGGTCGACGTCCGTGGCTACCTGCATTGGAGCCTTCTCGACAACTACGAGTGGGGATCGTGGCGCCCGACATTCGGCCTGATCGCCGTGGACCGCGAGACCTTCGTGCGCACGCCGAAACCGAGTCTCGCTTGGCTGGGAGAGCTGGCACGCCGATAACTGACCCGATCAGCCCGAAGGCCAGCGGCGCGATGTGTCATTCCAGCTGAGCCGGGTCACGGGAGGGCGACCAAGTCGTTGGCGCTCACGAGTACGTCGCCCATGTCACCCTTCCGCCACTTCTCAAGCAGGCGGTGGAACACGATCGGCCCCGGGCTGAACGTCATGCCGGTCGCCGAGGCCGTGCCCTCGCCGTTGTAGTACCCCGGGGTGCAGGCCGCCGCGAAGGCACGCATGTCCGCGGACGTCTCGTGCACGGTCCGCACCCACGCGTCCTCCGCCTCAACTGTCGGCTCGACGCGGATCGCGCCGACCTCGTAGCTGCGCGCGATCACGGCGGCGATGTGCTCGGCCTGGCGTTCCAGGATGTGCACGAAGTTGACCGAGTTCGCGTTCTGGAGTGCGCCGAGCTGCATGAGGTTGGGGAAGCCGTGCGTGTAGAACCCGTGCAGCGTGCGCGGGCCGCGTGCCCATGCTTCGAGTAGGGAGGAGCCGTCGCGGCCGATAACCGGAAGGGTGCCCGACAGCACCCCCGAGAGGCCGGTCTCGAAGCCAGTGGCGAAGATGACGCAGTCGACCTCGTATTCGCTGTCACCGACGACGATGCCCGTCTGGGTCATCCGGGAGATCCCGCCTGCGTCAGCTGTGTCGACGAGAGTGACGTTCGGCTTGTTGTACGCCTGGAGATACAGGTCGCTGAAGCCGGGACGCTTACACATGTAGCGATACCACGGCTTGAGGGCTTCGGCGGTGGCCGGATCGTCGACGACCTCCTCGACGCGGCGCCGGAGTCGCTCCATCGTCTGGGCGTCGGTGAGCTCATCCTCCAACTCGCGCTGCTCGGCCGGGACGCTCGTGTCGACGGCACCGGAGAGCATCTTGCGTTGAAGCTGCACCGTCTTCGTCCAACCGTCCGTGACGAGCAACTCCTCGACCGGTTCGCCGGCGAGCACCGTCAGGAAGTTATCCATCCGCTCCTGCTGCCAGCCTGGCTTCAGGGACGCCGCCCAGGCGGGGTCGGTCGGCCGATTGTCACGGACATCGACCGTAGAGGGGGTGCGCTGGAAGACGAAGAGGTGGCCGGCATCCTCGGCAACGTGAGGGACGACCTGGAGTCCGGTCGCGCCCGTGCCGACCACTGCCACCTTCTTGTCGGCTAGGCCCGTGAGGCCGCCGGTTTGGTCGCCTCCGGTGTAGCCGTAGTCCCACCGACTCGTGTGGAACGTGTGGCCGGTGTACGTCTCGATGCCGGGGATGCCGGGGATGCCCGGGAGCTTCGGCTGCGTCAGTGTGCCGGAGGACGTGATGACGAACCGCGCACGCATCCGGTCGCCGCGGTCGGTCTCGACCAGCCACTCGTTCTCTTCCTCGTCCCAGGTCAGAGCTGTGGCGCGAGTCTGGAAGACGGCGTCGCGATAGAGGTCGAACTTCTCGGCAATGGCGACGGCGTGTCGACGGATCTCCTCGCCGGGTGCATATCGCCACTTCGGCATCGTGCCGACCTCCTCCAGCAGCGGCATGTAGATATACGACTCGATGTCACAGTGGATGCCCGGGTATCGGTTCCAGTACCAGGTACCTCCCACGTCGCCCGCCTCGTCCATGATCCGGACGGATCCGACGCCGGCCTGGCGGAGCTTGGCCGCGGTGAGCAGGCCGCCGAAGCCCGCGCCGATCACCAGCACCTCGACGCGGTCGTCGAGCGGTGCGCGCTCGGTCGGCGGCGTGTATGGGTCCTTGGCGTAATACCCGAACTCGCCGGCGGCGCGGCGGTACTGCCGCGCGCCGTCCGGGCGCATGCGCCGCTCGCGCTCCGCGGCGTACTTCGCCCGCAGCGCCTCGAGATCGATGTCCTGATGGTCTGCCGAACTGGTCATCTGGTTCCTTCTCGCTTACGCGGAGCGCGCCGAGAACCGGGATGGGCGCGCACGCCGACCCACGCCGGCTCGGGTGACGACGATGAGCTCCCGACACGGCTCCGGATCGAATGCTTGCGAGAAAAGCTTAGCCTCGCACTAACTAATCCATCCTGTGTTTCGACTGGGACTGTACGGTGAAGTCATGTCGGAAGAGGGCCGGGGCGAGCTTCTGCGTCACATCGAGGCGTTGACCCTGGCGATCGCCATCCGCTCGGTTCCCCGGATGCTGCAACCCTTGCTTGCCACCGATCTCACCATTCATCAGCTCAAAGCGCTCACCGTCGTCGTCACCAGCGAGGAGGGCGCGGCGACGAACGAACTGGCCGCGACCTTCAGTGTGTCGATGGCGTCGATGTCGAAGCTGATCGATCGACTGGTCGAGCAGGGACTGGTGACGCGGTCGACCGACACCGCCGATCAGCGGATTCGCCGGGTGACGGCAACGGAACTCGGGCGTGCGGCGGTGCGTCAGCTGATGGGCGAGCGGCCCGAGCTCGGAAGCGACGTTCTCGGGGGCCTCAGCCTGTCCGAGCTGCGGGCACTCGAGACTGGGCTCGCCGGCATCAGCCGCGAGTTGGCCGCGCGCGGCCACTGAGGCGAGATACCTATTGGCGGAAAGGTCGATCCGTCTTCCCAGCTAGTTCAATCTGATCGCGCAACGCATCCGACGGCACGACGGCAAGCAGCTTTTTCAATGCGGGTGGATTCGGCTTCCACTTCTATCCGCCCACGGTGCTGCCGGTACTCGTCGAGGTTGTCGGCGTGGCCGAGGTGAATGTGTGCTGCCTCGTGGATGAGGGTCTTGGCGGCTAGGCCGGGTGCGAGGTTGCGGTGGAGGACGACGGTGTTGCGGTCGCGGTCGGTGTAACCGTTGGCATGCGGCCTATGTCGCGGTGTCGCCGTGACCGAAAGGCCGGTATACGCAGCCGATCATTGGCGCGATCTCAACGCAGGGTGGCTCGGCAGGAGCGCAATCACAGTAAGCCGTCAACGACAGTGATGACTCCGACTTCAGTGGAGATTCTGAAGGGTCTGTGAGAGCCACCTTGCGCACAGTTCTGTCCAGTCCCGCGTTCCTGCGATGCCCTCGGCTAGGCCCACTCCATGTTTGCCTGCCCGATAAACATGGAGCTCGAAGTCAACCTCAGCGACGGATAGCGCATGAGCGAGTCGAAGGCTGTGCTCTAGTGGCACCGACGCGTCTTCCGCGGTGTGCCAGATAAAGAACGGGGGAGCATCCCGGCGGGCGAGCAGTTCGAGTGACGCCGCTCGCCTCTCCTCCTCGGTCGCATCGCGGCCGAGGAGGTTCTCACGCGAGATAGCGTGATGCTCGGTCATCATCGACACGACCGGATATGCAAGAACGACTGCGTCTGGACGGGTGGGTTCGGCGAGGGTGAGCGCGGCTTGACCGGCAAGATGTCCGCCGGCGGAGAAGCCAAGCAGCACAACGGTTTTGACGCCTTCAGCGCGAAGCTCCGCAATGCGACCTTCCACGGCGTGAAGGGGGGCGGGGTGCCGAGCTGGCACGGGGTACCAGAGCACGGTCGCTTCGTATCCGAGCGTGCGCAACCACTGCGCGACGGGCTCTCCCTCATGAGGAGCATGGCGTTGATAGCCGCTACCGGGTAGGACGATGATGTGCACGCTTGACATGTCAACCAGGGTAACGAACTGAAATCGTGATGGTTCACTTTTTCACCCGATGCTCCTCAGAAATGGGCAATGAGCAAGTCGATGCAATTCTGATCCTGCCGCAACATATTGGCGAATCTGGATACCTTTGACATTAGGGTGAACGATCACTATTCTGATGAGCAGTCCTCGCGGCATCCGACATCGACGATCATCAGAGATGGGCTGCGAAGTACAGCGTCGTATTTACGAAAGGGACCCCCGTGGCACACAGCAGTGACACCAAGCGAGTCGGCCGAAAGATCGGCATGTTCGCATCCATCGTCGTCGTGGCCGCTCTTGGCCTGACCGCATGCAGCGCCCCGAGCGCTCCGACAGCGGCATCGACCTCGACAGCCAAGCCGGCCAAGCCGAGCAAGCCCATCCAGCTCACCATCCTCGATGGCGGCGGCGACCTCAAGGGAGGTGGTCAGGCTGCGATTGACGCGTTTGTGAAGGCCAACCCTGACCTTGTTTCCAGCGTCTCCTATCAGACGGCAGCGGCGACCGATGTCGCCGGCAAGCTCCTCGCGCAGTCTTCAGGCGGTGCAGTCACCACCTCGCTGGTACTCGGCGGTCCGGATGTACTCGGTTCTCTGCAGAAACAAAAGCTGCTAACGACCCAGCTTCCCGCATACGCGTCCAGCCTTCCGGATTTCACGAAGATCCAGGACGCCGGTCGATCGAACTTCCAGAAGGCTAGCAACGGCCAGGGAATCCTGATCAATTACGACCAGAACGGGCCCTTTATCGACTACCAGTCGCCCGTCACGTCCTCGGATGCCCCGAACACGCCACAGGCTCTCCTCGCGTGGGCCAAGGCCAACCCGGGCAAATTCTCGTACGCGCAGCCTGCCAACTCCGGTTCGGGACGGGCGTTTATCGAGACGCTTCCCTACATTCTCGGTGACAGCGACCCGTCCGAGCCGGTTCATGGTTGGACCAAGACCTGGGCCTACCTGAAGGATCTCGGCAAGTACGTCACCAGCTACCCGTCGAGTTCATCGCTGCTTGCCCAGCAGTTTGGCGGCGGCCAGCTTCAGGTGATTCCGACGGTCATCTCTCACGACATCTCGTTCCGCAAAGCGGGAACCTACCCTGCTGGTACGGGTATCACGCTGTTCAAGAACCAGAACTGGATCACGGACGGCCACTACTCGATGATCCCGGCCGGCGTCAGCCCGGAGACGCTGTACGTGGATCTGAAGCTCGAGTCCTACATGGTAGGTGAGGAAGCGCAGAAGCAGCGCCTGAGCACCGGTGTGCTGACGACGGCGAACAAGAACGTGACCACCGACAACTCGGGTGACGAGGTGAAGGCGTTCGTCGAGCAGTGGGGCCGCCCGGACTTCTACCCGGAGGCTCTGAAGACCGGCAAGGTTCGGGTTCCGCTGACGCCGGATGCGCTGCAGAATGCCTTCACGATTTGGCAGCAGAACATCGGCAGCTCCGTCGGCCAGTAACGACCATCATCCGCAACTCAATGGAAATCCGGTAAGACAATGACCACCACCTCGATCCGAGCGACCAAGAAGCATCAGTTCGAGCGACTGCAGATGCGGAACGTGTCGCGGTCATACAGCAAGGGAAGCTTCGCGCTGACCGATCTGGACCTTAGCCTCGGACGGGGAGAGTTCGTTGCCCTCCTGGGCCCCTCGGGGTGCGGAAAGTCGACCGCGCTGGCATGCATGGCCGGACTGCAGCCGCTGACCAGCGGTTCCATCTGGCGTGATGATCAGCGCATTGACAACCTCCCTACCGAGAAGCGCGGCTTCGGAATGGTGTTCCAGAATTACGCGCTCTTCCCGCACATGACCGTGCAGAAGAACGTCGAATTTGGGCTCAAGATGCGAAAGGTGGCGCGCCCCGAGCGCGCCACCCGGGCATCAAGGACCCTAGAGCTCGTGCAGCTGAGCGAGCACGCCGGGAGGTTGCCAGCACAACTCTCCGGTGGTCAGCAGCAGCGCGTGGCGATCGCCCGGGCGCTGGCAATCGACCCCGAGATCGTGCTCATGGACGAGCCACTCTCCAACCTGGACGCTTCGCTGCGCGTGGAACTCAGGACCGAGATCAAGCGGCTCTACCAGGAGCGCGGGCTCACGGTGCTGTACGTGACGCACGACCAGGAGGAAGCGCTGTCGCTCGCGACCCGCCTGGTTGTGCTGCGCGCCGGCAAGCTTGAGCAGACCGGCACCCCGGAGGAGGTATACACCAACCCCGTCTCGGCGTACGTCGCCGGCTTCATGGGATACCGCAACCTCTTCAGTGCCGTCGCCTCGGCGTCGCGCTCGGACGGAACCATTGAGGTCGACCTCAACGGCCAGCGGCTGCTCGGGACGTTCAGGTCTCCCGGCGCGCCCCAGCCCGGAGCGAAAGTCACGGTCGCCATCCGACCGGAGGACGTCAAACTCAGCGCAGGGACCGCGGCCGATGGACTCGAGGTGATCGCCGAGGTCGTGGAGTACCACGGTCGAGAGCTCGCCGTGCAGACCCGAACCCGGGGCGGCATCGTTATCCACCTCCGCACCGGCGAGCAGGTCAGCGCTGGGAACGATGTGCGGCTCCAGATCTCGCCCGATCGCGTCCTCGTCTACTCGGACGAGGCACACATCGACGAGGAAGGGCAGGTGAAAACCGTTGGCTAGCGCAACCACCGCGTCGAGCGGCAACGCGTCTGCGGCCAGACAGCCGCTTAGGCACCGTCTCTCCGAGCGAGGAATCGACTGGAGCCTCCTGCTCCTACTGCCGGCGATTCTCGTGCTCGCAGGGCTCTTTCTGTATCCGTTCCTGTACGGAATCTCAATCTCGTTCCAGCCCCGTTCGGGCGGTCCGTTCCAGAACTACATCGACTTCTTCACTAACCCTTATCAGGTGAGCTCGATCCTCCGGACGCTGACGCTCGCCGTTCCTGTTGCCCTGTTCAGCGTGGTGTTCGCTGCCCCGATCGCCTATCAGGCGCGCCGTGATTTCCGCGGGCGTAAGACGATCACCCTGCTCATGATGCTGCCGCTCACGTTCGGCAGCATCCTCATCGCTCAGGGCATGAGCCGGGCGTTCGCCCCGTTTGGGTGGATCAACTTGGCACTGAAGGCACTGGGCCTGCCACAGGGAAACTTTCTTTATAACTACTGGGGCACGTTCATCGCCGCCGTGCTGACCACGGCGCCGTTCGCCTTCCTCATGATGATGGGCTTCTTCGGCGGGATCGACCGCTCTCTGGAGAACGCGGCGGCAAGCCTCGGGGCGAGCCGGTCGGCTCGCTTTTGGCAGATCATCTTTCCGCTCGCGCTGCCCGGTGTACTTACTGCGCTGATGCTGGCACTGGTGGAGTCGTTTGCGATCTTCCCCTCGGCGATTCTCGTCGGCCAGCCCGATAACCAGACCCACGTACTCACGATCCCGATCTACCAGGCAGCCGCACAACAGTCCGACTACACCGCGGCCTCCGCTATCGCGATCGTCCTAACGATCATCGAACTCATTGTGCTCGGTGTGATGACATTGATCCGATCCCTGCTCTACAAGGGCCCCGCCGTCGGAGGAAAAGGCTAATGGCGACTACGACACCCTTCATCTCTGCCAAGTCTCGATCCGGGGGGCCGCGGCCGCGGATGCTCTCCCGCTTCAGCCTCACCTCATTTATCACTTGGTTCGCGGCAGCATGCTTTATCGCCGTACTGTTCGCCGTGCTGCTCTCGGTGATCGTCGCCTCGTTCGCACAGAGTTGGGGCGGAACCTGGTGGCCGACAACCTTTACATTCGACTGGATCAAAGAAGTCCTCGAGATCCCGCAGTTCAAGCCCTCGATCATCACCACATTCGAAGTGGCCATCGCTGACGTATTCCTTGCACTGGTCATCGGCGTCCCAGCGGGATATGTCCTCGCTCGCAAGAAGTTCCCAGGACGCTCCGCGGTGATGTTGGCGATTCTGATGCCGGTCGTGCTGCCGACCCTCACCTATGCGGTGCAACTCGCCGCACTTATGTACCGGTTCGGTCTCGGCGGCAGCCTGCTTGCTGTCATCCTCGTCAACCTGGTGCCAATCCTCCCGCTTGTAGTCCTCATCACGGTTCCGTTCGTCGAGCAGATCTCGCCGCAAGTTGAGAACGCGGCGCGCGTGTTCGGAGCAAACAATTGGCGGTTGTTCAAGGACGTGCTCATCCCGCTGTTGGCCCCGGGAATCGTAGCCGCCGGCGTTCTCGCCTTCGTCCGGGTGCTCGGGTCTTTCGACCTGACGTTCTTCGTTGCGGGTGCGGACACTCAGACGCTGGTGGTCACAATCTTCGGAGCCATGTCTAATCCAGGCGGAACTCCGGAAGGCCTGACGGCTGCAATGACGCTGTTCTACATGATCATCGCCTTCATTGGACTTGCCATTAGCCTCCGCTTCTCAAATCCGGCACAAGCACTTTCGTCGACCACGCGGCGCTAGACAGCGTCGGAACAGGCTGCGACGCACGTCGTGCGGGCATGCGGAGTTCGTCCCGGACGGTGTCCCCTTCTATCGGGCCACGATCCTCGACAGCGAGCTGCTGTCGTCGGTCTTCGCCGAGAACCGGATCAGTGGCGTCGTGCATGTCGCCGGGTTCAAGTACGCGGGCGTCTCGGTGCAGCGTCCGCTGCACACGTACGAGCAGAACGTGACCGCGACCGCTGTGCTCCTGGCCGCCATGCAGGACGCCGGCGTCGACGCGATTGTCTTCTCGTCGTCCGCGGCGGTCTACGCGACGCCGGACGTGGACATCGTCACGGAGTCGACTCCGAAGAGCCCGGAGTCGCCGTACGGCGAGTCGAAGCTGATCGGGGAGTGGCTCCTCCGTGATCAGGGAGTCGCCGCCGGGTTGCGCCACACCTCACTGCGGTACTTCAACGTCGTCGGCCGAGGGGCGCACCCCGCGCATCAACGGCACCGACTACCCGACGCCGGACGGCACCTGCGTTCGCGACTACATCCAGGTCGCCGATCTGGCGGTCTCGCATGTCGCTGCGGCGAAGCGACACTATGCCGGGGAGCCGATCGAGGCGGTCTACAACCTGGGCAGCGGTGACGGCGTCTCGGTCGGCGAGATCATGTCGACCGTGGCCGAGGTGACGGGCATCCGCTGAACCCGCACCGCGTCCCTGCTGCGGGTCTGCGAATCACCGCTCGGGCAAGCAGTCACTCGCCACGGCCTCGATTAGAGGATTTGGGTGAGGCCGTCGACCGCCTCTGACACTCTGCGCGAGAATGTCTCATCAGTGGCGAGGTCGGGGGCGACAATAGCGAGAAGTTCTCGGATCGGTTCCGCGCTCTGCTCTGCCACGCTGATGTCGTCGGCCCGCTCGTCGGGGACCTGGGGTGTCAGCTGCAGGGAAGCGATCCACGCGGCGATGGCTGTGGCTGCAGCGTCGGCGCCCCGTCCTGCAGCAAGTTCCAGTCGTGCAACCGGGGCGACCCGAACACCGAGCTTCGTTGCCGAGTCGGTTGCGATCTGGGTGAGGGAGTGCTCGATTCGCGGGTTCGCGAACCGCTTCAGGAGTGCGTCGCGATAGGCAGGAACGTCGAGTTCCTCTGCGAGATGGTGGGAGGCCTCGTCCCACCATGCTTCGACGTGACCAAGGCACTGATCGTCCAACATCGCCTCTGCGACGGCCCGATGTCCTCGGAGCCTTCCAGAGGCTGCGAGGAGGGTGTGCGCGCCGTTCAACATCCATAGCTTCCGAGATTCGTACGGTCCGATGTCTGCGACGAATCGTGCACCCGCGCTTTCCCACTGCGGGCGACCCGACGGGAACTCACCGCTGAGGGTCCAGTCGGAGAACGGTTCGGTCGCGACCGGTGCCGCGTCGTACCAGCCGGTGGCGCTCTGAACAGCGTCGAGCAGGTCGTCTGTGGCACGTGGGGTGATTCGATCCACCGACGTCGAGACGAACGATGCGCCTGTCGGCAACCAACCGGCGAGGTCAGGGGATATCAGGTTTGCAAGGGTGGCGAGGGCTTGCGCGAGCACGCTTCCGTTGGCGGGGATGTTGTCGCACGGGACGATCGCTACTGCAGGTGCTCCCGAGCGTCGGCGCCCTTCGAGGCCGAGCAACAGTCTGCCGAGCGTGGTCTGCGGCGATGCTGTCTCAAGGGTGTCCGAAATGATCGCCCGTTGGAGCTCACCGATATCCCTAACGATGAGCGGATCGTTGAGGTCGGGCATACCTGTCGGGGTGAGGGAGTAGCCGGCCTCGGTCACAGTGAGCGTGATGATGGCCGTGGTCGGCGCGCTGGCGTAGCGCATGTAAGCGTCCCGGTCGGTCGCAGCGCGCGCGTCGACGATGCTCGTCACATGTTCGTAGAGATCCTCTTCGGCTCCACGTTCGACGAGCGTGAAGACACCTCCTTGTGGAGCAAGAAGGTCAGGGAGCGAGCCGGAGCGCCCCGAGAACGCGGCGATACCCCAGTCGGCAGCGTCTTCCGCCCGGCTGGTATACCAGGCTTGGTGGGCGCGATGGAAGGCGCCGAGACCGAGATGGAGGATGCGCACGGGCGGGCTTGATGCGGCGATACGGGAACGGGTGATCTGCGGTCTCGTCTTCTCGATCACAGCTTGAACGCCTTCTTCGGGATTGAATCTACGAGGTCTTCAATGATGTGTTCCGCGGCTGCCATGCTGACGCGGCCGTCCGCCACCAGGCGCGCGAGGAATGCCGCGTCGGCACGACGGGCGGTGTTGTGACGCGCCGGAATCGACAAGAAGGCGCGGGTGTCGTCGATAAACCCGGAACCCCGGTAGAACCCTGCTGTTTCGGTTACGGCGGCGCGAAACCGCCCGATCGCGTCCGGGGCATCGAGGAACCACCACGGGGCGCCGATGTAGATGCTCGGGTAGAAGCCGGCCAAGGGCGCAAGCTCGCGGGAGAAAGTTGTCTCATCGACCGTGAAGAGCACGAGGTGGAAGTCTCTTTCCAGTCCGAATCGTTCCAGCAAGGGCCTGAGCCCTTCGACGAATGTGGTGGTGACGGGCAGGTCGTGACCGGTGTTTGCGCCGTAGCGGCTGAGCGTGGCGCTGCTGTGATTGCGATACACGCCGGGGTGCAAGGTCATGACGAGGCCGTCGTCGACGCTCATTCGCGCCATCTGGAACAGCATGTGCGCTCGGAAGAGCCGAATCTCGTTGGTATCCCCTGTGCCAGACAGAACTCGGGCGAAGAGGCTCTCCGCTTCCATTGGTGATAGGTCGGCGGTCCACGTGTCGAAGACTCCGTGGTCAGCTGAGACTCCACCATGCGATATGAAGTACTGACGCCGTTGTTCCAGAGCCGACAAGTAGCCACCAAACGTCGCGGCGGTGGAAGTGGTTGCGAGGAGGCGGTTAACCGATTCGGCGAAGTCGGGCGCCTCTGGGTCCAACAACCGGTCTGGGCGGAATGTTGGCAGGACTCGGAACCCGTCCGCTTGCAGGCGAGCGTGATCTTCGAGGTCGTCGAGCGGGTCGTCGGTTGTTGCGAGGACGTCGATCTTGAAGCGCTCGAACAGCGCTCTGGGCCTGAACGCTTCCATGCCGAGGTGCTGTTGAATGATGTCATAAACGTCGTCGGCTGTCCGAGCGGACAATTCCTCGCGGATCCCGAAGACGCCCGCGAGTTCTTCCGCCATCCAGTACCCGGTCGCGGTGCCCGCGAACACGTGCCAATAGGAGCAGACGACGCGCCACACCTGCCGTGGGTCAGCGTCCGGTCGTCCCACGCCGAGCCGGTCGAGATCGACGCCACATGCGTGAAGCAGTCGGGTCAGATAATGGTCTCCGGTGACAAGGAGTTCCGCGGGGTCTCGAAATTGCGTATTTGAGGCGAGTAGGCGCGCATCGACGTGGCTGTGTGGGGAGATTAGCGGCGCATCTTCAATTCGCGCGAGGAGTTCTGCAGCGATGTCGCCGGTCAGGGTATCTGTCGGCAGCAGTCGCCTGGCGAACTGCCCAGTCGTCGCCCGCACTAGCTGCCGCTTCCCAATGAAGAGCGAATGCTCGAGGAGATCAGTTCGCCGACCTTCGCGATCTGGTCTTCTGTATCGAAGGCAGAACCGAGTGCCACAACGTGGCATCCTGCGTCGAGGAACGAACGCGCAGTCTCGGGCGTGACGCCTCCCGTTGCGACGAAGCGAACGTCCGGGAACGGTCCGTGCTGGTGTCGGATCCATTGGGGCCCGAGTCGCTCGGCCGGGAACGCTTTTAGCCAGACAAAACCCAGCGAGAGAGCCGACTGGATCTCCGTGCCGGTTGCGACACCCGGAATGTGGGGGAGACCGAGTTCAACACTGGCGCGCGCGACTTCTTTGTCGAAACCGGGGGCGACCGTGAATGCCGCCCTAGCCTTCTTGACCGCAGCGAGCTGGTCAGCGGAAATGATCGTTCCGGCTCCGACGTCAAGCCCGCGGTCGCGTGCTTGGTGCGACACCGCCGCGAGGACGTCGAGATCCTCCGGTGTCTGAACGGGCACCTCTAGGATCCGTACGCCGGCGTCCCAGGCTGCGTTGGCGAGCAGCATGGTTCGCTGAAGCCCTTGTCGCCGGAATATCCCCATGATCGGCACATCGGCGAACGTGGTTGAGAAGTAGGCGTCAGACATCGATACTCGCCTCCATTGACGATAGTGATTCGAATGGTGCTTGGTCGGAGTGGCTCCGCAGGACGACCCCGGCGGCCGCGTGTCCCGCGGCAAGACGCTCCTGCGGACCGTCTCCACGATGGAATGCGGCGAGCCAGCCGGCGGCAAACGCGTCGCCGGCGCCGACGGGCTCGATGACGTCCACTTTCGGGGAGGGGACACTCATCCGCTTGGTCCGTGTGAACTCGGTGGCCTCTATGTCAGCGTCCTTGACGACGAGTGAGGGGACATCCGGGAGCAACCGTCGGATCTCCTCCGCGGTCGCCGTTCCCCAGAGCGCTTCTGCCTCATCCCGCCCAACGAACACGATGTCGGCACGGGCTGCCAACGTGTGCAGCGTCACCGCGGCTTGGTCTTTGGAGGGCCACAACGATGGGCGGTAGTTGACGTCGAAGCTGATGGTGGCGGGCGCGAGCGCGCCAGTAACGATGGCTTCGGCGAGCGCTTTCGTCGAGAGGGATAGAGCGGCAAGGATGCCCGAGATGTGTACGACTGCGGGCGGTGTGATCCCGTCGAGGTCGGATGGCGAGAGGTCCGTCGCCGCGGACCCTGCCCGATAGTAGAACACTTCCGATGCGTGCTGGCCTGCGTGTTTGACCATCAGCCCGGTCGGCCGAGTCGGGTCGACGGTGACGTGGGAGACGTCGACCCCGCGGCGTGCGACGCTTGCGCGGACGAGGTCTCCGAGCGCTCCTGGTCCGATTCGGGAGAGCCATGCCGTGCGGAGACCGAGGGCCGCAGCGCCGATCGCCACATTGCTCTCGGCGCCTCCTGCGCCCAGAAGCACCCGTGCGTCGATTTCGATGCTCCCGTGATCGTCGGGCGCAACGAGCACCATCGCCTCACCTATGGTGAGAAGGTCGAAGCGCGTCTCACTCATGCTCTTGAGGGCACGGCCGTTCGGCCTGCTGGCTAAGCAGGCGCGTCACAGCGAGCTCGACGCCGCGGAGCTGAGCGAGTCCCTTCATCCGTCCGACGAGGGCGTAGCCGGGGTACGTCGGCCGGCGCAGGTCGTCGAGGAGGAAGTGCCCGTGGTCCGGGCGCATCGGGATCTCTGAGGCTTCTTCTCCGTCGCGCCGGCGTCGCTGCTCTTCAGTGACGAGAGCTTGGATGACCGCGACCATTTCCACGCCGCCGTCGATGTGGCTGTCTTCGAAGAAGCTTTTGCCGTCCGACTCCAGTGTGACGTTCCGTAGATGCGCGAAGTAGATGTGCCTGGCAAACCGTTGCGTCATTGCGACGACGTCGTTGGTGGCTACCGAACCGAACGAGCCGACGCATAGGGTCAACCCGTTCGCCCATGACGGTTTTGCCTCGAGCAGGTTCTCGACATCCGCTTCTGTGGAAACGACGCGCGGCAACCCGAACAGGGGTCGGGGCGGGTCGTCGGGATGAATTGCGAGACGGATGCCAGCTTCTTCTGCTGCGGGAACGACATCACGCAGGAAAGCGGTCAGATTTCGTCGAAGGGTATCCGCGTCGATGCCGTCGTAGAGTGCCAGGCCAGCGCGCAGGGTGTCAAGATCGTAGGATTCGCTGGAACCTGGCAGGCCTATGAGCACCGTCTCGGTGAGTGCCGCCTTGGCCGCGTCGTCGGCGTTCTCCCACCAAGCGGTAGCCCGAGCTCGATCCTCTTCGGTGTAGTCCGATTCGGCGTCGGCTCGCCTCAAAACGAACAGGTCGAAGGCTGCGTGGGCGGCGAAGTCGAACCGCATCGCGTAGCCGCCAGTGGGCAGGGGATGACGCTGATCGGTACGCGCCCAGTCGATTACCGGCATGAAGTTGTAGCACACCGTCTTCAGACCGCAGTTCCCGAGGTTGCGCAAGGTTTGCGCGTAGTTGGCCACAGCCTCGTCGCGTAACGGCCCGTTCCATTTGATGTGTTCATGTATCGGCACTGATTCGACCACGCTCCAGGTCAGGCCGGCCTCGCGGATCATTGCTTGACGCTTCCGAATTTCTTCGATGGGCCAGACGGCGCCGTTGGGGATGTGGTGGAGCGCGGTGACGATTCCGGTTGCGTCCGTCTGACGGATCTCGGCGAGCGTGACGGGGTCGTTCGGGCCGAACCAGCGGAAGGTGTGCTTCAACGGAGTCCTCGGTTTCAGGTGAGAGCCGAAACGGTCGGCGAATGCTGATCGTGAATCGGCTGATGGAAGGCGACGGGTGGAGACGCGGTCCACGCCGAGTCGATGGGGGGAAGCTCATCCCCGGTGGTCAGGTAGATCCTGTCGATCCGCAATCCGGAACGTCTGGCCAGCACGGAGAAGACGTGAGGCCCCGCAGGGATTTCGAGGTCGGAAATTGCAGCCCACAGCCACACTTGGCGGGTCCCGTATGTGCACAGGTCTCCGCCCGAGAACTGCCTTTCGACCGGCTGGATCACGCCGTCGAGAGCAACAAGGCACGAGTCGTCGGACCGGTCTGCAAATTTGACGAGCATCCAGACGTGGTAGGTGCCACCTTCGACTGCATCAATTGCGTAGTGCAGTCCTGGAGCCGCGCGCGGGTCCTCCCAGAACACACCGGACGGTTGAACGTGCATTGCGAGTCCGGTGCGACCTCGGGATTCCGACTGGGTGTGCGACCAGGTGCTGTTACCGTCGCGAGATGGTGTCGTCCAGGCGGCCTGCGTATCTGCGAGGGCGATCTCAGCTTCGATGGCGATGACTCCGCCGGTACCGGATGCGCCAGGGTTGAGTTCATCGAGTACCTTCTTCGTCCCATCCGCATGTGTCAGCTGAACGGGCTCACCTCGACGTTGCTGACTGACGGATGAGTAGGGTCGGAAGGTGGTATCGCCATCCCAGAAGTGCCTGTCGGCGTATGCCTGGTCAGGCAATTCGAGGGTTGACGGGTCTACGCGCAGGTAGTCGCGCGTAATTCGTTCAATCGAGGCTAGATCGAAAGCGGCGGGGTCCATCAGGGTCTTGGGAGCCATTGCGTGTCGTGTGTGAGCGCTGAAAGCGGGGCCGATGTTGCTTGCAATCGGGGCACTGGTATGGATCACGATCTTGCTGATGGTCACATGGTCGTCGATCGCGTGCACGGAGAGAGTGTGGACACCTGCGGCTAGCTCGGGAATGGGCACAGTCAGTCGTTCGATGTTGTCGAGGATGCCCTGCTCCCACATGCCGCGATGTTCGTCCGTAGTGACACTTTCGATCGTGATCGGGCTTTCGCCGTCGAGGCTGATGGCGAGCCGGATTCGTCCGGTGGCGTCGAGAGTTGGAAGCCGGTGAATCTCGAGTTGGTGTGCTCCTGGGGTTCGCAGCTGGAAGCGAAAGTCCACGCTTGCCGCCGCGTCGGACGTTTGCATGTCGAGAGCGCGCGCTTCGAGCGCCGCGGAACCGTACCTGCTCAGGAGGGGGGCGGCCTCCCAACGTGATGTCGTCGCGGGATGATCGTCGTCGGGCAGCGCGGGATCGATTGAGACGTACCCATCCGCTTCAACCCATCCCACGAAGTCCTGCGGTGGCGCCTCCGCATCCACAACCCGAACGGTCACGATGTGACGGGCCCCCGTCGCTGCCTCGATTACTGTGATCTGGCCGGTTCGCCCACGGTTCGATGACGATTCGACCCGGACGGCGACTCTCCGCTCGGTCTCCACGACACCGGTGCGGGCACCCACGGTAATCCACGGGTCGCATTCGATGGTGTACTCCACGCCGGGCACCCCGGTGCAGAAGAGTTCGATCCATTTGTCTTGGATCCCGTCGGGCCAGAACGTCAATGAAGGCTTCGAGCGTTCGGAATCTCCCCATGCGATCACGCCCAGGCCGCGGCCCTGGATCGTTAGGGCGGGCGTGCCAGCCGGATACAAGGGCATGACCGGCGGTGGGAACGCTTCGGGGGTGAACATGCCGTCCCATATGCCGCCGGACATGCGGTGGTTGTAGAAGTCGATGACAGCACGCTTGTGGTCGTCAAGCGCGCGGGAGAGCGCGACGTATTGGTCGGCTGCGGCGCTTTTTCCTTGGCTGGCGGCGAGCGTGCTTCGATCGGCGTAGACAAACTCCGCGTTGACCAGGTATGCCATGTGGATCTTGACGGCAAAGAGTTGGAAGAAGGAATCACGTTCCTCAGCCGGTAGTCGCAATAGCAGATCGTTGGTGGCTGTGTAGAGAACTGCGAGTTCGGACAGTCGTTCGCTCGCCTCATCCCCATAACCTGTCTGGTGGAACACGCCGGTGTTAAGGTGCTCGTACTTTCGCTGGTTGTTCAGTCGGTAGTAGTCGGCGTAGATCCGTGCGGCCTCGGCTCCGATGCCGCCGCTGAACTTGGAGTCCATCCACGCGGCAGTGAACCGCTCTACGTCGCTGGTCGACCGCTCCTTTCCTGCCTCCCACGCACTGCGGAGGAAGAATTCCATTTCGAGCTCGAGCGGCTTCAATCCTCCGATGTTGTCCACCCAGAGTTGCCGAATTCCTCGCTCCCACGCATTTCGCAACTCGGACTTCATCAGAGCTAGAGGAGTCGAGGATGTCGCGAGGTAACTGGTCGTCGGAGTCGACCAGTAGGACGAGTGGTAGTAGAGACCGTGCCCGCCGGCACGACGAAGTTCCGCGGATCCAGGGAAGCGGCGAATGTATCCGAAGTTGTCGTTGGTCCACACCACGGTGACGTCATCCGGCAGCTCAAGCCCCGCGTCGTACAGCGGAAGAACCTCTTTGTAGGGGATGAATATCTGCGGGGCCGCACTGGCGGACACAGACAGTGTCGACGCCAGAATTGTGCGCTGGTTCTGGATCGCCTCTCCCAGGAGTGCGACCCGAGCAGCCAAACGCTCGTCTTCGGTCAGGGAGGCGTCCTGATCGATAGCGGCTGTCTGGAATCCAGTGTCGTGAATGCCGCGTATCCCCAACGTCCAGGTGACCTCGTAGTCCTTGTTCTGCTCCACGCTCTCGCGCCAGTACTCGTGGAGCCGGTCGCGGTTGCGTCCCTGCAGCGAATAGTCGTAGAGAACCGGTTCGGGCTGCGCCTCCTCCCAGGGGCGAAACTCATGTTCGTTGCTTCGCAAGAGGATGTCGCAATGGCTGGAACCGATAACGATCCCCATGTCGTGAGCGAGCTTGCCATTGGCGATATCGGTGTTGAACGCTCGGACATGCATTGCCGGCCACAAGTAGTTGCCTTTGAGGCGAAGGATCAATTCGAAGAGGCGTTCATAAGTGGCCGGGCCGAGCGTGCCATCTGCCGTGTGTGTGGACGCCCAGCGAACCAACTCCTCCTCGTCGTTGATGAACACTCCGCGGTAGCGCACAGATGGCCAATCAACGATTTCGACATCTGGCACGAGAGCGAGCTCGTCCCGTGGACGGGTGGGGGTCTGCCCCCACCAGGCCCAGGGCGAGGCGCCCAGTTGTTCGCTGAACTCATAGAGCCCGAAGATAGTCCCGCGTCGATCTGCGCCAACGATGTAGAGCGTCTCATCGATCAGCTTGATGAGATAGCTTTCCGGTCGCAGCTCACCGTCGGGGTCGCGCAGCACGTCAAGGTTGAGGATGTTGTCGTCGATAGCACGTTGGATCAACGGGGAAGTCCCTGCAGTTCCGACAACGGCACCTCCCCGGCTCGTGTCCTCGACGACCGCGTGAACTCCGGCGATACGGCGGAGATCTTCAGCGACGCTACGGGCCGCTCGCCCGACCGCGATCGATTCCTCGCGGGCCAGAGCGATTGACATGCCCGAGCCACGCCGCGCAATGACCGCACCGCGTTCTCCGGGCGCGGTGAACAGAGCATTGATCGATGGAGCTGTGAGCGACATTGGCCGTTATTCCGTTGCGTTTGGACACTGGTATGCCGAGCTGCATCAACCGGCACGTTGCTTGACAATACCAGAAAAGTGATCGTTCACTAAATACTCTGCCGCGTGCCTCGTCGCCAGGTATCGGGGTGGCATGTCGACCCGACCCGCGGCAACGGCTCACGAGCTTGACACAAAGTTATCGTTCACTAGAATAGTTACAGAAAACCAGCAACATCCGGGGTCGATCCACGATGGTCGCAACTAAGCACGTGTGACGCTGCGGAAGCCTGGATCAGTCGGAGACGATGATGATGGGGTTGCAGCGCTTTCGGCGTTGACGTCATACGATCAGCGACATGTCGGTGAGGAGCGATGATATGAGCGCGGTCGAAGGCTCTGAGCAGGAACACCAGAAGCGAGCGACGATGTTGGACGTCGCTCGTCACGCGGGAGTTTCGCATCAAACTGTTTCTCGCTATTTGCGGAACAACGGCGGCCTCAAGCCCGCCACAATCGAGCGGATCGACCGTGCCGTCCAGGAGTTGGATTACCGTCCGAACCTGATCGCTCGATCGATGCGGACTATGCGATCGAATCGAATCGCTGTCGTGCTCCCAGAACTCAGCGAATTCGTCCCTACCGCCACCCTACGTGGTGCCGCAGGCGTGGCGCACGAGGCAGGCCTTCTGATCGATGTCGTCAGCCTCGAAGGTAATGAGCGTAATCGGCGTGACCGAGTTCTCGAACTCCTGGACGGTGAGCGAGTCGACGGAATTCTGTCGCTAACGCCATTGGGGGAAATTCTCGACTACCCGCAAATCCCGGGACTGGCGCCGATCGTGGTCGTTGGCGAGTACGACGACAAGATGCGGTCCCGTGGCGTCTTCGCGGATGGTGCTCTCGCTTCAGAAATCATCGAGTACTTGGCCAGCTTGGGGCATCGCAGATTCCTTCACGTCGCCGGGTCTTCGGAGTGGGCCTCGGCGCGTAACCGCCGTGACGTCTATATCGAAACCGTTGATCGGTTGGGGCTGGAGTCTTATGGCGTTGTGGATGGCGACTGGTCGTTGAGGTCGGGATATGAGGCCGCGCGTGATCTCCCGTCCAATTCGGGAGTAACCGCGGTTCTTGGCGCCAACGATTACGTCGCGCTTGGAGTGATCCGTGGATTTCAGGACAGGGGCGTCAGGGTTCCGGACGATGTCAGCGTATTCGGATGGGACGACGAGCAGTTCACCCAATATATGTCCCCAACCATGTCCACGGTCGCTCTCGACAAGGAAAGACAAGGGCGGCAGGCGATGCAAACTCTTATCGCGCGTGTCCGGGGCGAAACACCACCATTGTTCGACGTGGAAAAGACTGGTCGACTGATTTTCCGCGGGTCGAGCGGACCGGCACCGCGAATCTGATCGACTCCCGCTTTGGGCGTCGGATCGAAACTGGTCAACCGGCTCTCGCGGAGTCGTGTTGCCGACCGTGCCGACGTGAGCTGTTGACGCCGCTGGACTTCTGAAAGGTTTCGTCGCGTTGGCTTCCCATCGCACCGTGGCAGCATCCGGCGGCCGGCGATCCGCCCCCTTCGGGACACGACGAGATGACATGCGAAAACCCCTTCCGAGTGGTTCTCGTTGCGACGGTCACTGGAACCATTTGAGGTCGTGTTCGCACGCTCGATGCGGTCGCCGGCGCGAGGGATGTATTAATGCCGCAGTGCGGCCTGAGTGGGGGCTCAGAGCCGCACTGCGACACGGCGGAACGGGATGCTACTGGACCAGCATCTGTGCATTGTTCGCACGTGCAGCTGGTTTCGGCTGTCGTTGTCGGCGATCTACTTCCTCCGTCACACTCGCCGGCATTGAAGATCCGGGTCAGTCGCGAGAGACGGTCACGTTATTGATGTAGACAGACCCCACTTCGCCGCCGTTGGCGTACCAAGCGATCTTGCCGATCGAGGGCATCGATGTACGGAATGAGGCGTTCGTGATCATCGGTTGGCCGTCGAGATCCATATCGAAGCTTTGGTTCACGGTGTCGATAGTGAGGGTGACGGTGTACCACTGGTTCAGGTTGTAGGTGGTGAGGGTTTTGAGTGTGCCGCCTTCGTACGCCTCGATCTGGCCGTGAGCGAAGGCGACGCTGACTGCCGGGGACCCGCCCGCGTTATACACGTACGGCAGCCCGAAGTATCCGCCAGAACTGTCATTACGCATGATCTGCGCCTGGATGGTGACCAAGCCAGTCAGCGGTGTGGAGTAAACCCGCGCCAGGTTCGTGCCATCTGTGCCGCCCTGGCTGTTGGTGCGGTTGAGGTAGCCGCTCTTGTCGGTGGCAGAGGGCACTTGGGCGACGTTCACCGTGTTGCCGGTCGAGACCACCTTCCAGCCGTCTGTCCCGTTCGCTAGTGAGCCGGTCGGAAGGTTGTCGAAGGTCTCCGAGGTTATGGTCTCAGTGCTCTGGCTCTTCAGGTAGAGGCCGCCGATATTCACTGTCTGTGTCGGGCTGAGCGAGAAACCGCTGCGAGCGATGCCGGAGTAGCCGAGCGCGGAGGCGACGAATGAGTAGCCGCTGCCGACGGGTACGTTCTGGGCGGTAAAGCTGCCATCGTTGCCCGATGTCGGGGTTGCGACGGTCGAGCCGTTCTCGGAGACGGTCACCTGGGCGTTCGAAACGGGGTTGCCCCGCTCGTCGATCACCGTGCCTGTGAAGGTGCCGGTGGTCGAGGTGGCAGTCATCGTGAAGTTCTGCCGGGTGAACGTGCCGTCGGCTATCGTCACGGTTGACTGGTAGGTCTCGTAATCCGGCGCCGTCGCCATGAGGGGCGCATCCGTTGCGAACGGCACACCTGATATCACATAGAAGCCGCTTGAGTCACTGGTGGCTGTGTAATTCGTGCCGCCCACGCTCACCGCAACGCTTGCACCGGCAACAGCGCTTCCGTATTGGCTGGTGATCGTTCCGGCGACGGATTCGGTGTTCTGGCCGGCCGGTGTCCGGTATTCGAAAGCTCCGATGTCGGTTGCGGTGCCGTTCGGCACGGGGTTACCGGCATAATCCACTCCGCCATTGCCTGTGATCGCCAGGGCGGAATCGATGAAGCCCGAGCCCGGCTGCAGGGCGTACGCGTCCGCCGTCGCAAGTTGTGTTCCGTCCGCGCTGCCGTACGGGCCGGTCGGATCGGGATTCACGAAGCGTGCATCGCTAACGGTGACAGCTTTGGTCTCCGATGATGGAATCTTTGTCTCGTTGGAGGTGTAGCCGTTGTTGTTGTACTTCAATGCTGATGCTGACACAAACGCGGTATCTGAGCGCTCCGAGGCGAAGATGTTGTTCGTCATCGTCACGGTTCCCTTGATGGAGCCGGAGGTCATGTTCGGTGCGATCTTGTTGTAGAAGGTGTTGTTGTACACCTGCGCCGTCGAGCCGCTCACCTGAGAGAAGTAGATGTTGCGGTTCGTGCTGTTCGCGACCACGTTGTATCGAATGGTCGCGCTCCCGAATTGCGGGCTACCGCAGGCACACAGAAGGATGCCGTCGGCGTTGTCGTGCAGGTAGTTGTACTGGAAGTACTGGTTGGTGGTACCGATATCGGGGTCGAGCCCGTTCGCGTCGGCGCTGTGCTGCGCGTAGTGCGTACCCATGATCTCGTTGTACTGAACGGTGATGTTGTCGGTCATGTTGCTTTCGACGCCGGAGACGCCGACCTGGTCGATCACATTCCCCTGGACGGTCCCGCCGCGCACACCTGTGATGTACACGCCGTCTCCGCCGAACGCCGTACCCGCTTGTGTGATGTAGTTGTTCTGGATAATGACGTTCGTGAACGGCGTGAACCTGCTGTCGGTTGCGGTCGCTCGCTGGCCCCAGCCGGTCGAAACGGCCCCAGGGGCGTCACCGCTGTACTGCTTCGTGGAGATTCCAGAGAAGGAAGTGTTTTCCACTCGGGAATTCTCGATCGTCAGACCGTCGTAAGTGGTTGCCGTTCCAGGAGCCGCAATGTTGGCGACGGAGGCGTTGACGATGATCCCGCCCGTGTTCTTGGACCTGTCCCAGCCCGTTCCCCAATTGACGCCGGGGGTGTCGTTGGAAGCGCTGCCGCCGACCCAGTTGATCTGTCCCGTCACATCGTGGACGTAAACCGAGTCGATGGTGATGTTGTGCAGAACCGTTCCGTTGTTGCCATGAACTCCGATGCCGCGGAAGTCACCCAGGTTTGCTCCAGGGGTTTGCGTAGCCGGAACCTCGTTCGACACGTCAAGATTGCGAATCACCCAGTACTGCTGATTGAGCAACTCCACCGCATCACCTGCGGACCCTTGGCCTTGAATCTGTGGCTTGGCACCCGTTCCGTAGCTGTCGATGGTGATCGGCGCGCTGACCGAACCAGATCCTTTCGCCCACAACTGGCCGACCCACTGATCGCCCGATTCAAAGTGGATAGTGTCGCCGGGCTGGAACGTCGCGGCGTCTACCTTCGCAAGCGACTGCCACGGCGCGTTCGTGCTTGTCCCCGAGTTCTGGTCACTACCCGAGGTGCTTACGTAATAACTAGTGCCCGTCGATCCTGACGCGAGGCTCGCCGTAGCTGGGACTAGAGCTGCCGCAACGGATGCGAGGGCGGCGAGCCCAGCTCCGATCATCAGGCGTTGAGATCGATTTAGTACAAGACCCTTGAGTTGAGTCACAACGAACCCTCTCCTTTGAGGTGAGCGCCCGCGCGATGGTGGCGGGTTTAGCGCTCGATATAGTGATGGGCCGACAATAGTGAACGATCATCCTCAGTGTCAACAATCAAGCGTGTGGAGAATTTCGTATCGTTGAAACTCCCGGCCAACATGAGCGTCCGGCTGGGAATCACCGGACAATCGAGCGGTCGCAAGTGAGAGTACGCGCAAAGTGAACGATCATTAAAACGTCTTAGCCCGCAAGCGTGGAGGGTTTATGGATCGCGCTCATCGGTGTCGTGCCGCGCGACGGTCGATGGACGCACCTCGTCGAGCCATGCCGCGGAGCACTGCTCGGGGAACTGGATGTTGTCTGGCGGGCCGCTTCAGGGCCGCCCGCCAGACCAACGTGGGCGCTGACGCGTCGCCCAATCTTGAAGCGTCAGCCGTTGGCTTTATGCGACAGCGCCTCCCATGACTTCCACTCGGCCAGTCGAGCGGCGTATACCTGTGGCACCATGACCGTGGGCGCGATCCCGAAGAACACGCGAAGGGGAGGTCTCTCGCTGTCGACCAGCTCGAGCATCGCTTCACCGACGGCGTCAGGTTTTCCGTACCATTCGGCAGGCTGGCTCGACCATCCCGCGGCGATCTCCTCACGAACCTGGTCATATGCGGTGATCGGGCTGGCATGAATCGCGCTGGATCCTGCCCAGTCGGTGTCATACCCGGCCGGCTCGACCAGAGTGACGTCGATTCCGAAGCCGCTCACCTCCTGGGCGAGCGCGTCGCTCAAACCCTCCAGCGCCCATTTCGACGCGTTGTAGCCACCAAGGCCGGGGAAGCTCACCACGCCACCGACGGTGGAGATCTGCACGATGTGCCCGGAGCGCTGGGCGCGCAGAATCGGGAGCACGGCCTGGGTCACATGGAAGGCGCCGAAGAAGTTCACCTCGAACTGGTGACGAAGCTGAGCCTCATCGAGTTCTTCGATCATGCCGAACAGTCCGTAACCTGCGTTGTTCACCACGACGTCGATCCGACCGAACCGGTCGACCGTTGCCTGAATCGCTCCGTCGACGGCGCTCCGATCGCTGACATCGAGTCGAATCGGCAGCAGCGCATCACCGAACGTCGCCTCCATTTCAGATAGTGAGTCGACATCACGGGCGGTAGCGGCCACGCGATCGCCGCGACTGAGCGCCGCTTCTGCGAATCGGCGTCCGAAGCCCCGCCCCGCACCAGTGATGAACCATATTTTGTCCGTCATTTCCAACCACTTTTCGTTAGACGTAAGTTACTTAGCGTTAAGCAGCCTAGCAGTGAGGTAAGCCGCGATACAATTCGGTCGTGACGAATCTCCGGGAACTCTTCGACGATCTCGTGCGAACCAAGGCCCTGATCTGGAGCGGGATCGACCGTGGCCTCGCAGACGGAGGTCTCATCGGCCTAGGCCCGCTCAGCATGCTCAACGCCATCCATTCGCGGGGGCGGTGTCGAGTGCAGGATCTGGCCGTGGAAGCCATCATCACGACCGGAGGGGCCAGCCAGGCGGTCGATCGCCTCGTCCGCATGGGACTCTGCCAGCGGATCGACAACCCTGATGATCGACGATCGTCCCTCGTCGAGCTCACCGGCGACGGCGTCCGGGCCATGAGCGCCGCAAATGTGGCGTATGACGAGTTGCTCGAGACGTACTTCGCGCCGATCCCAACGGGGGAGCGGGTGGCGCTGGGCAGCGCACTTGGTCTACTGCGGGCGCGCGCGACGCCCTGAAACGTGTGGTCGCCGAACTCAATCGGTTGCAGTTGCGCACGATCGCACCTACCTACCGGGGTGCCGCAAACGACGGCGGTCTCAACGGGTGAGATGCACCACCCGACTCTGACTCGAGCGAAGTTGCACGGGGCCCGGAGACCGGGGCGACTTTCTCCACAGTCTTGCTAGCGGAGGGTCTTGCACGAGGTTGGTTTACCCGCGGCCGGCGCCGCTCGGCAGAGCCCTGCGCCGGTTGAAGTGCTCACCCCGGCTCGCTCGGCCAGGTCATAAGTTGTCGGCCGCCGGTTTCGAGGTGACTCGTCGTTCGGTGCCCCGGCCGTTTATGCGTCGGCTGGATCGCCTCGGAGGTACCGAGCGGATCCTGATCGAGACATTGCACGAGCTCGAGGACAAGGGCGTCGATATCAAGAGCCCACCGAGCCGGTGATCGACACCACAAGCCCGATGGGCAGGGCCCTGTTCGGCTTCGTCGCCGCGACCTCCGCCATATTCAGTAGCGAGGGCGAGGCAATCGCCGAGGGTGTCGCCGCCGCTTTGCAGATCGATCCCACCCATGACCACATTGCGAAGCTGCTGGCCGATCCGTACGACGAGCGGCACCTGTTCCTCATTGTCGGGACGACGGGTCTCAGCAATGCGGCCGCGTACGCGCTCATCGAACCCGGCGAGGTACCGTCTCAAGATCCCGCCCCCCCGATCGGAATTGATCACCTGTGGCTCGCGCCTGGTTGGGGGAAGACGGTCACGGTGTGGAGCCGTCCGACTGGATGGCGTCACGAGCGCCTGCCCGATCCGCCCCGATCAGCTGAGCGGAGCCCAGCCACTCGTTGACGTCGGTGTCTAAGGTTCGTACCGAATGGGCTGACGGCAGCCTCAAAGAGAATGGAGCTTCGCGAGAAGAAGGCTGCACGTCGAACGCAACACCTCACAGCGCTGCCGGACGACCCTCCAGCGATGCTCGCGGTCCGCGACACCTACCGCGCCCGCATCGCCGCCATCGTGCGCTCCGTCACCCCCTGACCGCTCGATCCTCCGTCACCCCGCGACGCGCCAGCACGAGCTCGAACACGTAGCGTCTCGTGACCCGTCCGCCGAACTCGGCGTCGATCACGTTGCCCAGACACAGCAGAAGTCCCTCGCGTGCTTCCTCCGGCAGGCTCAGGATGTTCGAATACGTCCGCTGCAGGTCGAGGAACTCCTCTGTCGAATACGTGATTTCGACGGGGAAACGGTGGCCCTCCCATCGGTCACGAGTGGAGACGCGCCAAGTTCGTCGGTACTCGGCGGTAATCGCTGTTCCTCGGGCGGTTGGAAGTCGGCAGGGGCGTCGGGTTCGAAGCGCTTGTAGCAGGCTTGGGTGCGCGTGAAGTAGCCGGGAGTGCCGCCGGCGACGTGATGAGTCCACACGATCGCCAGCGTTCCGCCGACCCGCACGGACGCTGCAGCCCGCTCCACGCGCGTGGCCGGGTCGAGCCAGTGGAAGGCCGTGGCGCAGAAGAATGCGTCGAACGGTTCGCTCGGCAACGTCCAGTCGTCGAAGGAGCCGGTCACGATGTCGACGTGGGGCTGATCGGCGGTGTGCCGGCGCGCGACCGCCGCTAAGTGCGCACCCAGTTCGACAGCCGTCACGCTCCAGCCCCGCTCGGCGAGCGCCCGTGTCGCCTGACCGGTTCCGGGGCCCACCTCGAGGATGCGCGCCCCACGCGCGAGACCGCCGTACGCGGCCATCCTGTCGTACAGGGCGGCGGGGTAGGTCGGGCGCCGCGCGGCGTACCGCTCTGCGTTGTCGTCGAACGTCCGCCGCCGGGTCTCGCGCATACACAGGATGCTACGCGCGAGCGTCCGGCCGCTGGGCGGTTGCCGCTTCGGCTTGCGCATCCTCGAGCGCTGAGCCGCCTTCCACTCGCTGACGTCGACACGGATATAACGGACGCAGGTTTGTCAAGGATGGGTACCGGTACGGTCTCGGCCGTCCCTGAAGCTTCAGTCTGAGAAGCGAGCCCGCACGAGGGTTTCCTGCTCGTCTTCAAGCTCCCATCGCGCGCGGTGCTCGTGGTCCGGGTACTCCTCGCGAAGGAACGCGCGGATGGTCTTCGCGGACACGTCCAGCTGGTCAGCGAGCTCGCGCGGCGTGGTCGTCATGGCCGCCATCGTATCGAGCCATCAGGGCCGCGCCCGGGGGACGGCCAGCGGGATCTTCACGCTGACCAGACAATCCGGTCGGATCTCCCTGGAACCAGGACGCTTCTCGGTTCGAAGCGGAGGCATCGACGAGGGAGTGATCCGCGCCCGTTCGGGGCCATCACCGTGCATGAGAAGGGATCTCTATTTCGCATCGTTGTCGCCACCGCACAAAAATCCCGGGAGGTTCTGCGGAGATGAGGCCCGCTGAGGTCGAGCGGTAAGGCGCCCTCCAAAACTGCGGGGTCGCGGCTTCGACCCAACCGGGCCGGCTGTTTGTAACGAAGTTGACCCGACTTCCGCTCGCCACCCATGAGAGGAACCCGTCGCTGCGAAGCCGTGGCCTGACATCGACGCGGCGCCGCTACTCGCCGTAGCCGGATTGCTTTCCTGGTCGGTGGCCCCCGTTACGAACGCGCGAGGCGCGCGCGTGCTCGATTGGCGTCGGCTTAGGGACGGTCGGCCCGGGAATGGACGCGACCAGTTCGGTGATGTGGATTCCCAGGGCGTCGGCGAGAGCGACCACAGTAGTCAGGCGGGGGCTGTGTTCGCCGCGCTCTATCCGGCCATAGGTTCCCACGTCGATACCGATGAGCTCGGCGAGTTCGACTTGTCGGAGTTGCCGCCGCTTTCGGACGTTCCGCAGCTCCTCGCCGAAGAAGTACGCGATGGCCTCCTGGCGACCGGGGGCGGCGAAGGTCCCAACCGGTGCTCCTTGATGGTTGCGTGCGCCTGTCATGTCGCGACTCTAAACGGGGAGACGGGCGCCGCGGAACAGAGGGATTGCGAGGATCGCGTACCAGCCGAGCACCCTCCACGCTCGCGCTTCGCCAGCACTGGTCATTTACGGTGTTATGTCCCAGGGCATCGGCCTTTAGCTGTAATTCCCCGTGAGGTTGTGAACGTGGGCTGTGGGTCCTGATTAATGGCGTATGAATGTGTCGCGCTCGCACTCGACGAAGGAGTCGACTTCATTTGGTACGCGTGATCAGCAGCTGACTTTCGCACTCGCTCGCCCCCGAGTAATCTCCGGCCTAGTGGGTCGCCGCAGCGACACGGCCGCGATCGTTCAGCTCGGAGGTCCCCTTGCCGCCGGGCTGAACTCACGTCGTGAGACGGGAAGACTCCCCAGCTGATCCGCTGGTTCTATTAGTTGAGCGCTCAAGCTCGACAAGCCCCGGGGCAGATAGGCAACGCTTGACAACACTTTGACAACACTTGGGCAAAATCGGACAGTATCGAGCGGCGCTAACGGTTATCAAAGAACGGCAGGATTTCGCGGAAATCTGGCACCTGCCCGGCGATACCGGCACCACCGCTAGAGTTCGAATCCCACGCCCTCCGCGGTGTCATGAGTCGCGACATAGGTCTCACCTGAGTCGCGTCATGAGTTACTGAGGGAGAGTCCGGCCATTGGCCGGGCTCTTTGTCGTGGTTGGTCCAGTAGCTGTGTTCTGGGTCGATGGTGTGGGTGGACAGTGGTCGAGGGGGGTGTGCCGGCGAAGCGTGCGGGACGGGCCTCGGCTGAGGCTGCCCCTTACGGTGCGCCGGAGGGGAGCCGCCTCGCGGTCTCCGCCTAGCGTCGGAGATCCCGCCGCTATCGTCGGAGACTTGCGCGCATCCGGGCCCAAATCTCCGACACACTGCGGCCGGTCGGAGATTCGCGCCCGTTTCTCCGACGCAAGGCGCGCCTGTCGGCGGTCAGCAACCGACTGTCGCCTCTGACCCGACTCAGGTGTCACCTCGCCGATCACATTCTCGAGCCCGCTTCACACCTCACGTGGTTGGACCGGCCGTAACGCATCGAGGCGAGCTAGTCGATGAGCCAGCGGATGGCTTGAGCGAGCAGGGCACGGTGGTCGTCGCTATCGTACGAAGCGGTGTCGTGGCCCAGGGCGTCGTAGAGAACCCGGGCCTTCTTCGGGCCGTAGGTGCGTTGCCAGACGATCGGATGGTCTCGGCCGTTCTCCTGATGGACGGCGAGGACGGTGTTATCCGGTTCGACGCTCAGGTCCGTGTATCGCTCATCCTGGACGCTGAAGTCGGCGATCCCGTTGTTGACGTCGGTCTGATCGGGGCCGATTCGGACGGCTGCGGGGCCGTAGTCAGGGTGGAAGCTGGTGCCGCGCTCCCACATCCCCCCGACGATGCTTCGCCATTCCGGAACTCCTCGCAGGGAGGTGACGGTGGCGTGGAGGGCGAGAAGAGGCCGCCCCGCCTGCAGGTACGACAGCAGGCCGACCCGGGCGCTCGCCTCCGCGGCGGGTTGCGGATCGTCAGGGTGGTTGAGCGCCGGATCGCCGAAGTTCATGACCAGGAGGTCGGGGAGCTCAGCCGGTAGTCGCGACATCCGCTGGTCGACATCCCCGTCGATGGTGACGTGGAGGCCTTCTGCGCGGAGGATTTCGGCCAGCCGTTCCGAGGTGGCCGGGAACGGGTGCCACGGGTCGGCGTAGCGGCCGGTGCCGCTGAGAATGATCGCGTTACGGTTCATGCTGGGTGCCTGGTGTCTCGGAGCGGAATATGGTCGGTGAACGCCTGGGCCGTTCGAGCGACCACCTCGGCCGGATCGGTTGCCCAGATCTCCGCGTTGAAGATCTCCACCTCGACGTCGCCACTGTATCCGGTCGCGTTGACGGCTGCGGTCAGACGGCCGAAGTCGACGTGGCCGTCGCCCATCATCCCGCGGGCGAGCAGGGCGTCCGCCGGGATCGGAGTGAGGAAGTCGCAGACCTGATAGCTGGCGATCCGTCCGCCGGCGCCCGCCCGTGCGATCTGCGTCTGCACGTCCGGGTCCCACCAGATGTGGAACGTGTCGACAACCACTCCGACGGAGGCGGCCGGGAACTGCTCCGCGACGTCGAGCGCTTGACCCAGCGTCGAGACGACCGCGCGGTCGGCGGCGTACATGGGGTGCAGCGGCTCGATAGCGAGGGTCACCCCGGCTTCGTGCGCCTCCGGCTCCAGCTCGGCGATCGCCTCGGCGACCCGCGCGCGGGCTCCGACGATGTCGGTGGACCCGCGGGGGAGGCCGCCGGCCACGAGCACGAGGACCGACGCCGAGCCCGGCGCGCCTGCGGCGCCGAGCGTTGCGGTCTCCTCGATCGCTCGGCGGTTCTCGTCGAGCGCGGCGCGCCGCTCGGCACCTTCCAACGCTGTGAAGAATCCGCCGCGGCACAGGCTGGAGACGCGCAGGCCGGAGTCCGCGACCATTCTGGCGGCGTCGGCGAGTCCCACATCGGCGACCGGCTCCCGCCAGAGCCCGATCGCCGGGATGCCGGCGCCCGCGGTCAGGCGGAGCGCGTCGGCAAGGGTCGCGTATTTGATCGTCGCCTGATTCAGGGACAGGCGCGGGTCGGCGGGGGTCATGCGTCGAACCCGTGCAGTGCGAGCAGTCGGCTCCAGCGTGCTGCTGCCAGCTCGGGACGTTCGAGCGCGCCGGCCCGGTTCGCGAGTCGGAGGATCTCCGACAGGTGCGGAAGGCTGCGTGCGGCATGGAGCCCGCCGACCATCGCGAACGACGGCTGGTGGCCATTGAGCCAGGAGAGGAAGGCGACGCCGGTCTTGTAGTAGTAAGTCGGCGCAGCGAAGATCTGCCGGGACAGCGCCTCGGTCGGACTCAGGATCTGACGGTACCGGTCGCTGTCGCCGGCGTCGAGCGCCTGGATGGCAGCGGACGCGTTCGGGGTGATGGCTGCGAACGCGCCGAGGAGCGCATCGGAGTGCGCGCCATCCTCGCCGTGGATCAGCCGCACGTAGTTGAAGTCGTCGCCTGTGAACATCCTGGCGCCCTCCGGCAGCCGGGATCGGAGACTGACTTCGGCGTCCGCGTCGAGCAGGCTCATCTTGATTCCGGCGACCTTGTCACGGCCGGATTCAATGATCCGGACCACCGTGTCGGCGTCGCCGAAGTAGCCGGCGAGCTGCGGGTCGAACGCTTCACCCAGCCAGTGCAGGATGACCGGCGCGCCGGCCGCGTCCAGCACCTCCCGGTACACGCGCGCGTAGTCCGCGGGCGACTCAGCGGCCCGTGCGAGGTGCCGGCTGGCCATGAGGACGACGCCGGCGCCGGCCTCCTCGGTGAAGTGCAGCTGCTCCTTGTAGGCGTCGATCACGGCGGTCAGCGAGACGACTTCGTCGTCGAGATGATCGGTGTTCACGCCCGCGACGACGGCGCCGCCGACCGCGCGCGCCTCCGCGGCGCTGCGCGTGATGAGTTCACGGGTGGTGGCGGCGTCGAGTCCCATGTTGCGCTGCGCAGTGTCCATCGCGTCCGCCACACCGAGGCCCCAGGAGTGGACGTGGCGGCGGAAGGCCAGGGTCGCATCCCAGTCGAGGTCGGCGGGGGCGCCGGGCGCGTTGTCGGCCCAGGGCTTCGGGATGACGTGTGCGGCGGCGTAGACCACCCGCGAGCGCAGCGGGGCAGCGGGCCGGTCGTAGCCGGGGGCGGCGCCGAGGTCGGCGCTCTCCGTCGTGCCGTCGGCGTTCAGAAGCGTCACCGGGAGGGCGGGGGGAGTGCCGGCATCGCCGGTGCCGCTGGGGTCAGCGGTACTGCGCAGGGCGGAGAGGCTCATCGCGCGATCCCGGCGAACGCCGGAGCTGCGTCCGGCAGCCTCACCGCGGGGAGGTCGATGCGGCGGCCTTCGCGGGACGAGCGCAGGCCCTGCTCGGCGAGCTGGACGCCGCGCGCGCCGGCGAGGAAGTCGTAGTGGTTGGGGGCGTCCTCCAGCACGTGTCGGAGGAACTCCTCCCACTGGGTCTTGAAGCCGTTCTCGAAGACGTCGTTGGCCGGGGACTCGATCCAGTCGGCCGCGTAGTCGTGCTCGTCGGCGAGGTCCGGATTCCACACCGGCTTGGGAGTGGCGTTGCGCGGTTGGATCCTGCAGCCGAACAGTCCGACGACGGCGCTGCCGTGCGTCCCGTCCACCTGGAACTCGACCAGCTCGTCGCGGTTGACCCGGGTGGTCCAGCTGGAGTTGAGCTGGGCGGTGATCCCGCCCTCCAGCTGGAAGATCGCATAGGCGGCGTCATCGGCTGTCGCCGCATACGGGTGGCCCTGCTCGTCGACGCGTTCCGGGATCTCGGTCACCGCGTGCGCGTAGACCGACTCCACTCGGCCGAAGAGGTTCTCGAGAACGTAGCTCCAGTGCGGGAACATGTCGACGATGATGCCGCCGCCGTCCTCGGCGCGGTAGTTCCAGCTGGGCCGCTGTGCGGCCTGCCAGTCGCCCTCGAACACCCAGTAGCCGAACTCGCCGCGGACCGAGAGGATGCGGCCGAAGAATCCGGAGTCGATGAGCCGCTTGAGCTTGCGCAGTCCAGGGAGGTAGAGCTTGTCGTGCACGACCCCGTTCTTGACGCCGGCCTTCTCGGCGAGGCGGGCGAGCTCGAGCGCCTCCTCGAAGCTCTCGGCGGTCGGCTTCTCGGTGTAGATCGCTTTGCCCGCGGCGATCGCCTTGCGGATCGCCGCGCTGCGCGCCTTCGTGACCAGGAAGTCCGCGTAGATCTGCCAGCGGTCGTCGGCGAGGGCTGCATCCAGGTCGGTCGTGTAGTCAGCGATGTCGTGGCGCTTGGCGAGTTCGGCGAGCTTCTCCTCCGACCGGCCGACCAGGAGCGGCACGACCTGCACGCGGCGACCGTCCGAGAGGAGCACTCCGCCCTGCTCGCGGATCGCGAGGATCGACCGGAGCAGATGCTGGCGGTAACCCATCCGCCCGGAGACGCCGTTCATGATGATGCCGATGGATGACACGTGTACTCCCTCAGTGGACGATCCGATCGGTGACGACCGTTGGAAAGCGCTTACCAGTGAATCTAGCGATCCCGTCCTCGAATGGTCAAGCGCAGACGAGACCGGTCACCGCCAGCCGCAGCGCATGTGAGGTCCCGCGGGTCGCCAGCGGGCGACTACGGTCGAGCGCTCAGGCCAGGGGTGGACTCGCGGAGCCGGACGCGGCCGTCGACGGCCAGGGTCGCCGGTGCGTCCGTGTCGTCGGAGAGAGCGAGCTCGAGCGCATCCGCGCCGATGCGGGTGAGCGGCAACGCGACCGTCGTGAGTCGCGGTGTCACGTCCCGCAGCAGCGGAATGTCGTCGAATCCGGCGACGGCCACGTCGATTCCCGGTCGGAGGCCGGCGTCCTGGATCGCGGCGATGGCACCGATCGCCATCACGTCGGTGACCGCGAAGACGCACTCCGGGCGCCGGCCCTCTGCGAGCAGTCGAGCGGTGGCGGAGTAGCCGCCGTCGCGGGAGAAACGGTCGTGACGCACGGACGCGCTCGGCGCCACCGAGGTGAAGCCGGCGACCCGATCGCGGACCGTGGACAGTTCCGCCGGGCCGGCGATGACCGCGAAGTCCGTGTACCCGATGCCGGTGAGCGCCCGTGCGAGGTCGGCGGCGCCGACGTAGTTGCCGATGATGATGGAACGAATTCCCGGTGCGTCCGGACCGATGACCACCAGCCGGTCGATGGTCGTGAACGCCTCCCAATCCGCGGACAGGGCTCGGCTGGAGGCGAACAGGACTGCGCGGGGTCGCTGGGCGCGCAGCGCCGTCAGGGTCTCCCTCTCCAGGGCCGGCGCAGTCTCGACGCCGTCATAGGGGAGTGCGGCGATGGTGACGATCAGCCCTCGGGTGCGGGCCACGTCGATGACGCCGGCGGCGATCGCCGCGAAGTACGGATCGGCGATGTCGCCGACCACCAAGGAGACCGTGCTCGTGGAGCCGCGGGCGACCGCTTGCGCGTGCGCGTTCGCACTGTAGCCGAGCTCCGCCGCCGCGGCTATCACCTTCTGCCGCAACTCCGGCCGAACGGTCCGTGCCGATGGATGCAGAGCCCGCGAGGCTGTGGCCAAGGACACGTTGGCACGTGCTGCGACGTCAGCGAGGGTCGCGGCTGATGGTGAGGCCACGCGCGTAACCTACCGCATCCACTGTCTGTGCGATCCCGGCTGACCGGGACGGCCGGTTCGCCTCTCGCGCCTCGGCGTACTGTCCCGGATCACACCCGTGGCCGACAGCATCCGAACCGGGCGGTCCTCCGGCTCGGCGAGCGCCATGGCGAAGGCGAGGCCGCCCATTTCGGTCAGCGGAACGGAGGCCGTGGTGAGGCTCGGCGTCACGTCGCGGGCCATCCGGATGTCGTCGAACCCAGCCACCCCGATGTCGCGGCCGACCTGGATGCCGTGGTCCCGGAACGCTGCTGCGGCTCCGACGGCCATGACGTCGTTGACCGCGAAGACGAGGTCGATGTCGTCCACGCCGCGGGCGATGAGCTTCTCGGCAGCTCGGTAGCCGCCGTCCCGGGTGAAGTCGTCGACGAACGTGTCGTGATCCCGGATGGAGAGCCCGACCTGGGCGAGTCCTTCGGCGAAACCGGCGCGCCGCTCCGCCACCGTGACGAGCGTCGGGCTCCCGCTCAGCACCGCGAATCGCCGATACCCGTGTCCCGCGAGCTGCAGGGCGAGGCTCCGAGCGCCGCCGGCGTTGTCGACCGCCACGGTCGGAAACGGCAGGAGGGGCTGCGAGACCAGGACGACGGATCCGCCGGAGCGCTCGAACGCTGTCAGCGCGTCGGTCAGCTCGTCGTAGGAGGCTCCTGAGTCCCGGCTGCCGGCGATGATGATCGCCCGGTGTCCCTGAGCGCGCATGTCGCGGACGCTCCGCAGCTCCAGGTCCGGGTTTCCCGCGCTCGCGGTCACGGTCACGGTCAGCTTGGCCGCCTTCGCGGCAGTGATCAGCCCGCTGGCTATGGCTGCGAAGTAGGGGTCGGCGATGTCGTTCACCACGAGCCCGATGGTCGACGTCGCACCGCGTTTGACCGATTGAGCCGACACGTTCGCCACGTACCGGAGGCGTCGCGCGGCTTCTTCGACGCGAGCGGAGATATCGGGGCGCACGACTCGGTCGCTGCCGTTGAGCGCCCGGGATGCCGTGGCGACGGAGACACCCGCCTCGCGCGCGACGTCGTGCAGCGTCGCTCGCGACGGTGAGCGCTTAGTCGCCATGTCCGGGCCCTCCCCGCACTGATCGGCATGCGCAGAAGACCCCACCGTCATTCCCCGCCGTCATGAGGACATTGTCACACGCGCGCGCGACCCGGCGGCCGCTGCCGCGGTCGCACCGGTCCATTACTGTCGATCCATGGCAACGCGACGCTCACCCAAGCCGACCCTCGATGACGTCGCCGCTCTGGCCGGCGTCTCGCGCGCGACGGCGTCGCGCGTTCTCAACGGCGGCGTTCGCTCGACAGCCAACATCGACCCCGAGGTGCGGGAGGCCGTCTTCGCGGCGGCCCGATCTCTGGACTACACCGCGAACACCCAGGCGCAGGCGATGTCGGCGGGCGCATCGTCCACCGTCGCGATCCTGGTCTCCGAGATCGACGATCCCGGCTCGTCCGCGCTGGTGTCCGGTGCTCTGAAGCGAGCTCGGGAGACGGGCCACGCACTGATCGTCGGCCTGTCGGGGTTGACCGAGACGGAGGAGTTGGATGCCCTCCGGGCCCTACGTGGCCAGCGACCGAAGGCTGTCGTGGTCGCCGTGAGCCGCACGACGGACGCCGCTCGCGAGGACGCGTTCCGGGAAGAGCTCACCGCTTTCGCCGATGCGGGTGGACGCGTGTCGGTCATCGGCGCGAACTCGTTCGGTTTCGACGAGGTGCTTCTGAGGAACGCCGACTCCTCCGCCGCGCTGGCCCGCGCCCTCATCGGGCTGGGCTACCGGCGATTCGCCATCGTCGCTGCGTCGGCGGATCAGATCACGTCGCACGAGCGGCAGCGCGGATTCATGGAGGAAGCAGAGAGGGCGGGGTTCGCCACCGACCCCGACCTCGTCGTCTCGGCCGATTTCGATCGCGACGGCGGGTATGCGGCGGCCGGGGCGCTGATCGATCGCCTCGACGATATCGACGCGATCTTCGCCGTGAGCGACGCGATAGCGCTCGGAGTGATCGCGCGACTGCGTGAGAACGGGGTCGCGGTGCCCGGCCGTGTCGCGGTCGCGGGATTCGACGATGTCCCTGTGGTCAGGGATCTGACCCCGCCCCTGACGACGGTCCGGATCCCCCTGGAGGAGATGGCGGCCCACGCCGTCGATCAGGTACTGGGCGAGAGCGGGGCCGCCGGTCCGCAGACGCTCGAGCTCACGGGTGAGGTCGTCGTGCGGGCCAGCACGCCGGCGAAGGGCTAGGGCGCAGAGTCCAGCGGGGCGATACGATGAGGTAAACGCTATCCGTATGACTTTGCAGGGGATTGACAGCCAATGACGCTTTTGGAAGACCGGGCCGACGCGCTCCGTGAACGCACGTGGAAGGCGGACGACCTCGCCATCGAGCTCCGCTGGGATGACGACTCCCCCGCGACGATCGGCGCGATCCACATCGGAGTGCGGCGGACTCTCGTCGGAGGACGACCGCTCGTGGACCTCTTCACTGCCGATGAGCAGCGCGCCCGAACGAGCCAGAGCTACGTCCGATCGGCGGTCGGATCGCGCCTGCGGGTGCGATCGATCCAGGAGGACACCGACGACGAGGGCGCCGCAGTGCTCTCGATCACCCAGCGGGATGAGGTGGCGTCGCTGGAGGTGACGACAACGCTCCGGAAACCTCCGGCTGCCCGGGCGCTCCGGGTCCAGCATTCCGTGTGCAATGTCGGCGACACCGACATCGTCCTGACAGCGATCAGCTCCCTCCTCGTCGGACTCGGCCGAGCCGAAGCCGACCTGGATCACATGACCGTGATCGACGGCGAGAGCGAGTGGCTCGCCGAGGGGCGCTGGCACGAGCGTCCGCTGCGTGACCTGGTGCCCCGGCTGTCGCTGGGAATCCACGGGCAGGACGGGCGGGGCCGCTACGCCGTCACGAGCCACGGGGCCTGGTCGACGGGCGAGCACATCCCGGTCGGAGGGGTTGTGGATGCCGGAACCGGTACGAGCATCATGTGGCAGCTCGAGGCGGGTACGGCGTGGCAGTCGTCGATCGGCCAGGGCGTCGAGGGCGGCTTTCTCACCCTCATCGGCCCCGCCGACCTCGAGCATCAGTTCGCCCACCTGCTCCCGCCGGGAGGGGTCTTCCGGTCGGTCCCCGCCGCGATCGCCTTCGCGGTCGGCGGCCGGGACGAGGCGGTCGCCGCGCTCACCGAGTACCGGCGCTTTCAGCGCGGCGCATTGCGCGACGAAGACCGGGCGATGCCGATCGTCTACAACGACTTCATGAACACCCTCATGGGCAACCCCTCCACGGAGAAGCTGCTCCCGCTCATCGAGGCGGCAGCGGGTGCAGGCGTCGAGTACTTCTGCGTCGACGCCGGCTGGTTCGCGGCTCCCGGCGACTACTGGGACACCGTCGGGGAGTGGGTCGAGCATCCCGACCGCTTCACCGGCGGGTTCGCCTCGGTCATCGACGCGATCGTGCGGCACGGCATGCGCGCCGGGACGTGGCTCGAACCCGAGTGCGTGGGGGAGAACAGTCCCGCTGCGACAAGGCTGCCGGAGGAGGCCTTCTTCCAGCGGTTCGGGCGTCGCGTGAAGGAGCACGGTCGATACCATCTGGACTTCCGGCACCCGGCCGCCGTCGCCCACGTCGATGCGGCCGTCGATCGGCTGGTGAGGGACTACGGGATCAGCTACCTGAAGCTCGACTACAACATCAACCCGGGAGCGGGGACGGAGCTGAACGCGGCTGCGGCCGGCGACGGCCTGCTCGGGCACAGCCGAGCGTTCGTCCGGTGGCTCGAGGACATCCAGCGGCGTCATCCGCAGCTCCTGATCGAGCACTGCAGCTCCGGTGCCATGCGGATGGACTACGCCTACCTCCAGCACTGCCACCTGCAGTCCACCTCGGATCAACAGGACTTCCGTCTCTATCCGCCGATAGCCGCGGCTGCGCCACTCTCGGTGCTCCCGGAGCAGGCCGGCAATTGGGCGTACCCATCGGTCGAGATGACGGACGCCGAGACCGTCTTCACGCTCGTCTCCGGTCTCGCCGGCCGGCTCTATCTCTCCGGGTTCCTCGATCGCCTCCGTCCGAGTCAGCGCAACCTCGTCGTCGAGGCCGTCGCTGTCGCGAAGCACTGGCGGACACGCCTCGCCGGCGCCCATCCGTTCTGGCCTCTCGGTCTGCCCGAGTGGGACGCAGAGGCGATCGTTCTGGGATTCCACGCGGGCGAGGAGCAGCTCATCGTCGTGTGGTCGCGGAGCGCGGAGGGGCAGCGCATTCGGATACCGGGCCGGCTCGACGGGCTCCGGGCGGAGTTCCCGGCGCGCCAGAGCAGCGCGGATGGATGGAGGGTCGATCTCGAGGCGGACGCGACCGTGTTGACGGCCCCGGCCGGACTGTCGGCACGCGTGTTCAGTGCGCCGCAGCTCGGCTGAACGTCGGTCCGTTCGGGCCTGGTTGTGTCCGTTAGCCTGTCAGCGGGTGGACATCCACGAGGTGTTGACAAACCCAAGCGGCGCGGAATAGCGTACGGATAGCGTTTTCCACACGGAGACAGCATCAAGCAGATCCGTGAGTCCTCAACTCACGTCACGAAGGAGTGAACGAATGCGAAAAGCACACACCCGTGCGCTCGCCCTGGTGGCCGGGGTCGCAGCCCTGGGCCTCATGGCCGGGTGCAGCGCGCCGTCCAGCCCGTCGGCGTCCGCGACCTCGAAGAAACCCGCCGTCATCGACGTCTGGGGCTGGGACGCCGAGATGACCCCGAACATCGTCAAGGCCTTCAACGCAAGCCACACGGACGTCCAGGTCAACTACGTCCTGCAGGCGAGCAACCCGGCGACGGTGACCAACTTCCGCAACGTCATGAAGTCCAAGAAGGGCATCCCCTGCTGGGTGCCTGCTACCGGCCCGGTCACGACAGCGGTCGTCAACGGCTGGGCGCAGGACATCACCAAGTACATCAAGCCGATCGAGAGCAAGTTCTCCGCGGGAGCGCTCGCCGGCGCCAAGGTGGGCGACAAGTACTATGGGTTCCCGACCGGCCCGGATGCGACGTTCGCGATGGTCAACGAGAAGATCTACAGCGACAACGGCATCGCCGTGCCGAAGACCTGGGATGATCTGATCGCCGCGGGCAAGCAGCTCAAGCCGAAGGGCATCACGGTCATCAACCTCGCGGGCGAGGACCCCTCGACGCTGATTCAGATCGAGCAGCTCGCCGGTGCCAAGTGGTTCGCGATCGACGGCGACCGCTGGAAGGTGAACTTCACCGATGCGAACTCGCTGAAGGGCGCTGATGTGATCCAGCAGATCGTGGACAACGATCTTGCGTCGCACCAGACGTACCAGGACCGGCCCTCCCTCTATGCGTACTTCGACAGCGGCAAGCTCGCGACCATCCCTCTGGCGTGGTGGTCCCTGTTCGGATACCAGACGAACCTCAAGGCCTCGCTCGGGGCGTGGAAGGCCGTGGACTTCCCACAGCTGAGCAGCTCGGGGAAGTTCAAGACGCCCGGGATCGCCAACCCCGGCATCGTGCCAGTCGGCTGCAAGGACCCGGCTGCCGCGGTCGAGTACCAGACCTGGGTGCAGACGTCCGCCGCCGGCATCGCGGCTTCGAAGAGCACGAAGACCGACGCCATCAGCCTGCCGACGGCTCTCAAGGACGTGTCGAAGTACACCACGGCCATCGTGCCCGACAAGCTCATCGACCCGGCGCAGAGCAAGGAGCAGGTGGGCGCTGTGATCTCCAAGGCGCAGGCCGCCTCCATCGGTGCCTTCAATGAGGGCCCCGACTACGACGCCTGGTTCCCTGAGCTCCAGGACCAGTGGGGCAAGGCGATGGCCAAGCAGATCACGGTCAAGCAGGCGCTCGAGAACGTTCAGGCGTTCGTCGTCCAGGACCTGAAGACAAAGGGCATCAACTACACGGTCGGGAAGTAATAGGTGAGGGGTGCGCCCGAACGGCGCACCCCTCACGGAAAGGAGACGGCGATGTCTTCGGCCACTAAGACGAGCGAGGCCGGGCCCGCGCGCAGCGCCACCCGGAGCACTCCGCTCCCGAGCACCGGTCAGCGGTCGAGGCGACGGATGACGTGGCGGCACGTGCAGTCGCTGAAGGGAGCGTCCTTCACCTGGCCCTTCGTCGCCGGCTTCGCCGTCTTCACGGTGCTGCCCGTTCTCCTCGGGCTCGGGCAGAGCTTCTTCACGGTGAAGAGCTCCGGGCTCGGGTTCAGCGCAGCGCAGACGTCGTTCACGGGATTCGACAACTTCTTACGCGCACTGGGCGATGAGACGTTCTGGGCGTCGATGATCCGGGTGGCCGTCTATGCGGCCGTCATGGTGCCCGTCACGATGATCGTGAGCCTGACGATGGCCCTCCTCCTCGACGCCGTCCGCAGGCGCGTGGCCAACCGGTTCCGGCTCCTGCTGCTCATCCCGTACATGATCCCGGGGATCGTGGCGACCATGATCTGGCTCTACCTGTACAGCCCGAACGTCGGCCCGATCCGGCCCGTCCTGGCGCTGGTCGGGCTCGACGTGAACTTCTTCGCGGGCAACATGGTCTGGGTCGGGATCGGCAACCTGGTCGTCTGGGGCACCATCGGGTTCAACATGCTGATCCTGTACGGGTCGTTGCAGGCCGTCCCACGGGATGTGTTCGAAGCCGCGCGGGTCGATGGCGCCTCCGAAATACGCATCGCCTTCTCCATCAAGGTGCCCTACGTGCGCGCGACCCTGGTGCTCACGGGCCTCCTCTCCATCATCGGCACGCTGCAGATCTTCGCGGAGCCGACGCTCTTCCGGACGGTCTCCCCGGAGACCATCACCAAGGACTTCACGCCCACGATGGTCATATACAACCAGGCCTTCCAGGTCGGGAACCTCAACTACGCCGCTGCCCTCTCCATCATCCTCGCCCTCGTCGTGGGGATCGCCTCGGCAGTGATCTACCGTCTCGCGAACAGGGTGGACAAATGAGCCTCATCGAAACACTGAACTCTGACCCGGACCTCCCGGGCTCGAGCAGCGACTCCCCGCGCCGATCCATGCGGCGGCGGGAGGTGGAGCACGACGCGGGTGAGATGGCCGGCCGGCGCGGCGGTTCCAAGTGGGTGGTCATCATCGGGCTGGTCGCGTTCGCGCTCTACTCGGTGGGGCCGGCCTGGTGGTTGATCGTGTCCGCCACCAAGTCGAAACAGGACCTTTTCACGACGAGCGGTCTCTGGTTCTCCCACTTCAACCTCTTCGACAACATCAGCTCGCTGTTCTCCTACCAGGACGGGATCTTCTCGCTGTGGCTGTGGAACTCGACGGTGTACGCGGTGCTGGGCTCGCTCGGCCAGACCTTCGTGGCCCTCGCCGCGGGCTACGGACTGGCGATGTACCGGTTCAAGGGACGCGGCGCGACTGTGGCCTTCATCATCGCCTCGTTCCTCATCCCGAGCACGCTGCTCACCATCCCCTCGTATCTGCTGTACGTGCAGCTCGGCATCTACAACACGATCTGGGCGATGATCGTCCCCGCGTTCTTCAGCCCGTTCGCGGTGTATCTGGCGAAGGTCTACACGGAGGGGGCGATGCCGGCCGAACTGATGGAGGCTGCGCGCATCGACGGCGCGGGGGAGTACCGGATCTTCTTCCGGATCGGGCTGCGACTGCTGACCACGGCGGGAGCGACCATCTTCCTCCTCCACTTCGTCGGCTCCTGGAACGGCTTCTTCGGGCCGCTGGTCTTCCTGCGCGACTCCGACAAGTGGCCGGTGATGCTCGGGCTGTACTCGTGGCTGCAACGCGGGGTCGACTCCACGGTCGATCTGACCAGCCTGGTGATCACCGGCTCGCTCGTCGCGACCATCCCGATGGTCCTTCTGATGATCGCGATGCAGCGGTATTGGAAATCCGGCGTGACCATGGGGAGCATCAAATGACCTTCGAATCCACTCGTGCGGCGGAGATCCGCCCGGGGACCGTCTTCATCGACGACGCCAGTGAGGTCGCCCAGCTGCACGGCGTCGGGATCCAGCGCTTCGGCGACCGGTTCTATGCCTGGGGCGAGGACAAGCGCGCCGGCTCGGCCTTCACCGCGGTCGCCTGCTACTCGTCCCCGGATCTGGCCGAGTGGCGCTTCGAGGGGAATTCGCTGGTCGCCGGCGACGGCGAGCTCGCCCCCGACCGGGTCATCGAGCGGCCGAAGGTGCTCCGCCGTCCGGACGGTGCGTACGTGATGTTCCTCCACGTCGACACCGGCGACTACAGCTTCGCGCGCGTCGGCTACGCGATCAGCGACAACCCGGTGGGTCCGTTCCGTTACCTGGGAAGCGAGCGTCCGCTGGGGAATGTCAGCCGTGATATCGGCGTCTACCAGGAGGGCGGAGTCGGGTACCTGCTCTCCGAGGATCGCGAGAACGGCCTGCACATCTATCGGCTGGCTCCCGATCACCTGTCGGTGGAGGAGGTCGTAGCGACGACGCTCAAGGACGATCAGTCGCACGGGTATGAGTCGCCGGCCATGGTTCGTCACGACGGCCTCTACTACTTGTTCGGGTCCGATCTCACCGGGTGGTCGACCAACGACAACAAAGTGGCCACTGCGACGGACCTGAGGGGGCCCTGGTCGAGCTGGGAGGACATCGCGCCCCCGGGATCCGCGACCTTCGACTCCCAGGTGAGCGCCGTCGTTCCTGTCGGCGACGGCGCACGACCGGCCTTCGTCTACGTCGGCGACCGTTGGCTCAGCGACGATCTGGCGAACTCCCCTTGCGTGTGGCTCCCGATGGAGATCTCCGGCGGCCGTGCGCGGATCAGCTGGGTCGACGAGTGGCGGCTGGAGGTGGCGCGCCTATGACTCTGGAGTACCGGCCGACCATCCTCGACGTCGCCCAGACGGCCGGCGTCAGCTCCCGTACCGTGGCTCGGGTCATCCAGCGCTCGGCAGCCGTCAGCGTGGCCACTCAGGCCCGGGTGGAGCAGGCGATGCGCGAGATCGGGTACTTCGTCGCCCCGCACGGCGCCGCTGCCGGGACGACCCAGATCGCGGTGATCGCCATGCACGGGATCAACCCGACGATCCTGCACGGCGTGCTCGACGGTGTCACATCCGAAGGGCGACGGCGTGGTCTCCTCGTCACCCAGGCGGATGTCATAGCGCCCGCGGATAATCTGGAGACTTCGCTGCTGGAGGTCGTCGGTCGCAAGGTCGAGGAGGGCGCCTCGGGTGCGATCCTCGTCGCGACCGCGGACATCTTCGCGAAAGTGGCGGCCGTCCTCGCCCACCGTCTGCCGGTCGTCCTCGCCCTGGCGGAGCACGAGACCGCGTCGTCTGTCACGATCGACTGGTACAACGGTGCGGTGCAAGCGACCCGGCACCTGCTCGCGCTCGGGCACACCGAGCTGGCGCACGTCGCCGGCCCGGCGAATCTGGTGCACGCGCGGGCCAGGGCGCAGGGCTTCCTCGACACGCTCGAGGAGGCAGGGCTCGAGCCTGTCGATGTCGTCTCGGGCGACTGGTCCGCGGCAGCCGGCTTCGCCGCGGGCGAGCGGCTGCTGGAGTCGAGGGCGTCCGCTGTCTTCTGTGCCAGCGATCAACTGGCGCTGGGGGTCATGCACGCCTTCGCTCGCGCAGGGCGTCCCGCCCCTGACGGCATCAGCGTGGTCGGGTACGACGACGAACCGGGGGCGGCGTTCTTCACTCCGGCCCTGACGACGATCCGCCTGGACTACCGGCGTGTCGGCGTCGCCGCGATCGAAGTGCTCGCGCAGGCGGAGGCGGCGGGAGCACCGAGGCACGCCGACCTCGTCCCCGAGCTCATCGTCCGCGGATCGACCGCGAGGCCCGATCGGTGACCGGGCCGATGACGCAACAGACGCTGCTGACGAACCCGGTCATCCGCGGCTTCGCTCCGGATCCGTCGATCGTCCGCATCGGCGAATGGTACTTCGTCGCCGTGAGCTCGTTCGAATGGTTCCCGACCATCCCGATCCACCGATCGCGCGATCTGATCCACTGGGAGTACGCGGGGCACGTCGAGAACGCTGTGCCGGGGGGATCGCTTGCCGGATATGCGGACTCGGCCGGTGTCTGGGCGCCGGCCCTGAGCGTCGCCGGGGGCAGGCTCTGGGCGACCTACTCGATCGTGGAATCCCTCCAGAAGCCCTACTTCAACCTGTCCACGTACATCACGACCGCCGCGGTGGGGGAAGGCGTGCTCTCGGACTGGGACGTCCCGGTGCGGGTGCCCTCGCACGGGTTCGACCCGTCCCTGTTCCACCACGACGGGCGGAGCTGGCTCCTCAACCTGCAGAACGATCATCGGCCGGGAGGCGACCGGTTCTCCGGCATCGTCCTCACCGAGCTGGACAGAAGCCACGGCACGGTGCGCTCGATCGGTCGGACGCGGCTGCTTCTGCAGAGCGACACTCTCATCGAGGGTCCGAAGCTGCTGTTCAAAGATGGCTGGTTCTACCTTGCGGTGGCCGAAGGAGGCACCGGCGTCGAGCACGGTGTGCGCGTCGCACGGAGCCGCGCCGTCGACGGCCCGTACGAGGTCGACGGCGAACCGTTGCTGACCACGCGCGACGACCCCGACTGGCCCCTCCAGAAGGCCGGCCACGGTGAGTTCGTGCAGGCTTCCGATGGTTCCTGGTACCTCACGCACCTGGTCTCCCGGCCCATCCGGACCCCGAGCGGAGTGCAGAGCCCGCTCGGTCGGGAGACCGCTGTGCAGGCCATCGTCTGGGACGACGACGGCTGGCCGCGCCTCGCGCAGGGGGGCTGGCATCCCGCTGTCGAGGTCGCCGTCCCTGAGGTTCGCGCCCTGGACCGACCCGTAACGAGGCCGGCAGCTGGGCCTGCGGTGCTGGACTGGCCGTGGAGCGCCCTCCGGGCTCCCGCGACGAGCGAGTGGGTGGACGTCCTCGACGAGGATACGTTCCGGTTGCGCGGACGCCAGGGGATCGAGTCCTGGCGCGCGAACAGTCTGGTCGGGCAGCGTCTCATCGAGCACCACGCGGTCGCCGAAGTGACCGTGGAGGCGCACCCCACATCGTTCGCGCACTCCGCCGGCCTGGTGCTCTGGTACAACGCGAGCGCATACATCTCGCTGCAGCTCACCTGGGCCGAGCCGGAGGGCGAGCGACAGCGCGGCCAGCAGTTCGAGCCGGGCGGGGGTCGCATCGTCCTCGTTCTGACCGCCAGGAGCGTCGACGGGTCGCGGGAGCTCGCACGCAGCACCGTCGGCGGCGGCCCCTTTCGGCTGCGTGCCGAGCTCGATCACGGCACCGCGCGCTTCGCCGCCGGTCGCGACGGGAGCGCCCTCGAACCGTTCGGGCCGGAGGTCGACGCGTCCTTCCTGTCGGATGACTTCGGGCCGCTTCTGCGCTTCACCGGCACGTTCGCGGCAGTCAACGCCTTCGACCTCGTCGATGAGGCGTTCACCGCGACCTTCAGCCGTTTCACACTCACCACGAGCAGACGGAGACCATGATGAAAGCCGTTTTCGGGATGGGACAGCACATGATCCCGTTCTTCTTCTCAGCCCCCGACCTCGCTGAGCTCCAGAGGTATGTCGAGATCGACACGTCTCGTGCCATCGCATCGGTCGCGGAGCTCGATCCGGCCGAACGCCCGGAGATCGACACCTTGATAACCGGGTGGGGCGGCCCTGAGATCACGAGGGACGTGCTCGATCAGCTGCCCGGTCTGCGGGCGATCGTCCACGTGGCGGGCACCGTCCGGTTTGTGGATCCCGACGCGTGGCGCCGCGGCATCGTCGTGTCTTCCGGCGCGTGGGCGAACGCCGTTCCTGTCGCCGAGTTCACTGTCGCGATGATCACCCTCGCCGGTAAGGATGTGTTCTGGGCTGCTCGCACGTACGCCAGGGAGCAGCGCGAGATCTTCCGCGAGGCCGAGCTGCCCGCCATCGGAAACTTCGGTCGCACCGTCGGAATCGTGGGCGCCTCGCGGATCGGGTCGCGGGTGATCCGCATGCTGCAGGCCTATGACCTGCGCGTGCTGCTCTTCGACCCGTTCTGCACGGAAGAGCAGGCGCGTCTCCTGGGAGCCGAACTGGTCTCCGACCTCTCCGAGCTCGCGCGGCGCAGCAGCATCCTCTCCATTCACGCGCCCAGCCGACCGGAGACGTGGGGGATGGTCTCACGGGAGGTGCTGGCGGCCCTGCCGGACGACGCCACCATCATCAACACGGCGCGGGCCGACATCGTCGATCAGGACGCGCTCATCGCCGAGCTCCGGTCGGGGCGGCTGCGCGCCGTACTCGATGTGACCGACCCGGAGGTGCTGCCGAAAGGACACATCCTCTACACGCTCCCCAATGTCCACCTGACGCCGCACCTCGCCGGCGCAGCAGGAAACGAGTTGCGCAGGCTCGGTGAGTCCGCCGTCGCGGAGGTGCGCAGGCACGCGCGCGGCGAGCCGTTGAAGTACGCGGTGGAGTTCGCCGAGCTCGCTCGCATGGCCTGATCCATCCCGATCCTTGACGTGCACCCCGTGGTGCGCAACACTGTGGAAAACGCTATCCACTCCCCTTTCTGATCAATCCCACCGTCAACGAAGAAGGTACTGATCGTGCATCAGCGCAGCGTTCCCTCACCCCGCCCTCGGGCCCGACTCGCTTTCCTCAGCGGGCTGATCGCGGTCGTGCTCGCGGCAGCAACGCTGCAGCTCACCGCGAGCCCGGCCGCGGCCGCGCCGGTTCAATCGGCCGCGGCCGCGCCGGTTCAATCGGCCGAGCCGGCCACCACCTGCGCCGTCGAGTTCCACCCCACGGTGAGCAGCCAGGGCTTCGTCCATCCCGGAGTCGGACTGACAGCCCCCGTGCTCGAGAATGCCAGGACCCAGGTCGCGACAGGCGCCGAGCCCTGGTCGAGCTACTACACGTCGATGACGCAATCCTCCGCCGCCAGCACCACGGCTTCGTCGTCGAACGCGAGCAGCGCCGACCCGACCAAGCCCGGCACGGTGGCCTTCAACAGCCAGGGGGTCGAAAGCAAGTTCATCGCAGACGGCCTCAAGGCCTACACGCAGACGCTCATGTACGTGTTCACCGGGTCGGAGGTGTACCGCAAGAACGCGATGAACATCATCCGGATCTGGGAGCAGATGGACCCCAGCCGCTACGCCTACTACACCGACGCGCACATCCACACAGGCATCCCGCTGAACCGAATGGTGACCGCGGCTGAGATCCTCCGCTACAGCTCCTGCACGAACGAGGAGAACCCCTGGACCGACGCCGACACGGCAGCGTTCACGAAGAACCTGATCACGCCGGTCATCGAGACCTTCCAGCACAACCAGAACTACTTCATGAACCAGCACACTTATCCGCTCCTGGGCGCGATGGCCGGCTACATCTTCACCGACAACGCACCGCGCTACGCTGAGGCGGTCGAGTGGTTCACGGTCAATGCCACAGCCACTGACCAGGGCTTCAACGGCTCCATCTCGCGACTCTTCCGAATGGTGACGAAAGACGACTCGACCGGTCAGGCGATCGCCGACCCGCATGTCCAGCACGTCGAGATGGGGCGCGACCAGGCGCACGGCGGCGGCGACATCACCAACGCGTACTACCTGGCGCGGATGATGTTGGCTCAGGGCACGAAGGTCGACCCGACCACCGGCACGATCTCCACGGCGGCGAACGCCGTCGGCCCCTACGAGTTCCTCGACGACCGCATCCTCTCGGCCGCGGACTACTTCTGGCAGTACATGCTCGGCTACGACACCTCGTGGACCCCTGTCGCGTACGCGATCTCCCCGGACGGGACGATCCGCGACACCTACAACCACATCTCCTCGGGCTACCGCGGTCGATTCAACACGGCCAGCTTCTGGGATCTGTACTACTACTACACGTATCAGCGCGGCCTCGATCTGAAGACCGTCGCGCCGCACTTCTACGAAGCGTTCAGCAAGCGGCTGCCCCTGACGTACTACTACGGCGGGACTCCGCAGAATGCCTGGGACGGCGTCGACGGCGGCGGCGACTTCTGGCTCTACATGCCGGCGGCAGCCGCGGGCAGTTCGGTCCCGAAGAAGGAGACGAGCGCAACGACGCTGGAGGTCGAGGACCGCTACACCGACATCTCCGGACAGGTCGAGTCCGGCACGGACGGCACGACCGGCTACGTCCGGCTCGGCGCGACGACGGCCGGATCGAAGATCGCGTTCCTGGAGGGTTCGACGGCCGCGAAGACCATCGGACTGCGCGTTCGCACCGACGCGCCGGTCGACGTGCGGCTCACCTCTGGGCTCGACGAGACGGTGACCATTCCGGACACCGGGTCGCAGTGGCGGAACGTCGTGGTGAACCTCGGCACCGGAGAGGCGATCGGCGATCTGATCTACCTCCAGGCGAACGGCTCCGGCGGCCACGTCGATATCGACAGCATCGACACCGCGATCGCGTCCCACTCCACTCCTCCTGTCCTCCCGGCGACGGCTCCCACCCGCCTGGTGGGATACACCGGCGCGTCCTCCGTCACGTCGTTCGCGGCCACGGATCCGGGTACGGGGGAGACACTCACGTACACGGCTTCCGGCCTCCCCTCCGGGGCATCGCTGGACTCCGGGACCGGCGCGCTCACCTGGGCTCCTTCGGCAGCGGGCTCAGCCGACGTCGTGGTCTCGGTGGATGACGGGACGACCGTGGCCGCACGCCATGTCGAACTGGACTCCGCGACATCGAGAGACGGCGCCCTGACGCTTGCGAAACAGGGATTCGATTCGAACGCGATCTACGAGAGCGCGACCTCAACCGCCTACACTGCAGCGGTCGCCGCGGCGACCTCGCTCTCCCACCACGGTTCGGACGCCGACTACCTCGCGGCCGTGCAGAAGGTCGTCACGGCGGTCGCCGGTCTCCGGCTTCTGTCGCCGCGGATCGCGGACGGGAGCCTGAACTACCCGGCCCTGCTGACCAGTTCGACGATGGGCGCCAGCGTTGGCACGCTCGACGACTCGAGCAACCTGACCGGATCGAGCTACCCGCAGGCCGTGAACCTCACGCACACGTTCGACTTCGGGCCGGACTACCGCGTGTCGGCGACATCCTTCGGGCTGGAGTCGAACATCTTCGCCGACCGGATCGCGGGCTCGGCGGTGTTCGGCTCGAACGACGCCACCAACTGGACGCGATTGACGCCCGGTCTGACCACGATGACGCAGGACTTCCAGACGCTCGCCGTGTCCCCCGACCTGGCCGGCCAGCAGTTCCGCTACTTCCGGATCAAGATGCTGGATCCCCAGCCGGACGTCCTCCACGGCAGCATCGTGAACCTGATGGAGCTGACGGAGTTCCACATCTTCGGAGACCGCCATGAGATCGGAAACGAGGTCGCCCAGGCCACGATCAGCTCGCCGAAGGCCATCGCGGGCAAGATCTCCTCCGGCGACCCCGTGACGGTCTCCGTGGTCACCAAGGCCGCCGTGGGCTCCGTCTCGGCGATGATCCAGGGTGCGAAGGCCGCCGCCTCATCCTCCGACGGCGTCCATTGGACCGTGACAGCGCCGGTCGCCGCCACGGCCGCCGGCCCGGTGACGCTGGCCATCGACTACACGGATGCCCGCGGCACGGCGGGGCCGACGCTCTACGGCACCACGGACGGGTCCGCCCTGTTCGTCGGCGGCGACGGGAGCAAGCTGGTCGACGTTACGAACGACGCGAAGGTGACCGCCTCGGACAAGCAATGGCCCGGCAACGGGCTGAGCGCAGACCAAGTGGGATACCTGCTCTTCGACGGTAAAGCAGACACTGCGGGCGATCTGAACACGAGCACCGGGTCGTATTACGTGATCGACTTCGGCGCCGGTGCGAAGATCGCGCTCGACCAGGTCTTCCTCCTGCCGAGGGCGGGCAACGCAACCAGGGCGAACGGCACCGTGGTCCAGGCCTCCAACGACGGGACGACCTGGAAGGACCTGACCGCAGCCCTCTCCGGCGCCGCGCAAGGCACCTGGTCGGATGCCGGAGCGGTCGCCGCGGGGGGCCAGGCTTACCGCTACCTCCGTCTGATCAACCAGACGGCCTGGAGCGGCAACCTCGCCGAGGTCCAGTTCTACGGCAGCCTGACCTACGACGACGGCTACTTCGACACCCAGGTGGCCGACACCTCGACGTCGACCCGCGCGAGCGCCGACGAATACGCCCAGAAGGTGGCTGCACTGAGCACAGCATGGAACGCGCCAGGGGCGGACCGCACCAGCGTCCTGAAGCAGCTCGCCGCCGCGAAGTCGATCCTGGTCCCCGAATCGACGCTGTTCACGAAGATCGGCGTCGCGCGTTCGCAGGTGGTCGCCTCCTCCGTCTCCTACGACGGCACGGCCGACGCGGCGGACAACGGCTGGCGTGCGTTCGACGGCGATCCGACGACGGCCACCGACACCAAGACCGCGGCGGGCTGGGTGCGGGTCGACCTCGGCTCGGGCAACGCCCGCACGGTCGGCAGCGTCCGGTTCCTGCCACGCGCGGGCAACTTCGCCCGGATGAACGGCGGGGTCTTCCAGGGCTCGAACGACGGATCGACGTGGGATACCCTCACCACCGTGAGTGGGGTGTCCGCCGTGCAGTGGTACGAACTGCCCGTGACCTCCGGGATCGCCTACCGCTACCTGCGGTACTCGACATCCACGGGATTCGCGAATGTCGCCGAACTGCAGTTCACGGAGCGAATCGTCGACACGACGCTCCTCACGGCACGGATCTCTGCCGGCGGAACGGCGGCGGACCCGGAAATCTGGACCGCTGCCTCCGTCGACTCCCTGAACCAGGCGGTCGTGTCGGGGAGCGCGACGCTCGCGAGCGACTCCCCCACCCAGGCGGAGGTCGACGCCGCGGCGCAGGCGATCGCGGATGCGCTCGCCGCCCTCCAGCCGCTCGGAACCGCCTGGGGCGCGGACCAGGTCTACACGAAGGGCGACCACGTCACGTACGACGGCGGCACCTACATCGCCCAATGGTGGACCCAGGGCCAGGTGCCGGGTGCCTCGCCGTGGAACGCCTGGGCGCAGGTCGGTCAGCGGACCCAGTGCAAGGCGGGTTGGAGCCGCACCTGGACGGCGAGCTGGCAGTACGGCGAGGGCGACGTGGCCGTGCAGTCCGGTCACCGCTGGCAGGCGAAGTGGTCGACCAGGAACCAGACTCCCGGGGATGCCAACGGCCCGTGGACGGACCTCGGCGCCTGCTGATGACGGTCGACGACATTCAGGACGAGGTTGAGCCCAGCCGCGAGTACGGCTACCTGTTCGCCCACTTCCGCGAGGAATCGGACGGCTATGCGGAGCGCATCCACTTCTCGTTGAGCGAGGGCGACTCCCCGTTGCGGTGGCTGCCGCTCTGGAACGGGCAACCGAAACTGACCTCCACCCTCGGCACGACGGGCGTCCGCGACCCCGCGATCGTGAAGGACGCCTCTGGACGGTTCCATGTGCTGTCCACGGATCTCCGGGTGTGGGGCGGAGACGACGCCGGATGGGACGGCTGGCGACGGCGGGGCAGCCGCTCGCTCATCGTCTGGGACTCCGACGACCTGATCGAGTGGACGGGTCCGCGCTCTGTGGAGGTCGTTCCGCCGACCGCCGGGATGGCGTGGGCGCCTGAGACGACGGTCGACCCGGACACCGGCGAGCACATCGTCTTCTGGTCGTCGTGCCTCTTCGATGAGTCCGACACCGATCACGCGGGGGAGACCTACAGCCGCATCCTGTACTCCCGCACGCGCGACTTCGTGCACTTCACGGCCGCGGAAACATTCATCGACAACGGTCTCGACATCATCGACACGGCACTCCTTCAGGAGAACGGGCGCGTCTACCGGTTCAGCAAAGACGAGAGCCACGGGCCGCGAAGGAACGGAATCCACCAAGAGGTCGGCTCCGGACTCCTCGCCGACGACTTCGTGACCGTCGGCACACGGATCGGGGCGGATATGTTCGCCGGCGTCGAAGCGCCGATGGTCGTGAAGGATCCCCACGAGTCCCGTTGGTATCTCTTCCTCGATCAGTACAGCCGGAGTCCGCAGGGCTACTTCGCTCTCGAAAGCACCGATCCCGACAGCGGCGAGTGGAGCCCGGTCCCCGCCGATCGCGTGCGAATCGCGCCGGGAACCAAGCACGGCACGATGCTCCGCCTCGACCGCGAGGAATGGCTCCGGCTCCGTCCCTTCGCGGAGGAGGTCGCGTGACCTCACCGCACCGGATCCGACTCGACAGTCCCGCTGACCTCTTCATCGACGCTTTCGTCCACGGCAACGGCTCGCTGGGCGCCACCAGCTATGGCCGGCCCGGCACCGAGCGGATCGACCTGAACCTCGACACGCTGTGGTCGGGTGGCCCGCTCGCACAACCGGCGGAAACCAGGGTCGGTGCGCTCGAGTCGGTCCGCGATGCCGTCGCCCGACGCGACTTCGTCGAGGCCGACGCGCGCGCAGCCGACCTGCAGAGCGACTCGTGGACGCAGTCGTATCAGCCGGTCGGGGGTCTGCTCTGGACCTATTCGTCGCCCGACACCGTTCCGCAAGGCTACGCGCGCGTCCTCGACATCGACACGGCCACGTCCTCCACGTCGTTCGAGGCCTCCGACGGCCCGATGTCGATGTCGGCGTTCGTCTCCGCGGCCGACGGAGTACTGGTCGCGTCCGTGCACGGTCATGCCGTCGCCGATCACGCAAGCTTCGATCCCACGGTCGAATTCGACATCCCGCATCCCCACCGGATCGAGACCGTGCGTGACCGGTGGGGGACGACGCACACCGTCATCGGACGCGCCCCGTCGTCCGTGCTTCCGAACTACGTCGATGCTCCCGATCCTGTTCTCTATGGCGACGACATCCCGGATGCGGACGGCAGCGTGAGCGCGGGCATGGGCTTCGCCATCGTCGTGAGGCAGCAGATGCTCGGCGATGGCGAGGTCCGTCTCCTCGTCGCAGGCGAAACGGGCTTCCGTGGGCACGACGCCCGGCCCAGCGCCGACGTGGGTTCCCTTGCGGAGGTCGCGCGAGCGCGCGTCGAGCTCGCCATGTCTGTCGGGACGGCGGAGCTCAGCGCCCGCCACATCGCCGAGTTCCGGTCCTTCGCCGACCGAGCGGACCTGGACCTCTCCGGATCCGCGTCGCCGGCCGCCGAGGCGGCCGAGCTCTTCTTCCACTACGGTCGCTACCTCTTCCTCTCGAGTTCGCGCCCAGGGACCGCGCCGGCCACCTTGCAGGGCATCTGGAATGTCGATGTGCGCCCGGGCTGGAGCAGCAACTACACCACGAACATCAACGCCGAGATGAACTACTGGGCCGCGGAGACGATCGGTCTCGCCGACTGCCACGCACCGCTTCTCGAACTGATCAGCGTCCTCGCCGCACGCGGCGAGGAGACCGCAAGGGCGTATTACGGCCTCGACGGTGCGACGGTCCACCACAACACCGACATCTGGGGGTTCACCGCGCCGGTGTCGGGACAGCCGCAGTGGTCGAATTGGCCGACCGGACTGCTGTGGCTCGCGACCCATCTCCTGGACCACCGCGATTTCGCGGCCGACGACCGTGCGGCAGCAGTCCCTCTGGCTGCGGTCGAGAAGGCTCTTCGGTTCGGTCTCGGGCTCCTCGTGGACGACGGACATGGCGCATTGGTCATCAGCCCCTCCACCTCGCCCGAGCACCGCTTCCGCGATGGAGACGGGCTCGCAGCGGTCACGTCCGGTGCCGCGATGGACCAGGAGCTCTTCACGGAGGCGGCCACCCGATATCTGGATGCGGTGGGAGAGGGCGGGGATCGCGACCTGGTCGCCGACCTGAGGAGCCGCCTGCCGCGGGTGGCGCTCCCGAGAATCGGAGCGGACGGTCTCCTCCTCGAGTGGGCGGACGACACTCTGAAACCATCCGAAGTCGGCCACCGACACCTTTCACACTTGTGGGGGCTGTATCCCGGACAGAGGATCACCGAGACGGGCACCCCCGAGCACTTCGCCGCCGCGGAGGCGGCATTGGCCTCCCGCTTGGGCAGTGGCAGCGGACACACGGGATGGAGTCAGGCGTGGATTCTCTGTCTGGCCGCCCGACTCCGCGACCGTGGCATGGTCGGCCGCGCCATCGAGACGCTGCTGAACCCCTTGACCTCCGCATCGCTGCTCGACCTCCACCCGCATCCGGCGTGGCCGGGCGGTCAGATCTTTCAGATCGACGGCAACCTGGGGGCTGTCGCCGGGATCGCCGAGGCCCTCCTGCAGAGCCACGAAGACGCGATCGCCCTACTCCCGGCGGTTCCGGAAGGCTGGACCCACGGAACCGTGACCGGCTTCCGCGCCCGAGGCGGCCATCGCGTCGACGTCACCTGGAAAGACGGGATACCCGTGACTGCCCGCATCGTGACGGGACGGCCTCAACTGCTCACCCTCGACGTGACGGACCGGATCCACCGAGTCGGGATCCTGTCGAAGGGAGGCGGTCCTCTGCTGGTCGTCGGCCACACGGCGGCGAGCGGTCGGAGGAGGTTCGACCTTCCGCCGGCGCCGCACCGAACCTATGACCTGGTCTTCGAGCGGACCGACCACTGATCACGCCCGCGGCCGACCCGGGTCTCCGCTTGGTTCAATCGTGTCCTGACCGGTTGAGGTAGCGGGTGACGAGGGTGGCGATGTTGGAGGGTGTGTTGTCGATCGCTTCGTGACCCTGGCCTTGTAGTACCGCAGTGGACGCGTTAGGGATAGTGGCCTGCAGGTAAGCGGTGATGTGCGCGGCCCATGCGGGACTTTCCGAACCCAGGAGAAGCAGCACTGGGCAAGCGATTTTCTCCGCAACGGCGAGGTCAAGGGTTTGCAGCGCGCGCGCCTCCCGGGGCAGGGTTGCTGCTGCGATCGGCCGCGGGTCAAACGCTCCCGCCTGATTGCGGAGGGTCTCCACCTCGCTCGGGCTCAGACCGATCACGTCGATGAGAAACGATGCGATCGCTGGGCCGATTCGGCCGCTTCGTATCAGCTCGGTAACCTTCTCCGGCCACCCTCCCGCGACGGTCTCCGGACCGGGAGGCTCGTAGAGAACAACTTTGCCGACCGCAGGGTTTCCGGCCACGGCTGCGATTGTGAAGCTGGCACCGATGCTGTGCGCAAAGACATTTACTGACGTACCGGTGTCCGAATTCAGCTTCTCGATGATCGCGGAGATGTCTGCGCTCTCGCGATCAGCTGTGTGGTTCGGGCTGTCCGTGCTTGAGCCGCGTCCACGACGGTCCATGGCGGTTACCCGGAAGTGCTGGGTCAACTGGTCCCAGACCGGCTGCCATCGTTCGAGCTGTCCCATGCCGCCGTGTACGAGCAGAAGCGAGGGTCCCGAACCTGCCGTCAGGGTGCCGATACGAGCTGCATCGCTTGTCTCGACATGCCCTCTTTGCCCGTCCATAGGCTGACACTAGATGCTTCGTCGAGGCTCGAACGCGATCCGTTGTGCTGTTTTGGACGTGAGGTCCCGCCCATCCGCTTGGGACCAGACGAGCGCTGGCATTGTCGTACTACTCGAAGAGCATCAGCGCGCGCGGGCTTGCGAGAGAACATACCGGGGGCGCTCGTCGCTGTGAGGGCATCGAGGTTTCTCGCTTATCGTCCGGTTCGTGACCTCGAACGCATTGCACAAGCTCGTTTGGGACGCCCCGAACCTGGCCGCCGTCCACACCATCGAGCTGCGAAGCCCCGACTTCGAGGACAACGGAATCATCCCGTCCGTGCATGCCGCCGTGCGAGCTGGGGGCGAGAACCTTTCGCCCGCGCTGACCTGGGCTCCCATTGCAGGTGCAACCCAGCTGGTGCTGATCATCGAAGACCCTGACGCGCCCACACGGTCGCCCTACCTGCACTGCCTCGCCCTTCTGGATGCTTCGATGTCCGGTCTGGATCGCGGCGCGCTCAGCGTGCCAGTAGAGGCGACCGGAGTGCAGTTCGCTCGGTCGGGGGCCGGAGATGGCTACCTTGGGCCGGCCCCACCCGCATCCCATGGACCGCACCGGTATGTCTTCCAGCTGTTCGCGCTCGGAATCCCGCTCGACCTCGGCCCGAGACCTGAAGCTCCTTCGCTGCCTGCGCTGAAGAAGCAGCTCAGCAGCAACGCGGAGGTACTCGCCCGCGGTCGGCGTGATGGCGTGTACCGAAGAACGTAGTGGGGCCGGTGAGTGTCGGATGTCACCCGTAGTGTCGGCTCGATCACCGATACTTCGCGTACGTGCGAACCCCTGGCCCCTGAAGGAGATTCTGATGAGCGTCGACGCCCTGGCCGAACGCTGGACCCGGATGTGGAACCGAGAGCTGCCTGCCGATCAGGTGGTCACTCCCAGTTGCCCCACCTATTTCGGCCGTACACCTCGCACTGCACGACCGGCCACCGCTGTCGGCCCGGAAGAGCTTCAACGCACCGTGGACGAGATCGGATCCAGCATCGAGGGCATCAGGTACGGCCATGTCAGCGCACCGCTGGTTACAGAGGGCTCGAACGAGCACGCGGGGAGCTTCACCCTGCTGTGGGAGGTGCAGGCCCCAGGTTTCGGAACTCGTTCCGGGATCGACATCCTGCGGTATGAAGGCGATCTCATGACCGAGGTCTGGTCGATCACGGGGGATCTGGAGTTCCCACCATTCTCCGACTGATCGACGATGGAGTTCGAATCCCACGCCCCTCTGCGGTAGTCCGTACCACTCGATTCCTCGCCGTGGCGTGAGTACGGTGGATGTTGCCCAACATACGTGCCGGGGAGGTTCGGGTGCGCATCCAGGACGCCGTCGCCGCCGATCGTGAAGGCGGCCACCGGCTCAACGACACCGGCCGCCGGCTGAGCATCGTCGCGTGACCGCTCTCCCGACTGACGCCGAACGCCGTCTCGCCTTGCGGCGGATGAAGGCACTGGCGACGAGCCTGCTGGCGGTGGCCGCTGTGGTGTTCGCCGTGGCGTACGCACTGCAGGACCGCTATCCCTGGCTCGGGTTCGTTCGTGCCGCCGCTGAGGGCGCGATGGTGGGCGCGCTCGCGGACTGGTTCGCTGTCACCGCCCTGTTCCGGCATCCCCTCGGGCTTCGCATCCCGCACACGGCGATCATCCCGACCCGCAAGGACGAGATCGGGGCGAGCCTCGGCGAGTTCGTGGAGACGAACTTTCTGTCGGACCAGGTGGTCGCCCGCAAGCTGGGCACGATCGACCTCGCCGGCGCGGCCGCCGACTGGCTATCCGAGCCGCAGAATGCACGCCGCGTGGTGGCGGAGTCCTTCCGCGGCATGACCGGGCTCGCCGCCCTGGTCGACGACGACCGGATGCGAGAGGCGATGGAGGCGGTCGTGCGCACGCACCTCGTCGCACCGTTGTGGGGTCCGCCGCTCGGCCGCCTCGGCGCGCGGGTGCTCAGCTCGGGTGGACATCGTGAGGCGGTCGACCTGCTGCTGGACCGGCTGGACGAGTGGCTCGCGGCCAACCCGGAGGTGTTCGGACCGGTGGTGTCGCGGCGCCTCCCGTCGTGGCTCCCGTCGTTCGTGGACCGCGTGATCGACGAGCGCCTCCACGCGGAGGCGCGGCGGTTCGTCCGGGAGATGCGCGACGACCCCGACCACCGACTCCGTGGCTCGCTCGACGCGTACCTCACCCAGTTCGCCGACCGGCTGCAGCACGATGAGGCGACCATCGAACGACTGGAGGCGGCGAAGGGCCGTGCGTTCGACGATCCGCGGATCCGCGAGCTGACCGCCTCCACGTGGGAGGCCGCACGCACCGCCGCGATGGACGCGCTCTCCGACGAGGACGGCGACCTGCGGCGCCGCGCGGAAGCCTTCGTCGCCGACGTCGCCCGGCGCGTCCTGGCCGACGACGTGCTGAGGGCGTCCCTCAACGCTCGACTGACCGACGCCGCACTTCACGTCGTGACGAACTACCGCAGCGACATCTCGCACGTCATCACCGAGACCGTGCAGTCCTGGGACCCGGCCGAGACCACCGAGAAGATCGAGACGCAGGTCGGCCGCGACCTCCAGTTCATCCGCATCAACGGCACGGTCGTCGGCGCGCTCGCCGGACTCGCGATCTACAGCGTGGCAACCGGCGTCTCTGCGCTGTTCTCGGTGTAGCTGCCAGGCAGGTCGCTCGCGCTTCCGAATCGTTCGGAGCTGCCGAGAATCACCTGGGGACAGTAACCGGGTGGGATGAGGTGCCGATAGTCCCGGTATGCGCACTCTGATCGCTTCTCTGGCCGGGGCAGCCGTGGCACTGGCTGCGCTCACGCCCGCGCCATTGCCGTTGCCGACGCCGACGCTGTCGCCCATGCCTGACGACTCGGCGTTCGGGAGCAGGCTCTCTCTCGACCCGTACAGTGACGCACGGAGGGCGGCCGACCAGCTGACCGCATCCGGTGACAGTACGGCCGCGTCCCTCGTGGAGCAGATCGCCAGCCAGCCGACGGCCGTCTGGCTCGGTGACTGGTACAGCCCGACGGTGCTGCTCAGCGTCATCCAACGGCAGCTGCGAGCATCGTCGGCTCAGGGAGGGACGCCGGTCTTCGTGACCTACGCAGTGCCTGACCGCGACTGCGGGGGTTACTCGGCGGGCGGTTTCACAGCCGAGGACTACCTCGACTGGAATCGCCGGGTCGCTGCCGCGCTGGCCGGAAGCCACGCCGTCGTGCTCATCGAACCCGACTCCCTCGCCATGCTGTCCAGCGCGAAGTGCGCAGGGGTGGCGGACACCCGGCTGCCGCTCATCCGGTCGGCCGTCGACATCCTGGGTGCTGCCGGGCTCGTCACGTACCTCGACGGAGGCAACGCCCGCTGGCTGACCCCGGATGCGCAGGCCGCCTACCTCAGGGCGGCGGGGATCGCCGGGGCCCGCGGATTCTTCACGAACGTCTCGAACTTCGACGCGACGCAGACCGAGCGGGACTACGCCGGAAAGGTGTCGTCCCGAGTCGGCTGGAAGCACTTCGTGATCGACGTCTCGAGGAACGGGAACGGCTGGACCGGCGGCTGGTGCAATCCGCCGGGAGCTGCTCTCGGGCAGAACCCGCAGATCACCGAGTCGTCCGCCACCAAGCTCGACGCGCTTCTCTGGGTGAAGCATCCCGGCGCGTCCGACGGCGAATGCGACGGCGGTCCCCCGGCCGGCGCGTGGTACGAGGCTGCTGCGGAGGCCCTGGTGCGCGGGCGCTCCGCGGTGCCATAGCCGATCGCCCCGAGAGGGTCAGCGACTATCGGGTGTCCGGCAGGCCGTGACGTGCAGAACGCTCCCGATCGGAGCGATCGGGAGCGTTCTGCGTTGCTCAGCGGCTCGGTCGCCCCAGCCGGCTAGTTCAGCGACCAGCTCTGGTTGGATCCGCCGTTGCAGTACCAGAGGTCGACCGCGGTGCCGTTGCCGCTCCCGGCCCCGGACGCGTCGAGGCAGAGGCCCGCGTCGGCGGCCGGGGTGATGCTCCCGCCGGCGTTCACGGTCCAGTGCTGCACGGAGGCGCCGGTGCAGTCGGCGATGACGACGCGCTGGCCGGCAGCCACGGTGGCGCCGTCTGTCCCGGCCTGCATGCACAGGTCACCGTAGATGGTCAGTTCCTGGTTGGCCTCGAGGTTCCAGGATTGGTTGCCACCGCCGTTGCAGTCCCAGAGGTCGAGGGCGGTTCCCGGGGTGGTGCTGAAGCCGGGAACATCGACGCACCGTCCGGAGGCGAGCCCGACGAGGCTCTGCCCGGGCGGGGCGGCGGGGAGGCTGTTCACCGGTTCCTGGTCGCCGTATCCGTAGCCCCACTTCAGCTGGGCGACGCCGGATGCGCTGTTGTCGGTGAGGGTGCCGTCGGGCTGGAGGGACTCGATCGAGTAAGAGTCGCCGGCGCGAAGCCCGGGCCAGTAGACGATGCCCATGCCGTGCTGGCGGGCGAAGTCCGTCACCGCGGCGAAGTACGACGTGTAGACGTTGCCGTTGTGGGCGCCGTAGTTCAGTCCGATGGTCATCGGGGAGCCCGCCTCATCGATGATGGTGCGATTCGTGTAGGTGCCGATGCGCGGAGCGAGGTTGGCGGTCCAGTCCGCTTCGGTCGTGGACGACGCCCAGTAGCCGTAGAAATGCAGCGAGAGCAGTGTGCCCTTTAGCTGGGGGGCGTCACCGACGCCGACGACGTTGTCGTTGTACCCGGTTCCGCTGATCACGATCCTGTTGCGGGGGACCTGGCGGTGGTCGGCGATCCACTGGGAGGTGACGCCCACCCACTGGTCGAGCGTGTAGCCGTGCGGCTCGTTCATCGGCTCGAAGTAGACGTTCTGCGTGTGCTGGTAGTCCGCGACGACGGTGTTCCACATCGTGTTCCAGGCCGGGACATCGTCGATGAGTCCGTCTTTGCTGCTGCTGCCCTCCCAGTAGCTGAGGATCACCTTGAAGCCGGAGTCGGCGGCGGCGTCGATCGCCCCCCGGTACGAGTTCCACCACGGCGTCCCCACGCTCGCCGGATTGATCGGGAGACGCACCGTGTTGGCCCCGAGGTTGTGGCTGAAGCCGCTGAGCGTCTGACGTGCGAACGCGTAGACCTGCTGGTAGCTGTCGGTGGTGTGCAGCCCGGTCGGAACAACCGCGTCGTCCGCGTAATTGTCGCGCGGGTCCGCCCAGTTCACACCCTTGAACTCGGAGGTCGCCGGACCATGCAGGCCGCCGCCCGCGTCGGCCAGGGCTGGTGCGCCTGCGCCGATTCCAACGAGAGCGAACCCGGCCGCCAGGGCCGTGGCGATCAATCCGTTCCGAAGGCGTCCTGGGAATGTTGACGTAAACATTTTTTGCGACATGTGATCCTCGTCGATCAGTTGGGGTGGATTCCAGCGATGTTTCCATCCGACGTGGGGGCGTGTCAAGAGGGAGGCCCGTCTGTGAATAGCTGACGTTCGCTAGGATTCTGGAACGTTGAGTGCTAAACATCAGATAGTAGAGGCAGACCGGGCGGTAACGCATTCTGTTCACAAACCTTTCCCAATTGAGGGATAGCCCGTGAACACACGTCGTTCTCGTTCGTTTCGACCGCATCTGATTCTCTTCTCGCTGGCGCTGGGCGGTTCGCTCGCGCTGGTCACCGTTGGCGGCGCTCAGGCAGCCACCACCATCGACGGCCCCATCGACCTCGGCAACGCCACCAGCTTCGGTGTTCTCGGTGGCAGCGCCGTCACCAATACCGGCCCATCGGTGATCAACGGGGATGTGGGGGTCAGCCCCGGAACGTCGATCACCGGCTTCGGTGGTCCGCCCGATGGCAGCCTCACCGGCACCGTGCATCAGACCGATGCTCTGGCAGCGCAAGCCCAGTCGGACGTGACGACCGCGTTCAACACTGCCGCCGGACTGACACCGACCACCTCTGGATTCGGCGATCTGACGGGGAAGTCCCTCACGCCCGGCGTCTATTCCGGCGGCGCACTGTCGCTGTCCGGCAACCTCACCCTTGCCGGCAGCGCAAGTTCCATCTGGGTGTTCCAGGCCGCAAGCACGCTGATTACGAGCTCCGCGAGCACTATCACGCTCACCGGCGGGGCAACCTCGTGCAACGTCTTCTGGCAGGTGGGCAGTTCCGCCACGCTGGGGAGTTCGTCACTGTTCGTCGGCACGATCATGGCCGACCAGGCCATCACCGCGACGACTGGAGCAGCGATCGATGGGCGACTCCTCGCTCGGACTGCGGCTGTCACTCTCGACGACAACACCGTCACACTGCCTCAGGGGTGCGCAGCTCCTGGTACGCCCGTTCTCACCAGCGGCCCGGCGATCACCTCCGGTACGCCGACAAGCGGTGTCGTCGGCACCCCCTACAGCTTCACCGTGACAGCATCGGGCACGCCCTCGCCGACCTTCGCTGTCACGGCCGGCGCACTCCCCGTGGGCCTCCAGCTGAACGGAACCACCGGCCAGATCTCGGGAACTCCGGCAGCTGCCGGCAGCTCGACGTACACCATCACCGCCTCGAACGGGACCGTTCCGGACGTCTCCGCGCTCTACACCACGGCGATCGCGCCAGCGGCCGTCCTTCCCGCACCGATCGCACCTGTGGCGGGCTCGACAGCTACGGCGTCCCCAGCAGCCGCGGGTGAGTTGGCGGACAGCGGCTCGTTCGTGGGCGGCTGGTGGGCGGCAGGAGTAGGCGCGGTCGCGGCCGGCGCGCTCCTTTTCAGGATCGCCTCACGTCGCCGCGCGATGCACCGATCATGACGCCCGCGTTGCTTCACCGCAATGACACCTTCAGTGAACAGGGCGTGACCTGCCCAGTGTGCGGGGCGAGCGACGCCACAGTGGCAGAGAAGATTGATCCGGTGAGAGCGTACCTCGCGGCGCTAAGGTCGCGGTTCCTTATTGGTCTGCCGCGCCTTCACCCCGGCGGAGCGGCGAATGAAGCCGATAATGAGGGTCGCGATGACCAGGACTATTCCGATAAACCCCAGCCAGAGGAGCCCCTTGATCGCAAAGCCCACGATCGCGAGGATGACCCAGAGCACGACGAGCACGATCACCAAGATAAGCATGCCGCCAAGATACGCCGGGAATCCGTTCTCAGGTTGATTCCGGAGGTTCCGGGATGACGCGAAGCCCCGACGGGGAGTTCGCCAGCCGCACGAGTTCCTCCACCCATGCCCGGTTGAGGATCGGCTCCCGGCTGCCGGCGAAGTCGAACTGCAGGGGGATGGCAGGGTTGATCCAAATCGAGCTGTGCCCGCTTCCCGAAGAAGCTTTGTACTCCCAGGAGAACGAGAAGCTCTCCCCTCGGCGTACCTTCGAGAGGATCACAACCTTCAGGTGAGCGAGCACCCGATCGTCGAAGTCGACGGAGATCGACGGGGTCCCGTAAATGAACTTGCCCATGCCTATTGACCCAGTCCGTCGTCGATTTCCGCCATGACCTGATTGAAGTCGTCCGCCGTCCGGCCGGCGTGACCACCGGTCTCGACCACTCCGCTGATGCCTGTTCTCGGCAAATCCGGCACAGGGAATCGGATTGCCTCTTCCTCTTCTGTCAAACCGCCGACGTCAGCGACATCGAATTGGCTGGCCGGGCTCAACAGCAGCGTATGGATGGAGGTCTCGCCGTTCTCTTCCAGTACGGTGATGTCCACTGTGACACTGCTTTCTGCATCCGCGACCGTGGTCGTGTAATCCAGCAGCGCCGCCGTGATCGCGTTTCCAGTGACGATCGACCCTCCGCTGAAGGTAATCCGCTTCATCCCTTGACCGTACGCCAAATCCAGATTCGGTACAGCCCGCCAGCCAGCCCGACGCACTGGGGCTGCATACTCAGGGGAGAGAGTGAGGAGCCGCCATGCCCGACGGAACGAAAGAGGACCCGTGGGTCCTGACCACCGCACCGGGGACCTCCACATACACGATGTGGCGAGACGTCACGGCGGATCCGCCTGCGCTGGTCTGCCAGGTCGGTTCGACCACCCTGCGCTACCACGTGAGCGCGGTCGAGGATCTGGCGGCGTGGCTGGATCAGCAGGGCGACTGGGTGCCTCTCGGTGCTGCCGACGAGCAGAAGCCGGCGGCCGAGGGGACGGTTGAGGCGTGGGGGCGCTCGGAGGCCAATCCGGTCGGCGGCTGGTACGGGCTGCGCAAGGGATACCGCGGCCGGTTCGGCATGTACCTCCCGCCGCTCCTGGAGGAACTGGGTCTCGCCGAACTCACCCACAACCCCCGAAACAACCAAGTCCGGTCAACTCGCTGACTCCCGGGTTCCGGATCGCGTCACCACTCCGGGATCCCGACGCCCAACCACCGACCCAGGTCGGCGATCTCGGCCCGGACCATGTCGTGCTCGTCGTCGTCGAAGGGCGCGAACTCGTGAACGGCGGTGACCTTCAGCTCGTCGCGCTCCCTGTCGACCTCGGCGTCGAGCATCCCCACGAAGCGATCGCCCATCAGGATCGGATGGGCGAAGTACCCGAACTTCCGCTGCGGCTTCGGCTTGAACTGCTCGAGCACGTAGTCGAACTCGAACAGCTCCCGCAGCCGCGGACGATCGAAAAGCATCCCGTCGTACGGGCTGAGGAAGGCCGCCCGCCCACCCGAGTCGTTCTCGAGCGCGGCGAGTGCCTCAGGGTCGACGCGCCACTTCTGGCGCATCCCTTCGACCACCGCCGGCTCGCCGGCATCCCCGACCGGGCTCCACGGTGATCGCTGCTTGGCGATACCGACCGCCTGCAGCCGCCGCTCGTTCAGCATCCGCTCGGCCTCGTCCTCCTCGTATTCGGGCAGATCGCGCGGGTAGACCCGCTCGGCCAGATCCCAGCGCCGGTGGCGTCCGTCGCGCCCAATGACCGCCACCTCGCCCTGCCGCTGCAGAAAGTCGAGCATGTGCACGACCTGGTTGGGCCCGTACCAGCCATCCGGCGGACGAACCACGTCGGCGGTGTCCGGGATCTCGCTCGCCAGGAGGGGACCTTCCGCCCGCAGTCGCGCCAGAACCTCGCTGCGGAAGCGGTCGTTCGCCTGCAACCACTGCCGGCTGGTCTCGCGGCGCGGCCAGCGCCGCATGGCCGGCATCATCAGCGGCAGCAGGCTCACCGGACGGAAGGCGCCGTCGAACTCGAACAGCAACCGGTCCGATTCGACGGCCTTCGAAAGCTGCGCCCTGTCGTACGTCCAGCCGATCCGCGACCAGAGGATGGTGTGCTCGGCCGGCGCGATGGTGGCCGTCGGGTCGATCTTGATGGCGCCGAGCTGCTCGGCGACCCCGACGACATCGTCGGGACGATCTGCATCCAGGAGCTGCGCCTGCACCGCGATGCGGCGCGCTTGGTCACGGGTGAGCTGGTGCATGAGTGAGTTTAGGACCCGGTTCGGTACTGTGCACGGATGACGATCAACATTCCCGCCCTTCCACCGCTCGACTGGAGCGGCACCCACGGGACGGCCGAGTACGTCGAGCACGACTCGACTGCCGGCGACGGCCTGCTCACGGTGACGGCGGATGCCGGTTCCGATTGGACGAATGACGCGTTCGGCGGCCCGCAACAGCATGCCGCGACAGCGCTCGGCTTCGTGCCGACCGGAGACTTCTCGCTGTCTGCGCGCATCCGCGTCCTCACGGAGCGGACGACCTTCGATGCCGGCGTGCTGGCGATCTGGGGAGATCGGGATCACTGGGCGAAGTTGTGCTTCGAGTTCTCACCCCAGGGGGAGGCGATGGTCGTCTCGGTCGTGACCAACACGTTCTCCGACGACTGCAACTCGGTACGCGTACCGGAGGACGCCGTTTACCTACGGATCGTGCGCTCCGGCAGCGGGTGGGCGTTCCATTCCTCGGCTGACGGCCAGTACTGGCACTTCGTCCGGGTGTTCCGGCTCGCGTTCGACGGTCCCGTCCGCGTCGGCTTCCTCGCCCAGGCGCCCATGGGCGACGAATGCTCCGCCGCCTTCGACCACATCACGTACAGCACGACGATCCCGAGCGACTTTCGCGACGGCAGCTAGAACCGGCCCGCCACATCAGGCCAGCCGGGCGCCGGGCGACCGCCGATGCGGGAGAATGACCGTGTGGTATTCGTTCGGGTGGCAGACGTCGCGGCGCACGCCGGTGTGTCGCCGGGAACGGTGTCCAACTACTTCCACAATCCGTCACGCGTCGCCGAGGCGACCGCCGAGCGCATCCGCGGGGCGATCGAGGAGCTCGGCTACGTGCCGAACGACGCCGCGCGATCGCTGCGCCGCCGCGAGACGAAGACGATCGGCCACCTGGCGTTCGAGGTTGCGAACCCCTACTCGGCCGAGTTCGTCGCCGCCGCTGATCGCGAGGCGCGGCGTCTGGGGTACATCGCGCTCAACGTGAGCAGCGAGGGAGATCCAGAGCTGCAGACCGAGCTGCTCGACATCTTCGTCCGGCAACGGGTCGACGGTGTGATCCTGACGCCGGTCGGCGACGCAGAGGGCGCTGCGAAGCGCCTCACCTCGCAGGGAATCGCGGTCGTCTTCACCGACAGCGTCGACGGCTTCGCGTCGTCGGTATCGTACGACGACGTCGAAGGCGGCCGGCTTGCCGCTGAGCACCTCGTCGACGTCGGGCACCGTCGTCTGGCTTTCGTCGGCGACAACGATGGGATCGGCATCATCGGCCGACGGCTGGAGGGCGTCCGCACGGTCGTGGACGCGACTCCCGGCGCATCGCTGACGGTGATCCCTCTCGACGAGCGCAGCATCTCGAGCGGCCGTCGGGTGGGCGAACAGTTGGTGGCGATGCCGCCGGACGAGCGGCCCAGCGGCATCGTGGCCGTCAACGACCTGGTCGCTGTCGGCGTGCTGAACGCCGTCTTCGGCACGATCCGCGTCCCGGACGAGATGGGGATCGTCGGGTTCGACGACATCGACTTCGCTTCCGGAGCCGTGGTCCCGCTCACCTCGGTGCGCCGGCCGGTGGAGGAACTGGCCCAGCGCGCGGTGCAGATGCTGCACCGCAGCATCCTGAACCGGGACGAACCTCCGGTGATTTCGGTCGAGATGCTCGAGTCGAGCCTCGCGGTGCGGGGAAGCACGCTGCGTCCGTAACAAGCCGCGCTGAATCGTTACAGAATTTTTCTTGACGAACCGCGGCGAGTCCCCTACGGTCCTATCAAATCGATTTAATCGATTGTGCTACGTCACGCACCCAGGGTCGATACAAGGAGGTACTCGATGCACATCACTACGAGCACAGGGAGGGTCGTCGCCGTGCTGGGCGCCCTCGCGCTCGCCGGAGCGGCGCTTGCCGGCTGCAGTTCATCGGGCGGTTCGTCCGGCGCCACGACGATCTCGCTCCTGGCCGGCGGCAACGACCCCGCCGCCACGAAATTCGCCAAAGACCTGGCGACCGGCTTCCACAAGGCGAACCCGTCCATCACGGTCAAGGTCGAAACGCGTCCGGGAGGAACCGACGGCGACAACCTGATCAAGACCCGGCTCTCGACCGGAGACATGAACGACGTCTTCCTGTACAACTCCGGCTCGCTCCTCCAGGCGCTGCACCCCGACACCACTCTCCAGCCGCTGACCGACGAGTCGTGGGCGAAGCAACTGACCGACGACTTCAAGAAGACCGTCAGCACCGAGAAGGGACTTTACGGCGCCCCGTGGGGCACCACCTTCGACGGCGGCATCATGTACAACAAGAAGGTCTACGAGAAGCTCGGCCTCACCGTGCCGAAGACCTGGGACGAATTCATCAGCAACAGCGAGAAGATCCAGGCCGCCGGCATCGCCCCCGTGATCGTCTCGTACGGCGACACCTGGACCAGTCAGCTGTTCGTCCTCGCCGACTTCGCCAACGTCAGCGCCCAGGATTCGAACTGGGCCACGGACTACACCGACAACAAGGCGAAGTACTCGAACCCCCCGGCTCTCGCCGGGTTCTCCCACACCCGTGAGATCTTCGACAAGGGGCTGATGAACAAGGACTACGCCTCGCTCACCAACGTCAACGCGCTGAAGATGCTGGCGACGGGTGCGGGCGCGCAGTACCCGATGATCACCACGGTGATCAGCAACGTGGTGCAGAGCAACCCCGACCAGCTGAACGACATCGGCTACTTCGCGATGCCGACCGAGTCGGGCGACCCGCACGCGACGGTCTGGGAGTCGAACGGCGCCTACATCCCGAAGAGCACGACAGGCGACAAGCTGGCAGCCGCCAAGAAGCTCGTGGCGTTCATCAACTCGCCGGCCGGATGCGACATCCAGAACAGCGCAGGAACCCCGGCAGGACCGTTCGCCATCAGCACCTGCAAGATTCCGGATGACGCACCGGCGCTGGTGAAGGACGAGCTGAAGTACCAGGACGACAAGAAGACCGGCCTGGCGCTCGAGTTCCTCTCGCCGATCAAGGGTCCGAACCTCGAGAAGATCCTGATCCAGGTCGGCTCGGGCATCTCGTCGGCCAAGGAGGGCGCTGCCCTCTACGACCAGGATGTGAAGGCTCAGGCGCAGCAGCTCGGCCTGAAGGGCTGGTGATTCCCGCCCGGGCCGGTGATCCGTCGCCGGCCCGGGCGCCCCTCGCGGCCCCGAGCCGCAGGCGTCCCGGCCGGGGCGCAGACGCAGACAGAAGACTCGACGAGGAGCACACTATGTCGACGGCCACTCCCGCGACCGCCGTCCAGGCGGGCGACATCATCACAGAGGTCAGCAGCCCGCCCCCGCAGAGCACGCGGAGGGCGCGGATGCGCTCCCACTACCCCACCTGGTTCTTCATCCCGGCGCTCGTGCTCTACGTGGTGTTCTTCGCCGTCCCCACGATCGCCTCGTTCTACTTCTCGCTGACGCGGTGGTCGCTGTTCGACTCGCAGTTCATCGGGTTCGCCAACTTCGTTCAGTTCTTCCAGGATCCGCAGCTCTACACGAGCTTCATCCACACCCTGATCTACGCCTTCCTCACGTCGGCGGCGAAGGTCGTCATCGGGTTCCTGCTGGCGCTGCTGCTGACCTCGCCGGTGGTCGGGCGCGGCTACCTGCGGGCGGTGGTGTTCTTCCCGGTGCTGCTCTCGACGATCGGCGTCGGCATCCTCTGGAAGTCGCTGCTCGATCCGTTCCACGGCATGGTCAACGGGGTGCTGGGGTTCTTCGGGCTGCCCCAGCCGGGATGGTTCACCGACCCCAACCTCGCGCTGTACTCCATCGCCGGCGTCGACATCTGGAAGGGCGTGGGCATCGCAACGTTGATCTTCATGGCTGGCATCGTCGCCATCCCGAGTGAATACTTCGAGGCGGCGAGGATCGACGGGGCGAGTTCCTGGCAGATCCTGCGGAGGATCACCCTCCCGCTCAGCCGCGGGGCCACGGCGACCGTGATCATCCTGTCGCTGATCGGCGGCCTCCGCTCGTTCGACATCATCTGGGCCACCACCGGCGGCGGCCCCGGCTTCACCAGCGACGTGATCGCCTCCGTGATCTACAAGCAGTACCAGGCGGGCTTCTTCGGACTCTCGACCGCCGGCAACGTCGTCCTCTTCCTGGTGGTCACCATCATCATGGTGCCGCTGTCGTACGTCCTGAACAGAAAGCAGGTGGAGCTGTGAAGCGGCAGCACACGCGGGCCTGGATCGTCGGCGTCATCGCCATCGTCGTCTCTGCCGTCGTCTTCCTGGTGCCCCTCGTCTTCGTCATCCTGCAGGCGTCCAAGTCGCCGGAGGACGCGTCGAGCCTGGGGTTCACCTGGCCCAAGGAGTGGCAGTTCTTCCCGAACCTGGTCGCCGTGCTGCAGAGCGGCGACGGTCTCATCTGGCGCGCCTTCGTCAATTCGGCCGTGCTGACGATCTGCTCGGTCGCCCTCGTGGTGGTGCTCGCCGCCATGGCGGGCTACGTGCTCGCCCGCAAGCGCAGCAAGTGGGGTCCGGTGGTCAACTTCTTCGTGCTCGCCGGGCTGATCGTGCCGCCGGCGGTGGTCCCGACCATTTGGGTGCTCCAGGCCGTCGGACTGTTCAAGACCATGCCGGGGATGATCCTGATCGAGACGACATTCGGACTCTCGTTCTCCATCTTGCTGTTCCGCGCCTTCTTCAACACCGTGCCCCGCGAGCTCGACGAAGCGGCGGTCCTCGACGGCGCGGGCCGGATCCGCCTGTTCTTCCAGGTGATCCTGCCCCTGCTGCGGCCAGTGATCGTCACCGTCATCGTCGTACAGTCCGTCTTCATCTTCAACGACTTCCAGGGCCCGCTGTACTTCCTCCCCGGGGCGGACAACGCGACCGTGCAGACCACGCTCTACACGTTCTCGGGTCAGAACCTCAGCTTCTACAACCTGCTGTTCATGGACATCCTGCTGATCACCATCCCGCCCCTCGTGGCGTACATCTTCTTCAACCGCCAGATCGTCGCCGGCATCACCAGCGGCGCGGTCAAGGGTTGATTTCCGCATCACAATGAACCGACTGGAGAACGAACGCATGAACTGGAACGCCCGCATGATCGCCCCCGACGCCGCCTTCGACGGGGCACCCCTGCTGCGCAGGGAGTTCGCACTGGAGGAGGGCCACGGTGCCGTGACCGCCGCCACGCTCACCCTGACGGCACGAGGGATCGTGGAGGCCTGGGTCAACGGACGCCCCGTCGCCGACGACCTGCTGACCCCCGGCTGGAGCAGCTACCAGTGGCGGCTGCGGTACGCGACCTACGACGTCGCCCCGCTGCTGGAGGGCACCAGTGTTCTGGCTCTGGCCCTGGGCAAGGGCTGGTTCGGCGGCCGGCTCGGCTGGGCAGGCGGCGGGTCGTACTACGGAGACGAGCTCGGCGCCTTCGCCCAGCTCGAGGTGACCTTCGCGGACGGCGCGACGCAACTCGTCGTCACCGACGAGTCGTGGGCGTCCGGTCCGAGCGCGGTGCTCGCCAACGACCTGTACGACGGTCAGACGATCGACGCCCGCCTCCGGGACGACTCGTGGAAGCGGGCCGGGTTCTCCGGCGCCGGATGGACGGGCGTGCACGCGGTCGAGTTCGACACCGCGACCCTCCAGCCGTACATCGGGCCGAAGGTTCGGCGCTGGGCCGCGCTTCCGGTTCATGAGATCACCACATCCCCGTCGGGGAAGACGCTGGTCGATTTCGGGCAGAACCTGGTCGGCTGGATCAAGCTCCGTGTCCAGGGACCGGCAGGCACGGAGGTGACCATCCGCCACGCCGAGGTGCTCGAGCATGGCGAGCTCGGCATCCGCCCGCTGCGCAGCGCGAAAGCGACCGACCGGTACATCCTCAGCGGTGGCGTGGACGAGTTCGAGCCCACGTTCACGTTCCACGGGTTCCGCTATGCGGAAGTCTCGGGCTGGCCGGGGGAGCTGAAGGCCGAAGACCTCACGGCGGTCGCGATCAGCTCGGAACTGCAACGGATCGGTGAGTTCCGCACCTCCGACCCGCTGCTGAACCAGCTGCACGAGAACGTGGTGTGGGGGATGCGCGGCAACTTCGTCGACGTTCCGACGGACTGCCCGCAGCGCGACGAGCGCCTGGGGTGGACGGGCGACATCGCCGCCTTCGCGCCGACGGCCGCGTTCCTCTATGACGTCGACGGGTTCCTCAGCGATTGGCTCGTCGATCTCGCACTTGAGCAGGAGCATCACGACGGGATCGTCGGCTACGTCATCCCGGACATCCTCACCATGATCGGCGTTCCGGAGGAGATCGGACCGATCGAGTCGACCGCCGTCTGGAGCGACGCCGCCGTGTGGGTGCCCTGGGCGCTGTACGAGGCGTACGGGGACGAGGATGTCTTGCGTCGGCAGTTCGACTCGATGGCGTCGCATGTGCGCCGGGTCCACTCCCGACTGTCGCCGGCCGGTGTGTGGGACGGCGACTTCCAGTTCGGCGACTGGCTCGACCCGGATGCGCCGCCGGAGGACCCTGCCCGGGCGAAAGCGGACAAGGGTGTCGTTGCCACCGCGTCCGCCTACCGGTCGGCGTCGCTGGTCGCTGAGACCGCGCGCCTGCTGGGCCGGACGGCGGAGCAGCAGGAGTTCGAGTCGATCGCCGCTGGGCTCCGGACCGCGTTCAACGCCGAATACGTGGCCGCTGACGGCACCATCCGCAGCGACTGCACGACCGTCTACTCGCTTGCGATCGTGTTCGGCATCCTCGACTCCGCTGAGGAGACGTTCGCGGGCAACCGGTTGGCCGAGCTGGCGGCCGAGGCGGGCTACCGCATCTCGACCGGTTTCGCCGGCACCCCGTTCATCACCGACGCGCTGAGCCGCACCGCACACGTGGACGACGCCTACAACCTCCTCCTCGAGCGGGAGGAACCGTCGTGGCTGTACCCGGTGACGATGGGCGCCACCACGATCTGGGAGCGCTGGGATTCGATGCTCCCCGACGGTACCATCAACCCGGGCGAGATGACCTCGTTCAACCACTACGCGCTCGGCGCGGTCGCCGACTGGATGCACCGGGTCATCGGTGGGCTGGCGCCGCTAGCGCCCGGGTACTCCTCCGTTCTCATCGCCCCGGTACCCGGCGGCGGGCTGACGGAGGCCGAGACGTCACTGCTGAGTCCGCACGGCCCCATCGCCGTGCGCTGGAACCTCCACGGGGACGAGCTCACGGTCGAGGCGGAACTCCCCACGGGCGTCGATGCTGTTCTGCGCCTCCCCGGAGCACCCGACCAGCGGTTGTCCGGAGGTTCGTTCCGAGTGTCGGCGACGGTTCCGACGTCTCTCCCGGCGGGTGAGCTGCCCTCCCGAGGCTGACTCCGAGCCGGGCGGCGCCGATTGATCGACCGTTCGACTCAATTCGAGAAGAAGTCTCTGTTGGAGGTGTCGGATGCGGCGTGCCTACGATCGCAGTGGCGAAGCGCCGTGCCAGACGAAGGGAACGACATGCAGTTCAGGTACTTGGGGAACTCCGGTTTCAAGATCTCCGAGATCACGTACGGCAACTGGCTGACCCACGGGTCGCAGGTCGAGAACGACACCGCTACCGCGTGCGTTCGTGCTGCTCTGGATGCGGGCATCACGACGTTCGACACGGCCGATGTCTACGCCAACACCGCGGCCGAGACCGTGCTGGGCGAGACCTTGAAGGGCGAGCGCCGGCAGTCGCTGGAGATCTTCACCAAGGTGTTCGGGCCGACGGGACCGAAGGGCCACAACGACGTCGGGCTGTCGCGCAAGCACATCCTCGAGTCGATCGACGGTTCCCTGTCCCGTCTGCAGACGGACTACGTCGACCTGTACCAGGCGCACCGCTTCGACTACGAGACGCCCCTCGAGGAGACGATGCAGGCGTTCGCCGACGTGGTCCGGCAGGGCAAGGCGCTGTACATCGGCGTGAGCGAGTGGACGGCGGAGCAGCTGCGTGCCGGAGCGGCCCTTGCGAAGGAACTCAAGATCCAGCTGATCTCGAACCAGCCGGAGTACTCCGCTCTGTGGCGCGTGATCGAGGCGGAGGTCGTACCGACCTCGAAGGAACTCGGCATCTCGCAGATCGTCTGGTCGCCGGTCGCGCAGGGCGTGCTCAGCGGCAAGTACCTGCCGGGGGCGCCGCTGCCGGATGGCAGCCGGGCCACCGACGAGAAGGGCGGCGCCGGCGCGGTCAAGCGGTGGCTCACCGACGACGTCCTGACCCGCGTCCAGGAGCTGGCGCCGATCGCGCGGGAGCTCGGACTCACTCCTGCGCAGCTCGCGGTCGCCTGGGTGCTGCAGAACGAGAACGTCGCCGCGGCGATCATCGGCGCGTCCCGTCCGGAGCAGGTCGCGGAGAACGTGAAGGCCTCCGGCGTCACCATCCCGGGCGAGCTGCTCGGACGCATCGATGAGGTGCTCGGCGGAGTCGTCGAGCGCGACCCGTCGCGCACCCACGAACGCTCGCCGAAGCAGCGGGAGTCGTAGCAGTTGCCGCGTGGAGGGCCTCCGAAGAGCACCCTCCCGCGGCGCTGGATAGAGTGAGGACATGACAGGGGGCAGCACGCGACAGCAGATCCTGTTGCAGGCTGCGCGGCTGTTCGGCCGGCACGGGTACTACGGCACCACCACGCGCGACATCGCGGACGCGGTGGGCATCCGGCAGCCGTCCCTCTTTTATCACTTCTCGGCGAAGCACCAGATCCTCGCCGAGTTGGTGGATGCGGATCTGCGGCAGACCATGGACCGGCTGGTGCAGGCGGAGGCGCTGGACACATCCTGGGCCGAGCGGTTCCACTTCTTCCTGGCGGCGAGTTCACGGGACTATCTGACGCTTCCGTACGACGCCCGCGGGTATTACAGCGATGCCATTTTCACCGAGCCGGAGTTCGAGGGCCAGCGGCGGGAGATCGAGCGCTTCCACCAGCGCACTCAGCAGCTCGTGAGCGCGGGCGTCGAGGCGGGGGAGTTCCTGGGGGTGGACCCGGTGTTCATCCAGCGGGCGATCACCGGTTTGCAGTTCGAAGGGATGCGCGAGCGCGAGACGAACGCGACCGCCCCGGTTTCTGAGCGACCGCTGCAGCTTTCCGACTTCATTCTGCGCGCCGTTCTGTCGGACCCGGCCCGGCTGGCCGCCGTTCGGGCCGCGACGGAGTCCCGTCTGGACGCCGTCGACCCCGTCTAGCGACGTCCGCTTCGGGTTCTTCTTCGAGCCGAGACCTGCTCGAAACAGGTTGGCAACATCCATCGTCTATCAATTGATAGACAAAGAACCTATCGATTGATAGTCTGCTCACGGCTCATCCGAGCCGTGAGCATCGAGCATCGACGGAGATCCCATGCACACCACTACACGCTTCATCGCCGCTGCGGTCGCGACCGCAGCCGCCCTCACGCTTGTCGGCTGTTCCGCCGCTTCGGGCCAACCGGGGGGCGGCAGCACCGCCGTCGCAACGGTCGCGCCGCCGGCCATCCGGAGCGCCGGCACGCTGTCGATCTGCACGACCAACCTCGGCTCGCCGCCGAACATCTCGACAGACGCCAGCGGCGCACTGATCGGCAGCGAGATCGACCTGGCGAAGGCCGTCGCCGGTCGCCTCGGGCTCAAACCCGACTTCGTCACGGTCGACTTCTCTGCGCTCATCCCGAGCCTGCAGGCGAAGCAGTGCGACGTGATCATGGCGTCGCTGTACATCAAGCCGGCCCGTGAGAAGGTCGTCGACTTCGTCCCGTACCTGACCTCGGCTTCCGGCGTCGCGGTGAAGAAGGGCTCCAAGAACGGGGTCACCGGGCTGAATGACAGCCTGTGCGGCAAGAAGGTCATGGTCACCGTCGGCACCACCGCACAGTCGCTGGCCGAGGCGCAGTCCACCAAGTGCACCAGCGCAGGCAAGAGCGCGCTCGACATCAGCACCAACAACCAGGCGACGGTCGGCTTCCAGCAACTCGTGAGCGGCCAGATCGACGCCTACATGGACGCGGCGGAGCTGATCGGCTACTACCAGAAGCAGGGCACCGCAGGCATCCAGCAGGTGGGGAAGCCGACCGACGCGGTGGACATCGGAGCGGCCACGCTGAAGGGCGACGCGAAGCTGCATACCGCCGTCCAGAAGGCCTTCGACGACGTGGTGAGCTCGGGCGACTACAAGAAGATCCTCAGCCAGTGGGGTCAGTCGCAGCTCGCCTACACGCAGAAGGGCTGACGCATGAGCTTCGACTGGGCGTTCTTCTGGAAGAACCTGCTGACCCCCGGGGCGCCGTTCCTGCAGGGGCTCGTCCTCACGATCGTGATCTCCGTGCTGGCGATGGTCGGCGCGCTGATCGTCGGACTGGTGGTCGCGCTGATGAGGCGCTCGCGGTTCGCCCCGCTCAGGGTGGTCGCGAGCTTCTACATCTGGCTGATCCGGGGGACGCCGCTGCTGGTGCAGCTCGTCCTCATCTACACCGGGTTCGCGGCGGCGAATGTGTTCCGATTCGAGGATGTGGAGCTGGGCGGCCTGCTGGTGAAGGCGGCCGTGCAGGCCGCGATCGTCGGACTCGTGGTCAACGAGAGCGCCTATATCTCGGAAATCATCCGCGCCGGTCTCGACTCGGTTCCGATCGGTCAGAGCGAAGCAGCCGAAGCGCTCGGGATGTCCGGCGGCTCTGCGATGCGGTGGATCATCCTGCCGCAGGCGCTCCGGCTGATGGTCCCGCCGCTGGGCAACTCGTTCAACGGGCTGATGAAGAGCACGTCGATCCTCAGCGTCATCGGGGTCTCCGAGATGTTCCTCGTCTCCCAGAGCATCAGCGCGGCCACGTTCCGCACCTTCGAGATCTTCGCGGTCGTCGCCATCTACTACCTCGCACTCACCACGGTCTGGACGGTGGTGCAGGCCTCCATCGAGAAGCGGCTGAACGCGCGCGTCGGTATCGAGGCGACCGTCTCGCCGTGGCAGCGGCTCTTCGGCGGCCGCCGCGGAGCACCGCTCACACCCATCGCCGTCCCCCAGCAGGAGCTCTGACGTGAACGACACGAACACCATGGGCACGGATGCGGCCCCCCTCGTCACCGCCCGCAACGTCTGTCGCAGTCTCGGCGGTCGGGAGATCCTCCGGGACGTCTCCCTCGAGGTCCGGCCGGGCGAGGTGGTCGTGCTCGTCGGGCCGTCCGGCGCCGGCAAGACCACATTCCTCCGCACCATGAACGGCCTGGAGACCATCGACCGGGGCGACCTCCTCGTCGCCGGGCAGCCGGTCGGCTACCGCGTGACCGGTGACGGCAAGCGCACGGCCGCATCCCGTACCGCCCTCATGCGGCAGCGGCAGGAGATCGGCTTCGTCTTCCAGCACTTCAATCTCTTCCCCCACATGACGGCGCTGGAGAACATCTGGCACGCACCCGTGCGCGTTCGCGGAGTGGCGAAGAAGGAGGCACTCGCGCAGGCCGAGTCGCTGCTCGCCCGGGTCGGGCTGGTGGACAAAGCCGACGCGCGTCCGAACAAGCTGTCGGGCGGCCAGCAACAGCGTGTCGCCATCGCGCGAGCGCTGGCCATGCGGCCTCGCCTGATGCTGTTCGACGAGCCGACCAGTGCCCTCGACCCGGAGATGATCGGCGAGGTGCTCGACGTGATGAGGGAGCTCGCCGCCGACGACATGACGATGGTCGTCGTCACCCACGAGATGGGGTTCGCGCGCGAAGTCGCGGACCGCGTCGTCGTCATGGATGCGGGCAGCATCATCGAGGTCGCCACGCCCGCCAACCTCTTCGCTTCCCCGCAGCATGCGCGGACTCAGGCGTTTCTGTCGAAGATCCTCTGAGCGAACCGGCTGCTCCACCGCTGCCTCCGAAACAAGGGAGAACCATGCCTGCCACCACCCTCACCGGCGCCGTCGCCACCCCGCACTCCGCGGCCACCCGCTCAGCGGAGCGAGCGTTCGAGCGCGGTGGGAACGCCCTCGATGCCGCACTCGCGGCCGCGGCAACGCTCAGCGTCGTCTACCCGCACAACGTCAGTATCGGCGGCGACCTGATCGCGCTGGTGCGCGATCCCTCCGGGCGCACCCGGTGCGTCAACGCGTCCGGCCCGACCGGGTACGCGGTCGACCCGGTGAAGCTCCGGGATGTGCACGGCGAGACCCTGCCCTATCGGGGTATCGACACGGTCACGGTCCCGGGCGCGGTGCGCGGCTGGGACTCGATTCACCGGATGGGCGGGCAGCGTCCGTGGGACGAGCTCTTCGCCGACGCTGTCGACGCCGCACGCGACGGCATGACCGTGTCGCGGTCGCTGGCCGCGGCGTTCGTGGAGGAGCGGGACGCCATCCGATTCGACCCCGGCTTCCGGGAGGTGTTCCTGCCGGGGGGCCGTCCGCCGGCTCTGGGAGATGTCCTGCGTCAGAGCGCGCTCGCCGACACCCTCGACGCGCTTCGCAGCGAGGGTGCATCGGCACTCTACGACGGGTCGTTGACCGCCTCCTTCGTCGCCGGGCTGATCGGCCTGGGCTCGCCGATCGGCTACGCCGACCTCATGCTGTTCCACCCGGAGATCGTCGAGCCGCTGGTCGGCCGGTTCCGCGGCCTCGACCTGCTCACCAGCCCGCCTAACACGCACGGATTCGTGCTCCTGCGCGTACTGGAAGGACTGGAGAGGGACGGCGTCGTCGACCCGTTGGGGGCGTCGTTCGGGACGATGCTGGAGCGATTCTTCGAAGCCAACGCCGTCCGCGACGAATACCTGGGCGACCCGCGCCTCACCCACGGCAGCACGGCCACCCTCTTCGAGGAGACCGCCGAGGCGTCGACGGAAGCGGTCGCGCCGGGGTTCCGCCCGCCCCGGGGTGACACAGTGGGCATTGCGGCGTCGGACTCCTCCGGCTGGTCGGTGTCTCTCATCCAGAGCGTCTACCACGCCTTCGGGGCCGCCGTCGTCGAGCCGGCCACCGGCATCCTGCTGCACAATCGCGGTACCAGCTTCTCGCTCGACCCCGCCTCGCCGAACGCGCTGGCGCCGGGAAAGCGACCCCTGCACACCCTGATGCCGGTGATCGTCACTGAGGGGTCGGCCGTCCGCTACGTGTCGGCGGTGATGGGTGGCCAGGGGCAGCCGCAGATCCATGCGCAGACCTTGTTGCAGGCGATGGCCGGAAAGACGGCGGCCGAGGCGGTCTCCGCTCCGCGTGCGGTGGTCGGCGCACAGCGCGACGGGGACCGGCCGTCAGCCGTCTACGCGGAGGACGACCTCGCCGATGCTGCCCGGGTGTCGCTCGACGACACGGGCCTCAGTGTTACTCCGGCACCGCGCCTCAGCGAGCTGGTGGGCCATGCCAACCTCATCGTCGTCGGGCGGCCCGGGTCGATGGATGCGGGCAGCGACCCGCGCTCCGACGGTGCAGCCAGCGTGCGTTCGTATCCCGGAGGCGCGGCGTGATGCCGGGTGGCAAGGAGCGACAGCGGGACCTGACCGTGCTGCTCATGCTCGCGCTCACCTTCTCCACCGGGATCGTGGATGCCGTCGGCTACCTCGGGCTGGACAAGGTGTTCGCCGGCAACATGACCGGCAACGTCGTGGTACTCGGCATGGCGCTGGCCGGCGCCGACGGCCTGCCGTGGGTGGGTCCCCTCATCGCGCTTTTCGCCTTCATGGCCGGGGCGGTGATCGGCGGGCGGACCCTGCGTCGGGAGTCGACGGGGTGGAACACTCGCACCAGCTGGTCGTTCACCGCCGTCGCCGTCGCCCTGCTGCTGCTCACGACCATCACCATCCTGACGGGAGGCGTCCCACCCAAGCCGTGGGAGCTCGCCATCACCACCCTGCTGGCGGCGACGATGGGATTCCAGGCGGCCGTCGCCCGGCACCTCGCCGTGAAGGACGTCACCACGGTCGTGGTGACCTCAACGCTGACCGGCCTCGCGGCGGACTCGCGGCTCGCGGGCGGCTCCGGCCAGCCCTGGCGCCGTCGCGCCGCGGCCGTTGCGCTGATCGCGCTGGGCGCGCTGGTCGGCGCTCTGCTTCTGCGTCTGAACATCGCGGCGCCGCTGGGACTCGCCGCGGTCATCAGCGCGCTGGCAGCAACGGTCGGCCACAGCGCGGCGCACGAGAAGACCGTTCTTGCCCGCGACATGCGGTGAGTGCCGTCTCGATGCGCACATCCTGACGTCCAGGGGATTGCCTTTCTTTGCGCGTGTGCAATATTTGCATTTGAGTACACGTTCTCGGAAGGCTGATCGCCAATGGACTCCCTGCCGCTCTGGCTGTTGTTGCTGATCTTCGTCGCCGGCGCGGCCGTCATCTGGTTCGCCGGCATCCAACTGTCGAAGACCACGGATGTGCTGGACGGGAGGCTGCACCTGGGCAGCGCCCTCGGCGGCCTCATCGTGCTGGCGGTGGCGACGAACCTGCCCGAGATCGCGATCACGGTCAGCGCCGCCGGCTCCGGCTCCATCGACGTCGCCGTCGGCAACATCCTGGGCGGCATCGCCCTGCAGACGGTGGTCATCGTCGTGCTGGATGTGTTCGGCAAGCGCGGCGCCGGGGTCCAGCCGATCACCTACCGCGCCGCATCCCTTGGGCTGGTGCTGGAGGCCGTGGTCGTCATCGCCGTCCTCGCGGTCGTGATCGCCGGCAGCCAGCTTCCGTCCGGCCTGCTTTTCGCACGGCTGACACCCGACGTCGTCCTCATCGCCGCGATCTGGGTCGTCGGACTGTTCCTGGTGCGGCGCGCCGGCAAGGGCCTGCCCTGGCACGAGGACGGCGCAGCACCGGACACGACGACTCCGCACCCGAGCGGCCACCGCACCCGTACCGCGAAGGACTCCGACCGGATGAGCACTGCGAAGGCCGCGGTCATCTTCGGGGTCGCCGCCCTCGCCACGCTCGCCTCCGGTGTCGCGCTCGAACTCGCGGGCGACGCGGCGTCCAAGCAGGTCGGCATCTCCGGGGTCCTCTTCGGGGCGACCGTCCTCGCGTTGGCGACCAGCCTTCCCGAGATCTCCACGGGTCTCCAGTCGGTCAGGCAGGGCGACGACAACCTGGCGATCAGCGACATCTTCGGAGGCAATGCCTTCCTTCCGGTCCTCTTCCTCGTGGCCACGCTGATCAGCGGTCGATCGGTGCTGCCCCGGGCGAACGCATCCGACATCTACCTGACCGCAATCGCGGTGCTGCTGACCGTCGTCTACGCCGTCGGGCTGGTCTTCCGGCCCCGCAAACGAATCGCCGGGATGGGCGTCGACTCGCTGAGCGTCCTTGTTCTGTACTTCTTGGGCGTCGCGGGACTCATCGCGATCACGGTGAGCTGAGGGGGCATCGCCGAGCGTTGGCGGATCCGCGTTAGGATCGCGCCAGCGCAGTGGCGAGGGCAGGCTCGATTCGACCCTCCTTGAGCCGTTGCCGACTGAGAGGAATCGCATGACCGACAGCCCCGTACCCTCGTTCGAACTGCTGGCCGCCGGCCTCCTGGAGGACCCGGACCTGGACGTCACGGTGACCGCGACCGGTCTGCACGTGCACGGGAGGCTGTTCGCCTACCTCGACGGCACCGAGCTCGCGCTCGACCTTCCGCAGCAGCGCGCCGAGGACCTCATCGGCCGCGGGGTCGCCACCGCGGTCCCCGCCGGTCGCAGCGAGGCGAAGGGCGCCTGGGTGCGGATCGCGGACGCGCAGGACTGGCCGGAGCTGGCCTCCGAAGCGCACCAGTTCGTCGGCGAGCCCGCCGTCGGCAAGGACTCCTGAGCCCCGATGTCGGATGCTGCGGCGCCGCTGGCCGGCTGGTACCCGGACCCGCACGGCTCCGGCGGGCTCCGCTGGTGGGACGGCGTCCGGTGGACCGAGCAGGTCACGGCGTCCCCGTATGGTCGGTCGCCGTACGCGCCCGCGCAGCGCCGGCGGCTGCCCGACGAGACGCCCGTCTACACCGTGTGGATCTGGTTGGTCGCCGTCCTGCCTCTCATTTCGACGCTGCTGCTGTTCCTACTGCACCCGCAGCCGCTGTTCGAGGAGGCGGCGACGGGTTCGGCCGTTGTCGTCCGCGACCCGCTCGCCTTGCTCGGCGGACCGGCGTACTTCGCCGTGATGGGCATCAGCTGGCTGCTCGCGGCCGCAACCATCGTCTTTTCGTGGCTCGACTACCGTGAGTTGACCCGTCGCGGTGTCGAGCGACCCTTTCACTGGGCGTGGTCCTTCCTCGGGATCGTGTACCCGATCGGCCGCAGCATCATCGTCCGCGGCGTGGCCGGGGGCCGTGGAATGGCGCCGCTGTGGGTGGCGGTCGCGGTCTGCATCGCGAGCTACGCGATCGCCTTCACCTGGTTCATCCTGATGGTCAGCCAGATCGTGGGAACCGCAGTCGACAACGTCCCTGTCGGCACCTGAGAGCCCCCTGTTCGAACGGCCGCGCATCGTCCGATATGATGGTCGTCGTGCGTCCGCTCGCGGTCGCGCTGGAGACGTCGCATAGTTCGGCCTAGTGCACCACCCTGCTAAGGTGGAGTCCCCGTAAGGGGACCGAGGGTTCAAATCCCTCCGTCTCCGCCCTGTCATGAGTCGCGACATAGGTCTCACCTGAGTCGCGTCATAGGTTACTGAGGGAGAGCCCGGCCATTGGCCGGGCTCTTGTCTTGGTTGCGCCAGTAGCTGTGGTCGGGGTCGATGGTGTGGGTGGAGCGTGGCCGAGGTGGGTGTGCCGGCCAAGCCCGGGGGACGGGCCTCGGCTGAAACTGCCTTTCACGGTGCTGCGGAGAGGAGCCGCCCCGCGGCCTCGGCGTAGCGTCGGAGATCCGGACGCTATCGTCGGCGATCCGGCCGTTATCGTCGGAGACTCGCGCTCATCCGGGCCAGATCTCCGACACACCGCGGCCGGTCGGAGATTCGCGCCCGTTTCTCCGACACCGCGACACACCGCGGCCGGTCGGAGATTCGCGCCCGTTTCTCCGCCACCAGGCACGCCCCCGCCCGGAGGGAGAATGAGCGGATGGTCCCGCCCGCGTCCGAGCGAATCGTCCGCGTCCCGGTCAACCGGATCGAGTTGGAGGCTGCGGTCGCCTTCGGGACGCCGTGTCGCACCCTCGAGGCCGAGGCCCACCACTGGATGTGGCCCACCTGTGCGAACTGCGGTCAGCGACCGACTGTCGCCTATGACCCGACTCAGCTGTCACCTATCAACTGAGACCTATGTCGTGAACTCAGACACCTCCGTCTCCGCCCAATAAATATGCTGGTCAGGGCCTACCAACTAAGTGGCGACGTTAGTGCGCGCGCGCTCCGCCGATCATGATCGATTCGGCTGCCCGGCGAGCGCCGAGAGCTCGTTCCAGACCGCCCGGATGGCATCCCGGATGGATTCCTCATCGACTCCGGCGATGTACTGCATCACGAGCCCGTCCAGGCTCGCGAAGGTCATTCGGGCGACTGAGACGATGTTGTCGGTGATCCCGAATGCCGTCAAACCGTCCCTCATCGCCTCGATGTAATCCGCGTACAGCTTCTGCACTGCGGGACGAAAGGCGGGATTACGCCTGGCCTCCAGGATCATCTCGTACTGGAACGCATGGAGTTCGGGGGTGGATCTCGTGGTGTTCAGCAGGGCCTCGATGAACTCCTCTTCCGAGGTGGAGAACAGAATCAGCCGGGTCGAATCGATTGCGGCTTGCGTCACGCCGTCGAGGGCTGCCGCGAGGAGGGCGTCCCTACTACCGAAATGGTGCGCCACCAGGGTGTTGTTCACGCCGGCTTCCTCGCCGACCGCACGGTAGGTGAGCCCCCGGAGGCCCTTGCTCGCGACCACGCGGATCGCGGCCTCGATCAGCAGGTCGCGCCCCGTGCCGTACGCCGCGCGGCCGTTTCTCTTCATTCGTCGATGGTACCGACTCGAACGCACCTGTTGACACGGAACTAAGCATCTGCTTACATTCACTAAGCAGTTGCTTAGTTTAGCCGCGCTCCGCGCCGGCACCTCAATGTGGAGGAGAGACCCCGATGGCTGATCAAACTGAATTCTCCGCAGGTTCGTACGACGAATCGGCGCTCGAACCGTTCGAAGTCGGTCGGGTCCAGTGGGTCCGTCGTTTCGGCGAAGGAGGCCGTGTCACCAGCGCGGCCGGCTTCTGGGTCGTCAGCCCCGAAGACGCTCCCGAACCGTTCACCGTGGTGGGTGAGGCCGACGAGTCCATCTTCATCTTTCAAGGCCGTCTGAGCCTGGAGATCGACGGCAATCCGGCACTCGAACTCGGCCCGGGAGCAGGCGCGACACTCAACGAGGGCGTCTCGACCCGCTGGACCATCCATGAGCCGGTCGTCGAGTTCTTCGTCTACAGCTAGGCACGTGCGATGAACGAGAACCATTACGACGTCGTTGTCGTCGGCGCCGGGTTCGCCGGCCTGGTCGCCGCGCGCGAGCTCTCGCAGCGGGGACGCCACGTCGCCGTCGTCGAGGCACGGGACCGGATCGGCGGCCGCACCTGGACGCGTCCGGAGTTCGGGATCGAGTTGGAGCTCGGCGGCACGTGGGTCCACTGGACCCAGCCGTTCGTCTGGGCCGAGCTGCAACGCTACGGGATCGGGATCCTCACGAGCCCCACTCCTGAGATCGCTCACTGGTGGAGCGACGGACGCGCACACACGGGAACTCCTGACGATCTGCTCGAACTGCTGGATCTCCCCAACGTCCTCCTCGGCCGCGAGTCGCGCGCGTTGTTCCCGCAGCCCTTCGACTGCCGGGCGATCGGCGCGCGAGCTCTGTCCGACGCGGACAACATCAGCATGACGCGGGCGATCGCCGAACTCGACCTGCCGCCTGTGCAGCAGGAGCTCCTCGAGTCGTTCTGGACTCTGAACTTCAACGGGCGGCTGGACGACGCAGCTTTCTCCCAAGCGCTCCGCTGGGTCGCGCTGACCAACGGGGACTGGCGGGTCAACTTCGAAGCGTGCGCCACCTACAAGATCGAGGGCGGTACCCGACGGCTTGCCGAAGCCATCGCCGCCGACATCGCCGGAGACCTGCGGCTCGAGAGTGAAGTGCGACGGATCGTCGAGACGCCAGACGGTGCGACGGTCGAGCTGGTCGACGGCTCCGTCTTGCACGCCTCCGCTGTGATCGTCACCGCACCCTTGCACGCTCTCCGACGCATCGTGTTCGAGCCTGAGCTTCCGGCACCGTCGACGAGCGCGATCGAGCGAGGTCAAGCGGGCCTTGGCACCAAGATCTGGGCACGGCTGGAAGGCGAGCGGGCTCCGTTCGTCGCCCTCGGCTCCGCCGACTGGCCGCTCAACTTCTTCCAGACCGAGTACATCCGGGATGGCTCGACGATCGTAGTCTGCTTCGGCCCCGATGCAACGGCGGCCGGCCCAGCCGACCTGGGTCTCGTTCAGGAGACGTTGCGACGTCTGGTACCCGACGCGGTCGTCCTCGAGACGGTCGGCCACGATTGGGTCGCTGACCCGTACGCAGGAGAGACGTGGCCGATGCACCGAACGGGATTCCTTACGGAGTCGCTCGCGTCGCTCCAAGCTCCTGTCGGCACCATCCGCTTCGCAGGATCCGACCTCGCCGACGGCTGGGGCGGTTTCATCGACGGGGCGATTCAAAGCGGGCTCGCCGCAGCCCGCAGCACCATCCGCACTGACGCACCCCTCACCACCCACGCATCGGCGATCGCCGGCGCGTAACATTTCCCACCCGAGATCAAGGAAGATCCTCATGACCGCTTCAGCGTCACCCTTGCCTGTCGCCTCCGAGTCCGCCGAGCCGGCGTCGCCGTCGTCCGGTCTGCGCCGAAACGCCGTCGGCGTTCTCGGCATCCTGTTCTTCGTCCTCTCGGCGCAAGCGCCGCTGACCGCCATCGCAGGAGCCCTTCCGCTGACTGTCTTCCTGGGCAACGGTGCGGGAGCCCCCGGGGCGTATGTGGTCATCGGCATCGTGATCACCCTCTTCGCCGTCGGGTTCATCGCCATGTCGCGCCGAATCAAGGTGAACGGCGCGTTCTACGCATACGTCGGAGCCGCGTTCGGCCGACGTACCGGTTCCGGCGCGGCGTGGCTCGCGATCCTCGCGTATGCGACCGTGCAGGCAGCCATGTACGGGCTCTATGGCGTATCGGTCTCTGCCCTTTTCGCCGGCCTCGGGCTCAGCCTGCCCTGGTGGGTGCCGGTGATCGTGACGGTGGCGCTGGTCCAGGTCCTCGGATCGCTGAACATCGAACTCGGCGCCCGAGTGCTCGCGATCCTCGTTGCGTGCGAGGTGGCCGTCCTGCTGGCTTTCTCCTTCGGTGTCCTCTTCATGGGCGGCGGACCGGAAGGCTTCAACCCGGTCGCCAGCTTCTCGCCGAGCGCGGTTCTCTCCGGCGCACCTGGAGTCGCCCTCATGTTCGCCGTCGCGTCCATGTTCGGGTTCGAGTCGACCGCCATCTACTCCGGCGAGGCGAAGGACCCCCGTCGCACCGTGGCACGCGCGACGTACCTGTCGGTCGCCGTCATCTCGATCTTCCTGTCGTTCGTCGCGTGGATGTTCGTGAGCTACTACGGCGCATCGAAGGTCACCGCGGCCGCCGGCAAGGCGGTTCAGTCGGGCGACTCCACCTCGTTCGTGTTCAAGGCCCTGGACGGTGTGCTCGGCGGCTGGTCGGGAATCGTTGCGAGCATCCTGCTGGTGACTTCGCTGTTCGCCGGTATCCTCGCGTTCCACAACGGCATCAACCGGTATCTCCACTCCCTCGGCGTCGACGGCTCCCTGCCCCTTCGGGTCTCGCGGACGAACCGGCACCAGGCACCGTTCGCCGCAGCGTGGGTGCAGACCGTGATGTCGCTGGTGCTCGTCCTGCCCTTCGCCCTCCTCGGACTCGACCCGGTGCTCACCCTGTTCTCGTGGCTCAGCGGGGTCTCCGTCGCCGCGCTGGTGGTGCTCTACGTCCTCTGCTCGGCCTCCGTCGTCGTCTATTTCGCCCGAAATCGGGAGGGCGGCAAGCCATGGCAGACGGTCATCGCCCCGAGCCTCTCCGCCGTCCTCCTGCTGGGCGTGCTCTTCCTGGTCGTGTCGAACTTCACCGCACTGATCGGCGGCGAGCTGACGACCGCGATCGTGCTTCTGATGATCGTCCCGATCTGCTTCCTCGTCGGGTTCCTGGCCAGCCGGCCACGCCGCACCGCTCCCGAGGTGCCGGGTCCGCTCGCCTCCGCTTCCGACCACCACTGACCCCCGAACCGACGAGATCGAGGTTTCGCACCATGACCACCTACGATGAACTGCTCCAGCGAGTGCTGGGCGATGACACCTCCGGCAAGCCGGTGCGCGAACCCGCGACCGGCGAACTGATCGGCTACGCGCCGCTGCACAGCGCCGACGACCTGGAATCGGCGATCAGCCGCGCGGACAGGGCCCAACCCGGCTGGGCCGCCCTGGGTGATGCCGCTCGTGCGAACGCGCTCCGCCGGGCCGCCGACCTCGTCGACGGGTCGTCCGAGGCCCTCGTCGAACTCCTGGCCCGTGAGCAGGGAAAGCCGTTGAACGGCCCCAACGCCCGCTTCGAGGTCGGGGCCGTGTCCACCTGGCTGCGCGTCACCGCCGACCTCCAGCTCGACCCGCAGGTGGTGGTCGAGGACGAGAATCTCGTCGCCGAGCTCGTGTATGAGCCGCTCGGGGTGGTCGCCGCCATCGGTCCGTGGAACTGGCCCCTGATGATCGGCATCTGGCAGATCGCCCCATCCCTGCGCATGGGCAACACTGTGATCGTCAAGCCCTCCGGTTACACACCGCTGAGCGTGCTGGCACTCATCTCCATACTGAACGAAGCGCTCCCGGCCGATGTCCTCATCGGCATCTCTGCCGGCCGCGATGTCGGAGCGCTCCTCGCCGCGCACCGTCGCATCGCGAAGATCATGTTCACCGGCTCCACGGCCACCGGCCGGAGCATCATCGAGAGTTCGGCCGGCAACCTCGCTCGCCTGACGCTGGAACTCGGCGGCAATGACGCCGGCATCGTGCTCCCTGACACGGACCCCGAGGCCATCGTGGGTGACCTCTTCTGGGGCGCCTTCATCAACACCGGCCAGACCTGCGCCGCGCTCAAGCGACTGTATGTGCACGAGTCGCAGTACGAGAACGTCATCGACGCGCTCGTCCGTTTCAGCACCTCCGTGCCGCTGGGTCCCAGCCTGGATGAGACCAGCCTGCTCGGACCGGTGCAGAACCAGGCTCAGTTCGAGATCGTGAGCGGACTCGTGGAGGATGCGCGCGCCCGCGGGGCACGCATCGTCACGGGAGGCAGCCCGGCGAAGGAACTGGGCGACCTGTTCTACCCTGTCACCCTCGTCGCCGACGTCACGGACGGCGATCCCATCGTCGACGAAGAGCAGTTCGGGCCGGTGCTGCCGATCATCAAGTACACCGAGGTGGACGAGGCGGTGAGGAACGCCAATCGCCTGAACGTCGGTCTTGGCGCGTCCGTGTGGTCCTCCGACCTCGCGGCCGCATCAGAAGTGGCCGGCAAGCTCAAGGCGGGCTCGGTGTGGATCAATCGCCATGGCACCCTTCACCCGCTGGCGCCCTTCGGCGGCGTGAAGGGCTCGGGTTACGGGCTCGAGTTCGGCGTCGACGGCCTGAAGGCGGTCGCGGCTCCCAAGGTGATCCACCGCCCGAGAGCCTGACCGACACGACCACCAGAGGAGCTACCCATGAACACAGAAGATCGAATTCAGGACTTCGTTGCGGAGGCCGACTGGCCGAGCACCGCGACGATGCTGCAGGGTTTCGGCGAACCCGGGCTGCCTGCTTCAGGTGAGCTTGTCGGCCGCACGCTCGACGTCCTCTACGACGATGCACCGAGGACGACATACGAGTTCCTCACATCGGGCGAGATCGCCGTGGCCGAAGCGGGGCAGGAGCGCCGGATCGTCCGGTATCGAGCGGTCGAGGCGCGCCCGGGGATCTTCTACCTGGACCTGGTCGACGGCGAGCTGACCGCTACCATCAACGACTCTCTCGCCCTCGAACTGTCCGACGGTCGCGTGACTCGTGCGCGATCCAGCTTCGTCGATCGTGACGGCGCGGTGCGTACGACCACCGACTTCTCCTCGGGCCGGGTGGCCGGCACAGGGCCGACCGAACCGCGTCAGCGCACTGACGCACTGGTCGGGCTCCGCATCTTCTACCGCTACAGCGCCACCGAGGCCTACGAGCACATCTACCTCGACGCCGGCACCTTCGTCTGGCACTGCGTGCGGGGCGGAGAGGCTGGACTCGCCGACGTGGACCGCGCCGAAGCCTGGGAACTCGGCGACGGTCTGTACCTCCTCTACTGGCAGGAGTCCGTCATGGCCGTCGAGAGCTTCCTCATCGTCGATCTCCAGAAGGAGAGGTCGATCGGCCGCATGTTCTGCTGGGATGCCCCCACGCTCGACGCGGTGCACATCCCGTTCGACAGCCGATTCACCATCCTCAACAAGACCACCTACCCCCTCGATCCGAAGTGATGTCCGTCCGCCGCCTCGCGCATCCAATGAGATAAGAACGCTAGTGGACCATAGCGGCGTTTTCGCCGAGCGCCGGCCGCCGCTTGATGAAGAGCGAGAGAAGGACCGGGACAAGAGAGATGAATGCGCCCCAGATGAATGCCGTGTGCACGCCGGCAACCTGGGCACTGACGGGGTTCACCCCAGCTGCTGTCGCGTTGATGGTTCCGGTGGTCATGAGAGTTGATGAACAGGGCAGTGCCCGCAGCACCGCCGACCTGCTGCAAAGTGTTCACGATCGCGGACCCGTCGGAGTAGAGCCGCTTGGGGAGCGACCCGAGGGCTGACGTGAGAAGAGGCGTGAGCATGAATCAAAGACCGATGTTCAGCGCGACGTGGATCGCGATGACCACGACCACATCCGTTCGTTCATTGAGCATCGTCAGACCCCAGAGAGAGAGAGAGAGAGAGAGAGAGAGAGAGAGAGAGGCTGAGGAGCACTGCACCGGGCGTGACGAGGGGCCCGGGACCGAATCGATCGAAGAGTCGGCCGACGATCGGGGCCGCGACACCCATAGCCACCCCTCCTGGAAGGAGCGTCAATCCGATGCAGTGCGGCTGCACCGGAAACTCGTGAACGCCGGTGTCAAGACGGAACTGCACGTCTGGGAGGCGGCGCCTCACGGCCTCTTCATGGGGCAGGCACCCGAGGCCCGCGAGCAGCTTCAGCAGGTGAGAGAGTTTTTGCTGGCGCAAACGAAGTAGGCAGGAGTAGCCACGCCTGAGCGATGATGCGATGCCCGAGTTCGCTCGGATGGATGCCGTCCGTTGCAAGGTCACTTGCTTGCACCTTTTTCGCGGCCGTGTTGAGGAGCTTGTGCAGATGAATCACCGGCGCGCCATAGGTTGCGCCGAGATCGTTGACGATCGAGAGCTTCTCGCGAAGCTCGGGCAGCCAGTGCAGCTGCTCAGGGAACAGGGGCAGGAGGAATGGCTCCAGGAGAATGACAGGGGCACCTATCGCGACCGCCGCCTCCATGATGAAGGAGAGGTCCTCCCGGAAGGCCTCCGGGGAGGTGTGTTCGCCCTGGTCGAAGTGACGCCAGACATCGTTGATGCCGATGAGAACAGAGAGCACCCCCGGTTGTGCGGACTCGACTTCGTTCCAGCGAGCTCGTAGATCTCGGACTCGATTGCCTCCGATGCCCAGGTTCACCACTTCAGGTGCTCCGGTCGTCGAGCCGAGCGTTTCGGCGATGACCCGAACATAACCAGTCCCCAGATCGCCCTCCACGAGGGGATTGCGGCCGGCAGCGGTGACGCTGTCTCCGAAGAAGACCAGAGGCCGTCGGCCGCGGAGCCGCCGGGAACTCATGGTCGCGATCCTCTCCGCTGGTCGTCCAGGCCGACCGCGACACGCTCGCCCCTGGTAGCCGACAGCACTGCCGCCTCAACCATGGCGAGCGATGGGATGTTGCGATGAATCTCACCCGACGGTTCAACGCCTGTCCTGAGGGCGCCGACGAATTCGCTCAGCGATCCAGCGATCTCCTCGCGCATCTCGCCATCGTCGCCGGTTTCTCCTAGATCGACCGCTTCCCCGGCAATTGAGAGGGAGGGGGTGTTTTCGCCATCCCACAGAGCCGTCCCCTGCTCGCTTGACGCTCGCCATTCCCCGTTCCACGACGTCTCAAGCGATTGGCTGACCCAGCTGCCCTGATAGATGAAGCGGGTTCCGGACGCGAACTCGAAAATGACCGCGGCTGCGGCATCACCGCTGAACCAACTCCACGAAGGGTTGAAGGAGTCTGCATAGACCGAGATGGGGTCCTCGTCCAGAAGATAGCGCGCGACGTCGAATGGGTGGATGGACATGTCGACCAGAAGCGGTGAAGCCATTTCCTCTCTGAAGCCGCCGAAGTGAGGGGCTCTGAAGAACTGGTGAGTGAGGATGCCGATATGCCCGAGGCGCGTCAGTGCCGCCTTGTAGGCAGCGAGCGTCCGGTAGTACCGGCGTGACTGACTGATCATCAGCAGCTGTCCCGTGGTCTCGGAGATGGCGGCGAGCGAGAGAGCCTCCGCAACGGTCGGGGCGGCCGGCTTCTCCGAGAGAACGGGGAGCCCCAGAAGCATGGCCTCTCGATCGACCGAGTAGTGCGCGGCCGGTACGGTCACATTGAGTACCGCGTCGGGAGCGGTCGATTCGAACAGCTCGGTGATGCTGCGCGCGCAGGGCACATTCGAGAAGCCGACTTCGCTTGCGGCCGCCTTCGCGCCCGCCAGATCAAGGTCGACCAGGCCGACCAGCTCGATTTCGGGCGCGTCCTGGAGAGCTCGGAGCCACGCTTTCCCCATGCCGCCGGCACCGACCTGAATGATTCGGATCGCCCGGTTCGGGTCGTCGATTGTGGCGAAGCCGCTCATTCCACCAACCCCGCAGCTGCCTTGGCCTCGTCGCTGAGCGGCCCCTGATAGCCCTTCCCTCCGTAGACGGGATAGTCCTGGTCGTTTGTGCCGTGCATCGGTGTCCTATCCGTGGAAGAAGTCGTGACGGCGCGGCTGGGCTTCGTCTTCGAGGAAGAGTCGCACGACCGGACCCGCGGCCGTCTGCGATTGTGCCGGCAGGGTCACATCAAGCGACTCGGCGGATCGCTGCCAAGCGACGTCTTCGGCGGAACCGAGGACCCGAATCTCCCGGATTGCTCGAGTGAGGAGCCCCGCGCCGCTTCCAAAGGATCGGATTCGGGCAATGCCGTCCTGGGGTTGTGCGAGCAGTGTCGCGTAGACGTAGTCGCCGGTGACGTGGGTCCGTGTCGTGAAACGAATGTCGGCGCTGGTGTACTCGGGCGAGGTGCTGTCGATGAACGAGCCGGCCGACACCTCGGTCGGACCCTCCGCGGGAATGATCCACGGTCGACTGCCATAGATCGCTTCCCCGTTTCGAGCCAGCCACTCCCCGATCGCTGTGAGGAGCTGACGTTCCTCTTCTGCGATGGTGCCGTCTGGCTTCGGCCCGACATTCAGCAGGAGCACGCCGTTTTTGGAGACGGTGTCAGCCAACTCCGCGATCAGCTCGTGCGCGCCCTTGTAGACGTGCCCTTCAACCCAGCTCCACGATGTTCGCGACACGGACGTGTCGTTCTGCCAGACGTCGTCGCGGATGCCGCCCATGGCGCCGCGTTCGATGTCGTAGACAGCGCTCCCCGGCGCGAATGCGTTCCACTTGAAATTAATGACCACCTCACGGCCCCACTCGGCAGCGCGGTTGTAGTAATACGCAGCGAAGCGTCGCAGATAGGGCTCGAACGCGGCCGACTCGATCCACCAATCGAAGTAGAAGATTTGCGGGCGGTACTTGTCGACGATCTCCACGCATCTCAGCAGCCAGTCCTCGAGGAAGCGCTCATTCGGCGCGATCTCCTCACGCTGGGCCGGCCCATAAAAGTCCGCGTAGGCGGGATCGCGAACGTCGGAGTCGAACCGGCTACCTCCGTTCATGAAGAACCAGTGCTCTGCGCGATGACTTGAGGCGCCGAGAACCATCCAGGCGCGATCCACCGCGTCGCCGAGCTGACGGAATACGTCCTGGCGCGGGCCCATCTGTGTCACACTCCACCGCGAACGGTCGGTGTCGTACAGCGCAAAACCGTCGTGATGCTCAGCCACCGGCACCACGAACTGCGCGCCCGCCTGTTTGAACAGGGCGGCCCAGTCATCGGGCTGGAACGTGTCCATCGTGAAGCTCGGGATGAAGTCCTTGTACCCGAAGGTGCTCTGCGGTCCGTAGGTGGCGACGTGATGCTCGAAGGGCTTCGCCCCCTGCAGGTACATGTTGCGGGAGTACCACTCGTCTTCGAACGCGGGGACCGAGAACACGCCCCAGTGCAGGAAGATGCCGAATTTTCCGTCGCGGTACCAGAGGGGGGCCCGATAACCCTGAAGCGACTCCCACGTCGCGTCGTACGGCCCCGCTTGGATGACCTGCTTCACGCCGGCCAGGGCGGTCGTGTTGTCAGAAACGTCGACCTCATCGGGAAGATCGCTCGGGTTGATCGGGGGCAACGTCATTGTGGATCCTTCTCGCGTCCTCGAAATCCAGGTGGTACCGACCAGACTCCGACCCGGGTGGCGGGTTGACAGTATGGGCACTGCTGAGGAAAAGTGTACGAAACTTGGAGCGCTCCAAGTATGCACCGTTCACAGGAGAATGGAAATTCCATGCTGAAGATTCCGAAACATTCGCGAGGGATGCTTGCGCTCCTCGCAGCCGCGCTGCTCACGGTGGCGGCGCAGAGCAACGCCCCGGCGGCGAATGCCGCAGGATTAGACCACTACGTCGATTGCTCGGCTGCCGCGAACGGCTCGGGGACTCAGGCGAGCCCGTGGAACTCCCTAGCGCCGGTGAACTCCCTCCAGTTCGGCCCGGGCGAGCGCGTCCTGTTCAAAGCGGGAACGACATGCGTCGGCCAGGTGACGCCGTCCGGGTCGGGAGCGGCAGGCAGCCCCGCCGTTCTCACCAGCTATGGAACGGGCGCCAAGCCGATCATCGACGGCGCCGGTGTTGTGGGCTCGGTGATCCATCTCCTGAACGTCCAGCAGTGGGAGCTTTCGGGCCTCGAGGTGCAGGACGCCGCGGCGTCTCCCGCGTACAGGACCGGGGTCCTGGTCGAGAACTCCTCGGGAAGCACCCTCTCCCACATCTCCATCACCGACATGACCATCCGCAACATCTCCGGGTGGTCGGGCGGCTGGTACTCCACGAACGCGGGAGTCGGCATTCAAACCGATCACACCACGCCCATTTCGACGTGGAACGACATCCTGATCGCCAACAACACCTTCGATCACGTCGACCGCCTCGCGGTGGCCGTCACGCCTGACGGCAATGGGGACGCGGTCGGTCAGAGCACCAACGTCCGGATCCTCAACAACAACATCCGGTACTCGGGCGGTGACGACATCCTGGTCGTCCACGGCGATGGCGCGCTCATCGACGGCAATGACGCGGCGTACGGCGGGTCCAAATCGGCGACCGGGTGTCCGCCCTCCGGCGACGTCTGCAACGGGGCATCAGCCTCGATCTGGATGGCTGGCAGCGACGACACGACGATCCAGAACAACACGGTGGCCTGCACGATCAATCAGCAGGACGGCATGGCCTTCGACGTCGACTGGGGAAACCACAACTCGACGATCCAATACAACTACTCGCGCAACAACTCCGGCGGCTTCCTGATGATGATGCCGAAGATCTCGGGCTGACCCAAGAGCCCCGGTCTGCGCTGGCGAGCGATGGGACCGTCGTCCGGTACAACGTGAGCGAAAATGATACGAATACGGCCGGCTGCCCGATCGCCAGCAACTTCAACCGAGCGCACAATGTGTTCGACTTTCCTGGGGCCATCCCCAATCAGCCCGGCGCGGCCGCGCCCCTTCCGGACATCTACAACAACACGATCTACATCCCGTCCGGACAGGGCACCTCGGTGGTCGGAACGCGGAGCGGCAACACGCAGCCCGGCTCATACCAGTTCCGGAACAACCTCGTGCTGAACTTCGGAAGCAAGGGTTATCTGCAAACGACGGGTTCCGTGTTCGCCAACAACCTCCTGTATGGGCCGCGCAACAGCAACGAGCCGACGACCGGCACCGTCTACCTGTCACCTCAGTTGGTCGGTCCCCTGCAATCCGCGACCCAAGCGTCCGGCGGGATGGCGGCCTATCAGCCCCGCGAATCGTCGCCCGCCTCGGGCACCGGTGTCGCGATCCCCTCCAACGGAGGGCGCGATATCGCCGGCAACCCGATCGCGGCCGTTCCGAGTATCGGTGCGTACGAGAAGGCCAACACGAATCTCGTTCGAAATGGCAGCTTCGATTCTGGGGCTCTGACGCCATGGACCCTCAGTGGACCAGGGTCGTCGCTCACCACGAGCACGTCGTTCAATGGCAGCTCCGCACTGCAGACGGGAAACTCGAACAGCGGAGCCGAGAACGTCGTGAGCGGCCTGACCCCGTCGACCACGTACCTCATGTCGGCGTGGGTCAAGGTCGGGGTCGTCGGCGAGCAGCTGGCCATCGGAGTGAAGAACTACGGTGGAGCGGAAACCTACAGCAAATCGACCGACTCAGGGTGGGCACTCAATACCGTCCCGTTCACCACGGGACCAACCAGTACGAACGCGACGATCTACTGCTACAAGAACACCGGCTCGGGCCCGGGCTTCTGTGATGACTTCAGCATCGTCAGGTTGTCCAACCCTGCAAGCCTCGTGGCGAACGGAGGGTTCGAGACCGGATCGCTCGCACCCTGGGGTCTGTCGTCTTCGGTCGCCGTCAGCGTTACGGCGTCGGCTGCCCACAGCGGGTCGTTCGGGCTCGCGACGGGAGTGGCGAACAGCGGGGTGCAGCAGACGATCAGCGGACTCCAGCCGGGAACCACATACGTTCTCACGGGGTGGCTGCACGCCGTATCGGGGGAGCAGATCGCTCTCGGCGTCAAGGCGTTCGGCGCCGCTGAGTCGTTCCATGCGGTGACCGGGGCGACATACGCACCTGCCGCGTTGGTGTTCACCACGGGCACCGCCAGCACGCAAGCGACCGTCTATTGCTATAAGAACGCCGGATCGGGGGCGGGAGCGTGCGATGACCTGGCACTGACTGCCGTGGGCTAGTCATCACCGCGGGATGTGGCTGCGTCGAAAACTCACCGACACAGCCACATCCCGCGCGTGTGCCCTACCCGAGTGCAGTCTTTGGTACGCTCCAAATGAGCCTCTGGCCGAAGGACCCTGAGGCGCGACGGAGTAACGATCTAAGGACGGGGAATGGGTCGGCAAGTAACACTCGAAGACGTCGCCGCCGAGGCGAAGGTCTCCAAGAGCAGCGTTTCGAACGTGATCCGCAACCACCCTCACGTTCGGGAGTCGATGCGTCTGCGCGTCAACGCGGCAATCGACAAACTCGGCTATCGGCCGCAAGCCATTGGTCAGAATCTCGTTTCGGGGCGGACGGGGCTCGTGAGCCTTGCGATTCCCAATTTCGCGCAGCCCTATTTTGCCGAGTTGGCGCGGGCCGCGGTTGCCGCAGCAGGCGACGTGGGGATGCGCCTGATCGTTCAGCAGACCGATAACCTCTTGGAGCGTGAACGAGAGGCTGCGGACTCGTGGAATCTGGGCTCCGCGGATGGTCTCATCTTCAGCCCGTCCGTGATCGAGGACGAAGAGATCGAGGAGAGGCGCGGTCGGGCTCCGCTCGTGCTGTTGGGTGAGCGGTCGAAGCTGTCCTCTGTCGATCGCGTCGGTATCGACTCGGTGGCGATATCGCATGCTGCCACCAAGCACCTGTTGGATCAGGGCCGTTCGCGACTCGTGATGATCGGCGACAAGACCTTCGGTGACCCGTTCGTCGTGTCTGAGCGCGAAGCTGGATTCCATCAGGCGTTGGACGAGGCCGGCCTTCGCGAAGCCGGGCCTGTTGGGGCGGTTCGAGATTGGACTCGTGAAGACGGGGCTCGCGCCGTCGACGAACTCCTCGACGCGGGCGTCGTGTTCGATGGGGTCTTCTGCGCGAACGACCTGCTCGCGCTCGGGGCGATGTCGGCGCTTCGGCGTCGCGGGCTGAAGGTCCCGGAGGATGTCGCTGTGATCGGTATCGATGACATTGAAGACGGCCGGTTTGCCTCACCCACGCTGTCGACGATGTTCATCGACAAGGAGTGGATGGCGCGTGAGGCCGTCCGGCTGCTCGCCAAGCAGCTCTCCGATCCCGATTCGACACCGGAACAACTCAGCGTTCCCTTCCGCCTCATGGCGCGCGAATCGACCGCTTCGCACCGCTGACTTGACAAACCCGCCAGGGGTGGCGCACTCTTTAGGTGCGCCGTTTGGAGCGCTACAAATTCTCAATGGAGAGCACATCATGAAGCACAGCACCCGAAAAGTTCGCAGGGACGTGGATCCTGCGAACAGCACTAGACGTAGCCATGGACGCGTCGTTTCCATCGCGATGCTCGCGGTTGGCACGCTTCTTCTCGCGGGCTGCGCGCAGGCCGGCGCCAGCGGCGCCGACCACAAGACGGTCCTTACGGTCTACGGCTGGAAGGGTGGAGACGCCGAGCCGGCGAACGTGAAGCAGATCAACGCCGCGTTCGAGAAGGCCAATCCCGACATCACGCTCAAGTACTCCTTCATCCCCTCCTCCGCATATCCCCAGCGGGTGCAGTCCGAGCTTCTTGCCGGAAACGCCGCCGACGTCGTCATGACCGACTCGGCCAAGGTTCAGGACTGGGGATCGTCGGGATACCTCGAGGACCTGACGGGGCAGCCCTGGGTGAGCGGCGTGCGCAAAGAGCTCGCACCCTTCATCGAGAGCAAGGGCAAGACCTATGCGATGCCGATGGAGGTGATCGGCATCTCGCTGTTCGCCAACAACACCCTGCTTCAGAAGGCGGGCGTCACCGGGACTCCGGCGACCTGGCCCGAGTTCCTGACAGATCTTCAGAAGGCGAAGGACGCCGGAATCACTCCGCTGTCTCTGCCCAACAAGGGCGGGTGGACGGGAGACGCGGTGTCCAACGCCATTGCCGCCACCCTCGTGTATACCGACCACCCCACGTTCGACGCCGACTTCGTCAAGGGCAAGGCATCGTTCTCGACGTGGAAGTCGTCGCTGCAGCAACTGATGGACCTGCAGTCGAAGGGGTTCGTCGACTACAAGAGCGAACTCGGCGTTGATGAGTGGAGCACCGGCATCTCGGACTTCCAGGCGGGCAAGAGCGCGTTCTACGTGCAGGGCGCGTGGAACCAGTCGGCCTTCACCAAGGCTGGACTGGACGACTCGTTCATCCCGTGGCCGGCCACCGACAAGGACAACTCGAAGGCGAACCTGTTCGTCGGGACGATGCTCAGTGTCAACGCCAAGTCGAAGGTCAAGACTGCGGCCGAGAAGTACGTCTCGTTCTGGTCTGAGAACAAGAATGCCTCGCTCTATCTGCAGGCCGAAAGCGCCGTATCCCCGTTCACCAAGGGGGAGAGCCCGTCGGGAGCCGCGACCAAGACGTTCGTTGCGGCCGTCAACGCCGGACGGTACCGCATCCTTCCGTCCAACACGTGGCTCAGTGCCGCGGGCGAGACGACCCTGCAACAGCAGGTCCAGGCCCTCTGGCTCGGTCAGCAGAGCATCGATCAGACGGTCAAGAACCTCGACGAGAAGCTCAAGCTCGCGAAGTGAGCACACGCGGCGGGGACCGAGTGGCCCCCAGCTCGGCCCCCGCCGTTCCGTTCAATTGAAGGAAATCTGATGATCCACCGCAGACCACTCGTCTCCATAGCCTTCATGGCCCCGGCCGTGGCCATGTTCCTCGCCATCATTGTCTACCCGCTGGTGCAGGGGCTCATCTTGAGCACCACGGACAGCAAGATCGGCAATGCCGGCGACTTCGTCGGCGCGGCGAACTACGTCGCACTTGCGAGCGACAGCGACGTGATGCGAGCACTGGGTGTCACGATTGCGTACGCGGCCGTCGTGGTCATCGCACAGAATGCGATCGGTCTTGCCCTTGCCCGGGCTCTGTACATGCGCCCCCGCATCCGCCAACTGGGCAGCACGCTCATTCTCGTTCCCACTCTGATGTCGGCCGTCATGGCCGCGTTCGTCTGGAACTCTCTTCTCGCGCCAGACGGAGCGATCAACTCCCTCTTGAAATCGCTCGGTTTGGGCTCGCTCACGCACGTGTGGCTCGGTGATCCCTCGACGGCGCTCTGGGCGATCGCGCTGGTCAACGTCTGGATGTTCGCTGGCTATTCGGCCGCCATCTTCTTGGCCGGCTACATGAACCTTCCGGCCGAACTCATCGACGCGTCGAACGTTGATGGAGCATCAGGCTGGCGACGATTCGTCTCCATCGAGTGGCCGCTTCTCGCCCCAGCCACCACGGTGGCTGTCACCCTTTCGCTGATCGGGTCCCTCAAGGTCTTCGAACTCCCCTTTGTGATGACGAACGGCGGGCCGGCCGGCTCATCCACGACCCTGACCATGCTGATCTTCAACAAGATCTTCGGAGGACTGGGAAGCTTCGCCTACGGTGCGAGCATCGCCGTCGTCCTTCTCGTCGTCGTCGTGCTCTTTGCCGGAGTCACCCAATCCCTTCTTCGACGTCGCGAGGAGCGAATCTAAAATGGTGCTCACCACAATCCAGACAACCCAGACGGCGTCCCGCGAGGAACGTCGAGTTGGCCGGCGACGACCACGACGCGGACCAGCAGCGCTGATCGGCGACGTGATACTGAGCATCGCCGTCCTCCTGATAATCGTGCCGTTCGCCTACACGGTTGTGACGTCTCTGCGCCCCGCTTCGGACGTGATCAAAGATCCGCTCGGCTGGCCGGCGAGCCTGACGATCGATAACCTCACGAACGCCTATTCGAAGATGAACTACACGCAGGGGATGATCAGTTCGACCGTCGTCTTGGCCGGCGCGCTGATCTGCACCATCGTTCTCGGATCACTTGCCGCGTACCCGCTTGCGCGGATAACCCGGTCCTGGGCGACGTGGGTATACCGCATCTTCATCGGCGGTTCGACCGTGCCGATCTTCGTGTTGATCGCGCCGCTGTACATCCTGCTCCGAGACGCCGGCCTGTTGAACAGCTACGCAGGAATCATTCTCACCTACACGGCCATCAACCTTCCGGTCGCAATCTTCTTCTACACGTCGTTCTTCCGCCAGATCCCGATCGAGCTCGAGGAAGCCGCGGCGATCGACGGATCGGGACCGATTCGCACATTCATTGTCGTGCTGTTCCCGCTCCTTCGGCCGGTCACTGCGACCCTCGCCACGTTCCTGACCCTGAGCGTCTGGAATGACCTGTTCGTGCCGCTGGTCTTCGTACAGGATCCGGCGTTGAAGACGGTAATGGTGAACGCCTACTCCCTCGTTGGCACCCACAGCGTGGACCCGAGTCTGCTCTTCCCCGCCGCATTGCTCGGCGTCGCGCCGCTCCTGATCGTGTTCGCCTTCTTGCAGCGGCACGTCGTGAGCGGGCTCACAATGGGTGCCGTGAAGTCGTAACAATGGCGAACAACAACTCAAAACAGGCAAGCACACTCCACTCCACCTCCCCAGGCCACCAGATTCTCGATCGAACCGAGTTGCGCATCCGTGACCCGTACATCGTGGAGCACGACGACCGCTACATGCTCTTCGGAACGACAGATCCGAGCCCCTGGCAGGGACCGGGAGTCGGGTTCGACCGGTACGAGAGCGATGATCTCGAGCGGTGGAGGGGACCATTTCCCGCCTTTCGCCCTGGTCCCGGATTCTGGGGTGAAACCCAATTCTGGGCGCCGGAGGTTCATCAGTACAACGGCGGATGGTGGATGTTCGCGACCTTCGCCGACGGCGCGGGCCGTCGCGGCACCCAGGTATTGACGGCAACCGATCCGGATGGACTGTTCCAACCGTGGAGCGACGGACCCGTCACCCCACCGGAGTGGATGTGTCTTGACGGCACACTCTTCGTGGACAAGTCCGGCGCTCCATGGCTCATCTTCTGCCACGAATGGCTGCAGGCCGGGGAGGGCGCGATCTACGCGCAGCGTCTCAGTGACGACTTGCGCACCTCGACAGGCGCTCCGATCCTCCTCTTCGCTGCCTCCCACGCGCCCTGGACACGACCCTTTCGCAATGACGAAACGGGTTACGACGACATCGCGTTCATCACCGATGGTCCCTTCGTGGTGCGCGACGACGCGGGGCTCGCACTCCTCTGGTCGAGCGGCGGCGAAGGAGGCTACTCCGTCGGCGTGGCGCGCAGCTCCACAGGTCTCATCACTGGACCATGGGTGCACCAACCTCAGCCCCTCGTCGGGTCTGACGGCGGACACGCAATGCTGCTCACCACACGTAGTGAACGCTTCCTGGTGTTTCACCAGCCCAACGAACTCACCCTTGAACGCCTGACCATCAGACGCGTGGCTGAAACCAACGGGATCTATCTGATCCCACCTGCCTAGTGCCGGCCGTTCCAACCCATGAAGGTGAAAAGTCCTCCCGATGTATACCGACATTGCTGAAGCTGATCTGCCTGACGTCCGAAGCGACGTGAAGCTGCCTGATGACTTCGACGCGTTCTGGGAGGACAGTCTGGAGCAGGCGCGGCAACATCCGATCGACATTCGGCTGAGTCTCCATCCCTCTCCGCTTCGTACCATCCGAGTGCAGGCGGTCAGTTTTCGAGGCTTCGGCGGGGATACTGTGCACGGCTGGCTCAGAACGCCCGCCAACGCAGAGGGACCCTTGCCGACTGTCGTCCAGTACGTCGGATACGGGGCAGGACGAGGCTTTGCCGAAGACGACCTTTTCTGGGCGTCAGCCGGCTTCGCCCACCTCGTCATGGACACGCGAGGACAGGGTTCGGTGTGGAGCCCGGGAGTGACTGCCGACCCCCACGGCTCGGGCCCGGCCGCACCCGGGTTCACTACCAGAGGGATAGAAAGCCCCGAGACCGCGTATTACCGGAGAGTCGTCGTGGATGCGGTGCGAGCGGTGGACGCTGCAGCCGAATTGACGGTCGTCGATTCGGACCGCATCGCGACACTGGGCGGCAGCCAGGGCGGCTACTTCGCCTTGGCAGCTGCATCTCTTAACCCTCGGGTCGGTGCGGCGTTCTCGTTCGTCCCGTTCATGTGCGATGTCGCCCGCGCGATTACTCTGACCGACGAGGAGCCCTATCGAGAGATCGCTCGCTATCTCGCCTTCCACCGCAGCAGCGAAGCCACCGTGCTGCACACGCTCTCCTACCTCGACGGCGTCAATTTCGCACGCCGTTCCCGAGCACCGATCCACTTCACTGCCGGGCTGATGGACTCGGTCTGCCCGCCATCGACGGTGTTCGCCGCCCACAACGCCTACCGGGGCCCCAAGTCGATCACCACGTGGCGTTACAACGGGCACGAGAGCGGCGGAATCGAGGATCATCTGGCCGCGATCGGGCGTCTCGCCGAGTTGTGGGACTAACGGCAATGGCGGCGGCGCCTTCGGTGTCGATGGTCTTCGTCGATGCTCGAAGAGGGACCGATCGAAACGATGGAAGTACAAAGCGGCGTGCCGTTCAGTCTCTGGAGGAAGCGCAGAAGCGAGCACGAGAACTCGCAACCGCAGGAAGAGCCGACGTCGTCGTGAAACTCGCGGCCGGAGACTACCGGCTGTCGAAGCCACTGACCTTCGGCGCCCAGGACTCGGGCGTGAATGGGCATACCGTCACGTGGCAGGGACCGGACGAGGGCACGGCCCGCATCCTTGGCTCGAGTAGCGTCAAGAAGTGGAAACTGAGTAGCGTCGGCAACGGAATCTACGAGGCGTTGGTACCGCGCGGAACTCAGACGCGTCAGCTTTACGTCGACGGCGTACTCGCTCAACGCGCGAGGACTGAGCTCAACCGCGCCGACATGTCGGCGACGGATTCCGGGTACAAGCCGACGGGATCCGCGGCGTGGCTGCTCACCATGCCAGGCGTCGCGAATGCCGAGATCGAGGGCGCCGGCGCGTGGACGAGCCGATTCAGCCCCGTCGATGGGGTCGACGGCGACGTCCTCACTATGCAGCAGCCCGCCTGGAAGCTCAACACCTGGGGCTGGGACACGCTCAACAGCCCATTCCACGATGGGCCACTCGTTGTCGAGAATGCGCTCGCCCTGCTCGACCAGCCGGGAGAGTGGTTCCTCGACCAGAAAGCAGGAACCCTCTACTACAAGCCTCTCGCCGGCCAGAGCATGGACCGAGTCGATGTCGAGCTGCCCACAGTCGAATCCCTGATCAATGTCGCCGGCACGCTTGACGCACCAGTGCATGACCTGACGTTCTCGAACCTCGACTTCAGTGGAACAACGTGGAACGCACCGACCACAACCGGCTTCGCTGACCAGCAGACGAGTTCTTACCTGACAAGCCTCGATGGGATCGACCAGTCGAACTTCGAATCGACCCGCGGCAAAGTATCAGGGGTCCCTGCGGGTATCCAGGTGTCGGCGGCACACGACATCAGCTTCACTGACAGCACCTTCACGAACTTCGGCGCCAACGCTGTCGGAATCGGCAACGACGCGAACGCCACAGCCTCGGGGATCGGCCTGGCGGCCCGTAACATCACGGTCACGAGGTCGGTGTTCTCCCAGATAGCCGGGTCGGCTGTGACCGCGGGCGGATACCTGCCCGACGCGCACCACCCGAGCGACCCTCGCATGCTCGTCTCCAACATCAATGTGACGAACAACGTAATACACGACGTCGCCCGTTACTACACCGACAACGTCGGCGTGCTCATGACATATGTGGCGGACTCGACCATCTCGCACAACGAGATCTTCAATCTGCCCTACTCCGGCATCGCTGTCGGATACGGGTGGGGGATCCCCGATGCTGGTGGCAGCCCCGAGTACGAGAGACGAGGAACGTACAACTACTATCCGCTGTACAGCACCCGCACCACGATGAAGAACCTCACGATCGAGGGGAACTACGTCCACGACGTGCTCAAGCTTCACACGGATGGTGCGCCCTTCTACAACCTCGGCGCGTCGCCCGGCACTGTCATCCGGGACAACTATTTCGCCGGATCCACGAACTTCGGAATGTACTTCGACGAGGGGACTCGCTTCATCCACACAACGAACAACGTCGTAACGACAACCGGTGGGCGGTGGTGGCACGCCAACTATGCCAACAGCCCGCTCAACGGCGACATGGTCACGGATGGCAACTACTCGAACACCGACAGCAACAATTCAGATCCGGCTGGTCGCAACGACAGCTACTCCGGTAACACGGTCGTCTCAGACCAGAATTGGCCTGCACCCGCCCGTGCCATCATCGACAACGCCGGGGTGTCTGAAGACCGACGTGGCGGCGCCGCCTCGACTCCGACGGCGCTCTATCGGGAGTGACCCGGCGCGCGAGGACGCCGACGCGTAAAGTCGGACAACCGGCCCCGAATCTCCGACCCACCGCGGCCGGTCGGAGAAACCCGACTCACCGCATCCACATCTCCGACGCAAGCCCGCGAATCTCCGACCCACCGCGGCCGGGGCAACGGAATCAGGTCGCCGATCCTGGGGCGACCAAGCCTTTACGGAGCAGGGCATTTCCGTAGCTGCGCGACTCCCCCGTTCGGATGATGAGGAAGGCCTCGTCGGCGAGATCGTAAAAGGCGTGCCGTTCGACGAACGTCACGTCGTCGTCGCCGGCCCGTGCCGCGGCGATGAGTTCGTGCTGCACTGCGAGTGTGGCTCCGTCGGCTGAGCGCATCAGGTTCAGGGCCGGTGCATCATCGAGAGGGAGCACACTGCGAACCGCCGCGAGAACCTGAGGCGCGCTGAGTCCGGGGGTATCGACGACGCGAGCGCCGAGCCGTGCCGCTGGAAAGTGGGCGTCGGCGACGACCACGGCGTCCGAATGCCCCATCGCATCGAGATGCGCCAGCAACGTTCCCGTGAGGATCGGATCTATCCCACTCAGCATTTCGAGACTCTCTTTCTTCGGGACATCGGATCATTGAGGGAATAGGTCGCGACGGCGGTATTCCACAGGATGTGCTCCTGCTCTGCGGCGCTGAGCTCGCCGATCCATTCCGAGTAGACCGCCCACGCGCGCTGGTATCCGCCGAACTGCACCGAGATCGGCCAGTCCCCGCCGTACATCAGGCGCGGCGGCCCGAACAGATCCAAAGCCGCGTCCCACGCAGGTCTCAGAGCCTCCGCCGTGAACGGCACACCGGGAAGGGTCAGCCCCGACACCTTCGCCACTGTGTTCGGAAGGGCGGCGACGGCATCGAAAGATGAATGCCACGAGCCGAAATCATCACGGCCCACCGGTGGTTTCGCCAGGTGATCCACCACCACGGTGAGTTCTGGAAGCGCGCGCGCCACGTCGCGCGCCTGATCAAGGTGGGCCGGCCACGCATCCGGAACCTCGAAGGCCAGACCCCGGCGCGCCAGCAACGCGAGCGATGATCTGACCTGCGCGAGTTCCAGGAAGTCGGTTCGGGGGTCGTTATGCACCAGATGCCGAACGCCACGAAAGGCCGGATTCTCACCCCAGCGATCAAGCGCGGCCTCGGCCGCGCGCGGTTCGTCCAGGGGCACCCAGCCCACCACGGCGGCAACCCACGGGTTCTCCTTCGCCACACCCAGCAGGTAGTCGGTGTCCCGCAGCGTGTCCTCGGCCTGAACCAGGATCGCCCACTCGACTCCGGCAGCGTCCAGTTCGGCTCTCGCCTGCTCGGCTGTGAAGGTCGAGTACAGCGCGCCGTGCTCGGGCGTCAACCAGGCGTATCCGCCGGAGTCGAGATCCCACAGATGAAGGTGTGCATCGATGCGGCGCGTGGACGCGAGGGTCACGGGATCAGTTCCCGGTCGCGAAGGTCGGTCCACAGCACTTCGGGGATCGCCGAGTGCATCCGCCCTACCGTTTGTTCGAGCTGCGCGGCGGAAGCGGCACCGACGACGACGGTGCGAATGGCCTGGTCGCGCAGGGTGTACTGCAGCGCGGCGGCCGGCAGTTCCACGCCATGAGCGGTGCACTCGGCGGCGATCGCGCGTGCCCGCTCGAGAACCGCGGAAGGTACAGCGCCGTACTCGTAATGGGCGGAGGGATCGGGCGCGCTTTGTGCGAGCAGACCTGAGTTGAAGACGGCCGCGTTGACGATCCCGATGCCGCGTTCGGCCGCCTCCGGAATCACCTCCTCCAGGGCGGGTTGCTCGAGAAGGGTGTAGCGGCCGGCGATCATCAGCAGATCGAGTGCGTCGGTTCGCACGCCCGCGAGCAGCGCGGCCACCGACTTCGAGCCGAGGCCGACAGCCCGCACCAGGCCCTCGTCGCGGAGCGCGGCCACAGCAGGCACGCCGTCCGCGATCGCCGGTTCGAGATCGAACTCCTCAGGGTCGTGAAGATACAGCACATCGACGCGGTCGAGACCGAGACGGATGAGCGAGTCGTCGAGGCTGCGACGCACGCCGTCGGCGCTGAAATCCCAGACACGCTTCAGGTCGTCGGAAACAGCGAACCCGCTCTCGTCGTCGAATCCGTGGCCGCCTCCCGGGTTGTCGACGAGCAACCGTCCGACCTTCGTCGACAGGATGAACTCGTCACGCGGTTTCGTGGCGAGGAACGCGCCCAGCCTGCGTTCAGACAGACCCATGCCGTAATGCGGCGCCGTGTCGAATGAGCGGATGCCCGCCTCCCAGGCGACCTCGAGTATTGCGTGGGCGTCCTCATCGCTCATCACGCGAAAGAGGTTGCCCAGGTTCCCACCGCCGAACGAAAGCGGTCCGAATTCGAGTTCGGATGCCCGAGCCGGTCGGGGCGGGACGGCTTCAGACACGGACGCCCCGCGTGTATTCGATGATCGATGCCTCGTGCATCTCGGCGCCGGACCCGGGCGCACTCGGCGGCCAATACCGCCCGTCGTGGACGTCAACGGGGCTGACGAAGTGCTCGTGCAGATGGTCGACGAACTCGATCATCCTGTCGTCGCTGGTGCCCGAAACGGCCAGGAAGTCGAACATCGACAGGTGCTGCACGACCTCGCACAGCCCGACCCCGCCCGCGTGCGGGCACACGCGAACACCGAACTTCGCCGCAAGCAGCAGGATGGCAATGTTCTCGTTGACACCGGCGACCCGGCTCGCATCGATCTGGAGCACGCCGAGAGCGTCCGCCTGCAGAAACTGCTTGAACATCACCCGGTTGGCGCCGTGCTCTCCGGTCGCCACCGGGATCGGCGCGATTCCGCGAGCAATCGCAGCGTGCGCCAGAACGTCGTCCGGGTTCGTGGGCTCTTCGACCCAGGCGAGGTCGAAGGGTGCGAGGTCCGCAATCCAGTCGATCGCCTCCGCTACATCCCACCGCTGGTTCGCGTCGATCGCCAGCCGGATGTCCGGGCCGATCGCCGCACGAGCGATACCGAGGCGACGAACGTCATCGGCCCGATCCGCTCCGACCTTGAGCTTGATCTGGGCGAACCCGTCTGCGACGGCCTCACGGCACAGCCGGTCGAGTTTGGCGTCGTCGTAGCCGAGCCACCCGGGCGAGGTCGTATAGGCAGGGTAGCCCGTAGCGAGCAGCTCCGCGCGGCGCGCGTCCCGGCCCGGCACGGCGTCACGCAGGATCTCGAGTGCCTCGCCAGGAGTGAGAGCGTCGGTCAGGTAACGAAAATCAACCAGCGACACAATCTCTTCCGGCGTCATCGCCGCGAGGAGCGCCCAGAGAGGCAGACCGGCCCGCTTCGCCTTGAGGTCCCAGAGCGCGTTGACGACGGCACCGATGGCCATGTGCATGACACCCTTCTCGGGTCCGAGCCAGCGCAGCTGGGAGTCGTACACGAGGTCGCGCCAGGTCCGCCCCATGTCGTCGAGCAGTTCCTCTACTTCGCGTCCGAGCAGGTGCCCCTCGAGCGCGCGGATCGCCGCCTCCTCGACATCGTTACCGCGCCCGATGGTGAACACGAACCCGTGGCCGGCGAGGCCGTCGTCGCTGTCTGTGACGATGCGCAGGTAGGCGGCCGAATAGTCGGGGTCCGGGTTCATCGCGTCCGACCCATCGAGCATGGTCGAGGTCGGGAAGCGAACATCGTAGGTGTCAAGTGCTGTGATCGTGCTCACGTGGTTCCTTTGTTGGACTGTACACACGAGCTTAGACATCCGATGTCTGGCTGTCAATCGAAGACTGATTTGGCCAAGTTAGGCACAGATGGGGCGAAACCTCACCTCATAGTTCGGATGTCCGGGATGTGGTGCTGGAAATCGTGCCAAGCCCACCATTCTGCGGCCCCCTCGCCACGCGCATCCGCAATCACCACGGCAGACCTCATATGTTTGGTCGCAGATCGCCGGTGGAATCAGCAAAAACGCCGCTGATTGAGGGCTATTGTCTCGTACACATCCGATGTATGCTTTCGCGATAGCCAACCGAACTAGTGGTCCAATGGAGGTCCATCGTGTCGTCGACTCGTGCCAAGCGCGCACTGCTCGCCATAGCCATTGCGGCATCATCGATTTTGACAGCGACGGGGTTGACGGCAAACGCAGCTTTTGCTGCCGTTCAGACGACGCTCTACGTGTCTCCTACGGGGACAGGCACTGCATGTTCATCCGCATCCCCTTGCTCCCTCACCACCGCACACGCGCAGGTGACCTCGCTAGCCCCCTCGATGACTGGCGACATTGACGTGCTGCTTGCGGGGGGCACGTACACGGTGACCAGCCCTCTCACTTTTGGCGCGGCCGATTCTGGTACCAGCGGGCACAGAGTTTCTTGGGAACCCGTTGCCGGAGCAACCCCAGTCCTTTCGGGTGGACAGATCCTGACGGGATGGACGCAGGTGCCAGGAACGGGCATTTGGCAGGCCTCGGCCGGCGCGGGAGTCGACCCTCGTGAGTTCTACATCAACGGCGCTCGACAAGCTCAAGCGAGCATAGGCGGTAGCGTGGTCAGCGCGCTGGGTCTGACGACGACCTCAAGTGGCTATACCTCAACCTCGGCGGCTCCCCTTTCCTGGCAAGACCCAGGCAACGTCGAGATGATCTGGAATTCCACCCACCTCTGGCAGAACTCTCGGTGCCGAGTCTCGTCGATCGCCGCCAACGGGTCGGGAGCCGCGATAACAATGGTTCAGCCGTGTTTCGCCAATGCGGTCACCGTGGGAAATTCGCTGCCGTCAACCGTTTCGGGGTCCTACTCGTTCATCTCTGCGCCAGGGCAATGGAGTTACAGCGCCAGCACACAGAAGGTTTACTACGAGCCTCGAGCCGGTGAGACGCTTTCCAGCGAGACAACGGTCATCCCTCGCGCCGGCAGTTTGCTGGATTTCGCAGGCAGCGCGTCCTCTCCGGTCCACGACATCACGGTGCAAGGCCTCTCGTTCCAATACGCAACGTGGACCCAGCCCAGTAGCCCGGCAGGTCAGGTCGAGACGTACGGAGATCTTCAGTATGTGGATTCCTCAACCCTCAGCACAACTCCCGGAGACGTCTCGGGGGAGGGAGCTCGAAATATCTCGATCTTGGGCAACACGTTTTCGCATCTGGGCGCCGCTGGACTTTCGTTCAGCAACGGAAGTCAGTCCGACACGATAACGGGCAATAGCTTCACCGATATCTCGGCCAGCGGAATAGTGCTCGGCAACGCGCGAGACGCGGCGGCTGGCACGAACGACCAGAACGGTGGTTTTACGGTAACCGACAACTTCATCGCGAGCGTTGGCCAGCAGTATCTCGGATCGCTCGGTATATACGCGACGATGGTTTACGGAACCACGATCTCCCACAACTACCTCACAAATCTTCCTTACTCGGGAATCTCGACCGGATATAACGGGCACGTCACAGCCGGGATTCCTGGCGGGACGAGCACGACCGCGACCTACGCGCACGACAATGTCATCTCCCACAACCGAGTTCAGAACACAATGTTGTCGAAGAGCGATGGCGGGGCGATCTACGCGTGGGGTCCGGAGAGCTCCGGTCCCACGACTGGACGCCTCCAGGTATTCGGCAATTACACCAACCACACCCTGAATCAAGGTTTGTACGCCGACGAGAACAGCGCCTACGAGGACTGGCATGACAACGTCTTCGAACGCGTCGGCGCCAACTGGCTCAACCTTTCGCCGACGGCCATCCACGATTTGACAGTGCAGAACAACTACTCTGACAACGCTAGGCAAGTGACGAACGGCACCAATGTCGTCGTTAGCGGGAATTACACTTCGGGTAGGCCTTGGCCCTCAGCGGCACAGGCGATCATAGGTGCGGCGGGTCTCGAACCCGCATACGCATCGATCGTCGCCGGGGCTACCGCAGTAGACGACTCTGCTTCGTCGAGCGTGGTTTATTCAGGGTCTTGGGTGCACTGCACGAGCAGTTGCAATACGACGTTCGGAGCGAGCTACGTAGGTGGCACAGTTTCGTATACGAATACTGCCAATGCCTCAGTGACAGTGACGTGGACCGGGACGCAGGCTGACTACATTGCGAGCGTCGGCGCGAGTGGTTTCGCCGCGGTTTCTGTCGATGGCGGCCCTGAAACGATGGTCGATCTGTACGCGCCGTCTAACGCCAGCAAGTTGGTCTGGACCACTCCACTCCTGGCGGATGGTACCCACACCATGACCATCCGGGCCACGGGTACTAAAGATGCCACGTCTACTTCTACATACATCGCCCTCGATGCGGTGATCGCTCATGCCGCCAACTATGTGGACGATTCCTTCCCGGATGTCTCGTACTCGGGTACGAGTTGGGCCCACTGCACGCTAGATTGCAACGCCGCTCTTGGGGCGCAACTGATTTACGGCACGACCTCATACAGTTCGCACGCCGGCGACAGCGCGACATTGAGCTGGACGGGGACTCAGATTGCCTACTACGGGGTGACTGGGAACAGCGGGATCGCAGGCGTCTCGGTCGATGGCGGTACCGCGACGAATGTGAATCTTTCATCCGCTTCCAACGTGGGAGGTGTTCTGCTCTACACGAGTCCCGTACTGGCCGCGGGCGCGCATACGATCACCGTGACGGTGACCGGAACTCATACTGGATCTAATGCGAACTGGGTCTCCATTGATGGTTTCGTCGTGGCACCGTGACGAGAGGGTCCATCTACGAGCGAATGTCGGGTATCGTCCACCGCACCGCCGAGCGCGTTTATGGACTGCGACCGTCGTAGCGCTACAGTCCGGCGAGCTCGTCGAATGCGTCAGGCTGGCTGGCCCGCGAACGTATCCACTGCTCGACCCCGGAGATGTGGGTGACCGCCAGGGACTCGGCGAGCTGGACGTCACCTATTTCCAGGGCATCGACGATTGCGCGGTGCTCGTCGAGGGTGCGCGCGACTGCGTGCTCCTGTGTTAGTCCCCGCCACACGCGGGCCCGCAGGGTTCGCCCCGAAAGGGATTCGACGAGAACAGTGAGGTATGAGTTGCCAGCCGACTCGGTAATCGCCGCGTGGAACGCGAGATCGTGTATGACCAGGTCCTCGACGCTTGTCGACTCGTTGACCTCATCGATTTGACGCCGCAGAGCCGCCAGTTCTTCCGCACTGATCCGAGCGGCCGCCATGCCTGTCGCCGCTCCTTCGCAGATTCGCCGCACGGCAAACAGGTCGAGAATCGATCGGTCCGCGTGCAAATCGATCACGAAAGCGATAGCTTCCACGAGCAAGCGTGGTTCGAGACTGGTGACGAATGTGCCATCACCTCGCTTGACATTGAGCACGTTGATGATCTCGAGCGCTTTTACCGCTTCGCGCATCGAACTGCGTGAGAGCCCGAGCTTCTCGCTCAGTTCCTTCTCGGGAGGCAGTCGGTCACCCGGGCGGAGTTCCCCGCGCAGGATCATCTCTTTGATCCTGAGTATCGCTTCATCGGTAACGGCCATGGGGTCAGCTTAGTTACGAGACGCTGACCGGCTGAGGGCAACGTTGCGGTCGACCATCTTGATGAAGTCGCCCCAAAGGGCCGGCGGTAGCTCGTGTCCTACGTGGCTAGCCAGATGCAAATCGGCGTTGGGAAGAATCTCCCCGGTCGAAAGTGCAGCTCGGTAGCTGATCAGTCTGTCGTCGCGACCGTGAAAAATTGCCGTAGGTATTTTCACCGAAGCGAGGGCCCCACGGCGATCGCCGTACCCTTCTAGTGCTGCGGCTTGGCGTGCTGTTCCGTCCGGCCGATACGCGCGATCGTATTGCTCCTCCGCGAATCGCCTCCGCGAATCCTCAGTGAACCCGGTGACTCCGGCGAAGGTCTCTTGGTACAAGTACCTCTCGATCACCGACTCCCGATCCATTGGCGCCTCTGCAGGGAGAACGCGAGAGGCGAGAACTTCCGGGTCGTCAGTCCAGAACTCGACGGAACTCATCGTGCACAGCAGGAGTTGGCTAGCAATGCGGTCGGCAAACGAGATCGCGAACTCTTGAGTGATCATTCCTCCCATCGAGATGCCGACGAAATGGGCTCGTTCAATCCTGAGATAGTCGAGCAATTCCTTGACATCGCCAGCGAAGTCGCCAATTTCGTAAGCGTCGGGGACCGGGCGCGTCCACTGCGTCAGACCCGCATCCCGGTTGTCCAGCCGGATCACGCGGTAGCCGGCGGATTCAAACGCGAGGACGAGCCCGGGGTGCCACTGCACAAGTTGGCAGCCCAATCCATGCACCATCACCAGCGGAGTTCCCCACTCCGGACCAGAGACCTCGTAGTACATCCGCACCCAACTCAGATCAGTACTCGGCATAGTTTGTCCATTCAATCGCGCCTATCCCACCATAATAAGCCACACCTCCGATGTCTTCAAGGACAGACTTGCCCCAGATGTGCCCCTGCGGCCCCTAAAATAGGCGATTTTTGGAGAGTTAACACCACTCCGGGCGGCAGCCAGTATTAGGACATTGACAGCAGACATCCGATGTACGTAGCATTGGCCTATCTCGTCAACCAATGACAGACACCGACCTTCGCTTACCCCGGCCGCGGTCCGAACCCGGCTACCAGCAGGTCATTGACTGGGGTCGGATGAGCGCAAAACCTCACAGCAAGCCCCGCATCACAAAGGAGTGAAATGAAGAAGAAAATGCTCGCCGCCGCCGCGGCAGCTGTCCTCGTGGGTCTCGTCATGTCCGGGTGTTCGGCCAGCCCTTCGCCGGCGAACGACTCGAAAGCACCCATCACCGTATGGGTGGACGCCACCCGCCTGCCCGTCGCTCAGGCATACGTCAAAGCTCACCGCAAAGAGAAAATCAAGATCGAAACGATCGACGAAACTCAGGGGTCGAACACATCGAAGCTGACCCTCGCTGAGAAGTCCGGAACCGGGATCCCGGACGTTGTCTTCCTCGGAACACCCGACGAAATCGCAACCATTGCAGCGAACCCGATCAACTATCCGATGGCCCTCAATACCGCGGTGCCGAAAAAGGTCCTCGATGGATTCCCCAAGGGCACCATCTCGCGGTGCACGTTCGGCGGCAAAATCTACTGCCTCTCCAACGACATCGGACAAACCGTACTCTGGTACAACAAGAAGCTGTTCACCCAGTGGGGGTACACCGTTCCCACCACGATGGAGGAATTCAAAGACCTCGGCATCAAGCTCGCAACCGAGCATCCCGGTTACAGCCTCGGAACCGTGAACGGACGCTACGGCGTCGACGCGTTCTTCGGCTCGAGCGGCTGCCCGATCTATAACGCAACCACCACAGCGGTGAAGATCAACACGGCCTCCCCCAAGTGCACCCGCGTCGGCGATGTACTTTCGCCACTGCAAAAAAACGGCACGCTCTCCCAGCTGGACCTCTTCGACAAGAGCTTCACCGCGCAGGTGGCAGCGGACAAGGTAGTGGCCATGGTTGGCGCGTCCTGGGCTGGCGCCTTCGTGTTCAAATCGAATCTGCCGAAGAACCCCGGAGAGTACACCGCCGCAGCAATGCCGAGCTGGGGTGACAGCACGAACTATTCGGGCGCGATCGGCGGCGGAATTTGGATGGTTTCGGCCAAGTCGAAGAACTCGGCCGAGGCGGTCAAATTCACTGAGGCGATGACCACCGACCCCACGTATGCGGCGTCCGGAGTCACCTACCCCGGGTACACCCCGGCGGCAACGGTCTGGCTGAAGGCGGTGTCTTCTGACTCCTGGTATGCCTCCGATCCGGCACCCGCGATGGTCTCTGCGGCGTCCAAGATCAACCCGGCTATCGGCTACGTACGCTACGAGACGGGATTGCTGCAATCCTTCACGGACACCGTTGTGAAGAACGGTGGAACCGACATGCCCGGTGCCCTCCAGCAATGGGGCACACAAGCCACACAGCTCGCCACTTCGGCCGGCTACACCGTGAGCAAGTAGGCAATCATCAAAAGTTCGACTCAAGCAGGGGCGCGGCGCCACCGTCGCGCCCCTGCGTGGGCTTTTCTGGCCCCATACCTGTTCCTGTTGGCCGCCTTCGGAGTTGTACCCGCGGGCTATGCGATCTATGAATCATTCGTTGTAACAAGTCCGTACGGCGCACCGACCTTCTCGCTCATCCAAAACTTTGCCGATGTGTTGGGCGACTACCGCCTCCCGCAGTCCAGCTTGCACGTGATCGAGTATCTGCTCGTATGGCTACCCGTCCTGCTCGTCGTCGTATTCGCGCTTGCACTCCTCATGGACGCGAAGCGCACCCGATTCGCGCTCCTCACACGCTTCGTCGTGTACGTGCCCGGGGCGGTCACCGGCGCGGCTGCTGCCCTGTTATGGCTGTTCATGTTTTCACCGGCAGTGAGCCCAATCGGGCCTCTGATTGAGTTATTCACTCCTCAAGGCGGATCGTTCCTCTCCGACCAGACGCTCGTCATCGTGCTCGCGGTGATGGGAGTATCCGCAGGTGCAGGGGGGTGGATCGTGGTCGTCTACGGAGCGCTCACCAACATTCCGGAGGAGATTATCGAGTCAGCAACACTCGACGGGGCAAGCGCCTGGCAATCCGTCTGGCACATCAAGCTCCCGCTCATTCGCAGCTACCTTGCGTTCATTCTCATCGTCTCGACCGCGCAGGGGTTCCAAGTCTTCGTCGAACCCACTGTCCTCGGCGCCGGAGCCCCCGGCCAGGTGTCGAACACGTGGTCGATCAACCAGCTCGTCTTCAACTACGCCACCACCCAAGCAAACTATGGCCGGGCGTCTGCGCTATCGATCATCCTTCTTGCCGTGTGCATCGCTCTCGCAGTCCTTGTCATCACACGAACAAAGTTCTACTCGATCGGGGACAAGTAGATGGCGGCCAAATTCAGCGGGACTTTCGGGAGAAATCTCTTCCTCGTCGGCGCGATCGTAATGTTTGGTTTTCCGATCGTCTGGTTGCTTCTCGCACCCACAAAAACGGCCACCGAGTTGAGCACGCTAAACCCGTTTGCCTTCGGCAGCTGGTCGCAGTTCGGCCTCGCCGCTCAACATCTATTCAGTTACCAAGGGGGAATAGTGTGGAGATGGATCGGCAACTCGATTTTCTATACCGCCGCCAGTCTGGTACTGGCGCTGGCTACAGCGATCCCCGCCGGTTACGCGCTCGCTAAGTTCCGGTTCAGGGGTCGGACCGCCGTACTGTTCACCACGCTCATCACGATGATCGTGCCGCCCGCAGCCCTCATCCTCCCCTTGTACCTAGAGATGTCTGTCGTGCAACTTACCAACACCCCCTGGTCGATCATCCTGCCGCTTTCGTTCTACCCGTTCGGGGTTTACATGATCTATCTCTTCGCGACCGCGAGCATGCCCGACTCTCTCATCGAAGCGGCGCGGCTCGACGGGTGCGGCGAACTTCGAATCATGATGCAGATCTTCGCGCCAATCGCACGTCCCGCAATCATCATGATCGCGTTTTTCGCGATCGTCGCCTCTTGGACATCCTTTTTCCTCCCGTACATCATGCTCACCGACCCAAACCTTGCTACCGTCCAGTCGGGTCTCCAGCTCCTCGTAAGTGGCACCGGTGCGATCCGAGGCGACGTGCCCGTGAACAGCTCGATCAAAGCGCCGGAAGTCGCCCTCGCCGCGATCGTCACAATCCTGCCGATTCTTGCCGCGTTCCTGTTCGCTCAGAAACATTTGGTTGCCGGTCAAATCGCTGGCGCCGAGAAGGGGTAGCCGAGGTCATCTAAACCACCACCGGGCGAAAGAGTGGCTCACGCCCAGAAGGGTCGAACGCTCGAGACAGAGGACGTGGTCTGAATCGGCACCGAGCCCGCCAATGGGGTCGACCGACACCTCACCGATCCGCTAGGGGGCGACAATGTTTCCGGGCCGGGGTGTTTCGGGACCCTCGGCCCGGGAACCCATCCCAACGGCCCCGGTGATCGCGTCCCTCAGCGAGGGTCCGGCGCGAGCCCGCTCGCGTCCAACTCCTCCCAGAGCGCCTCCGGAACGCGCGCCTGGTAGCGGTCGACCGTGCTCAGAACGTGCGCTTCGGTGCGCATCCCGGTCACCACGGAGACCACCGCCGGGTGCCGCAAGGGATACTGGATCGCCGCCGCGGGCAGGCTCACGTCGTAGCGTGTACACGCGTCAGCGAGCGCGGCTCGTTCCAGCAGAAAGCCCAAATGTCGCTTAGCCTCGAAGAATACTTGACATCGCCGCGGCGGCCGAGAGTGCGACCTGGGCGAGGAGCTCGATCGGGTCTTCGCCGCCGATGCTGATCGTCGTTGCGCTGATCGCTGCGACGGGTGCGTCGCGCCCCTCGAGGAAGACGGGCGCCGCCGCCGCGATGACGCCGAGCATCGTCTCCCCGCGGTCGATCGCGTAACCGGCTGTTCGTGCAACGGCCAGTTGGGCGCGCAGCGCATCGAGAGTGGTCACGCTCGCGGGGGTCAACGGCGGGAGCAGATCGTCGCGCGGGTACAACCGAAGGAGCTCCTCGTCGCGCGCGTGCATCAGTGTGGCCTTTCCCACGGCGGTGGTGGAGGCGGGCAACGGCCGGCCGGTGGCCGTCACCAGCGAGAGTGGTTGGGTGCCGTCCCGCCGGGCGAGGTAGATCACCTCGCGACCCGTGCGTTCGGCCAGTTGGAGTGTCCAGCGCAGGTCGCCCAGCCCATCCACTGTGCGTGCGAAGGCGCTGGCGAGGTCGATTTCGCCGCCGTATCGATGAGCCAAACGAACGAGGCGGGGGCCGACGAGGTAGCGACCGTCCGCGTCCTGCCGGAGCGCATCCTCGGCGACGAGCGCCCGGCAGATCCCCAAGGTGGAGCTGCGGGGGAGGGAGAGCTCTCGGCTGATCGCGTGGAGGGGGAGCGGCTCGCGCCTTCCTGCGACGAGATCGAGCACGGCGAAGGCCCGGTGAATGGCCGGCACCGAGTTCGAACGCGGTTCGTGGGCATTGACCTCGGGCATGGCACTCCCTACACTGTTCGAAATAGCGAATATGCGTTCAGCATACTGAATGATCGGACGAACGTGAAATTTGTACGTATCGGGGATCGCGGACAAGAACGTCCAGCGGTCATCGACGGCTCCCGCTATCTCGATATCTCGCCGATCACGGCGGACATCGATGGTGACTTCCTCTCCGGAGACGGCGTCGCCGCAGTGCGTCGCGCGCTCGCCGAAGGCTCGCTGAGCCCGCTCAGCGTCCCCCAGGGCGCACGAATCGGAGCTCCGATAGCGCGCCCGTCCGCGATCATCTGCGTCGGGATGAACTACGCAGCCCATGCGGCCGAATCAGGCTCGGAACCGCCGAAGGTTCCGATCATCTTCCTGAAGACACCGAACACGCTCGGCGGCCCGGACGACGACGTCGCCATCCCGCGCGGCAGCCGCAAGACCGACTGGGAGGTCGAGCTCGGCGTGGTCATCGGCGCGCGCGCGTCCTATCTGGACTCGCCCGCGGACAGCCTGCGGCACATCGCGGGATTCGTGGCGGCGAACGACTTGTCCGAGCGCGAATGGCAACTGGAGATCTCCGGCGGCCAATGGTCGAAGGGCAAGAGTGCTCCCGGGTTCAGCCCGGTCGGACCATGGCTGGTCACGCCGGATGAGATCGATCATCGCGGACTGCGACTTCGGAGCTGGGTCAACGGCGAGCTCCGTCAAGAGTCCACGACCGCCGACCTGATCTTCGACGTCGAGACCATCGTCTGGAGCCTCAGCCAGTACCTCACACTGGAGCCCGGCGACCTCGTCCTGACCGGGACGCCGCAAGGTGTCGCACTGTCCGGCCGATTCCCCTACCTGGTGGCCGGTGATGTCTGCGAGATCGACATCGAGGGACTGGGACACCAACGCCAGACGTTCGTCGCCTGGGCGCAACCAGACGGCTCGAAGGAGAGCATCCGATGAACGAGTTCGAAAACCTCGTCGCCGTCGTGACCGGCGGCGCGTCCGGAATCGGCGCAGCCATCGCCGAGAGGCTGTCCGCCGCCGGGGCGACCGTCGCAGTCCTCGATCTGGCCCCCGAAGCGGCGAACCCAGCACTTTTCGCGCTGGCGGTGGATATCGGCGACGACGACTCCGTTCGCGCCGCCATCCAGACCGTCGCCGAGCGATTCGGGCGTATCGATATCCTCATCAACAATGCCGGCATCGGTGCCACAGGAACCGTGGCGGACAACTCGGATGCCGAGTGGAACCGCGTCTGGGACATCAACGTCGTCGGGCTGGTTCGCGTCACCCGCGCGGCCCTCCCGCATCTGCGGCAATCGCCTGCCGCCGCGATCGTGAACACCTCCTCGATCGTCGCAACGGCCGGGCTTCCGCAGCGCGCCCTCTACAGTGCGTGCAAGGGAGCCGTGCTGGCGCTCACCCGAGCGATGGCGGCGGACCATCTCCGAGAGGGCATCCGCGTCAACGCGGTCAGCCCCGGCACGGTGGACACCCCCTGGGTCGAGCGGCTGCTGTCGTCGGCCGCTGACCCCGCAGCCGAGCGCGCCGCGCTGAATGCCCGGCAGCCGCACGGCCGACTGGTCGCGCCGCACGAAGTGGCAGACGCCGTCGCCTACCTGGCGAGCCCCCGGTCCGGATCGACGACCGGCGTGTCGCTCGCGGTCGACGGCGGGATGCAGAACCTGCGCCTTCGACCGGAATGACCTGCCCGACTTCTCGCTTTAGCCCTCGTTAGGATTTTCTATGGTCACGCGTCAATTCCCGAAGCCGGTTGAACTGTTGGAGTTGATGCAGTTCAAGAGGCCGGAGCTGGATCTGAAGAAGCGTCGGCTTGAGTCTGCGTTGACGATCGAGGACCTGGCCAGGATTGCTCGTCGGCGGACGCCGAAGGCGGCGTTCGATTACACCGAGGGCGCGGCGGAGGGTGAGTTGTCGTTGGCGCGGGCCAGGCAGGCGTTTCAGGATGTGGAGTTCCACCCGTCGATCCTGAAGGACGTGTCGCAGGTGGACACGTCGTGTCAGATTTGGGGTGGCCCGTCGGCGTTGCCGTTCGGGATCGCACCGACCGGGTTCACCCGGTTGATGCAGACCGAGGGGGAGACCGCGGGTGCCGGGGCGGCTGCGGCGGCGGGCATCCCGTTCACCCTGTCCACGTTGGGCACGACCTCGATCGAGGAGGTGAAGGCGGTCAACCCGGCCGGTCGGAACTGGTTCCAGTTGTATGTGATGCGGCAACGCGAGATCTCCTACGGGCTGGTGGAGCGGGCAGCAGCGGCGGGGTTCGACACCCTGTTCTTCACGGTGGACACCCCGATCCCGAT